>NZ_JOAX01000016.1 GCF_000720485.1 Streptomyces ochraceiscleroticus | reverse complement strand
TGCGCCTGCACGGCTGGTTCTACGAGATCACCTCCGGCGAGGTCTTCACCTACGAGTCCCGGGAGCGCATGTTCCGGCCGCTGTGACCGGCCCGCGCACTTCAGTCGTGCGCAGCCTCGCCGCTGACGCGGTGGTCCGCGTGGCTCAGGGCTTCCAGGACGAGACGGCGCAGGTGTCCGTCGCTCAGCCGGTAGTAGATGTGCCGGCCCGCGCGCCGCGTCTCCACCAGCCCGGCGAGCCGCAGTTTCGCCAGGTGCTGACTGACCGCGGTCCGCGATGCCTCGATGCGCTCGGTGAGCGAGCCGACGTCGGACTCCTCCTGCGCCAGCAGCCACAGCAAATGCAGCCGCGTCGCGTCCGCGAGCAGTGCGAACACCCCCGTCGCCTCGACCAGGCGGGCACTATCGGGGGCCTGCAGATGCGCATGAGGTGCAGATGGCACTGCGTCGCGTTGGGGCATGCAGCCAGCGTAGAGCGCGGCACCGGACATGCGATCCTCCGGTCAGCAGGGATCCTGTGAGCAAGGGCAGGGATGCCATGAATAATAGGTGCGCAGGTGCGCACCTATTTGTATAGTGGAGAGCGCCATCCTCGACCGTCCGGGCCAAGGGACAGCCGCATGCTCTCCGTACTGCGCGACCGCACGTACCGGCACCTCTTCACAGCACAGGTCATCGCCCTGGTCGGCACCGGCCTGGCCACCGTCGCACTGAGCCTGCTCGCCTACGACATCGCAGGCGCGGCAGCCGGTTCGGTGCTCGGCACCGCCCTGGCGATCAAGATGGTCGCGTATGTGGCGATCGCCCCGGCCATCGGCGCAATCGCCGACCGGCTCCCCCGCCGCGCCCTCCTGGCCGGCAGCGACCTGATACGCGTGGCCGTCGCGCTCACGCTGCCCTTCGTCGACCAGGTCTGGCAGGTCTACGTCCTGGTCTTCGTACTGCAGTCCGCCTCCGCCGCCTTCACCCCCACCTTCCAGGGCGTCATTCCCGACGTGCTCCCGGCCGAACGCGACTACACCCGGGCGCTCTCCCTCTCCCGGCTCGCCTACGACCTGGAGAGTCTGTTCAGCCCGGCGCTCGCGGCCGCGCTGCTCTCTCTGATCACCTACAACTGGCTGTTCGCCGGCACCGCCGTCGGTTTCCTCGCCTCGGCCGCCCTGGTGGTCTCGGCCGTACTGCCCAAACCGGCCGCCGCCGCGCACACCGGCAGCGCCCGCGGCAAGGCCACGGCGGGCGCCCGGCTCTTCTTCGCCACCCCGCGGCTGCGTGCGCTGCTCGCCCTCAACCTGGCCGTCGCCGCCGCGAGCGCGGTCGTCACCGTCAACAGCGTCGTCTACGTCCGTGACCACCTCGGCCGATCCGCCGGCGATGTGCCACTCGCACTCGGCGCGTACGGCGCCGGCTCCATGGCCGTCGCGCTGCTGCTCCCCCGCGTACTCGACCGGGTCCCCGACCGCACGGTGATGCTGAGCGGCGCCCTGCTGCTCACCGTGGTCTTCGCCGGCCTCGGCGGCATCACCGCGGCCGATTCCGGGAACTGGCGGTGGTCCGCCCTCCTCACCGCCTGGGCCGCGTTCGGCGCCGCCTGCTCGATGGTGCTCACGCCCACCGGACGGCTGATCCGCCGCTCCGCACCGGCCACGGGGCGCACGTCCGCGTTCGCGGCGCAGTTCTCCCTGTCCCACGCGTGCTGGCTGCTGACCTATCCGCTCGCCGGCTGGCTCGGCGCCGCGGCCGGACTGCAGTCGGCCGTCCTCGCGCTGGGTACGACGGCTCTGGCGGCCGGGCTCCTGGCGCTGCGGCTGTGGCCGTCGCACGATCCGGACCGGATCCCCCACCTGCACACCGCCCTGGATGCCCAGCACCCGCACCTGGCCGGTGCCGCACCAGCGCCGGAGGGCTGGCGGCACAGCCACACCTACGTCATCGACGGTCTCCACGACACGTGGCCCACGGAGCCGCAGCGCGTTCTGGGCCGTTGATGCCTGTCTGATGCCTGGCCGTCATGCCTGACTGTTGATGCCTGGCTGTGGCTGTTATGCCTCGCCGATGCCAGCGAACCACGTCGGCGCGTTCTCCGTGGCCTGCTTGATCCGGTTGCGGGCGAAGTCCTCCATCGGGGGCAGCGCGTCCAGCTCGAACCAGCCCACCTCCAGCGACTCGTCGTCGTTCACGCGCGCCTCGCCGCCCGTGGCGCGGCAGAGGAAGCAGATGTCCATGAACTGGCAGCGGTCGCCGTTGGGGTACGTGACCGGCTCCAGCGCCTCGACCAGGAGGAGGCGTTCGGGGACGCAGTGGACGGCGGTTTCCTCGTGGACTTCGCGTACGGCGGTGGCGGCGGGCTGCTCGCCCGGCTCGGGGATGCCACCGATGATCGACCAGCGGCCGTTGTCGACGCGGCGTCCCAGCAGCACCCGCCCCTCGTCGTCGAAGACGATGGCGCTGACGCCGGGCATCCAGAGCAATTGGTGGCCGGCGGTCGCGCGGATTTCGCGGATGAAGTCGGGTGTCGCCATGCCCCGCACCCTAGCGAGCACCCCAGGAGAGGACGAAACGCTTCCGGGGCATTGCGGCCGGATCTCCCTTGGCCGGGGCGGTGCGGCGCTTCGGGGGCTGCGCCGCCCTAAGGGCCCGCGCTGCGCCCCGGGCTACGCTGCTCCGCGGGCCGGCTTCGGCTGGAGGCCGAGGCGGGAGCGGATGCAGCGCACTGCGGCCTCGGCGTCGTCGACGGTGACGGTGAAGGTACGGCCGTCACCGAGCCGCAGGATCACCGCCTCACCGCGCCGCACGATCACGCCCGTCCCCTGCTCCGGGCGCCAGCGGTAGCCCCAGCCGCCCCAGTGGCAGGGCGTGACGCGGGGCGCGAAGTCGACGTCGACCACATGCGAGAGCGGGATGCGGCGGCGCGGCAGGCCCATGTGCCCGCAGCGCACTTCCAGGCAGTCCTTGTCGACCCGCACGGCCACGTGCACGAAGGCGAGCGTGCCGAAGAGGACGAGCAACCCGGCGGCAACACAGCCGACGACGGCCATCACCAAGGGAGTGAGGCCCGACGTCCAGGCATTGTCGACCGCCAGCTCGATGCCGAGTGCCATACAGGCCGCACCGACGGCGGCCAGGAGCCACTGGAATCGATTGGTCGCGCGCCCCTGCCACACGTCCGGCACGGAGGCGCACGGCGAGTCGTCGCGCGCGCCATGGGGCGCTGCGGACGGCCGGTCAGAGGCGGGCGCGCCGCCGTCACCGTGCTCGGCAGGCCGGGCCGGGCGGGCGTCGCTGCTGTCGGGGGCTGCTGCCCCCTCCTGGGGGTGGTCCCTCATGGTTGGCAGCGTACGCGTACTGGCTCCGCCCGGCAGCGGGCAGCGCGACTCTCTGTGACGCATGAGACAGGAGCCGCCGACTGCCCGTTCAGAGACGGAGCCGATCGTTCGAATGCCGCGTTCCGTAACGGGCCGGCTCCGTTGCGGCGCGCCCGCGGAATCCCGTCCTAGCAGGCCGGTCCCGCGGCCGCCGGTTCGCCGGTCGCGGGGATACCGGAGAGCAGCCTGCCCTCTTCATAGGCGAGCGCCGCCTCGGGAAGCGCGGCGGTGCGCCCACTGAGGATCACGGTCAGATCGGCGCTGGGCGTGGCCGCAGGCGCCGGCTGGGCACCGATGCGGCGGAGCGCCTGGGCAGCGACGGCCTCGGCGGAACCGTGCAGCGTGAGCGCGGGCCCCTCCGGGCGCTGCAGCGCGTCCCTGATGCGGTCGGCGACCAGCTCGTAGTGCGTGCAGCCGAGGACGACGGTCCGTACGTCCGGTGGGGTGAGCGCCGCGGCGGCGGCGACCGCGGCGGCGATGGCCGCGTCATCGGCCGCCTCGACCGCGTCGGCGAGGCCGGGGCAGGGCACCTCGGCGACCTCGATGTCCGCCGCGAAGGCCCGGATGAGACCGCGCTGGTACGGGCTGCCGGTCGTGGCGGGCGTGGCCCAGATCGCCACCGGGCCGCCGCCGGCCGCCGCCGGCTTGATCGCGGGGACGGTCCCGATGACCGGCAGGTCCGGCTCCAGCTCGGCGCGCAGCGTGGGCAGCGCGTGGACGGAGGCGGTGTTGCAGGCGACGATCAGGGCGTCCGGCTTGTGCGCCGCGGCGTTTCTGGCGACGGCGAGCGCGCGCTCGGTGAGGTCGGCGGGGGTACGCGGGCCCCAGGGCATGCCGTCGGGGTCGCAGGAGAGGACGAGGCCGGCGTCGGGGCGCAGCCGCCGCACGGCCGCGGCGGCCGCGAGCAGGCCGGTGCCGGAGTCCATGAGTGCGATCTTCACCCGGACACCTTACTCAGCGGGCCCCGGTACGGGCCGCACCGGGCCGGGTCCCCGGGGCCCGCCGCGCCATCGGGCAGACTGCCGGGGTGGCTGTGATGGCGTGGATCGCTGGGGCGTCTCTGGTGGCGTGGGTCTGGCTCCTGGTGGGCCAGGGCTTCTTCTGGCGAACGGATGTGCGTCTGCCACCGGGCACGGCACGTAGGGAGCGCGCCGCACCTACGGAGGCCGCGGGGACGGACGGCTCCGGGGAAGATCCAGGGCGCTGGCCCTCCGTGGCCGTCGTCGTCCCCGCGCGGGACGAGGCCGGGGTACTGCCGGTGAGCCTGCCGTCCGTGCTGGCGCAGGCGTATCCGGGACGGGCCGAGGTCTTCCTCGTCGACGACGGCAGTACGGACGGGACCGGGGAGCTGGCCCGGGCGCTGGCCGCCGAGCGCGGCGGGCTGCCGCTGACCGTGACCTCGCCCGGTGAGCCGGCCCCGGGCTGGACCGGCAAGCTGTGGGCCGTCCGGCACGGCATGGCGCTGGCCCGGGAGCGTACGGACGCGGAGTACGTGCTGCTGACCGACGCCGACATCGCGCACGGGCCGGACAGCCTGCGCACGCTCGTCTCCGCCGCCCGCACGGCCGATCTGGACCTGGTGTCGCAGATGGCGCGGTTGCGGATCGCGGACTTCTGGGAGCGGCTGATCGTCCCGGCGTTCGTGTACTTCTTCGGGCAGCTCTACCCGTTCCGCTGGGTGAACCGGCCGGGAGCGCGTACGGCGGCGGCGGCCGGCGGCTGCGTACTGCTGCGCCGGGACGCCGCCGAGCGGGCCGGGATTCCGGCGAACATCCGGCACGCGGTGATCGACGACGTGACGCTGGCCCGCGCCGTCAAGCGTTCCGGGGGCCGCTCGGGGCCCTCCACGGGGCGTATCTGGCTCGGGCTCGCCGATCATGTGGACAGCGTGCGTCCGTACCCGCGCCTGGCCGATCTCTGGCGGATGGTGGCGCGCAGCGCGTACGCGCAACTCCTGCACAGCCCCTTGCTGTTGGCGGGTACGGTGCTGGGCCTCGCGCTGGTCTATCTGGTTCCGCCCGTCGCGGTGATCGCGGGCACGGTGGGCGGCAGCGTGCCGACCGCGCTCCTCGGGGGCGCGGCGTGGGCCGTGATGGCCGGAACGTACCTGCCGATGCTGCGCTACTACAGGCAGCCGCCGTGGATCGCGCCTCTGCTGCCGTTCACCGCGCTGCTGTACCTCCTGATGACGGTCGATTCGGCCGTGCAGCACTACCGGGGGCGCGGCGCCGCCTGGAAGGGGCGGACGTACGGGGCGCCGCCCACGGGAGCGGGTGCCGCCCCGGGAGAGGCGTCCGAGGGCGCTTAGCCGCGCAGGCCGGGGACGCGTGAGCGCGCGTCGGGCGCGGCACGAAAGCTCCGGCCGTGCGCCTCACTTCCGCCCCGGCGCCCAGCGCATCCCCCACCCGTACGCCTGGTCCACCGTGCGCTGCGGGCTGACGCCCCCTTCGGGGACGAGGTAGCGGGCCTCGCGCTGGACGACCAGTTCGGTGCCGGTGTTGATGAGCAGCGCCAGGGCGCAGACGTTGGACGGGACGGTGCACTCGTCGAGGGAGAAGTCGATGGGGGCGCCGCGCTGCGGTGTGAGGGTGACCGTGGCGTTCAGGTCGGCGAAGCTGCGCGCGCCTTCGTAGATGGTGACGAAGAACAGGATCCTCTTGATGAGGCGCTGCTGGTCGAGGTTGACCGTGAGGTTCTCACCGGCGGTCACGGCGCCGGTGCGGTCGTCGCCGTCGAGGTGGATGAACGGCGGGGCGTCCAGGGACCCGAAGGCGTTGCCCAGGGCCTGTACGACGCCCTTGCTGCCGTCGGTCAGCTCGTACAGCGCGCACAGGTCGAGGTCGAGGGCCGCGGGGCCGGCGAGCGCCCGGCTGAGCTTGCGGCCCCACCCCGATCCGGAGGGCGCCGGGCGGGTCTGCCAGTTGAGGTTCACCCGCATCGCGCCCGAGGTGCCCCCTTGCTTCGTCAGCGAAACGGCGGGCGCGTCCTTCGTCAGGGTGACTTTGGACAGGCGTACCGGGGTGGGGGCGGGCGTGTCTGCACCGTACGCCGGGGGCGTGGGAGTTGACGCAGCGGGTTGACCTTGAGGCGCGGCGTGCGCCGGCGGCGCCGCGGGCGCCCCTGATACCGGCGCGGTCGCCCCGGGAGCCACCGCGGGCGCTGCCGGCCCGGCGGGCGCCGCACCCGGGTCGTCCACGCTGATCCCGTAGTCCGTGGCCAGCCCGGCGAGTCCGCTGTCGTACCCCTGGCCGACCGCCCGGAATTTCCAGCCGCCCTGCCGCCGGTAGAGCTCGCCGAGCACGAAGGCGGTCTCCACGGTGGCGTCCTGGCTGTCGAACCGTACGAGCTCGGCGCCACCGGAGGCCGCGGACGCGGTGCCACCGGGGCCCGCGCCCGTCGCGTCAAGGATGCGCACGCTCAGCCCGGGCACCTGACCGAACGTTCCGGCATCCGCGGAGGCCGCGAGCACCACCCGCTCGACGGCCGGCTCCACGGCGGTGAGGTCGACGGCGAGGGTGTCGGTCGTCGTACCCGCCGCCGTCCGCTTGCCCTCGTGGCGCACGGCGCCCGAAGCGTGCACCGGCTGGTTGTAGAACACGAAGTCGCCGTCGTCGCGCACCTTCCCGCCGCTCAGCAGCAGCGCCGAGGCGTCCACGTCCGGGACGCCGCTTCCGGTACGCCAGCTCAGCTCGATCCGTACCGCTCCGGCATCCACCGGGGCGTTGCCCCCCTTGGGCATCGACATGGCCGCCTCCTTCGGATTCGCGCTCCCGCTTCGCGGCGCGCCGCCCTCCCAACCTAGGGGGTCCGCGACGGCCCTTGGACGCCTCCGAGAAGGCAAGATTTCACCTCCCAGTGAGCCGCCCTTTACACGATTCAAACGGGCGTTGGCGACCGATTTTCCCAAGTTCGCTCACATTAGTGAACCGCAACCACTACCGACACGTAAAACAACCCTCTTTTCAGGCTCCCCAACCAGCACATCGTGGGCTTAACTTAAGAGGCATGACCTCCCCCCGCTCTACCTACGGCGGCGGCTACTACGCTTCGCCTTCCTTCCCGGACACCCCGATCTACGACAGCCTTGTCGCCGAGCGCGGCACACCCCAGATCGCGCCGATCAGGGTCCAGCCTCCGTACGACGTCGGCTCGTCCCAGCAGTCCTACTCGTCGCCGGCCCTGCCGGCGCTGCCCGCGCTCCCCTCCGGCCCGTCTGCGGCCCCCGCCCAGCACGGCTATCAGGGTCAGGCTCCGATGCAGCCCGCGCCCACGCCGTACATCCCGCAGCAGGCCGCCGGCCCGCAGGGGTACCCGGGCCAGCAGCAGCCGCGGCGCCCGATGAGCACGGGGTACGAAGCGATGCGCCCGGCGGCCCCGGTCGCGCCGCGCCCCGCTCCGTACGAGGATCCGTACGGCCGCCCGCAGCACCCGCGGGGCTACTGACCCCTCGGCCAACTGTCCGGCCGCCCGGTCAAATGTCCGACCCGGCTGGCAGGATGGGCCCATGCAGAACTCGCGCCTCCGTGCCCTCCAGCTGTACCCGGTGAAGTCTCTTGCGGGGACCTCCCCCGGCTCGGCCGCCGTGGAGCCATGGGGCCTGGCCGGGGACCGGCGCTGGCTGCTGGTCGACGAGGAGCGGCGGCATGTCACGCAGCGGTCCCGGCCGCGGCTGGCCCTGGCCGTCGCGCAGGTGCGGCCCGACGGGGGAATCGGGCTCAGCGCGCCGGGGATGCAGGACCTGTCCGTGGAGGTTCCTGCCCCCGGCGCGACCGTGCCCGTGCAGGTCTGGCGGGACAAGGTGGACGCCGTGCCCGCCTCGGCGGCGGCCTCCGAGTGGTTCAGTACGTACCTGGGCGCCGAGGTCACGCTCGTGCACATGGACGACCCGGCCGTGCGCCGTTCCGTGCGCCAGGACTACGCGCGCCCCGGTGACACGGTGAGCTTCGCCGACGCCTTCCCGCTGCTGCTCACCACGTCGTCCTCGCTGGACGCGCTCAACTCCCTGATCGCCCAGGGCGACCACGCCGACGAGGGCCCGCTGCCCATGGACCGTTTCCGGCCGAACGTCGTCATCGAGGGCACGGCCCCGTGGGCCGAGGACGACTGGGAGCGGGTGCGGATCGGCGAGATCACCTTCCGGGTCGCCAAGCCCTCCGGCCGCTGCGTGGTGACCACCACCGACCAGCGCACCGCCGAGCGCGGCAAGGAACCGCTGCGCACGCTCGCCCGCCACCGCCGCTTCGGCGACGACCTGGTGTTCGGGCAGAACCTCATACCCGAGTCGCGCGGCACGCTCCGTGCCGGCGACCCCTTCGAGGTCCTGAGCTGACGTCAGCACGTGTCCTTACGCAGCCGCCATCCCGTTTTCGCGCACCGCCGCGCACCGCTCCCGCCTGCCCTGCGCCGCAGCCCCCGCCGACCGCATTGCGGGGCCCCGTCAGGGCTGCATATGGTGACCGTATTGCGGTGGCAACAGGGAGATTCACGTGCGCATTTCTGCCGGGGACTCGGCGAGCGATCGCCTCATCCCGGTACACCGGATGCGCCCCGGCGATCACGCTTTCGTCAGTTACGACGACGACGAGATCCGCTGGGACGTCCTGACGGCCTTCACCCGGCTCGGCCTGGCCCGCGGCGAGCGGGTCATCGTCTTCCCGCGACCCGGCCTGTCCGAGGAAGAGGTCCTGGCGCGGCTGGACTTCCCCAACCGCACGACGGCGACGGCCCGCATCAGAGGCCAGTTGGTGCTCAGCAGCATGCGCCGGCTCATCAGCCCCGACCCCGCCTTCACGGCCGACCGGCAGTGGAGCCGGCTGCGCGAGGAGACCACGCAGGCCGTCGCGGAGGGGTACACGGGCCTGCGGGCGTTCATCGACATGCACTGGGTGCCGGACCTCGGCGCGGACGTGCACACGATGATGCACCGCGAGTCGAACGCCCACGAGCTCTTCAAGGGCCGCCCGTACAGCGAGATCTGCGCGTACGACCGGCGCTGGTTCGCACCGGAGGTGCTGACCGCCATGGCTGAGGCGCACCCCCGCAACCTCCTCGAACAGCTCGGCGCGCTGCACACGGAGCGGGCACCGGACGGCGCACTGCGCTTCATCGGCGAGGCCGACGCCGCGACGAAGCAGCCCTTCCTCACCACCCTGGAACTCGCCCTGGTGCAGGGCGCGGCCGCGGGCCGGCTCGTCCTGGACCTGAGCCGGCTGCACTTCCTGTCGGTCGGCTGCGCCACCGGCCTCCTCACGCTCGTCCAGGAGGCGAACGGCCTCTCCAGGGTCGAGGTCCGGGGCGACCTGGTACAGCTCCGCACGCTCCAGCGGTTGGGAGCGGCATCCATTTCGCGGCTGACGCTGTCGGAGGTGACGCGACCGTGCTGATCCCCGAGTCCGCTCGTCCCCAGGGCGCCGGCGACGAACCGAGCGTCAGATACCTGCTGCAGCGGCGCTTCACCGCCCGGCTGCTCCCGCAGGTGCGGCTGCTCGTCGAGGAGTGTGCGGCCCGTGAGGGCCTGGCCGAGCCACGGCGCGGGGAGTTCGTGCTCGCCGTGGACGAGGTGGCCGGTAACGCCGTCGAGCACGCGGGCGGCAGCGGCCGGCTGATCCTGCGCCGGATCGGCGACGAACTGGAGTGCCTGGTCATCGATTCGGGCCCGGGCTTCACGGAGGCCGTCATCCCGGAGCTGCTGCCGGGCCTGGACGGTGCGCCCACGGGGCGCGGGCTGTGGATGGCCCGGCTGGTAGCCGACCGGCTGACGATCGCCGCGGGGGCGGCGGCCGGCGCGGTGGTCACGCTGGCGGTACGCGTCCACTGAAACACCCGCGAGAAAGCCCTTGGGCGGCTGCTGGACGCTCTTGAGTCACCTCTTGCACCCCAGGCCACTCCGCGCGCACCTGCGGCCCTCTCCCGGCCTCTTCGCCGGGCTCAGGTCACCCGCGGCCGCCGCTCGCGGCGGCGATAGAGTAGCGGTCCGTACGAGTCCGTGATTTTGCTCGCTCTTCATGAACACCGCGCATGAAGGGCCCGTAATGAGGTAGTTACGGACACGGAAGGGGGTGCCGGACCGTGCGAGCGATGAGTGGACTGTGGCGTTGGCGGCATAATCCGCTGCGGCGCAGGACCGATCTCGCCGAGGCGTGGCTGGCGTTGGGCGCCGCCCTCCTGATCCTGTTCGGGGCCTCGGCGGCCGGCTGGGCGACCGCCCGGACGGCCGGCGACGCGCTGCTGGACACCGTACGGACCCAGCACGCCCAACGGCACCTGGTGCGGGTCCAGGTGGACCGGCTGCTGCCGCATCCCCCCGTGGACCCCGACCCCGAGACGGCCACCCGGCGCGACGCGCACCGCAGGGTGCTGGCCAACTGGCGCGGCGTGGACGGCAGCCGGCACATCGGTGCCGTCGCGGCGCCGCGTCCGGTGGTGCCCGGCGACCGCTTCCGGATCTGGACCGACGGCCACGGCCGGGTCATGCCCCGCCCGATGGACGTCACGACAGCGAACTCCCATGCGGTGCTCGCCGGCCTGGGCGCGGCGGCGCTGGCCGGCGCCGCCATCGAGGGCGGCCGCAGGCTGGTGATGTGGCGGCTGATGCGCCGCCGGTACCGCCGCTGGGACGAGGAGTGGGAGCGCGCGGGCCAGGACTGGGGACGGGCCGGCGCGGGGAGCTGAGCACGCGCCGCCCACAGAGTGCGGAGTGCGTCACCGCCCGTAGGACGAGGTGCCGACCACGTCAACTGCCGTACGCCGAGCGCGCTACGGTGGTGCAGCCAGCCGCTCGGCTGGGGCCTGCGCAGCCCGTACGCGGACATACCCGCGCGTACCACCGCGGGCCGGAAACAGCCGCACGAGGTGGGGGCACGACATCGCCATGGCACAGGGCTCGGTCCAGGTCACGCACTCCGGGACGTCGCGCTGGCGGCGTCGCACAGGGGAGTACAGCTCCCTGGCCGCCGCCCTCGAAGCAGCCGGGGACGGCGATGTGCTGACCGTCGCGGCGGGCACGTACCGGGAGAACCTCGTGCTGTGCCGGGCCGTGACGCTGCGCGGGCCCGACGGGGCGCGCGGCTCGGTGCGGATCGCGCCCGCCGACGGCGTGGCGCTGACCGTACGGGCCTCGGCGACCCTGCAGGACCTGCACGTGGAGGCGCAGGACTCGGCGGCGCCCGCCCTCCTGGTGGAGGACGGCGCACCGGAGCTCACCGGGCTGCGCGTGGTGACGCGGTCCGCGACCGGCATCGAGGTGCGCGGTGGCGCCCGGCCCACGGTGCGGCGCTGCACGGTCGACAATCCGGGCGGCGTGGGCATCAGCGTGCTGGACGGGGCGGGCGGCGTCTTCGAGGAGTGCGAGGTACTGGCTGCCGGGCAGACGGGCGTGGCGGTGCGCGGCGGGGCGCATCCGCGGCTGGAGCGCTGCCGGGTGCACCACGCGAGCGGCGCCGGCCTGGCGGTGAACGGCGAGGGCAGTGCCGTCGAGGCGGTCGGCTGCGAGCTGTACGAGATCAAGGGCGCGGGCGTGCAGGTCGCCGCGCGCGCCACCGGGCACCTCACCGACTGCACGGTGCACCGCACTTCGGCGGACGGCGTCACCCTGGACACGGACGCGGTGCTCACGGTCGCCGACTGCGACATCCACGACATACCGGAGAACGCGCTGGATCTGAGGTCGCGTTCGGTGCTGACGCTGACCCGGAGCCGGGTGCGGCACTTCGGACGCAACGGCCTGTCCGTATGGGACCCGGGCACCCGGGTGGACGCCAACCAGTGCGAGATCCACGACAGTACGGGCGACTACCCGGCGGTGTGGGTGAGCGACGGCGCGACGGCAGTGCTGGACTCGACCCGGGTGCACGATGTGCCGGACGCGCTCTTCGTGCTGGACCGCGGCTCACGCGCCGATGTAGTCGATTCCGATCTCGCGCAGGTACGGAACACCGCCGTTTCGGTCAGCGACGGCGCGACCGTACAGCTCGACGACTGCCGTATCCGGGAGGCGGCGACCGGCGCGTGGTTCCGCGACCACGGCAGCGGCGGCACGCTCTCGGGCTGCACGATCGAGGACACCCAGACGGGCGTGATCGTCACCAAGGGCGCCGACCCGAACGTCGAGCGGTGCACGGTCAGCACGCCGGCCGAAGCGGGCTTCTACGTGTCCGCGGAGGGCCGCGGCACCTTCCACAACTGCCGGGTCACGGGCAGTTCAGGCTACGGCTTCCATGTGATCGACGGCTGCCGCACGACGCTGACGCGATGCCGTACGGAGCGCTGCGCACGCGGCGGGTACGAATTCGCCGAGGACGGGCCGACGGCGGTGGACTGCACCAGCGACGAGAGCCGGATGACCCAGCCGGCGGCCGCGGCGGTGCCGTCCGGCATGCCCTCGCCGACGGCCGCTGCGGCGCCTGTGACGGCCGCGCAGCCCGCGGGCACGGCCGGACTGCTGGGCGGTGCCCCCACGGCGCCGCAGGCGCCCGCCGAGCCGGTCCCGGACACCCGGCCCTCGGAGGAGGTCCTCGGCGAACTGGACACGCTCGTCGGCCTGGACAGCGTGAAGCGCGAGGTGCGCAGCCTGATCAACATGATCGAGGTGGGGCGGCGCCGGCAGCAGGCGGGCCTGAAGGCGGCCTCAGTCCGCCGCCATCTGGTCTTCACCGGCTCCCCGGGCACGGGCAAGACCACCGTCGCGCGGCTGTACGGCGAGATCCTGGCGTCGCTGGGCGTACTGGAGCGCGGCCACCTCGTGGAGGTGTCCCGGGTGGACCTGGTCGGCGAGCACATCGGGTCGACGGCCATCCGTACTCAGGAGGCGTTCGACCGGGCGCGCGGCGGGGTGCTCTTCATCGACGAGGCGTACGCGCTGTCCCCGGAGGACTCCGGGCGCGATTTCGGACGTGAGGCCATCGACACCCTGGTGAAGCTGATGGAGGACCACCGGGAGGCGGTGGTGGTCATCGTGGCGGGCTACACCGCCGAGATGGAGCGCTTCCTCGCGGTCAACCCCGGCGTCGCCTCCCGCTTCTCGCGGACCATCAGGTTCGGCGACTACGACCCCGAGGAACTGCTGCGGATCGTCGGGCAGCAGGCCGAGGAGCAGGAGTACCACCTCGCCGACGGCACCTCCGAGGCGCTGCTGAAGTACTTCACCGCGCTCCCGAAGGGGCCGTCGTTCGGCAATGGGCGCACTGCCCGGCAGACGTTCGAGGCGATGGTCGAACGGCATGCGGGCCGGGTGGCGCAGCTCCCCGACCCGAACACCGACGACCTCACGCACCTCTACCCCGAAGACCTGCCGGCGCTGCCCTGAGAGGCGGCGGGCCGCTCTCCGGGGGCGGGGTCGCGCTCGGCGTCCGGCTCGCCGGGCTGCTGCGGTATCCCGGGCGCCAGATGGGCGAGGAGTTCGGCGCGGGCCGCCCCGAACTCCGGGTCGGCCTGGTAGTCACCGTGCCCGAGGGTCTGGGCGGGCAG
Organism: Streptomyces ochraceiscleroticus; assembly: GCF_000720485.1. Taxonomy (GTDB): domain Bacteria; phylum Actinomycetota; class Actinomycetes; order Streptomycetales; family Streptomycetaceae; genus Streptomyces; species Streptomyces ochraceiscleroticus. Next base: position 150,331 of record NZ_JOAX01000016.1, on the reverse strand, counting down.
CGGGTACTGGAGGGTGCGCCCGAAGACCAGCGGGTCGCGCAGCGGCCCCCGGTCGATCGCCGCGCCGTCCTCGCAGGTGAGGCGGACCGGGCCGCCGATGGGGTCGGTGAAGCGCCACAGGTTGCGCCAGGCGTCCATCTCGCGGTGCAGCCCGGTGAGCGCGGCGGGCCCGAAGAACGCCGGGAACCAGCGTCCGTACAGCCGCTCCAGCGGCGACCCGTACGTGAGCAGCGCGATCCGGCTGCGCGTCACCGGGTCGAGCTGCCAGACGGCGGCGGCCGCGAGGACGCTGCCCTGCGAGTGCCCGGAGAGGACCAGGCGCCCGTCGTGGGTCTCGGTCCAGGTGGCCATCCGCCAGGTCAGGTCCGGGACGGCCCGCTCGGCGTAGCACGGGGGCGCGAAGGGGTGTGCGGCGCGCGGCCAGAAGGTGCCGACGTCCCAGAGGATGCCGATGGTGCGGCGGGCCGAGGCGTCCTTGTAGGCGCGGCGCCCCATCGCGAGCATGAGGACGACGCCGGCGCCCATCAGCCAGGAGCCGAGCGCCTGTGCCGTCTCGGCGACGGCGTCCACGAAGGCGGGTGCGCCGTCCAGCGCCCGGCCGGGCGGCAGCCCCGTGAGCCGGGCACCGAGCACCGCACCCGTACCGAGCACGAAGGTGACGGCCGTGATCACGCCGATCAGCACCGGCGCCCGGTCGGTGAGCCCCGCGGTGGCGATGGTGCCGGCGATCCCCTTGGTGCGCTGCGCGTCGGGCTTCTCCTCGCCCTCGTACAGCCCGGGGATGTCCGGGAGGACCTCGCGGCGGACGGCGAGCACCTGGAAGGCGGCCACGACGACCAGCAGGAGGACGACAATCAGCAGGACCGGGATGACCGATGCCTGCCAGGAGAGCAGTACGGGCGGGCCCGCCATCGGGGCGTGCGCGTCACCCGGGGTGGCGCCGCGGTCCAGCCAGTCGGCGGTGCGCTGCGCCACTCCCCCGGTGAACACGCCGCCCAGTGCGCAGGCCAGCAGCGCCACGGAGGCGCCGGCCAGGCCCGCGAGCGCGGTGCGCTCCGTGCCCCGCGCGGCCCGCTGGAGCACCCCGGCGGTCAGCAGCAGCCCGACGACCAGCGCGCCCTGGAGGACGGCGAGCACCGCGAAGGTGCCGTCGCCCGGGAGGTGCCCGGCGGAGGTCCAGCCGGGACGCGCCCAGGCGGTGTGCACGGCGGTCAGGGCCAGCGCGCCGAGCGCGGCGTACGGGAGGCATCTGACGACCGGCCGGTCGGTCTCCACGTCGGGCTCCGCCTCGCTGCGCGCGGTGCGGCAGACGATGACCACGCTGAGGACCGCGAGGGCGGCCACCAGCGCGGCGAGCGCGTATCCGGTCCAGCGCAGCCACGCGCCGGCGCCGGGCCGGCCGTCGGCGTCGTGCGCGGTCAGGAGCAGCGCGGTGGCGATGGTGAGCAGCCCCGCAGCGGCGTGCGCGGAGCGCAGCCGGGCGACGACCCGGCGGCCGTACCAGAAGCCGTCCAGGCACAGCGTGGGGCGCTCGGAGGGCGGGGTGTCGCGGGAGGTGCCGGGGCGGCGCGGCGGCGGGGAGGCGGACTCGTATGCGCTCCAGGTGCGGTGCGAGAGCCACCACAGCAGGCCCACGAGGAGCAGCGGAAAGGCGCTCGCGACCACGAGGCGGCGGCCCGGCAGGCTCCACCATCCGTCGTGCACGGTGCTGAGGAAACCGAGCCAGGAGCGGTCCGCCGAGCACGAGAGGCTGCCCGCGCACTGCCAGGCGAGCAGGTCCAGGGCCACCTCGCAGGCCCCGGCGGCGAGCAGCACCGTAAGGGTGAGCGCGAGGATGCGTACGAGGACGTCGTACACGCGCTGGGCAGGGTGGCCGCGCGGGGCCGCGGGGCGCATCCAGTGCGCGAGGTTCGCGACCATGAAGGGCAGCAGGATCAGCCAGAGGGCGCGGCTGCCGTTGCCCGAGGTGAGGTTGGACCAGCAGTACGCCTCGCGGACCGGCTCCTCGGGGTCGCCCTCGCGCTCGTCAGCAGGGCGCTCCTCGGCGTCCGCGTCGGCGGCGCGGCGGTAGATGGCGGCGGTGTCGTCACCGGTGACGCGCACGACCCGGGGGTCGTCGAGCATCTCTGCGGGTGTGGTGCCGCCGACACCGTGAACCAGCAGTTCGAGGGCGATCCGGCGTGGTCTGTGCGCGGCGGCGCCCTCGTCTTCGCCCGGGTCCGTCGTGGCTGTGGGCGCGGACCGGTACGTGGTGTCCACTGTGCTTCCCCCGATGTCCGTACGTCGATGTGCGTCCCGGATTCTTTCTTGCCCGCCGGAGCGCCGCATTCACCTCATCCGGGCCGGGGAGTCACTGTCAGTGCCTCGTGCGAGGATGTCCCCGAACAGCAGCGCTTCTGTGACCTGGGCGCGCCGTGAGCCGGGACGAAGGGACAGGCCGGGTGAGTGACAACCAGAACCTTCTCGCCGAGCAGCGGCGTGCCCTGATCCTCGATGAGGTGCGGCGGCGCGGCGGCGTCCGCGTCAATGAGCTGACCCGCAAGCTGAGCGTCTCGGACATGACGGTCCGTCGGGACCTGGACGCGCTGGCCCGCCAGGGCGTCGTGGAGAAGGTGCACGGCGGCGCCGTCCCCGTGAGCGAGCCGAGCGCGCACGAACCGGGGTTCGAGGCGAAGTCCTCTCTGGAGCTGTCGGCGAAGGAGGCCATCGCCGAGGCGGCGGCCCAGATGGCGGCGCCGGGCAGCGCGATCGCGCTGGCGGGCGGCACGACGGCGTTCGCGCTGGCCCATGAGCTGCTGGACGTGCCGGACCTGACCGTGGTGACGAATTCGGTCCGGGTGGCCGATGTGTTCTACGCCGCGCAGCGGGCCGCGGCCGGCGCCGGCGGTCCGCGCCCCGGAGCGGCCACGGTCGTGCTGACCGGCGGCGTGCGGACGCCGTCGGACACGCTGGTCGGCCCGGTGGCCGACGCCGCGATCCGCTCGCTGCACTTCGATGCGCTCTTCCTCGGGGTGCACGGCATATCCGTCGAGGCCGGGCTGTCGACGCCGAATCTCGCCGAGGCGGAGACCAACCGCCATTTCGTGCGGTCGGCGCGCCGGGTCGTGGTGGTCGCGGACCACACGAAGTGGGGCACGGTGGGCCTGAGTTCGTTCGCTTCGCTGGACCAGGTGGACGTGCTGGTCACCGATCCCGGTCTGCCGGCGCATGTCCGGGCGGAGTTCGCGGAGTTGCCGCCGCGGCTGGTGGTGGCCGGTGAGCCGGAAGACGACGCAGACATCTGACGAGGCCCCGGCTATGGTGTGCGACGCCGGATTGTTCGACGGTCGGTTCTGATCTCATCACCGTGTGTAGGGGGTGCTCGTCCCGTGACGCACCGACTGAGCCCTGTCGGGCTCGACTTCGCCGAGTCCGCGCCGCTGCGCATGGTCTTCGCGGCCGAGGTCTCCGCGCCCCCCGAAGCGGTGTACACCGCGCTCGCGGACGACGTCGGCTCCTGGTGCGCGTGGTTCACGGGGGTCTCGCGGATCACCCCGACCGACGGCGGCAAGGGCCGCTCGGTCCGGCTGACGGGCGGCACCCGCTTCGTGGAGAGCATCCTGGCCGCCGAGCGCCCCGAGCACTACGCCTACCGCGTCGACGAGACCAACGCGCCGGGCCTGCGCGCCCTGCTGGAGGACTGGCGGCTCACCCCGGTGACCAGCGGCACGCTCGTGCGCTGGACGTTCGCCGCCGACGGCCCCGCGCCGTTCCGCTCGATGATGCAGCTCTCCCGCCCGATGCTGGGCCGCGCGTTCCGCGACTCGATGCGGCAGCTCGACCGGCGCCTCGTCGGCGTCTGAGCGGCGCCTCAGCGGCGTGTGAGCGACGCGTTGGGGCCTGGGCGGCCCGGCCGCCGACGAGCCCGGCAGCGGACCCCTCAGGCCGGCCAGGTGCCCTCGGCGAGGAAGGTCTGCAGGGTCCGGGCGTACGGCGCGATGTCCAGCCCCTGCTCGGCCAGCCAGGCATCGGAGTAGTACTTGTCCAGGTAGCGGTCGCCGGGGTCGCACAGCAAGGTGACCACCGAGCCCGTGCGGCCCGCGGCGACCATCTCGGAGACGATCTTCAGCGCGCTCCACAGCCCCGTGCCCGTCGAGCCGCCCGCCTTGCGCCCGATGGCGGTCTCCAGCGCCCGGACGGCCGCCACGCTCGCCGCGTCCGGGACCTTCATCATCCGGTCGATCGCGCCGGGCACGAAGCTGGGCTCCATCCGCGGCCGCCCGATGCCCTCGATGCGGGAGGCGGTGCGGCAGTCCGTCTCGGCGTCGCCGTTCAGCCAGCCGTCGAAGAAACAGCTGTTCTCCGGGTCCGCCACGCACACCCGGGTGTCGCGCTGCATGTAGTGCACATAGCGGGCGATGGTCGCCGAGGTACCGCCGGTGCCCGCGGTGGCCACGATCCACGCCGGGTCCGGGTACCGCTCCAGGCGGAGCTGCTGGAAGATCGATTCTGCGATGTTGTTGTTGCCGCGCCAGTCCGTGGCCCGCTCGGCGTAGGTGAACTGGTCCATGTAGTGCCCGCCGGTCTCGGCCGCGAGCCGGGCGGAGACGTCGTACACGGTCCGCGGGTCGGCGACCAGGTGGCAGGTGCCGCCGTGGAACTCGATCAGGCGGGTCTTCTCGCGGCTGGTCGTCGCGGGCATCACCGCGATGAACGGCACCCCGATGAGCTTCGCGAAGTACGCCTCGGACACGGCCGTGGAGCCGCTGGACGCCTCGATGACCGGCTTGCCGGGGCGGATCCAGCCGTTGCACAGCCCGTAGAGGAAGAGGGAGCGGGCGAGGCGGTGCTTCAGGCTGCCGGTGGGGTGCGTCGACTCGTCCTTCAGGTACAGGTCGATGCCCCACTGCTCGGGCAGCGGGAAGCGCAGCAGGTGGGTGTCGGCGCTGCGGTTGGCGTCCGCCTGGACCTTGCGCACGGCTTCCTTGAGCCAGCCGCGGTAATCGGAGTCGGTGCGGTCGACATCAAGGGTCGGCAGGGGCCCGCCTTCGGGGGCCGCCGGGAGGTCGCAGGACCGGTCGTCGGCACCCGCGAGGCCGCCGTCCCGCCCGTCCGTGTGCTGTGCGGTACTCATCGACGTGCTCCTCGCGGTCGTCCCGGCCCGCCGTGACCACCGGGCCCAGCTCGATCATAACCATCTGCCACACGCTTCTCACCTGCATAAACGACCCTTTGAGCAGCCCCAAGGAGCCCTCGGGGTACTGGTGTTCGCAGGCTCACGACCAGGGGAACTGGTGCCCGGGCCGCGATCCGGGCAGACTTCATGAAGGGCGCGGGCCTTTTCCCGTCGCCATGTGAGTGAGGAGGCGGTGCTCCATGAGGGAGCCGGAGTTCAACGCGACCGGTGTGCGCATCGAGCGCTGGCTGCGGTCGCTGACCCGAGCGGGCCAGGTCATCGTCAGGGACGGCAGGCTGGCACTGCTGACGAGCTACGGCACGGAGATCGACAGCGCGCCGCTGGCGTCGGTCCAGGCGCACCGGCCACGACTGCTGGCCCGGGACCGCGCGTTCGCCACGCTCAACGGCCACCGCTACTCCCTGACCATGGGCGCCCCCGAGCGCTTCCTGGACGTCGTACGGGCCGCCGGCGCCCGCACCTGACGCCGTTACCGCAGCGACGGGCGGATTGCGCCCGGACGGCCGCGCCTGCGGGCGTGTACGGAGCGTGCGCGGGGACCGTACGAGTCCGCGGGCGGCGGCACGGCGACTGCATTCGGGTGAAGACCGGCGGGACGCGCTGGGGTTGCGGACCCTCTGCGGTTGCGGGAGTACGGGAGCGGGCCGACCCTGGACTGACTCGCATCACCGAGAGTCCACCCATGATGACTTTCGGTGAAAGGGACATCGCCGGACCCGGTCCTCGCGTTTCCGTAGCGGCGGGCGCGCCCGGCCTCATCAGGGGAGTCGCGGTCGTGATCAGGCAGCCCAGCAGGCACTGCGCGGTAGAGCTCCAAGCCCTGCCGGCACGCATCGGACAGGTGCGCAGAATCGTATCGGCACAGCTTCGTTACTGGCGTCTCGACGCCTTGATCGATCCCGCGACCCTCGGGGTGACGGAGCTGCTGGCCAACGTCCATCGGCACGCCCTGCCCAGCAAGCAGTGCACGGTCGAACTGTCGGTCCTGCTGGACCAGTTGACGGTGTCCGTACGCGATCTCGATTCCCGGCTGCCGCGGCCCGCGGTGGCCGGGCCGCTGGACACCGGGGGCCGCGGCCTGACCCTGATCGCGGAGCTGAGCGAGAGCTGGGGCGCACGTCCGGAGGACTCAGGCAAGGTCGTGTGGTTCACGCTCCCGGCGCTCACCCGCGGCCTCGAGGAGCCGGGGCACACACTCAACCGTCTGCCGGAACCGTCCGAGACGGAGCGCACCGAAGCGAGCAGCGGAGTGCGCACACCCGCACGCGGCGCACGAGTGGGCTGAGCGCCCGGTCCCCGAGGGACCGGGCGCTCAGCCGTCCGTACGACACGAGCTGCGCCGTATGGACGCGGATCGCGCCCGTCCGTATGGACGAGATCCGCGTCCGCGGGAACGGTCACGTCGCACCTCCCCTGCCCCTGCCCCTGCCGTGCGTCCCGAACTGTTCGTCCAGGACGGAGAGCCGCCGCCAGTACTCGTCCTCGTCGATCTCGCCGGAGGCGAACCGGTGGCCGAGTACGGAGAGGGGCGACGGGCCGGTATCGGTGCGATCGGCCGCGCCGGACCGCTGCCAGGGGCCCCGCCCGCGCCATACGGTGCGCCGCAGCAAGGTGACCACACCGATGACGGCGACCGCCCACAGCAGCGGGAAGAACAGGATCCAGGGTCCGGGACCGCCGCCGGACCAGGGTGTCGCCAGGACGTCCATGATGATCAGCTCCTCGAAGGTCACGCTGTTTCCGGGTTCTCTTCGAGCCTGATCCGCCGGACGCCTCCCGTCGTCGTACGGACAGCGGCACCGGGCCTACCCCTTGGGGAGTACGCCCGGCAACGGGTGCAGCGACGCCCGCACTGTAACTACTGGTATGTAAAGTGCCCTCATGGTCACATCTCACCGCCCCACCGGGGCCGCCCCTGCCGCTGCCCTCCGTACCGTGCTGGGCGACCTGCCCCCGGAGGCGCTGCGCGGCCGGTTCGACGCGCACGACCACCTCTTTCTGGCCACGCCCCGGCTACCCGGCCAGGAACTGGCGGACACCGGTGCCGCGGCCGCCGAGCTGCGCGCCTTCCGGGAGGCGGGCGGCGGCACAGTGGCGCAGTGGACGCCGTACGGGATGGGGCGCCGCGCATCCGAACTGGCACGCCTCTCCCGGGAGTCGGGCGTACGCATCGTGGCGGCCACCGGACTGCACCAGGCGGCGCACTACGCACCGGAGACACTCGAACGGGTCCGCAAGGACCTGGCAGGGCTGTTCGTCGCCGAGCTGACGGAGGGCATCGGCGGGCCCGGCGGACCGCGGGCCGGCCTCATCAAGGTGGCCGGCGGCTTCCACGGCCTGGACGCGCACGCCCGGCACACTCTGTCCGCCGCTGCCGAGGCGCATCACGCCACGGGGGCCGCCATCGGCGTGCACCTCGAGCTGGGCACCGGCGCACTCGACGTGCTCGACCTGCTCTGTGACGAGGCGGGCGTACCGCCGCAGCACGTGATACTCGGCCACCTCAACCGCTCCCCCGACGCGGCCGTCCACCGCACGGCCGCCGAGGCCGGCGCCTACCTGGCCTTCGACGGCCCCTCGCGGGCGCACCACGCGACGGACTGGCGGCTCCCGGAGGCGCTGGCCGCGCTGGTCGACGCGGGGTTCGGCGACCGCGTCCTGCTGGGCGGCGACACGACCACGGCCGGGGCCCGTTCGGTCGACGGCGGGCCCGGAATGCCGTACGTCGTACTCGGGCTGCGCCGCCGCCTCGAACTCACCCTGGAGAAGGAGGCGGTGGACCGCATGCTGACAGCCAATCCGGCGCGCGCCTTCGCCACGGAGTGGCGGGCCTGAACCGCGGCGCCCCCCTCGGGCGCGTCAGCCGGCGTGCTCGCCCTCGAGGACGATCAACGGGTCGTCCAGCACCGGCTGCCAGGCCAGCTCGGCCGCGCCCACCAGGGCGTTGTGGTCCAGAGTGCAGGGCAGTATCGGTACGCCGCCGCTGCGCCCCCAGAGGCTGCGGTCCGCCACGACGGCCCGCAGCCGCTCCGGGTCGGCCTCCAGAAGCGCCCGGTGCAGCCCCCCGAGGATGATGCGGTCGGGGTTCAGGATGTTGACGAGTCCCGCGATACCGAGGCCGAGCCGGTCGATCAGCAGCTCGCCGGCGGCCCGTACGGAGTCGTCCGCGTACTCCTCGCGCAGCAGATCCGTCGCCTGCTTGAGCAGCGAGCCTTCGGGGCCCGGCGTACGGCCCGCGGCTCCGAGGAAGGCGAGCGGGTCCGCCTCGACGTCGAGACAGCCGCGGCTGCCGCAGTGGCAGGGGGCGCCCTCCGGGTTGACGGTGAGGTGCCCGACCTCCAGAGCCAGGCCCGAACTTCCGCTGTGCAACCGGCCGTCCAGCACCAGCGCGCCGCCGACGCCACGGTGGCCGGAGGCCACGCACAGCAGGTCACGGGCACCGCGTCCGGCCCCGTGGCGGTGTTCGGCGAGGGCCGTGAGGTTGACATCGTTGCCGCTGAAGCCGACGTGCTCGGTGACGCCCGGCACCTTGGCGTCGGCCAGCGCCTGGAGGAACAGCGCCCGTACGGGGGCGCCGGCGGGCCAGGCGAGGTGCAGCGGGTTGAGCGCCTCACCGTCCGGCTCGGCGACCGCGGAGGGCACGGCGAGCCCGGCCCCCAGGCACTGCCGCCCGGAGTCGCGCAGCAGCGCGGAGCCGGCGCGTACGGCCTCGGACAGGATGCGCGCCGGGTCGGCGGGGATGGTGCCGCATCCTGACGTGGTGGCCACGATCCGGCCACCGAGACCCACCAGCGCGACCCGGTAGCCGTCGGCGTGGATCTGTACGGCCAGCACGACGGGCCCCTGGTCGGCGATGAACAGCCGGTGCGAGGGGCGTCCCTGGGTGCCGGCGGCGGCGGTCGGGTGCGCGTCGACGGTGATGAGGCCGAGCGCTTCGAGCTCGGCGGCCACCGCACCGGCCGTCGCGCGCGTCACGCCGAGTTCGGAGGTCAGCACGGCACGCGTCGGCGCGCGCCCGGTGTGTACGAGCTCCAGCGCGGGCCCGAGCGCGCCGCGGCCCCGCTCCAGCCTGGTCGTCCGAGTGTGGGTCACGCCGTCCATTCTGACTTTGTATCCGGTATGAACAAAACACGGCCCGCCGCCTACCGGAAATCCGCCGGTCGCGCGCCGCACACCGAGACGCTACCCCCGCGCCCGCACCGTGTACGGCCACCCACCCGCTCGCCCCGGGGGCGCCCGGGCGGCCCGACGCCCACGCGGCCGGAATCACGCACTGACAGCCCACGGTTCCGGCTCGATACTTGAGTACGGACCCCCGTATGTGAGTACGAACACGGATGTCCGTCCCACCCGGAGCACGTACGACTGGACACGTACCTCTGCATCTGCACATGGACCGCCCCTGGGGGGACACATGAAGGCGATACTCCGGCACCGCGACTCCGAGACGTCCCGGGAGCGGGTGCACACGGCTCCCTGGCTGCGCGACGCGGCGCGGCTGACGTTCGGCAATCCCGTCTCCCGCATCTACCTGGCCCTGGTCGCGGCGGCGGTGATCTTCGCCGTCGTCGACTCGCTCTTCGTCGATCATCCGGATGCCTCGATGTCCGGCGTCTGGGCCGCGCTGCTCACCTCCCCGACCCTTTTCCCGCTGTGGTTCGCGGGGGATGCGATGTGGAGCGACGCGGGCGCTCCGGCCTGGTATTCGATCGCCACCATCGGCCTCGCGGCGCTGGTCAACGCGCTGCTGCTGGGTCTGGTCCACCGCAGTCTGCGCGGTCGGCCGGCCGCGCCCAAGGCCATTGTCAGTGGCGGCTGGGACACTCGGTGGCATGGAGATCACTGAATTCGTCGAAATGCTCCGCAGGGACGGCCGGTTGCTGGCGGACGCCGCGGACAAGGCCGGCCCCGACGCCTCGGTCCCGTCCTGTCCCGACTGGCAGGTCCGCGACCTGCTCCTGCACATCGGCCGCGTCCACCGCTGGGCGACGGGATATGTCACGGGCGCGACGGACGGGCGCGTGCGGCCGCCCGAGGCGCCCGACCTGGACGGCACGGCGCTGGTGGAATGGGTGCGCGAGGGCCATGCCGCCCTGGTCGCGGCGCTGGCGGCGGCCCCGGCCGACCTGGCTTGCTGGACCTTCCTGCCCGCTTCTTCGCCGCTGGAGTTCTGGGCCCGCCGGCAGGCCCATGAGACGGCGATACACCGCATCGACGCCGAAGCGGCGCTCGGTGCCGGCTTCTCCGCCGTCGATCCCGCGTTCGCCGCGGACGGCATCGACGAGCTGCTGACGGGCTTCCTCGCGAGCGACCGCGCCCGCGCGCGCACGACGCCCGAGAAGGAGTTGTATATACGCACCACGGACGCGCCCGGCGCCGCCGGCACGGGCAACGCCGCCTGGCGGGTGCACTTTTCGGACGCGCCGCCTCGTACGGAGCGCGAGACGGCGACCGGGGACGAGGACGGCGCGGCGGGCTCCGCGACCGGCTCCGCGCCGGACTGCGTGCTCGAAGGACCCGCGGCGGACCTCTACGCGATGCTGTGGAACCGCCTGCCGTGGCAGAGTTCGGAGGCGGTGACGGTGACGCTGGGCGGCGACGGTTCCTTCCCCCGGCTCTGGCAGGAGCTGTTCGCGATCTGACCGCGGCCGCGGGCCGCCGGCGACCGGCCCGCAGGTCCCGTGCGGGTCGCGGACGGCCGCGGTCCTCAGCCCGCGAAGGCCGGCTGGTCGAGCCCCTGGCCCGCGCCCGGGACGACGAGCACCGAGCCCTCCAGCGGATGCTGCGGCGTGTCCTCCTGAGCCGTGGTGATGTAGAGGTCGGTGAGGTCACGGCCGCCGAAGGCACAGGCGGTCGGGCGCCGGACGGGCAGTTCGACCGTACGGTCGAGGGCGCCCTCGGGCGTGTAACGGCGCACCTGCCCGCCGTCCCACAGCGCCACCCAGACGCAGCCCTCCGCGTCCACGCACAGCCCGTCCGGGAAGCCGGTGCCCTGCTCGATCTCCACGTAGGGACGCCGGCTGTGCGCGAACTGGCCCGCGGCGTCCCCGTTTGCCGCGCCCACGTCGAAGACGTCGATCCGCCGGGTCGGAGTGTCGATGTAGTACATCAGCCGCCCGTCCGGGCTCCAGCCGATGCCGTTGCTGACCGTGACGTCCGAGAGCACCCGCACCGTGCCGCCGTCCGGGGCGACGCGGGACAGCGTGCCGCCGCCCGGCGCCTCGTCGTACGGCATGGTCCCGGCCCACAGCGCGCCGTCGGGCGCCACGGCCGCGTCGTTTCCGCGCCGCCCCGGCACCGCCTCGTGGGCCAGCCAGGAGAACTTCCCGGCCGCGTCGTAGAGGCCCACCCCGTCCCGGAGGTTGACGACCAGACCGCCTGCTGCGCGCGGCTTCGCGGCGCCCACGTGCTGTTCGGTGACCATGACCGTGCGGCGTCCGGTGGCCGGGTCGTACGTGTGCACCCGACAGGTGAGGATGTCCACCCAGATCAGCCGCGCGTGCGCGGCGTCCCACGTCGGCCCCTCACCGAGCCGCGCACCCGACCGCACGGCAACGTCCCACTGCCTCATGACCGCTCGCCTTCTCCCGGCACCAGTTCTTCCGGCTCTTCCGGCGCGAGTAGCTGCGGCACGAGGCGTGCGCCACTGCCGTGCATGCGCTGGTTCCGGCCGGTGACCGGCCGGAAGCGCTCAGCCTATGAGCGGCCGGAGGGCAGCGGCAATCCCGTGCGCATGACAGAGTCGTACAGCGTCTCCGACCCGCTCGCCGGCCCAACGGGACGCCGTCACCGTCGAGATCGTGTTCGCCGTGGTGACCGGTGCGCTCGTAGGCGCCCTCGCCTTCCTGATCTGCGCGGCGCCCGCCCTCTGGGACATGCTGCCCGCCTCCTGGCGCGGCTCCTGGCTCATGGGGGCGGCACTGGTCGGCGGCGCGGCCTTCACCCACCGGGTGGTGCGGGTCCTGTGGCGCTGGCGTCAGCCCAGCCAGCCGGGGCGCACGATCCCCGACTCGTAGGCCAGCACGACCAGTTGGGCCCGGTCCCGGGCCCCGAGCTTCACCATCGTGCGGCTGACGTGCGTCTTGGCCGTGAGCGGACTGACGACGAGCCGGCGCGCGATCTCCTCGTTGGACAGCCCGATGCCGACCAGCGCCATCACCTCCCGCTCCCGCTCGGTCAGTTGGGCCAGCCCCTCCGCCGCGGCCGGCTCCTTCGACCGCGCGGCGAACTCTGCGATCAGCCGCCGGGTCACCCCCGGGGACAGCAGCGCATCACCGGCGACCACGGCACGTACGGCACGCAGCAGTTCGTCCGGCTCGGTGTCCTTCACGAGGAACCCGGAGGCGCCCGAGCGGATCGCCTCGAACACGTACTCATCCAGCTCGAAGGTGGTCAGCATGACCACCTTCACTCCGGCCAGCCGCTCGTCGCCGGTGATCCGCCGGGTGGCGGCGAGCCCGTCCACGACCGGCATCCGGATGTCCATGAGGACGACATCGGGCCGCCGCTCCCGTACGGCCGTCAGCGCCTCCTCCCCGTCGGCGGCCTCACCGACCACCTCGATGTCCGGCTGGGCGTCCAGCAGCGCCCGGAAGCCGGCCCGCACCAAGACCTGATCGTCAGCGAGCAGTACCCGGATCACGCGCTCTCCTCGTTGTCATCGCCCGCCGCACGGGCCGCCGTCCCGCCGTTCTGCCCGCCGGCCGCCCCGTCCGCCCGGCCGGTACCACTGCTCCCCCGCAGCGGGATCGTGGCGCGCACGGTGAAGCCGCCGTCCGCGCGCGGGCCCGCCTGGACCTCGCCGCCGAGCGCGGCGGCGCGTTCGCGCATGCCGACCAGGCCGTTCCCGCCGCCGGGCGATCCCTCTGCCGTGGCCGGCCCGTCGTCGTCGATACGCAGACGCAGGGCGTCCGCCGCCCGTCCCAGGTGCACGCGTGCGCTGCGGGCCCCGGAGTGGCGGACGATGTTCGTCAGCGCTTCCTGGACGATACGGAACGCCGCGAGGTCCGCGCCCGGCGGCAGCCCGGACACCCGGCCCTCGACCGACACGGCCACGTCCAGTCCCGCGCTCTTCGCCTGCTCGGTCAGCTCGGGCAGCCGGGCCAGTCCGGGCGCCGGCGACCTGGGCGCCCGCCCCTGCGCGCGCAGCGTGTCGAGCACCTGCCGGACCTCGCCGAGCGCCTCCTTGCTGGCTCCCTTGATCGTCGTCAGGGCCGTACGGGCCTGCTCGGGGTCGTCGTCCAGCAGGGCGAGCCCGACGCCGGCCTGCACGTTGATGACCGAGAGGCTGTGCGCGAGGACGTCGTGCAGCTCCCGCGCGATCCGCAGACGTTCCTCGTCAGCCCGGCGCCGCTCCGCCGCCGCGCGCTCGGCCCGGGCGTGCGCGAGCTGTTCGCGGCGTACACGGCCCAGTTCGGACGCGGCGACGATCGCCACCGCCCAGCCGGCGACGATCAGCTCCTGCCCCCACGGCGCGGCCTCGTCGGCGGCCGGTGGCAGCCATCGGTACAGCCAGTGCGTGACGAGCAGGTGCCCGGCCCACAGCAGCCCCACCGCGCTCCACGCCGCGACGCGCCGCCCCGCCACGACAGCGGCGAGGCACCCGATCGCCACGAACAGGAAGACCGGACCGTACGGATACCCGCCACCGAGGTAGAGCAGCGCGGCGATCGCGGCACCGAACGCGACGACGCGCGGGAAACGATGACGCAGGAGCAGCAGGAGGGAGCCCGCGAGCAGCAGAAACTCCGCAACGCCGTCCAGGGCCGCCCGGTCGGGCTGCTCGTGCGCGGCAAAGCGCGTACCGACCTGCACGAGCACGGCGATCAGCACGGTCGAACGCCAGGGCATGCGCCGCAAGGTGGCGCCGCCGGGCCACGCGTCCGGCGATCGCTCACCGCCAGGAGTCACGGACCAGCGCCCGCGCGCGGATGCGAGCCATCCGAGGCAGCGCCGCACCCACGACGGCCGTCCGTTGTCCATGCCGCCACGCTAGCCCGCCCCATGCGCCCAGGGCGTCCCCCGAGCGTGGTGGCGGCCGGTACTCCGTGGGGAGTACGGATCAGCGAAGAGTGCGGATCTGTGGGGAGTGCGGGTCCGTGGGCCGGCGCACGGTGGGCCCGGCGGGTCAGCGAGCAGGTGTGGGGAGTCCGACCGACCGGGCGAGTTGCAGTACCGCCTGCTCGAAGAACTCCTCCCGCGCCTCGATCACCCGGTTGAACTGCCCGAAGAGCTCAAAACCCACCAGCCCGAAGAGCTGCGCCCAGGCGCCGACCAGCCGGGCCGCGACGCCGGCGGGCAGCTCCACGCCCTGCTCCGCGACCAGCGTCAGCATGTCCCCGACCACGGCGTCCGGCAGCGGATCGTCGGGCTCGCGCAGCGCGCCTGCCGCGTAGGCGTCCCGCACGACCTCGATGAGCGCCCGCGCCACCCGGCCGGCGGGCTCGGCGGTGGTCTCGGGTGCGCGGTAGCCCGGAACGGGTGAGCCGTAGATCAGCGCGTACTCGTGCGGGTGGGCCAGCGCCCACTCCCGTACGGCGCGGCACACGGCGGTCCAGCGGGCAGCCGGCGTCGCCGCGGCCGCACCGCCCCGTCGGCCGCGCCGTGCGTCCGCCGCGGCGAGCGCGGTCTCGGCGGCCTGCCCCACGGCGTTGTACGCGTCGAGGATCAGGGCCGTCAGCAGGTCGTCGCGGCTCGGAAAGTAACGGTAGAGGGCCGAGGAGACCATGCCGAGCTCCCGGGCCACGGCGCGCAGCGAGAGCTTCGCGGCGCCTTCGGCGGCGAGCTGCTTGCGGGCCTCGTCCTTGATCGCAGCGGTGATCTCGCCGCGGGCCCGCTCCCTGGCGCCCTTGATCGCAGTCATGTGGAGCAGTGTGCCATGTTCGCGAACACCGACCAGGAACAAGAGCAGTGCATAGAAACGAGAGCAGTGCTCTTGCCATGGCGTGCCGGAACCGTGCACACTGCTCACGAACGAGAGCAGTGCTCTCGTCGCGTGGCGCGACGCCGCCCGCCCTCCCGGACAAGGGGATCACTCATGAACGAGACACCCACGAACGAGACACCCACGAACAAGGCGCGCACGAACAAGACGCACATGAACGACGCTCAGCAGCCGCAACAGCTCCCGCAGCCCCAGCCGCACCCGCACCCGCAAGCAACCCCGCGCTACCTCAAGCCCGGCCGGCTCGGCGCCCGGCTCAATGCCGTCGTCGGCTGGCTGGCCCGGCGGGGGATCAGTCTGGCCGGGAGTGCGGATCTCGCCGTTCGGGGGCGGAAGAGCGGTGAGTGGCGGCGGGTGCCGGTGAATCCGCTGGCCTTCGAAGGCGCTCAGTACCTCGTCTCGGCGCGTGGCAACGGCGAGTGGGTACGTAATCTGCGCGCGGCCGGCGGCGGGCAGTTGCGGGTGGGGCGCAGGACCCGCGCGTTCACGGCCGTGGAGGTCCCGCCCGCCGAAACGCCCGCGATCCTGCGGGCGTATCTGGAGCGCTGGGGCTGGGAGGTGAAGCAGTACTTCGGCGAGGTCACCGCCCGGTCGGCCGACGACGCCCTGCTCGCCGCCGCCCCGCACCACCCGGTCTTCCGCATCACCCCGACCGACTGATCCCCGACCACCCCGACCGACTGCCGCCCAAGCAGCCCGACCGAGTGATCCCCCATCACCCCAACCGACTGCCCCCAATCACCCCATCCGAGACCGAGCGATCCCCTGACCGCACACCACCCACCAGCCGCTCATCGACCGACTACCGACTGCCGACCACCAGCTCCGGCCGATCCCACGACCACCAGCCACTCATCCCTCATCGCGAGCAGCAGCCCCCGTACCAGCCCTCACCGATCCCAGCCTCCGATCCGACCCCTCACCGATCCAGCGCCGAAAGCGCCCGATGGGCCAGCGGGTGAGTGCGTACCAGCTCCGCAAGGGTGGTCGTGCCGCGGGTGATCTTCGTGAAGGCGTTCCACGCCGGGCGGAAGCCCGTGATCGTGGCGTGCAGCAGGCCCGGGCGGCGGGAGAAGACCGCGAGCATCCGGCGGCCCACGCCCATCTCGACGCCCAGCCCCGCCTTGATCGCAAAGGCGTAGTTGAGCGCCTGGCGGCGCGCGTCCACCGCGTCGTGCGCCTCGGCAACCCGTACCGCCCACTCCCCCGCGAGCCGGCCCGACCGCAGGGCGAAGGAGATGCCCTCGCGCGTCCACGGCTCCAGCAGCCCGGCCGCGTCACCGCAGACCATCACGCGCCCCCGCGACAGCGGCGAGTCCTCGGCCCGGCAGCGCGTCAGATGCCCGGACGAGATCGAAGGCTCGAAGCCGGCGAGCCCGAGCCGCGCGATGAAGTCCTCCAGGTACCGCTTGGTGGCCGCGCCCTCGCCGCGCGCGGAGATCACACCGACGGTCAGTGTGTCCCCCTTGGGGAAGACCCAGCCGTAACTGCCCGGGATCGGCCCCCAGTCGATGAGCACCCGCCCCGCCCAGTCCTCGGCGACCGTCGGCGGCACCGGGATCTCCGCCTCCAGACCGAGGTCGACCTGGTCGAGCTTGACCCCGACGTGCGCGCCTATCCGGCTCGCGCTGCCGTCCGCGCCGACCACGGCGCGCGCGAGCACCGTCTCGCCGCCGCTCAGCACGACAGCAACCGTACGGCGGTCGGGAACGGCGCTGCCGTGCTGCTCGACGCGGCTGACCGTGACGCCCGTACGCAGCTCGGCGCCCGCCTTCTGCGCGGACTCGACGAGCTGGGCGTCGAACTCGGGGCGGTTGATGAGTCCGAAGAGGATCTGCCGGGAGCGGCGCGTCCGCGTCAGCTTGCCGTTCAGGGAGAACGTCACGGCGTGCACGCGGTCCCGCAGCGGCAGCTCGAAGCCGGGCGGCAGCGCGTCGCGCGAGGGGCCGATGATGCCACCGCCGCAGGTCTTGTACCGGGGAAGTTCGGCCTTCTCCAGGAGGAGTACGCGGCGTCCCGTGCAGGCCGCGGCATAGGCCGCCGAGGCGCCCGCAGGCCCCGCGCCGACCACCACCACGTCCCACACCATCCGGCCGTCCTGGTCTGCGCTCTCGCTGCTCACCTGTGCTGCTACTCCCGATCGATCCCTGGTACGAATCCCTGGCATGGATCCCTGGCTGCCGTACCGCCCGCACCTTTGCGCGTACCGCCCGTGCCGTGCGCGTACCGCCCGCATCCTACGGCTCGCTGATCGCGGAGGTGCCTGTGGGAAGATCGGAGGCACCATCCCCTACGCACGGACGCGTCACGTACGCACGCTTACCGGACGGGATCCGCGCCGCCCCGGCACCCCGACTCCTCCCTGGGAACACGGCGGAGCACGGCCCCGGCGGGCCTCCGCGGACACCGTCCCGACAGGACAACGTCGCGCCCAAAAGGAGCGTTCCCATGCCTGACAGCCCGCTCGCCACCACCGTCGCCGCGCTGCAGTCCCGCGCCAGGGCCGAACTGACCGAGCTGGTGGCCTTCAAGTCGGTCGCCGACCCCGCGCAGTTCCCGAAGAGCGAGTGCGAGGCCGCGGCCCGGTGGATAACGGGTGCGCTGCGGGCCGAGGGCTTCGAGGACGTCGCCGTACTGGAGACGCCGGACGGCACCGAGTCCGTCTACGGCTTCCTGCCCGGCCCGGCCGGCGCCCCCACCGTCCTGCTGTACGCGCACTACGACGTGCAGCCGCCGCTGGACGAGAGCGCCTGGCTGAGCCCGCCCTTCGAGCTGACCGAGCGCGACGGCCGCTGGTACGGCCGCGGCACCGCCGACTGCAAGGGCGGCCTGATCATGCACCTGACGGCGCTGCGCGCGCTCAAGGAGCACGGCGGCGTACCGGTCAGCGTCAAGGTGATCGTCGAGGGCTCCGAGGAGCAGGGCACCGGCGGCCTGGAGCGGTACGCCGAGGCCCACCCCGACCTCCTGACCGCCGACGCCATCGTCATCGGCGACACCGGCAACTTCCGCGTCGGCCTGCCCACCGTCACCGCCTCGCTGCGCGGCATGACGATGCTGCGCGTCCAGGTGGACACGCTGGCGGGCAATCTGCACTCGGGACAGTTCGGCGGCGCCGCGCCCGACGCCCTCGCCGCGCTGATCCGCATCCTGGACTCGCTGCGCGCGGAGGACGGCTCCACGACGGTCGAGGGGCTGGCGGCGGACGGTACGTGGGAGGGCCTCCAGTACGACGAGGAGGAGTTCCGCAAGGACGCCAAGGTGCTCGACGGCGTGGAGCTGATCGGCTCCGGCAGCGTCGCCGACCGCATCTGGGCCCGCCCGGCCGTCACCGTCATCGGCATCGACTGCCCGCCGGTCGTCGGCGCGACCCCGTCGGTACAGGCGAGCGCGCGGGCGCAGGTCAGCCTGCGGGTGCCGCCGGGCCAGGACGCCGCCGAGGCCACCAAGCTGCTCACCGCGCACCTGGAGTCGGCCGCGCCCTGGGGCGCCCGCGTCACGGTCGAGCAGGTCGGCCAGGGCCAGCCGTTCAGCGCCGACCTCAGCAGCCCGGCGTACGAGTCGATGGCGGCGGCGCTGCGCGAGGCGTACGACGGTACCGAGATGCAGTCCGCCGGCATGGGCGGCTCCATCCCGCTGTGCAACACGCTCGGCGCGCTGTACCCGGAGGCGGAGATCCTGCTCATCGGGCTGAGCGAGCCGGAGGCGCAGATCCACGCGGTGAACGAGAGCGTGTCCCCGGAGGAGCTGGAGCGGCTGTCGCTGGCCGAGGCCCTGTTCCTGCAGCGGTACGCGGGGAGCAAGGCGGGGGCTTAGGGGCATAAGGGCCTTGGCTCGGCCCTTATGCCCGCCGGCAGTCGCCGCCTGGGGCCTCAGCCCACAGGAACGCCCGCCTCCAGATAGAGCGGGCGTCCCTGTGCGCGGGCGCGCAGGGCCCACCGGAGACGGTTCCAGCGCACGGGCGGCAGCATCGACTCGGCCTCGTCCTCAGTGACGAACCGCCAGTCGCGCAGCTCCGAGCCCGGCAGCAGCAGGTCCCGTATCTGCTCGTCGGGCAGCCGCCCGCCGTCGAACAGCAGCCGCAGCCCGCCGAATCCGGGCGGGACCGGTGCCTCCCAGTCGAGCACCAGCAGGCGCGGCATCGTGGGGAGCCGGATGTCCAGTTCCTCGGCCACTTCCCGTACGCCGGCCCGGGCCGGCGGCTCGCCCGGTTCCACGACTCCACCGGGAAATTCCCAGCCGGGTTTGTACGTCGGGTCCACCAGCAGTACCCGGTCCTCCTCATCGAAGAGCAGTACACCGGCGGCCAGGGTCTCGGCGGTCGGTTCGGGCGTCTGGACGATGTCGCAGGCGCCGCCGCCGGTCCGTACGGCCTCGGCGATGCGCTCGGCCGTCTGCCGCGGCCCGAGGTCCGAGGTGTCGATGACGTGCGCGTCGCCACGGATCCAGTCCAGCGCCTGCTGGTAGGGCTCCAGGTGGGCCAGACTGCGCTCGCGTACCGGCTCTTCCGGCACAGACCCGTCCTGCAGGGGCTGCAGGGACTGCTCCAGTACGGGCTCGTCCCGCAGCGCGATCCGCTCCCGAAGGATCGTTTCCTCCGCATGCAGCAGCATGTGTCGCACCGGGATACGGCGTGCGGCCAGCGCGCCGAAGATCTCGTCCCGGTACTCCTGCCGCAGCAGCGTCATCGGCGTGATCAGCGGACCCGGTACTTCCGTGAGCAGCGCGGCGGCCGCGTCGACGACGAGTCTGCGCCAGGACGGCAGGTCCTGGTAGTCCTCGACATCGTCCAGCCGCTTGGCCGGAAGCATCTCCTTCAGTCCACGGCCGACCAGTTCGGGATCGTAGAGCGTGCTCCCGGGGAGCAGGTCCAAGAGTTCCTGTGCCGCTGTGGACTTGCCCGCACCGAACGCGCCGTTCAGCCAGACGATCACGGTTCCCCCTCATCCCTAGACCCCTGTGAGTTGCCCGCAACACCCTGCCACGGAAACGCGCCACGTACGGGCGCTCCCGCGGGGCCGGCAGGCGTCGCTGTCAACCCCTCGCGCCGGAGGCCACCGCCCGGCGCGGTCAGGCGCGGGGAGTCGGTGAGGTGAGGCGCTCCAGGGCGGGAGAGGCGCCGGTGGGCTTGAAGATGCCCTTGTAGGCGCTGATGGCGGATACGGAGGCGATCAGGATGCTGCTGATGACGTCCTTGCCCGCGAAGTCACCGGCGAAATAGGCGCTGCCGAGGCCGACGAGGACCGAGACGGCCATTTGCACGAAGGAACGGGCGGCGCTGCTCCACTGGGGCCGGTTGACGACCGATATCAGAAGGGGGGAGACGAATCCGATGATCAGGGCCCACATTTGCGCGTTCGTCATGGGGCACCGCCTCTCGCATGCTTCAGAATGTGCTTGCTTGAGGGGAGCGTCGGGGCGGGCGGGGGTTGCGGCAAGAGGGCTTGCGGACTCGTTCCCGTAACGACGGCCGCATTCCGGTAACGGCGGACTCGTTCCCATAACGGCGGGCGTCAGCAGGTGGGGAGGCCCGGTACCGGCTGGTCGTTGTCGCCGCCCTTGAGGTAGACGACGCTGACGTAAACGCCGGTATTGCCGCTGTCGTCGTCGGTCCTGGCCCACCAGACGTTGGTCCACCGGTCGTAGGTCTCGCGGCGGCCGAGGTCAGCTTGACAATAGAAGTAGCTGGTACCGGCGTTCAGCGTGCCGGCCCGGTCGAAGTTCTTCGTGTAGGAGTCGGCGGGGCGCCAGACTTCGCAGTGGTATTTGCCTCCGCCGGCGGACGCGCACGGGGCCGGGGAGGAGGCCGCGGAGGAGGCCGAGGGGCCGGGTTCGCTGGGACGCGCCGTGTCGTGGCCGCGGCTGTCCGGGGTGGCGGTGGGGCGCTCGTGCGGGGTGAGCAGGGCGTACGTGGCTGCGCCCGCGGTCAGTAGTACCGCGGCCACCGCGGCGGCGAGCAGCGGTCCCCGGCGGCGACGGCGGCCGGCCTCCGGGGCGGGGGCCGGGCCGAAGCCGGGTGGCGGGGTGTTTCCGGCGGCCCGTACGTCGCGCTCGGTCGGGGAGCGGGGCGGGTCAGCGGCCTCCGGAGCGCGTCCCTCGGCCACCGCCTGCAGCATGGCGCGGGCCTGCGCGGCCGACGGGCGGGCGGCCGGGTGCTTGGCCATCAGGGCGTGGAGTACGGGCGTCAGGGCGCCGGCGCGCCGCGGTTCCGGGAGCGGCTCGGAGACGATCGCGGTGAGCGTCGACCACACCGACGTACGACGGAAGGGCGCCGCCCCCTCCACCGCCGCGTACAGGGTCATGCCGAGCGACCAGATGTCCGAGGCCGGTCCGGGCGCCAGGTCCTGGGCCCGCTCGGGCGGCAAGTAGTCCAGCGAGCCGACGAGTTGACCGCTGCGGGTGAGATGGGTCCGCGTGCCGTCGTCGGGGGCCTGGATGCTGGCGATGCCGAAGTCGGTGATCACGACGCGACCGGTGCGGTCGAGCAGGATGTTGCCGGGCTTGATGTCCCGGTGCAGTACGCCCGCCCGGTGCGCGGCGTCCAGCGCGTCCATCACCTGCGCGCCGATATCGGCGGCCTCCCCCGGGTCCAGCGGTCCTCGCTGCCTCATGACGTCGTCGAGGGAGGGGCCCTCGATCAGTTCCATGATGATGACGGGCCGGCCGGCCTCGTCGATCACGTCGTGGACGGTGACGACGCCGGCGTGCCGGATGCGGGCGGCGGCGCGCGCCTCGCGCTGCATCCGTGTGCGCAGGTCGGCCAGTTCGGCGGGCGAGGCGTCGGTGAAGGCCCGCAGCACCTTGACGGCGACCTCGCGGCCCAGCACCTCGTCGACCGCGCGGCAGACCACGCCCATGCCGCCGCGGCCCAGTTGGCCGGTGACGCGGTACCGGCCGCCCAGCAGCCGCCCGGTCGGATCCGCGCCACCCGCGCCACCCGCGGCGCTCTCGTCGTACTCGCCGTACCGGTCGTCGTACTCGCCGTGCTCCCCCGTCGACACCTTGTGCGTCCCCCTCGTCGCGCGTGTGCGTGGTGGCGGGAACAGACTAGAGGGCGGGGCGGGGCGCGCCGGGGCAGGACGTCAGGGATTCACACCGACGTCGCGGCCAAAGCGCCCGCCCGGTACTGCTGAGCGGCCGCCGCCGCGCCCACCACGCCCGCATCCGTGCCCATCTGGGCCGGTACGACCTTGATGCCGCGGACGAAGGAGAGGGTGGCGTACTGCTTCAGGGCGCGGCGGAGCGGTGCGAAGAGGACCTCGCCGGCGCCGGCCACTCCCCCGCCGATCACCACGATCTCGATCTCGACCAGGGTGGCGGTGGCCGCTATGCCGGCCGCCAGGGCCTGTGCCGCGCGGTCGAACGAGCGGATCGCCACAGGATCCCCGGCGCGGGCGGCCGCGGCCACCCCGACGGCGGTCGCGTCGCCGTCCGGGCCCGGCTGCCAGCCCTCCGCGAGGGCGCGGCGGGCGATGTTCGGGCCGCTGGCGATGCGTTCGACGCAGCCGCGTCCGCCACAGGGGCAGGGGTCGCCGTCGAGGTCGACGCTGATGTGACCGATGTGGCCCGCGTTGCCGGTGGGGCCCGGGTGCGGGCGGCCGTTCAGG
The DNA here is from genome assembly GCF_000720485.1 of Streptomyces ochraceiscleroticus. GTDB lineage: Bacteria > Actinomycetota > Actinomycetes > Streptomycetales > Streptomycetaceae > Streptomyces > Streptomyces ochraceiscleroticus. Next base: position 127,605 of record NZ_JOAX01000016.1, on the reverse strand, counting down.
ACGAGGCCGCCGCCGACGCCGGTGGAGACCACCATGCACAGCGCGTTGCGGTGGCCGCGAGCGGCGCCCTGCCAGTGTTCGGCCGCGGTCATGGCCACGCCGTCCCCGACCAGTACGACGGGGAGCCCGCCGGTCCGCTCGCGCACGCCCGCGACCAGCGGGAAGTCGCGCCAGCCGGGGATGTTGACCGGGCTCACGGTGCCGGTCTGCGCGTCGACCGGCCCGGCGCTGCCGATGCCGACGACGGACGTACGGGACCACTCGGGCGCCGCAGTCAGCTCGTCGAGCACCGTGTGCACCGCGCGCATCACGGCGGCGCCGTCCTCCTGGGCGGGGGTGGGGCGGGTGGCCCGTACGAGCATCCGGCCCCGGTCGTCGACCAGCGCCCCGGCGATCTTCGTACCGCCGATGTCCAGGGCTGCGTTGAGGTCGGTCTGCATCGGCGTGGAATCTCCTGGTCGGCGGGCGGCCCGGGGCGGACGCCCCGGCGTGCAGAACGCCAGTCTCGCCAGAATTGACAACGTTGTCCAGACGTTATGCTCGACGCCACGCCCAGATATGCCCAGCTCCACATCAGAACGGGCAGCCGCCACCCCAGGGAACAGGACCGCCGCACCGTGACCGACACCGCCCGCAGCACCACCCGCTACGGCACCCGGCCCACGATGAAGGACGTCGCGGCGCGCGCCGGCGTCGGCCTCAAGACGGTCTCCCGTGTGGTCAACGGCGAGCCGGGCGTGACGCCCGACACCGAGCGGCGCGTGCAGGAGGCGATCACCGCGCTCGGCTTCCGCCGCAACGACTCGGCGCGGGTGCTGCGCAAGGGCCGCACGGCCAGCATTGGGCTGGTACTGGAGGATCTCGCGGACCCCTTCTACGGGCCGCTGAACCGGGCCGTGGAGGAGGTCGCGCGCGATCACGGAGCGCTGCTGATCAACGGTTCCAGTGCCGAGGACCCGGCCCGCGAGCAGGAGCTGGTGCTCGCGCTGTGCGCCCGCCGGGTGGACGGCCTGGTGATCATCCCGGCCGGCACCGACCACCGTTATCTGGAGCCGGAGATAGCGGCCGGCGTCGCCACGGTCTTCGTGGACCGGCCGGCCGGGGAGATCGAAGCGGACGTCGTACTCTCCGACAGCTTCGGCGGCGCGCGGGACGCGGTGGCCCATCTCATCGCACACGGCCACCGCCGGATCGGCTTCATCGGCGACCAGCCGCGCATCCATACGGCCGTGGAGCGGCTGCGCGGCTACCGGGCGGCGATGGACGAGGCGGGGCTGCCGGTCGACGAATCGTGGGTGGCGCTGGGGTCGACGGAGCCGGAGCGGGTGCGGTCGGCGGCCGAGGCGATGCTCGACGGGCCGGCGCCGGTCACCGCGCTGTTCTCGGGCAACAACCGCGTCACCGTCACCGTCGTACGCGTCCTGGCGGGCCGCCCGCGCCCGGTCGCCCTGGTCGGGTTCGACGACTTCGAACTGGCCGATCTGATCAGCCCCGGCATCACCGTCGTCGCGCAGGACGCGGCCCGCCTCGGCCGCACCGCGGCGTCCCTCCTCTTCCGCCGCCTGGACGGTGCCGACGAGCCGCCGCAGCAGCGCGTCATCCCCACCCGCCTGATCCCCCGCGGCTCGGGCGAACTGCCACCCCCCGCCTAACGGCTTCCCCCCGCCGTCGCCCGGCCTCTTCACACCGTTTGAAATACCCCCGGGGGTACCTCCTGTTATGGTGGGTACCGATACCCCCGGGGGTAAACGCACAGGGGTATACATTTCTCGATACGGAAGGAAGGGGCGCTGCCGTGTTTTTCGTCGACACCCTGGAATTCGAGGGGTTGGGCAACCGCAGCTATCTGGCGGGCGGGCGCTCGGCCGCGGTGGTGATCGACCCGCCACGCGACATCGACCAGGTCCTCGCGGCCGCCACCCGGCGCGGGGTCCGGATCGCCTACGTCGCGGAGACCCATGTGCACAACGACTACGTCACGGGCGGACTGGACCTTGCGCGAATATCCGGCGCCCGCTACCTGGTCCCGGCCGAAGCGGCGGTCTCCTTCGCGCGCACGCCGGTCGCCGACGGCGACACCGTCACGGTCGACGAGGGCCTGGTCCTGCGGGCGGTGGCGACCCCCGGGCACACCCCGCACCACACCTCCTACGTCCTGGCGGACGCGGGCAGCGGCGTGGCCGCGTTCACCGGCGGCTCGCTGCTGATCGGCACGGTCGGGCGGCCCGACCTCGTCGAGCCGCGGCTGACCGAGCGGCTGGCCCGCGCCCAGTACGCCTCGGCGCACCGCCTCGCCGACGAGCTGGCCGACGAGGTCCCGGTGCTGCCGACGCACGGCTTCGGCAGCTTCTGTTCGTCGGCGCAGGCCGAGGGGGACACCACGACGATCGGCGCGGAGCGGCGGAACAACGCCGCGTTCACCCAGGACGTGGACACCTTCGTCGCGGAGCTGCTGGCCGGTCTGGAGGACGTACCGGCGTACTACGCGCACATGGGCCCGGCCAACGCGGCAGGGCCCGCGCCCGTCGACCTCACTCCGCCGGAGCCCGCCGACGCCGAGCAGCTCGCGCGGCGGCTGGCGGCCGGTGAGTGGGTGGTGGACCTGCGCAACCGGGTCGCGTACGCCGAAGGGCACCTCGCCGGTTCGTTCAACTTCGAGGGCGAGGGCAAGCTCGCCACGTATCTGGCCTGGCTGATCCCCTGGGGCAAGCCGGTCACGCTGCTGGCCGAGACGCCCGGGCAGCTGGCCGACGCGCAGCGGGAGCTGGCCCGGGTGGGCATCGACCGGCCGGCGGCAGCGGCCACGGGCGCGCCGGAGAGCTGGCTGCGCGAGGGCGAGAAGCTGCGCTCCTTCCCGCGGGCCACCTTCGCCGACCTGGCACGCGCCGCGGCCGGTCAGGACCTGGTCGTACTGGACGTACGGCGTGACTCCGAGCGCGCCGACGGGTACGTCGAGGGCTCGCTGCACATCCCGATCCACGAGCTGCGCGGCCGCGTCGGAGAGGTGCCGGCGGGCGTGGTGTGGGTGCACTGCGCGGGCGGGATGCGGGCGGCGATCGCCGCGTCCCTGCTGGACGCGGCCGGGCGGGACGTCGTCGCCGTCGACGACCGGTTCGACGCGGCCGCGCCGGCCGGGCTTCGGCTCGTGCTCCCCGGGCCGGGGACCGATACGGCTCGATGACGGGACTCCTCCTGGCCCTGGTCGCCGGCGCGGTGGTCGGCCTGGCGCTCGGCGCACTCGGCGGCGGGGGCAGCGTGCTCGCCGTCCCCGCGCTGATCTACCTCCTCGGCTTCACCCCGGCAGCGGCGACCACCGCGAGCCTCCTGATCGTCACCGCCACCTCGCTCACCGCCCTGTACGCCCATGCCCGCGCGGGCAACGTACGGTGGCGGGCCGGCGCGCTGTTCGCGGCCGCCGGGCTGCTGCCGGCGGCGCTGGCCGGCGCGGCGGCGGCCCGCCTGCCGCAGTGGCTGCTGACGGTCGCCTTCGCCGCCGTCGCCGCGTTGGCGGCCCTGCGGATGCTGCGCTGCGCGCGGCCGGACGCCGCCGAACGGGGAACCCCGTCGGTACGGCCGGCCAGGGCGGCGGGCAGCGGCGCCGGGCTGGGGGCGCTGACGGGGCTGCTGGGCGTCGGCGGGGGTTTTCTCGCCGTGCCCGCGCTGGTCACCGTGCTGGCCTTCGAGATGCCGGCCGCCGTGGGCACCAGCCTGCTGGTCATCTCGGCCAACTCGCTGGCCTCCCTGGCCACCCGCGGTACGACCATGGGCGGGCTGGACTGGGCGGTCATCGCCCCGTTCACCGCCACGGCCGTGCTGGGCGCCTGGGACGGCAAGCGGCTGGCCGCGAAGGCGTCGGGGCCGGTGCTGCAGCGGGCGTTCGCCGGAGTACTGCTGGCGGTCGCGGCGTTCATGGTGATCGACGCGGTGACGTGACGGGGCGGCCGCCCCCCCGACAGCCCCGACAAACAAGAGACACACGAAAGGCAACGAACCTGATGGCCACCACCCCCACCGCCCTCACCACCGATGAGGCCGGCGAGCGACTCGACGAACTGACCGTGATCGACGTACGGACGCCCGGGGAGTACGCCACCGGGCATCTGCCCGGCGCGCACAACATCCCCCTGGACCGCCTCGGCGAGGCCGTGCCCGCGCTGCGGAGCGCGGCGTCGCGGGCCGGCCTGCTCATGGTCTGCGCCTCCGGCAACCGGTCGGCGCAGGCATGCGCGGCCCTCGCCGAGCAGGGCATCACGGCCGCCACCCTGACCGGCGGCACCCACGCCTGGGTGCAGCACGGACTCGACGTGCTGCGCCCGGAGGGCGGGCGTGCCGTCTGGGCGATGGAGCGTCAGGTGCGACTGGCCGCCGGATCGCTGGTGCTGACCGGCCTGGTCGCCGGGCGGCGGTGGCCCGCCGCCCGGCTGCTGTCGGCCGGTATCGCCGGCGGGCTGGTCTTCTCGGCGCTCACCGACACCTGCGGCATGGCCCGGGTGCTGGCGAAGCTGCCGTACAACCGGGCCGGTGCCACGGACCTGTCCGCCACGCTGGCCGCTCTGCAGGACTGACCCCGCCGGGTCGGCCCGCCCGGGTCAGCCCGCCTGCGTCGGCCGGCCCGCCAGGCCGTCCAGGTCCGCGCGGGTGAGGCCGGTGAGCCGGGCGACCTCGGCGATGTCGACGGCGCCGCAGTCCAGGCCGCGCAGCAGGTAGCCGCTGAGCGCCTTGGCCGTCGCGGGCTCGTCCATCACGGCGCCGCCGGCCTTGGCGACGTACGCGGCGAGGCGCGCCGCGGCCTTTTCGAGGCCCTCGCGGTAGAAGGCGTACACGGCCGCGTACCGGGTGGGCAGGTGGGCCGGGTGCATGTCCCAGCCCTGGTAGTACGCGCGGGCCAGGGAGCGGCGTACGAGGCCGTGGTGGAGACGCCAGGCGTCGTGCACCTGCTCGGTGGAGCCGACGGGCAGGACGTTGGTGGAACCGTCGGACAGCCGGACCCCCGTGCCGGCCGCCGCGACCTGCATGACCGCCTTCGCGTGGTCGGCCACCGGGTGGTCGAGCGACTGGTGAGCGGCGCTGACCCCGCAGGAGGCGCTGTAGTCGAAGGTGCCGTAGTGCAGCGAGGTGGCGCGGCCCTCGGCCGCCTCGATCATGCGGGCGACGGTGGCGCGGCCGTCGGCGCCCAGGATCGACTGGGTGGTCTCGATCTGGATCTCGAAGCCGATCCGGCCCGCGGCCAGGCCGTGCTCCTTCTCGAACGCCTCCAGCAGCCGGACCATGGCCGTGACCTGCTCGGCGTAGGTGACCTTGGGGAGGGTGAGGACGAGGCCCTCGGGCAGCCCGCCGGCCCGCATCAGGCCGGTGAGGAAGATGTCCAGGGTGCGGATGCCGCGGTCGCGGACGGCGGCCTCCATGCACTTCATGCGGATGCCCATGTACGGGGCCGCGGTGCCGTCCTGGTACGCGGCGGCGATCGTCGCGGCGGCGCGGGCCGCGGCCTCGTCCTCCTCGGCGTCCGCGCGTGCGCCGTAGCCGTCCTCGAAGTCGACGCGCAGGTCCTCGATGGGCTCGCGCTCCAGCTTGGCCCGTACGCGGTCGTACACGGGTCCGGCGAGCTCGTCGGAGATGCCGAGTACGGAGGCGAGGGCCGCGGCGTCCGGGGCGTGCTCGTCCAGCGCGGTGCGCGCCGCCTCGCCCCAGGAGCGGATGGTGTCGGCGGCGAAGATGTCACCGGGGACGTAGACCGTGTGGACGGGCTGGCGGGTGCCCGGATCCCCTGGGTAGCGCCGCGCGAGGTCCGCGTCGACCGCGGCCAGGGAGGCTCCGATCTCCTCGCGTACGGCGCTCGCAAGGCTCGTGGCCACGGTCTCCTGCTGCGGCATTCGACACCCTCCCGATAGGGGGACGTTTCCATCCCAGATTCGCTTAAGAGTTAGGCAAGTTTCGCTTCATGGAAGCGAAACTCCGCATAGTGAAGCTATCCGCGCCGTCTGGCCAGGTCAACACCCATCTTGCCGTTGCGCGCAGTTCACGCCTTCCTCCCAAACGCCGGGCCCCGTACGCGGCGTACGCGTACGGGGCCCGGCGGGGTGTCGCGGGACGGGTCAGCCCTTGCGGGTCTTGACCTCGTCGGTCAGCGCGGGGACGACGTTGAAGAGGTCGCCGACGACGCCGTAGTCGACCAGGTCGAAGATCGGGGCCTCTTCGTCCTTGTTGATGGCCACGATGGTCTTCGAGGTCTGCATGCCGGCGCGGTGCTGGATCGCACCGGAGATACCGGCGGCGATGTAGAGCTGCGGCGACACGGACTTACCGGTCTGGCCGACCTGGTTGGTGTGCGGGTACCAGCCCGCGTCCACCGCGGCACGCGAGGCGCCGACGGCCGCGCCGAGCGAGTCGGCGAGGGCCTCGATGACCGGGAAGTTCTCGGCACCGTTGACGCCACGGCCACCGGAGACCACGATCGCGGCCTCGGTCAGGTCCGGACGGCCGGTGGACTCACGCGGGGTGCGGGAGACGACCTTGGTGCCCTTGGAGGAGTCGGCCACGGTCACCGCGAGCGCCTCGACCGTACCGGCGGCCGCGGCGGGCTCCACCGGGGCGGAGTTGGGCTTGACGGTGATGACCGGGGTGCCCTTGGAGACACGGGACTTGGTGGTGAAGGAGGCGGCGAACACCGACTGGGTGGCCACCGGGCCCTCGTCGCCGGCCTCCAGGTCCACGGCGTCGGTGATGATGCCGGAGCCGATGCGCACCGCGAGGCGGGCACCGATCTCCTTGCCCTCCGCGGAGGACGGCAGCAGCACGGCGGCCGGGGAGACGGCCTCGTAGGCGGCCTGCAGCGCGTCCACCTTCGGGGCGACGAGGTACTCGCCGAACTCCGGGGCGTCCGCGGTCAGGACCTTGACCGCGCCGTGCTCGGCGAGCGCGGACGCGGTGTCGGCCGCGCCGTTGCCGAGGGAGACGGCGACCGGGTCGCCGATGCGGCGGGCGAGGGTCAGCAGTTCGAGGGTGGGCTTGCGGACGGCACCGTCCACGTGGTCGACGAAGACAAGGACTTCAGCCATGGGATTGCACTCCTGCGGGAAAAGATGCGGCGGTTGAGGGGCGACCGAGCCGGGGACGCGCCCCGGCCCCAGGGCCTTAGATGAACTTCTGGCCCGCGAGGAACTCGGCGAGCTGCTTCGCACCCTCGCCCTCGTCCTTGACGATCGTGCCGGCCGTACGGGCCGGACGCTCGGTGGCGTCCTCGACCTTGGTCCAGGCACCCTCCAGACCGACCTCGTCCGCGTCGATGTCCAGGTCGTCCAGCTCCAGGGACTCCACCGGCTTCTTCTTGGCGGCCATGATGCCCTTGAAGGAGGGGTAACGCGCCTCGCCGGACTGGTCGGTGACCGACACGACGGCCGGCAGCGACGCCTCGAGCTGCTCGGTGGCGGTGTCGCCGTCGCGACGGCCCTTCACGACGCCGTCCTCGACGGAGACCTCGGAGAGCTGGGTGACCTGCGGGACGCCCAGGCGCTCGGCCAGCATCGCGGGCAGCACGCCCATGGTGCCGTCGGTGGAGGCCATACCGCAGACGACCAGGTCGTAGCCGGTCTTCTCGATGGCCTTGGCCAGCACGAGGGAGGTGCCCACCGCGTCGGTGCCGTGCAGGTCGTCGTCCTCGACGTGCACGCCCTTGTCGGCGCCCATCGACAGCGCCTTGCGGAGCGCGTCGTTGGCGTCCTCGGGGCCGACGGTGAGCACCGTGATCTCGGCGTCGTCGGCCGCTTCCTTGATCTGGAGAGCCTGCTCGACGGCGTACTCATCCAGCTCCGAGAGCAGACCGTCCACGTCGTCGCGGTCGACGGTCAGGTCCTCGGCGAAGTGCCGGTCGCCGGTGGCGTCGGGCACGTACTTCACACAGACAACGATCCTCAGGCTCACGCCGGCTCTCCTACCTGCTTCGTCGCTTCACAACTGCCTTGTGCTGGCAGCATAGGCGCCTGTTGGGGCGGCTCCCGGTCGGGTGCGCGTCCCCGCGCCGACCGAAATATTACTCGCCAGTACACCTATGCATTTCCCCGATGGCAAGCGCGTTGAACTGTGACCTTGCCAACGGCCCCGACCTGGCGTGTCGGGGCCGCCGGACGGGGTGTCAGTCACGTAGGGCGGTGAAGCTTCCCTGGTGGTACAGCAACGGCCGGCCCGGCCCCGTCGGATCCCCGACGACGGCCTCGGCCAGCACGATCCGGTGGTCCCCCGCGGGCACCCGCGCCACGACCCGGCCGACCAGCCAGGCGAGCACGCCGTCGAGGACCGGCACACCCTGGGGGCCGGTGTGCCACGAGGTGGGAGCGGCGAAGCGGTCGGCGCCGCTGCGCGCGAAGGTGGCGGCCAGCTCGTGCTGGTCCTCGCCGAGTATGTGGATGCCGACGTACTCCGCCTCCGCGAGGACGGGCCAGCTGGAACTGCCGGTGCCCACCCCGAAGGAGACCAGGGGCGGTTCGGCGGCGACGGAGGTGAGGGAGGTGGCGGTGAAGCCGACCGGGCCAGCGTGCGGGCCCTGCGCGGTGATCACGGCGACTCCCGCCGCGTGCCGCCGGAAGACCGAGCGCAGCAGTTCGGGAGAGGCCAGCTGGGGTGCCGCGAGGTCGGACGAGACGGTCATGAACGTGTCCTTCTGCTGTGGTGTACGAACCGGAGCGGTACTGCTGTCGTCGCTGCTCAAGCGCCCGGACAGCGCGCGCTCGCGGTGCGCAGGAGGTCCACGTGGACACGTCCGTACAGAAGGGGATCAGGCCGCATGACGTCAGACTGACGATGCGTGCGTGATGCAGTCAAGTGCTCACGGGCAGGTGCGACCACAATCACGCAGCGTGTACGGGTCGCGCGCACGGCTTCAGGTGCCGACCGCGGCACCCAGCGCCGCGATGACGTCCGCCTTGCGGGGCTGGCCGGAGGCGCGGCGCACGACCGTGCCTGCCGCGTCCAGGACGAGGACGGTCGGGGTCCGCACGATGCGCAGCTCCCGTACGAGGTCGAGATGGGCTTCGGCGTCGACCTCGACGTGCGTCACGCCGGGCACCATGCCCGCGACGTCCTCCAGAGTGCGGCGGGTGGCCCGGCACGGCTGGCAGAAGGCGCTGGAGAACTGTACGAGCGTGGCCCGCTCCCCCAGTCCGGCGCCGATCCGCTCCGCGGTCAGCCGCTCCGTCCCCTGCTGTCCTGCCTGCCCTGCCACCTTCGGCCTTCCGTCGCCGCGCCGTTGTCCGTACCTCTGGAGGTGCCTTCTGTACATCCCTCGGTGTCAGTGTAGGCGCGCCGGCGATGATTCCCGGCCGGTGTACCGTCTGCGTCGGGAGCCTGGTTGATCAGCGGTTGCCGGGGTACGCGGAAGGGAACGACCGCACGTGGACGTGACGAGGATCTCCCGGCCCGAAGGGGCCCGGCGGTAGCCGCTGCGCCCTTCTTCGGGCACGATCTCCCGAAAGCCGCAAAGCTACGGCTGCGTAACTTCCCGCCGGGAGAGCCCCTCCCCAGGCACAGAAGGGGACCCCCCGACCATGGCAGAGCTCGTTTATCCGCCCGTCATCGGTTTCGCCCGCACGGCGTTCAAAGCACTGGACCTGAAGTTCGACATCGCGGGGACGGAGAACATCCCGCGGCGCGGGGGCGCGGTGCTGGTGAGCAACCACATCGGGTACCTGGACTTCATCTTCTGCGGCCTGGCCGCGCTGCCCGCGAAGCGGCTGGTGCGCTTCATGGCCAAGGACTCGGTCTTCCGGCACAAGGTGTCCGGGCCTCTGATGCGCGCGATGAAGCACATCCCCGTGGACCGCTCGCAGGGCGTGCACGCCTACCGCCACGCGCTGAGCGCGCTGCGCGGCGGCGAGATCATCGGGGTCTTCCCCGAGGCCACCATCTCCGAGTCCTTCACGCTGAAGACCTTCAAGTCCGGTGCGGCCCGGCTGGCCCAGGAGGCCGGCGTGCCGCTACTCCCGATGGCGCTGTGGGGCACCCAGCGACTGTGGACCAAGGGCCACAAGCGCGACCTGGGGCGGAACCACTTCCCGATCACCATCCGGGTCGGCGAGCCGATCGAGGCGCCCGCCGAGGAGCAGACCGACAAGATCACCGACCGGCTGCGCCTCCGGGTGCAGGACCTGCTGGAGGCGGCCCAGCGCGCCTACCCCGTACGCCCCAAGGGACCGGACGACACCTGGTGGGTACCGGCGCACCTGGGCGGCACGGCACCGGCACCGCGGACGGCGGGCTGACCCTCCGGCGCGCGCCTCAGCGGCGGATCTCGCCCAGTTCGATGCGCGCGCCCGGGGAGAACTTCTCCAGCAGTTCGACCAGTTCCGCGCCCGCCTCCTCCAGCGCGTCCAGCGTCATCGGCGCCATCCGCTCCAGCAGGAACAGCGCGCTGGTGGAGTCCTCGGTGAGGCGGGTGCGGACGCCCTGGCGCCAGTTCCAGCGGCGGCAGGTGACACCGATGCCGTCCTGCCAGACGACCTCACCCGGCTCGGGGTGCTCGGTCACGGGCTCGCCGTCGGCCGCCGTCTCAAAGGGCTCGTCGCCGGTGGCGCGTACCAGGCGCATCCCGCCCTCGATGCGCGCCAGGTCCTCGCCGCCGACCGGGACGACGTGCGCGACGCTGATCGCGTTGTAGACGTCGACGAGGCGGTTGACACGGGGCAGGCCGCCGCCGGCCAGGGCGCGCCGGGCCAGCGCCTCGGCGGAGTTGCGGGTGCGCGAGGGCTTGGCGCCGAAGGCGGTGTACGCGGCGCGCCAGGCGGCGATGTGCGGTTCGCCCTGCGGAGGCTGGCCGCCCAGCCGCGCGGCGAGCCGGGCCGCCGCCTCGTCCAGCAGTGCCGAACTGGCCTCGTCGCTGGGCCCGTTGACCAGGTCGCGGGCCTCGACGACGAGGTGGGCGAAGCCGGGCGCCAGCGCCCGGACATCATCGGAGACGGTGACGGAGATGCTCATGGCGGGCATTCCAGCACGCACGCACGCGGTTCAGCAAGCTGCACCGAAAAGTACAAGCTACTGAACCGCGTATCGCGTATCCTGTGCCGGCGTTACGGCCTGCCCATCTCCTCGCGGAGCGCGGCCACAAAGCCGTCCACGTCCTCCACGGTGGTGTCGAAGGAGCACATCCACCGGACGTCGCCGGCCGCCTCGTCCCAGAAGTAGAAGCGGTACCGCTTCATCAGACGCTCGCTCACGTCGTGCGGCAGCCGCGCGAAGACGGCATTGGCCTGGACCGGGTACAGGATCTCCACGCCCTCGACCGCGCGCACCCCGGCGGCCAGCCGCTGCGCCATCGTGTTGGCGTGCCGGGCGTTGCGCAGCCACAGGTCCTTGGCCAGCAGCGCTTCGAGCTGCACGGACACGAAGCGCATCTTCGAGGCGAGCTGCATCGACAGCTTCCGCAGGTGCTTCATGGCGCGCACGGCGTCGGGGTTGATGACGACCACGGCCTCGCCGAAGATCGCGCCGTTCTTCGTGCCGCCCAGCGACAGGATGTCCACGCCCACCGCGTTGGTGAACGCCCGCATGGGAACGTCCAGCGACGCCGAGGCGTTGGCTATCCGGGAGCCGTCGAGATGCACGACCATGCCGCGCTCGTGGGCGTGCTCGCAGATGGCCCGGATCTCCTCGGGGGTGTAGACCGTGCCGAGTTCGGTGTTCTGCGTGATCGAGACGGCCTGCGGCATGGCCCGGTGCTCGTCGTCCCAGCCGTACGCCTCACGGTCGATGAGCTCGGGGGTGAGCTTGCCGTCCGGGGTGGGGACGGTCAGCAGCTTCAGGCCGCCGACCCGCTCCGGCGCCCCGCATTCGTCGACGTTGATGTGCGCGGACTCGGCGCAGATCACCGCGCCCCAGCGGTCGGTCACGGCCTGGAGGGCGACGACGTTGGCGCCGGTGCCGTTGAAGACGGGGAACGCCTCGGCGGTCTGCCCGAAGTGGCTGCGGATGACGCGCTGGAGATTCTCGGTGTACTCGTCCCCGCCGTAGGCGATCTGGTGACCGCCGTTGGCGAGGGCGAGCGCCTCGAGGATCTCGGGGTGCGTGCCGGCGTAGTTGTCGCTGGCGAAGCCGCGTACCGAGGGGTCGTGGTGGCGCCGCGCGTCGGTCTTGCCGGCACTCACGGCTTGGGGGTCAGCCACAGACGCTGTCCATTCACTTCCTGGGCGGGCCGGTTCCAGACGCCGACGACGGCCTCTGCCAGCTCGGCAACGTCCGTGAAGCCCGCGAATTTCGCGTTCGGTCGCTCGGCGCGCATCTGGTCGTTGACGAGCGCCTTGACCACCAGGATGGCAGCCGCCGCGAGCGGACCGCCGTCACCCCCGGCCTTGCGGAAGGCATCACCCAGCGCGAGGGTCCAGGCTTCGGCGGCGGCCTTGGAGGCGGCGTAGGCGGCGTTCCCGGCCGTCGGCTTGCTCGCGCCCGCGGCGCTGATGAGCAGGTAGCGGCCGTTGCCGCTGCGCTTCAGCGGGCCCTCGAAGGCGAGCGAGGTGTGCTGGACGGTGCGGATCAGCAGCTTCTCCAGCAGGTCCCAGTCGGCGAGGTCGGTCTCCGCGAAGGACGCGGAGCCGCGCCAGCCGCCCACGAGGTGCACCAGGCCGTCGATCCGGCCGAATTCCTTCTCCGTGCGGTCCGCCCACTCCCGGGTGGCGTTCAGGTCCAGGAGGTCGACGGTGTCGCCGATGACGGTCGCGCCGCCGTGGGCGTACCGCGCGGCGTCCACCGCCTCGGCCAGCCGTGCGGCGTCCGCGTCCGAGGCGATCACCGTGGCACCCGCCTCGGCCAGCCGCAGCAGCGCCGCCCGGCCCGCCGGGCCCGCCGCGCCGGCCACCGCGACGACCGCGCCCTCCAGTGCGCCCTGGTTACCGGTCGTAGTAGTCATCTCGGCCTCCCGCTGCTCCTCGTCCGCGCTCACGCCGCCGCCCCTGCCTCGTCGCCGGCCGTGATGCCCTTCGTGGAGGCGATGACATCACGGAGCTTCTTGCGCAGGGCCTCATAGAACATGCTCAACGGGAATTCGTCCGGAAGCACCTCGTCGACGAGTTTCCGCGGCGGGAGGCTCAGGTCCAGGGCGTCAGGGCCCTTGGCCCAGACCGAGCCGGGGTGCGGCGCGAGGTAGCTGGAGACCAGGTCGTACGCGGCGAACCAGTGGACCAGCTTGGGCCGGTCGATACCGTCGCGGTAGAGCTTCTCGATCTCGCCGCAGAGCTGCTGGGTGACCAGCGGGGCCCGCTCCCAGTCGATGTGCAGGGTGTTGTCCGTCCAGCGCACGACGTCGTGCTGGTGCAGGTACGCGAAGAGGAGCTGGCCGCCGAGGCCGTCGTAGTTCTTCACGCGGTCGCCGGTGACCGGGAAGCGGAACATCCGGTCGAAGATCACGGCGTACTGGACATCCCTGGCCTGCGGCAGGCCCTCCGCCTCCAGCTTCACGGCCTCCTTGAAGGCGGTGAGGTCGCAGCGCAGCTCCTCCAGGCCGTACATCCAGAACGGCTGCCGCTGCTTGATCATGAACGGGTCGAAGGGCAGGTCACCGTGGCTGTGCGTACGGTCGTGCACCATGTCCCACAGGACGAACGCCTGCTGGCAGCGGTCCTGGTCGGCGAGCATCGCGCGCACGTCGTCCGGGAGGTCGATGCCGAGGACGTCCACGGCGGCCTCGCTGACCCGGCGGAAGCGCGCGGCCTCGCGGTCGCAGAAGATGCCGCCCCAGCTGAAGCGCTCGGGGGCCTCGCGCACGGCGATGGTCTCGGGGAAGAGCACCGCGGAGTTCGTGTCGTAGCCGGCGGTGAAGTCCTCGAAGGTGATGCCGCAGAACAGCGGGTTGTCGTAGCGGGTGCGCTCCAGCTCCGCGAGCCACTCGGGCCAGACCATGCGCAGCACGACCGCTTCGAAGTTGCGGTCCGGGTTCCCGTTCTGCGTGTACATCGGGAAGACGACCAGGTGCTGCAGGCCGTCCGCGCGGTCCCGGGCCGGCTGGAAGGCGAGCAGCGAGTCCAGGAAGTCCGGCACGGCGAAGCCGCCGTCGGCCCAGCGGCGCAGGTCGGCGACGAGCGTGCGGTGGTACGCGGCGTCGTGCGGCAGCAGCGGGGAGAGCGCCTCGACCGCGGATATCGCGCGGTCCACCGCGCCCCGGACCGTGGCGGCGTCGGGCGCGCCCTCGGCGTCCAGGTCGATGGAGCCGTCCGCGGACTGCCAGGGCCTGATGGCCTCGATGGCGTCCTTCAGTACGGGCCAGGCCGCGTGCTCGACCACGCGCTCTGCGGTCGAGGTGCCCGCCTGGACACTCACAGGCGAAAGAATTTCCGTCATGACTGCCCTCCGGCAGGAGATCGTTCGGTGGGTACACCGTAACCGGCAGGCCCCCGTCCCTCAAGAGGGATCAACGTAAATCATCCTGCTCAACCCCCATCAACGAAGATGTTTTTCCTGCGGACGTAGCGGGAATCGGCGTTTTCTGCCGCACCGGCCATACGAGTGGCGTACCTACGGTGACCGACCGAATCCGGTCACCAGCCGGCGTTCGTACGATCACCGACCGATCAGGAACGTCCCGGATCGCGAGATGTTCGGGCACCGTGACCGCGCTCCCCTGCCGCGCCCCGAAGATGGCCGGGCAAGCACGCCGTACCGCCGCCAGGGGGCCATCACGTACCCGCGACTCCCCGTCACCGCCTGGGCCGTGCTCGGGCTGCTCTCCTTCCGTGACGGCCGCACCGGCTACGACCTCAAGAAGTGGGCCGACGCCTCGCTCCGCTTCTTCTACTGGTCACCGGCCATCAGCCAGATCTACGCCGAGCTGCGCCGCCTGGAGGAGCTGGGCCTGGTCACCTCGCGGCGCTCGGGCCCGGACGAGCCACGGGCCAAGCGCCGCTACACGATCACCGAGGACGGGCGCGCCGCGCTGGCCGCCTGGGCGGACGGCACACAGGACTGCGGCCCGGCGGTCCTCAAGCACCCGCTCCTGCTGCGCGTCTGGCTGGGACACCTCGCCGTACCGGACACGCTGCGCGCCCTCGTGGAGCGGCACCGGGAGCGCACCCGGGCCGGGCTGCGGGAGGTACGGGAGGCGCTGGCCGACGCCGGCGCGGAGCCGGAGTGGGACTTCCCGCGCGTCGCGCTGGGCTGGAGCGAACGGCAGCACCTGGCGGAGCTGGAGCTGGCCGAGGCGATGCTCGCCGACCTGGAGCGGCTGGGCGGCCGTCAGCACGCGCAGGACGCGCCCACGCACGGGTGAGCGGATTCGGGTACCCGTGCCCCGCACGGGTCGCGAGCGCCCGCACAGGGCACGCCGCGACGACATCCGGCGTTCCCTTCGTGGTCAGCGTGGCCCGTTAGGCTGGCCGCCGTTTCCGGCAGCCGTGCCACAGCCGGTGGCCGGTGCCGCAACGCCAGCCACAGCCGACAGCCACAGAAGCGAGGCAGCCTTGTCCTTCCTGACCATCGGACACCGCGGGGTCATGGGTGTGGAGCCGGAGAACACCCTGCGTTCCTTCCGCCGCGCCGAACACGAAGGGCTCGACCTCATCGAGCTGGACCTGCACCTCAGCAAGGACGGCGCGCTCGTCGTCATGCACGACGCGGAGGTGGACCGCACGACCGACGGACACGGGCCGATCGCCGACCACACCCTCGCCGCGCTGCGCGAGATGGACGCGGGCAAGGGCGAGCGCATCCCGGTCTTCGAAGAGGTCGTCGAGGCGGTGCGGGCGCCGCTGCAGGCCGAGATCAAGGACGTGGCGGCGGCCCGCGCGCTGGCCGACGTGCTGCGCGAGCGCGACCTCGTCGACCGGGTCGACGTGATCTCCTTCCACGACGACGCGCTGGCGGCCGTCCGCACGCTGCTGCCGGGCGTCCGCACGGGCCTGGTGGCGAGCCGGTACGGCGCGGACGTGGTGGACCGGGCGCGCACCGTGGGAGCGGAGTACCTCTCGCTGAACATCCGCCGGCTCACCCTGGAGCTGGTCGAACGCGCGCACGCGGCCGACCTGCGGGTGCTCGCCTGGACCGTGAACACCCACGACCAGCTCCGGATCGCCCGCGGGATGGGCCTGGACGGCGTGGTCACCGACTTCCCCGAGATCCGCCGGGCGACGCGGTTCACGGCGTAGCCGCCGCGCTGGGCCCCGTACCGAGCACCCGGTTTTTCAGGCCGGTCGGCTTCAGGCCAGCTTCTTGACCAGCAGCTCGAATTCCAGGTCGTCGCGCTGCGGGATGCCGAAGCGCTCGTCGCCGTACGGGAAGGGCGTCATCCGGCCGGTGCGCGCGTAGCCGCGGCGCTCGTACCAGGCGATCAGCTCGGCGCGCTGCCGGATCACCGTCATGTGCATCTCGCGGGCGCCCCACTCGGCGCGTACGGTGCGCTCGGCCTCGGCGATGATCACCTTGCCCAGGCCGCCGCCCTGCAGCGTGGGGCGCACCGCGAACATGCCGAAGTAGGCGTGCTCACCGCGGTGTTCGAGCTGGCAGCAGGCGACCGGCTCGCCGTCCCGCTCGGCCACCACGAGCCGGCTGCCCTCGGCGGCGACCACCGCGGCGACGCCTTCGGGGTCCGTGCGCTGCCCCGCCAGCAGGTCCGCCTCCGTGGTCCAGCCCGCGCGGCTGACGTCCCCCCGGTACGCCGACTCGATGAGCTCGACGAGCGCGGGGACGTCGGCGTCGGTGGCGGCGCGGAAGGTCAGCTCGGGCGTGGTGGCCATGGCGGGCGGGGGTCCTCTCGGGCGGGCGGGGCCGGCGAGCACGAGGCTAACAAGGGCGCGGGGCCGCACGTCGCGGTGTTCCGGAAGCCGGGCAGCCCGTAGGGTCCATGGCATGGTGCAGGTACTGAGCAGCAGAGTTCTGGTGCGGCCGGCCGATCCCGAGCGGTCGCGGGAGTTCTACGGAAAGGCACTGGGCCTCCCGGTGTACCGGGAGTTCGGCACGGGGCCCGAGCGCGGCGTCGTGTACTTCCTGGGCGGCGGCTTCCTGGAGGTCTCGGGCCGCTCCGAGCAGCCGCCCACCGCGACGCTCCAGCTCTGGCTCCAGGTCGCGGACGCGGCGGCGGCGCACGAGGAACTGGCGGCGCACGGCGTGGAGATCCTGCGGCCGCCGGTCAAGGAGCCGTGGGGGCTGATCGAGATGTGGATCGCCGACCCGGACGGCCACCGGATCGTCCTCACGGAGGTCCCGGCGGACCATCCGCTGCGGTACCGGCCGGGGATCTGAGAGGCGGATCCGAGAGGCCGCCGCACGGGAATCGGACGGTATCGCGCGGTAATCGCACACGCGCTCCCTAGTGCGCCTGTGCGCTCCCGTGAAGCGGGGCCCCGGCGGGCATCCTGCGAGCGGAAGAGATCGTTTCGCGTCGGAGCACCGGGGAGGTCCGCCGTGCACGGACCGACGATGGTCGGCTGGCTGCTGGTCACGCTGTGCTCAGCGGCGAGCGCGTACTGCCTCATGCGCTCGCGCGCGGGGGCGGAGCGGGACCCGGCCCGCCGCGGGCAGGCCCGCGGCGAGGGGCTGATGGCGCTGGGCATGGCGGCGATGGCGCTGCCGGCCGCCGTCGTGCCGATGCCCGGCTGGTCGGCGTGGGCCTTCGTGGCGGTCTTCGGCGCGACCGGCCTGTGGGCCCTCGCGGCGCGCCACCGGCATCACGCGGTGGGCTCGCTCGCCATGGTGTACATGGCGCTGGTGATGACGACGGCGCAGGCCGGTGCCGGGCCCGCGGGCCATGCGGGGCACGGCGGCGCGGGCGGGATACCCGTACTGACGGGCCTGCTGCTCGCGTACTTCGCGGTGCACGCCGTCGCATCCGGCATACGCCTGATACCGGCCCCCGCCGTGGTCCCCGCCGGCGGCCTGCCCGCCGTGCCGCGGCCCGAGTTGCTGAGCGCCTGCCGCACGGCGATGAGCGTCGGCATGTTCACGATGCTGCTGACGGTGTGAGAACCAGGAAGCCGAGGAGCCGGCGTCCGGACATGGGTGGGGAGCGCTTCTGAGCGCCCCACACCTCGTCCGTCGGTGTCATGCGTCACTTCCGTGGCAAGACCGTACCTCTCAGTAGCCTCCCGCCATAAGGTGACGGCCATGATGGTCCCCTTCGCGCTGATCCTCCTCGGCGCGCTGGCGGCGGCAATGGCGCCGCGCCTGATGGCCCGCGCCGACTGGCCCGACCGCGAGCCGGTGCTCGCCCTGTGGGTCTGGCAGTGCGTGGTCGCCGGTGTGTTGCTGTGTTGTGTGCTGGCCATGTCCCTGAGCGCCGCAGCGGCCTGGGAGGCGGTACGGGGCAACGTCTTCGCGCTGGCCCCGCACGACGTCATCGAGGCGTACGCGCTCGGCGCCTACGGCTTCTGGGCGGCCCCGCTGGCCGTCCTCCTCGCGTGCGGTGGCGCGTGGACCGCCGTCGTGCTGACGCGGGAGGTACGGAGTTCTCGGGCGCGCCGCAAGCAGCGCCGCGCCGACGTGGCGCTGCGCTCTCCGCTGCTGCCCGGCGAGGAGCGGACCGACGATTCGCTCTTGGTACTGGAGGGCGACCGCGCCGAGGCGTGGTGGCTGCCCGGCCTGTCGCCCCAGCTCGTCGTCACCACGGCCGCGCTGCGCCGGCTGAACGGGGATCAGCTCGACGCGGTGATCGCGCACGAGAAGGGCCACGCCCGGGCGCGCCACCATCTGCTGCTGCACTGCGCGACGGCGCTGGCCGTGGGGTTTCCGCAGGTGCCGGTCTTCGCGGCATTCCAGGACCAGGTGCACCGGCTCGTCGAACTGTGCGCCGACGACATGGCGTCGCGCCGCTTCGGGCGGCTGACGACCGCCCTGGCGCTGGTGGAACTGAACGAGGACCGCGGGGTCTTCGGCCCCTGCCCGGCGCAGTGCGCGCAGGTTCCGGCGCGGGTCGACCGGCTGCTCGCCCCGGCCGCCCGCCTCACGCCGGTCCGCCGGCTCGGCATGACCGCCGTGGCCGCGCTGGTACCGGTCGTCCCCCTGCTGATCACCTTCGTACCGGGGCTGAGCGCCCTCGCCTGACGGCGGCGCGGTCCCCACGCGGCCGGTCCGGCGCGCGACATGGGCGTGGCTGCGAGGTGGCCGGGGCCGGGGTCGTTCGGCCAGGATCAAGGCATGGGTACTCCGTCCTCCTCCGGCACCGGCAGCGCACCCGGGACGGCCACGCCGCCCGGCACCACGGCAGGCGCGCGGGCGCTGTGCACGGCGGGGTGGCTCGCCGTCGCGGCCGTGGCGCTCGGTCTCCTCGTGGCCGTCCGCTGGCCACCACTGGTGCACACGGACCGGACCGTCGCCGGGGACCTGCACCGGATGGCGCGCGCGTCGCCGGACTGGACCGAGGCGAACCGCATCCTCACCGACTGGGCCTGGGACCCCTGGACGATGCGTGCGGTGCTGGTGGTGTTCGTGGGGTGGCTGGTGTGGCGCGGGGTGCGCGTGCTCGCCGCGTGGGTGGCGGCCACGTCCGTCGTCGGCACGCTGCTCCAGCAGGGCCTCAAGGCGCTGCTGGACCGGCCGCGCCCGGTCTGGCCGGACCCGGTCGACTCCGCGCACTACGCCTCGTTCCCCTCGGGCCACGCGATGACCGCCACGGTCGCGGGCGGGCTGGCGCTGTGGGTACTGGCCGAGCGCGGCGCGCCCGTGGTGTGGCGCCGGGTGGTGGCCACCCTGGCCGTGGTGTCCGTGCTCGGCGTCGGCTGCACCCGCCTCTATCTCGGCGTGCACTGGCTCTCCGACGTACTGGCCGGCTGGCTGCTGGGCGCGGCGCTGGTGGCCGCCGCGGCCGGCCTCTACACCCGCCTCGCCTCGGCCGCGGCCACCACGCCGCCCGACGCCGAGAAGCCCTCCGGCCCGGCCACCGCACCGCCGGAGGCCGGAAAGCCCGCGGGCCCGGCCTCCACGCCACCCAACGCCGAATGAGTGCCCCTGGCCCCGGCCGCCACGCCCGCCCCTCCCCCGCATGCCCTTGGCCCGCACCGCCGTACAGGACAGGATGGTGACCATGGCGTACAAGGGCGTGCTCTTCGACTTCTCCGGGACGCTGCTGCGGATCGAGCCGGTCGCCACCTGGCTGCGCGCGGCGCTCGACGCGACCGGGACCACCATGACCGAGGCCGAATTCGACCACGCGGCACGGGAGTTGGACCGCGCCGGCGCGCTGCCCGGCGGCTCCTCGCCCGAGCGGCTGCCCGCCGGCCTGGAGGAGCTGTGGCGGATCCGGGACCGCACGGCCGAGCACCACCGCGAGCTGTACACCTCGCTCGCCCGCCAAGTACCGCTCCCCAGCGAGGAGTTGTACGACGCGCTGTACGTCCGCCACAAGTCGCCGGCCGCGTGGGCGCCGTATCCGGACGCCACCGAGGTACTGGGCGCGCTGCGCGACCGCGGCGTGGCGACCGGCGTGGTCAGCAACATCGGCTGGGACCTGCGCCCCGTGCTGCGGGAACACGGCCTGGACCCGCTGATCAGCACGTATGCCCTGTCCTTCGAGCACGGCATCCAGAAGCCGGACCCGCGGATCTTCGAACTGGCCTGCCGCGAGCTGGGGCTGCCCCCGCAGGACGTCCTGATGGTCGGCGACGACCAGCGCGCGGACGGCGGCGCGCAGGCCCTCGGCTGCGGCTACTTCCCCGTCGACCATCTCCCGGCCACCGACCGCCCGAACGGCCTCGGCCCGGTGCTCACCCTGGTCGACTGAGGGGCCCGTACTGCTGTGCGCGCGGTTTTCACCGGACTGCACCCGGGACGCAACCGCCACCGCCAGGGCGCGAGGGGGCGCTGGCCGAACCGGTCGAGCAGCGCGTCCAGCACGGCCGTCAGCCCTTCCGGGCCGCCCCGGTCGGCCGTCGGCTGGGTGATCCCCTTCGGGACCTTCTGGTCGTGGTGTGGGTTCTACCGCTCGTAGCGGCACCGCGCTGACCAGCCGCTTTGCACCAGCGGGTGGGACTCGACGGAGCAGAACGAGAAAAACTTGAGGCTCATGCTTGAGACCCCTGTAAAAGGTGTATAACGGGAGAAAGTAGTCGAGTCCGAATGGGCCAGTCGTAGGAAGAGGCTGATCGTGACCTCTGTCCAGAACAGCCGGGCGCCAATACCCGCGCCGCACCCACTGCGGCGCGCAACCGACTGGCCGGCCGCGGGCCCCAGGCGCCGTTCGGGCGGCATGCTGCGCGGCCCCGACTCTCACCTCAGGCGGCGGGCATCCGACCGCGTGACCACTACCGCACCCGTGCGCCGCGCCACCGTGCGCAGGATCGCCGCCCCGCGGAGCAGGCGGACCCGCTCGACGTCATCGCGCGCCACGGCCGGACGTCGAACAGCGGACTCCGAAGGCGGCCCAGGCGGCCCAGGCAGCGACACCCCCCGGCCCTCGCGGGCCACATCTTCCGCATGCCCTGCGCGGCCCCAGCACCTGGGGCCGCGCAGGGCATGCCGTGCATCCGGGGGAGGTGGCTCATGATGCGCCGCGGGCTCGCAGGTGTGACCACACGACTGACGCTGGCGCTGGGCGTCGCGGCGCTGCTCGCCTGGCTGATCCCGGCCTACCTGAACAACGGGCGGGACGGCCGTGCCGCATCCGCGCAGCCCTCCTTCGCGCCGTACGCCCTCACCTCCATCGACTCGACGTCGGATGTACTCCGTGCCGCGACGAAGATGGGGGTCAAGCAGTTCAATCTCGGCTTCGTGATCGCCGACGGTGGCCGCTGCGGACCGGAGTGGGGCGCCGACGAGAAGCTGCGGTCCGCCGCCATTGCCCAGCGGATCGATGACCTGCGCGACGGGGGCGGAGACGTCCGGGTCTCCTTCGGCGGCCAGGCGGGCACGGAACTGGCCCTCGCCTGCCCATCGGCAACCGCGCTGGAGAAGGCGTACGCGAAGGTGGTCGACGCCTATGGGCTGACCAAGGTCGACTTCGACCTGGAGGGGGCTGCGGCGGCGAACACGGAAGTCAATGCGCGGCGCGCCCAGGCCGTCGCCCGACTGCAGAAGGCCCACCCGGATCTCGACGTATCCATCACGCTCGCGGTGGAACCGCAAGGAATGGCCCAGAAGGAAGTGAGGCTGCTGACCGATGCGAGGAAGCGCGGCGTTGACATCTCCGCGGTGAACATCCTGGCGATGCACTACGGCAACTCGTACAACGGTGACATGGGGGAATACGCCATCCAGGCCGCCACCGCGTCCCAGCGGCAGATCAAAAAGGCGCTGGCGATCGAGGATGACGCCACGGCGTGGCGGACACTCGCCGTCACCCCGATGGTCGGCGTCAATGACGCAAAGACCGAGGTGTTCACGGTCGAGGACGCCAAGCAGTTGAAGCGATTCGCCGACAGCAAGGGGCTCGCCTGGCTGTCGATGTGGTCGTCCGACCGTGACCAGCAGTGCGCCGAGGGAGCGACGAAGAAACCCCGGCCCACCTGTTCCGGAATCCTCCAGGACGAGCTGGCCTTTACGCGCATGTTCGCGCCCGAATCTGACGCAAACTCATAATTCAAACCCGAATTCCTCCACCGAATTCTGCGATGCGCTGAGGAAATCGGGCTGGTGAGCCAGTGTGTCCCGATAGAAGGTCAAAAGAGCTGTTTCCCGGTATCACATCCGGGAGGCCCGGACGATGTGAATGGAAACTCTGTGATGAATCTGCAGCTCAAGCAGGGCGACGAACACCCGGTATTCGTCGCCTCCTCCGGCCGCCGGGCTCACCTCCTCTGGGCCCTCGGAATTTTCGTAGCCCTCGCTTGCCTTGCCTATGCCGTTCTGATCGGCATTTCCTTCATGGGTGATTCCGGCCGCGCCCCGGATCCGGTGTCCGCGTCGTCCGCCGCATACCGGAGTGTGAGCGTCCCGTGATCGCACGACACCGTTTTCCAAGGGCGCTGCGCCGTGTCGGCAGCGTCGTGCGGCGCACCCTGCCCCGTCCCCGGGTCTTGCTCGCCGTCCTCGGCCTGCTCGCTCTTGCCTGCCTGCTGATGCTCAACGGTCATATGCACGCGCACCTGAAGATTGACCCGAAGGCGAACAAGGCCGGAGCCTGGGACCTGGTGCCCACGTCGATCCGCCAGGGCGGCCCGGTCATCGACCAGGAGCACGGGAAGCTGGCCAGCCGCTCCCTTCCGCCGAAGACCGTCGTGCTCTCCTTCGACGACGGTCCGGACCCCTCCTGGACGCCCAAGGTGCTTGAGGTGCTGCGCCGACACCACGTTCGCGCCGATTTCTTCCTGATCGGCCAGAACATCGCCCGCCACCCATCCGTGGTGCGCACGATGGTGGACCAAGGCCACGAGGTCGGCGTGCACACCTTCAGCCACGCCAACCTCGGATTCACGAGCCACGCGAGCATCGATCAGGAGCTGTCCACGACGCAGTCAGCGCTGGCCGGGGCCGCGGGCGTCACCACCTCGCTGATCCGCACGCCTTACTCCAGCGGTCCTGACGCCATCGACAACAGGTCCTTCCCGGTCCTGAAATACCTCTCTTCCAAGGGCTACACCACCGCCTACGTCGACGCCAACAGCAACGACTGGAAGAAGCCCGGCGTCGAGAAGATCGTCCGCAACGCCACCCCGCAGGGCAACAAGGGCGCCCTGACGCTGTTCCACGACGCGGGCGGCGACCGCTCGGAGTCCGTCAAGGGCGTGGACGCCTACATCACCCATATGAAGGCCAAGGGCTACCGGTTCACCACGATCAGCGCGGCCATGGGGTCCGGGAGCGCCATGCACGACGCCACGGGGATGACCTCCTGGAAGGGCCGGGCGATGCTGACCGTGACAGCGGTGGCGATATGGACTGCTCCCTGGCTGGCGTACCTCTTCTACGTCGTCGGAGGCATGGTCGTCCTCCGCTTCGTCATGATGTTGGTCCTGGCCGGCCGGCACCACCGTCAGCGCAACCCCAAGCGCTCCCGGGGGGAGTTCTCCTGGGGGCCGCCGGTAACCGAACCGGTGTCGGTCCTGGTGCCCGCGTACAACGAGAAGGAGTGCATCGCCCATACCGTGCGATCGCTGACCGCCAGTACGCATCCCATCGAAGTCATCGTGATCGACGACGGGTCCACCGATGGCACAGCGGACATCGTCGAGGCCCTCGGGCTTCCGAATGTCCGCGTCCTGCGACAGCGGAACGCCGGCAAGTCCGCAGCTCTCAACAACGGCATCGTCCACGCTCGTCACGACATCATCGTGATGATGGACGGCGACACCGTCTTCGAACCGTCCACCGTCTCCGAACTTGTCCAGCCCTTCGCCAACGCGCACATCGGCGCGGTCTCAGGTAACGCCAAGGTCGGCAACCGCAGGTCACTCATCGGCGCCTGGCAGCACATCGAGTACGTGATGAGCTTCAACCTCGACCGCCGGATGTACGACGTTCTGGACTGCATACCGACCATCCCCGGCGCGGTCGGAGCCTTCCGTCGCCGGGCGCTGGAGGAGGTGGGCGGCATGAGCGGGGACACCCTCGCCGAGGACACCGACGTCACCATCGCCATGCACCGCGCGGGCTGGCGTGTCGTCTATCAGGAGCACGCCGTCGCCTGGACCGAGGCACCGAGCAGTTTCCGCCTGCTGTGGCGGCAGCGTTACCGCTGGAGTTACGGCACCATGCAGGCGCTGTGGAAGCACCGCCGCTCGGTCGTCGAGCACGGGGCCTCGGGCCGCTTCGGCAGGGTCGGCATGCCGCTCGTGGGAATCTTCCACGTCGGTGCCCCACTGCTGTCGCCGGTCATCGACGTCTTCACCCTCTACGGGATGATCTTCCTCTCCCCGTGGAAGTCGCTGGCGGTCTGGTGCCTGTTGCTCCTCTTCCAGCTCCTGTGCGCCGCCTATGCCTTCCGCCTCGACCGGGAGCGCTACCGCTGCCTCGTGATGCTCCCCCTCCAGCAGGTCGTCTATCGGCAATTGATGTACATGGTGCTCATCCACTCCTGCATCACGGCGGCCACCGGTGCGCGACTGCGCTGGCAGAAGATCCGCCGCACCGGCGAAGTGGTCGCCCCGTCTCCGAATTCGTCGGCCGTTGTGTCTGCCGGCGGACGCCGAGCTGCGCGCGCTGCGACCCCTGGAGCAGTTCCACGCTCTCAGAGCGTGACTCCCGGCCATGGTCAAGAGCCGCCCGTGGCCCCACCTGTGACCATAGGGCGATGCGTACCGAGGACAACCCCCGAGATCGGTGAGTAGGCGCACCAGCGTTCCTCCATGCGGTGCCGGGATGCCGGTCCTGGTGGCCGAGCCAGACGGGGGCGGCCCGACGCATCGCGGGCGAGATGAATCCTGCTGGTCAAGCCACCTTGAGAGCGTCCGATCCCGGGGCTGCCCGCGCAGCGTGTACGACGAGGCCAAGCGGTACGCGGAGGCGCTGTCCATGGCGTACCGGCCTGCGGAAGCGGTTCGGCACCGACCCGGGGAAGGCCGACTGCTTCAGCCACACCGTCGGCACCCCGCCGCCGATCGGCGCCGCCCGCCCTCACGCGGACTGAGCAGGGGCCTACACGTGGACGCCCTCGCCCGCGCGCACTTCGGTGCCGTCGGGCGCCGTGGCGTCCCCCGGCGTCCCCGGCCGTTCCTTGCGCGGCAGCAGTGCCGCCACCAGGACCGTTCCCACGGCCAGGACCGCCGCGCCGATGACACTCGTGTGGGCGACCGCGTCCGAGAAGGCGGAGCCGACCGCGTCGGACATCTGCCTTGCGCCGTCGCCGAGTTGACCGGCCTGCGCCTTGAGCTGCGCGGCCTGCTCGGGGCTGCCGGCGTGTGCGGCCTGTTCGGCGAGCTTGTGGGCCTTGTCGCCGATGCCCTGGGCCACGGCGTAGCCCGCGCCCACGGAGTCCTGCGCGGTGGCGAGAGCACCGCCGGGGAGGCGGGTGCCGGCGGCCGCGTCGGCCAGGTGGGAGGAGTACGAGCTCGCGAGCACCGAGCCGAGGAGGGCGATGCCGAGGGAGCCGCCCAGTTCGAGGGAGGTGTCGTTGACGGCGCCGCCGACGCCCAGTTCGGCCTCGGGGAACGAGCCCATGATCGCGTCGGTGCACGGTGACAGGGCCAGGCCGATCGCGAGGCCGAGGATGACCAGCGGCAGGACGAAGTCGCCGTACGTGGAGCCGGAGTCCACCCGTGTGAGCAGGGCGAGGGCCGCGGTGCCGCCGACCATCCCAGCCGTCACGGTGACCTTCATGCCGACGCGCGGGGTGAGGTAACCGGTCATTGCGGAGCCGACGAAGACCGCTCCGGCCAGCGGCAGCATCCGCACGCCGGTGGCGAGCGCGTCGTAGCCGAGGACGAACTGGAGGTGCTGGGTCAGGTAGTAGAAGGCGCCGAAGACGGCGAGGAAGAAGAGGGCGACCGCGAGGTTCGAGCCCGAGAAGCGGCGGTCGGCGAAGCGGCGTACGTCCAGGACCGGGCGCGGGTGGCGCAGCTCCCACAGGACGAAGGTGACAAGGGCCACGCCCGCGACGACCGCGGCGGTGACCGCCTTCGCGCCCCACCCGAAGTGCGGCCCCTGGATGATCATGTAGACGAGGGCGCCGACCCATATGACGGAGAGCGCGCCGCCGACATAGTCGATGCGGTGCTGGTGCGCGGCCCTGGACGGCGGCACGAGGACCAGCGCGCCGACGAGGGCGACGGCCGCCACCGGGACGTTGATCAGGAACGTCGACGCCCAGCCGTGGTCGCGCAGGAGCGCGCCGGCGACGAGCGGTCCCGCCGCGATGGCCAGGCCCGCGGTGGCGGTCCACAGCGTGATCGCCTTGGCCCGCTCGGCGCGCGGGAAGGTGGCGGCGAGCAGCGAGAGCGTGGCGGGCATGATCATGGCCGCGCCGACGCCCATCACCGCGCGGGCCGCGATGACCCCGGCCGCGCTGTCGACGAGTGAGCCCGCCACGGCGCCGCCGCCGAAGACGAGGAGGCCGAGGACGAGCGCCCCGCGCCGGCTGTACTTGTCGCCGATCGCGCCGAGCAGCAGCATCAGCGCGGCGTACGGGACGGTGTAACCGTCGATGACCCACTGGAGGTCGGCGCTGGAGAGGCCGAGGTCCTGGGTCATGTCGGGCGCCGCGACCGTGAGCGCGGTGTTGGCCATCACGATGATCAACAGGCTGAGACAGAGCACGAGCAGCGCCCACCAGCGGCGGGCGTACGGCCGGTCCATCCGCTCGACCGGCTCGTTCATGACGAGACGCGTGCGCCGCGTCCGCGCGTTTTCCCTTGGCACCTTGCCGCCCTTCGACCCTGCACGGGCCCGCAGTTCCTTGCCTTGCACAGTGCCACGTAAATGCACAGCGGTGTGCAAGTGCACAACAATGTGCAACTTAAGCGATTGCACAGTGTTGTGCAAATGGGCGGGTGAGGGGCGGGCGAGGGCACGACGGAGAGGGATTCACGAGGAGGCACAATGGGGCCGTGACTTCCGGACGAGCCGACGCCAACCGCCGCCGCATCCTGGATGTCGCGCTCGCCGAGCTGCTGCGCGACCCGGACGCCTCCATGGACCAGATCGCCCGCGCGGCGGGCGTCGTACGCCGCACCGTCTACGGGCACTTCCCCAGCCGCGAGGCGCTGATCGGTGCGCTGATCGACAATGCGGTGGAGGCGGTCGCGGCCGCGCACGCCGAGGGCCGCGAGGGCGTGACCGACCCCGCCGAGGCGGTCGCCCGCTCGATCCTCGGGGTGTGGCCCATCGCGGACCGCTACCGCCTGCTCGTCTCGCTCGCACAGCGCAGCGTCGCGATGGAGGGCATCCGCACCCGCCTCGCCCCGGTCCGCGAAGCCTGCGCCGAGCTGCTGCGGCAGGGCCTGGAGCAGGGCGACTTCAGCTCACCCCTGCCGCCGGCGGCCCTCGCGTACGCCCATGAGCAAGTCCTGTTCGGACTCATGGAGGCGGTCAACGACGGCCTCCTCACCCCGCAGGAGGCCGGCCGCTCCGCCGCGGTCACGGTCCTGGCCTCGTCGGGCGTACCGGCCGCACGCGCCACCGCGCTGGTGGCGGAACTACGGATGTGACCCAGGGGGCGGCGGCTGAGTGGAGCCGTGGGGGCGCCGGAGGCGCGGCAGGCCCCGGTGACCGTGCGGGCGGTGGCCGTGCGGGTGTGCCGCCATCCGGCCGGCCTGCTGGCCGTTCAGGCGGTGGATCAGCAGCGCCCCCAGGACGACCATCGCGAGGATGACCGCGATGGTGATACCGGTGTCCATGGCGGCCTCACCGCCTCTCTCACGGAAAAGACCAAGGCCACGGCGGGCGTCGCCGTCGGATACCCAGGTGATTTCAGCGTACTCCTGCTGCTCGTCGGCTCCACCGGCCCTTTAAGGAACGCCGCACTGGCACGGAATGTTCGATGGCGTGACGGAGCGTTACCGGGGTACAAGGAGGGAGCGGCCGGGGCAGGCGCGCGGCGGCGGTCACCTTCGCGCGCCTACCCCGGCCCGCCAATCCTTAACAGCTGATTCCTTGAACAGTTGACAGGAAGCGGCTTCTCGATTCGGCGTCGGAGAAGCCGGCGAACTCTCGTGGTTAGCCGCTTGGTTATCGGGCACGCTCCCCGGCCTGAAGGCATCACGGACGACGCAAAATGAGGTGAGCTGATGAGCAGCGCGACCGTGCCGCTTCCCCTCCCTGCACCAGCGACGTTTCACGTCAGGCTGGACTGCCGTCCTGAAGCGGTGGCGAAAGCGCGGGACCTTACCGTCACCTTTCTCCAGGGACTGAATCCGTCTTTGCCGCAGGACGCGGCCGACTCGGTGGAGCTGGTCGTCTCCGAACTCGTCACGAATGCCGTACGGCATGCCGGCAGCCGTTCCTGCTCCCTGAAATTGTCAGCCGACTCGGACAGCATTACCGTCGCCGTTCGCGATACGAGCACTCTCCCACCCCGGCTCCGCGAACCTGATTTCTCCGGAGAACGCGGCGGATTCGGCTGGGGACTGGTGCGCGGCCTGGCGAAAACCACCTCTGTCACCGTGGAGCCGAACGGCAAGGTCGTCACCGCGGCCCTGCCCCGGCGAGGAGTGCTGGTGCACGCGTGAGCTCCGGCACGGCCGGCCTGGCTCCGGCCGTGCCGAACGGTTACGACTCGGCGAGCATGCCCTTGCGCAGGCGTTCGAGGATGCGGGTCAGCAGCCGGGAGACATGCATCTGCGAGACACCCAGCTCCTCGCCGATCTGGGACTGGGTCATCTCCCGTGCGAAACGCATCTCGACGATCCGGCGATCGCGCTCCCCCAGGTCGTTCAGGAGCGGTGCCAGCGCGTGCAGGTCCTCCACCAGCTCCATCGCCGGGTCCGCCGCGCCGACGGCATCCGCGATGGAGCGGCCGTCGCCGGCGGCCTCGGCGCTGTCGCTGGGGGCGTCCAGGGAGCTGGTGGTGTAACCGTTGCTCGCGACGATGCCCTCGATGACCTCTTCCTCGCTGATCTTCAGGTCGCCGGCGAGCTCCGCCACTGTGGGCTCCCGGTCCAGCGTGGCGGCAAGACGCTCCTTGGCCTGAGCCAGCTCGACACGCAATTCCTGCAAACGCCGCGGCACATGGACGGCCCATGTGCTGTCCCGGAAGAACCGCTTGATCTCACCGATGATGTAAGGCACGGCAAAAGTCGGAAACTCGACCTCGCGCGAGAGATCGAAACGGTCGATCGCCTTGATCAGACCGATCGTGCCCACCTGCACGATGTCTTCCATCTGCCCCGGGTCACCACCACGGTTACGGAACCGGGAAGCGGCGAAGCGCACCAACGCGAGGTTCATCTCGATAACGGTGTTGCGGGCGTACTGATATTCGTGGGTGCCCTCGTCCAGCACCGCCAGCCGCTCGAAGAACAGCTTGGTCAGCGCCTTCGCGTCCTTGGGAGCGACCTTGGCGGCGTTCTCGACCCATGGAAGCTCCCCGCCACCGGCCCCCACCCGAGGTGTGCCCGGGGCCGGCGTGTGCTCCTCGGCAGCATGGACCGAAAGCGTCGTCATGTCTTCACCCTCTCAAGCGCGAACACTGAGTAGCTTCACCTGCCCCCATCCGAGCGATTCAACCCACGGTCACCGCCGGGCGGTTCGCTCTCAGGACCGCTACACGTCCGTATGTACCGGCTCTACTCGGTGAGTCCGGCCCTCTCGCAAGCGGACCGGTACTTCGGGGTACAGATCTGATCGACCGTGTACGTGCCGTCCTTGACGACGGTGGACTTGATGTTGTGCACGGTCAAGGAGACCGGAGTGAGCAGGACAGCCGGGATGTCTTTCGCAGTCGCGCTGTTCACCCGGTCCTTGGGCACGTTGCCGAGGCCCTGACCACGCCCCAGGGCGATGGCCATCGTTGCGGCGGCGTCCGCTTCGGGCTTGTAGGGCTTGTAGACGCTCATGTACATCTCGCCGCTGACGATGCGCTGCACGGCCGCGAGTTCGGCGTCCTGGCCGACGACGGGCGGCAGCGGCTCGATATGAGCGTCCTTGAGGGCCGAGATGGCACCTGCGGCGATGACGTCGTTGCCGGCCCAGACGCCTTTGATGGTGTCGGCGCCCTGAGCGGCGATGGCGCCGGACATCGCGGCATGGGCGTTCTCGGCGTTCCATGCTGCGGCGGTGTATGGCTTGGTGATTTTCACCTTGCCCTCGAGGACGGACAGCGCGCCTTCTTCGGACGAGTCGCGCGCACCGCTCGTGGGGCCCTCCACCCTGACGATCCGGCCGCCGCCCGCATTGTTTCCCACGGCCTTGAGAAGCGCCTCGCCCTGGGCCTTACCGATTGCCGTGAGGTCATAGGAGACGAACGCGCTGACCGGGCCTTCGACGAGCCGGTCGTAGGAAACGACCGGGATATCCGCGTTCTTCGCCGCCGTTACCGCGGAACGGAGGGACTTGGAATCGACGCTGTCGAGGATCAGGACGTCGACATCCTTGCTGATCATGGCGTTCGCCTGCTGCTGGGTGGACACATTGTCCTGGGCGTTGGCGTACTCGACCGTGCAGCGGCCGCACAGCTCCTTGACCTTCTTCTCGATGAGCGGTCTGTCGAAGGTCTCGTAGCGGGCGGTCTGGTTTTCCGGGAGCAGAAGGCCGATCCTCAGGCCGGCGGAGGTGCCGGTGTGCGAGCCGCCGGACTCGCCGGCCTGCCCACAGGCCCCGAGGCCGACGGCCAGCGACACCGCAACCCCGACGAGAACAGCCCGGCGCAGACCCTTGCTCATCCGAGGGACCTCCCTGCCTGTCCCTGGACACGGCGAGCGACCGCGTCGGCGGCCGACCGCTCACGTGGTCACAGCGGCTCCGCACATGGAAGCGCTGTCTCTCCCACGATACGGCGGGTGCACGGGTGACGGAATTCGGCGTGCTTCGGTGCTGCCTCGGCCGATCGGGCCCGCTGCCGATGACCGCGAAGAGGTCCTGCCCCGGCTCCAGGAATGGGCCGGGACAGGACCGAGGAAGAGGGGCGGCGGGGATCACCGCAGGCCGCTCGGTGCCGGTTGCTGGGGACTGCGATGGTGCGGGCCGGTTACTCCGCGGTCGCGGTGTCCTGCTTCTTCAGCAGTGCCTTGATGGCGAAGACGTTGCTGTTGTTGGTCGGGCCGCCGCGGGTGTCCTTGTACAGCGCGTTGTGCTGGAAGTAGCCCATGTTGACGGCGAGCCGGTCCTGGGCGAGTTCGATCCGGTACTTCTTGCCCCGGGTCAGCTTCGCCTTGGCGAAGGTGGAGCCTCGTACCGTTGTCCAGCTGCCGGTGTTGGGCATGGCGATGACGTGTTCGGTGACGAGTTCGCCGGTGGCGTCGTCGTACACGCGCAGCATCTTCATGCCGCTGGAGACGCCGGTGTTGAGGGGGCCGCCGACCGCGGCGTCGGCCTGCAGGAGGTAGTCGCCGGTGGCCTTGGGGGTGATGCGGGCGGTGATCTTGTCGCCCGGCGCGGTGCCCCAGTCGGAGTAGTACACGCCGTTCTCGTCGCTGGTCTTCTTCCCGCCGGTCACTTCGAAGTCCTCGCCGGTGACCTTCTGGACGCGCGAGTCGTCCTTGCCCCAGTAGCACTCGGGCTTGGCGTGCTGGGAGGTGTTCCCGCTGGAGGTGTGGGTCAGACGGACGCTGTAGCAGGGGGAGACGTCCTCGGGCCGCGCGTACTTGTCGGTCCACGCCTGCTCGCCGGCGTTCACCTCGACGTTCTCGGCGATCACCTTTCCGTCGCGCAGGACGTCCATGGTGACGTTGGAGGGGTCTTCCTCACCGATGTCGACGGACAGGCGCAGTCCGCCGTCCTGGGAGGCGACGCTCCGCACATCCGGAGTGGTGGGCCCGTACAGGGACTCCTTGGCCGAGACGTCCACGGGCTTCCGGGCCTGCTGCCCCGAGCCCGCCTCCGGCTGGGCAAGCTTCACCGTCACCGTGGACGTGCCGTCGCCGAGCTGGTCCTCGCTGATCGCCGTGCCGGCCGGAATCTCCTTGCCGTTCAGCGCCAAGGACTGCACCCGGTAGGCGCCGTCCTCCGGCCGGCCCTCCGGGATGTCGAGTGCGACGTTCACCTTGTGGCCGCGGTAGTTCAGGCCGTTGAGCACGGCACGCTTGCTGCCGGGGAAGTACGTGTCCCGCAGCTGCGCGGGCAGGAACGGCTTGATGCGCAGGCCGTCCTCGCCGGCGTCGAGGCCGAAGATGCTCTGCTGGACCATGGACATCATCCCGGCGACACTCCACAGCTGACGGTCGGAGTTGATGACCGTCTTGGTGCTGCCGTCGAGGATGTTGACGTTCTCCTTGTTGGTACCGAACAGCGCCGCTCCCCGGACCAGGGACCGTGCCTGCTGCGTGGCCACGCCGTCGTTCCCCGTACGAGCGGCCGCCCGCATCATGTAGGCGGTCACGAACGGCCACACCGAGTTGTTGTGGTACGACGGCACACCCTGCTGCTGCGGCCAGAGCACCGACGGCCCGTAGGCCGTCTGCGGGTAGTTGCGTACCGCCTGCTCGGCCTGCTCCGGCGTGGCGACGCCGGTGAGCACGGCCAGTGAAGTGCCCAGCGCGTCGTACCGGTTCACCGGGGAGGTGTCGTGCTCGGTGGAGAGCATCTGCGAGAACTGGCCCTTCTTCGGCAGCCAGAACTTCTCGCGGATGGCCTGCGCGAGATCGTCCGCCCACCCGCGGTACTTGGCGGCGGCCGCCTTGTCCCCGGCGCCGTCCGCGAGGCGGGACGCGGCATCGATGGCTGCCCAGTGGGCGACGTTCGTCGACAGTGACCGGGAGGTGGCGATGGTGGCCACGTCGTCCTTCGTCCAGTCCGCGTAGCTCTGCTCGCGCCAGTCGAGGAAGGAGTGCTCACCGCGGTAGAGACCGTCGCCATGGTCGAAGACGACCTTCCGGTCGTGCTCAATGGTGTTGCGGATGGCGTCGTACGCCTTGGCCGCGAATGCCTGGCGCTCGCCGTCCGGCAGCCAGTTGATGGTCTCGCTCGCCCCGAGCGCCCACACGACCCGGTCGGTGGAGTTCGGGTAGCTGCCGCCGGTACCGGTGTCCTGGATGATCTGGGTGTCCCCGGAGCCGTCGCGCCGCTCGCTCAGCTTGAACGCGAGGGTGTTGCGCATCCGCTCGGGGTCGGCGGCGGTCAGGCCGAGGTTCGCGGAGTAGGACACGTCCCGGGTCCAGACGTACGTCCACTCCTTACCGGTGGTGTAGCAGCCTCCGGGGCAGTCGATGGGCTTGCCGTCGTTATAGGAACCGTCGCTGACCTTGTCGGCCTCGTTCAGCCGCGCGTCGTCGTGGGCCATGGCGTACAGGCCGTCCAGCAGCACCGAGCCGGACCGCAGCGTTGGCTTGCCCGGCGCCTCCTTGAAGACGCGCTCACCGGAGACCGAGCTGACCAGCTTGTATGTGCGCAGGCAGTCCTCACTGACATCCGTCACCGTGACCGTGGCCGAACCGGTGCCGTCCTTGAAACGGCCCGGCTCGTCGGGGACAGCGCACCGCGCGTCAGCCGCGGCCGCCGTGGCAACGGACGTCCGGGAGGGCACGGCCGACGCAGACGGCAGGGTGGCCGCCAGGACCGTGGCCACGGACATCGCCAGGAGGGCCTTTTTTGCCGCCGGCCCGCCGAGGGCAAGGGTGGACCGCCTGATGCGGCTCGGAGGAGTGCTCACAACGTGCTCCTTGGAGTGAGGTCGGTCCCTCGGCGCCCGCCGGGGAGGTACGGGGCCGAGGAGGGAGGGCGCGTCATGGACTCCGTCCTGAGTCGTGACGCACCGTTGTCGGCGGGGATCACGGCGGCGGAGATCGTCCGCCTGGCGATGTGGTGGCTCCTTGTGGTGTGCCTGACGGAGGCGGTCCCGCGCCCGGGGAGGCGTCCTTCGCCGCCTCCGCCCACCTTCCATCAGCGTTTAAATATAGTCACTAGATTTAAACGCTGGATGTAAGCTAGGTGGGCGATCCAGGGAGGTCAAGGGTTGGCTGACGAAAAGTTGCGCCCCTCGGCGCGGCACATCCGGGAGGTGAACCTGCGGACCGTCCTGCATCACATGTGGGACTCGGGCCCGGTCACGGGATCGGACCTGATGGCCTCGACCGGCCTGACCAGGGCCACCGTTCACGACGTCTGCGAGGAGCTCGTGCACCGGGGCTGGATCCAGGAGGTGGAGAACCAGCGCGAGCACGGTGACTACCGCATGGGCCGCCCGGCACGGCGCTATTCCTTCCGGCCCACGGCCGGCGTGCTCGTGGGTGTCGACTGCGGCCTGCACAGCACCACAGCCACGGTCACGGACCTGCGAGGACGAAGCCTCACCCGGCACAGTCGGCCGTTCTCCAGCGACCGGCACTCGGCCGAGGAGCGCCTCGACGTTCTCAGCCGGACGATCCTCGAAGCGCTCGAGGCGACATCGCCGGCGGTCTCACAGGTACTGACCGTTGCGGTGGGCATCCCGGCGCCCGTGGATGCACACGGGCGCACGGTGGGCACCGCCAACGACTACTGGGAGCGGATGAACCCCAACATCGCCGGGCACCTGGCTCATCGCCACGGCTGGACCGCTCTCGTCGACAACGACGCCAACCTCGCAGCGCTCGCGGAGGGCTGGCAGGGTGCCGGCCGCGGGCTCGAGAACTACGTGACTCTGATAGCCGGCGAGCTTCTGGGCGCAGGCATCGTGGAGGGGGGCCGCTTCCTGCGGGGCGCGCGCGGAGGCGCCGGCGAGATGCACTTCCTCAACCTGGTGGAAGGCGTCGGCTCTCCGTTCGGCCCCGCCAGCCTGCTCCGGGACTGGGTCCGGGAAGCGGTACGTGACCCCGAGGCCCACCCCACGTCGAGCCTTCGCGAGCTCCCCCTGGAGGACATCGAGGCGGAGGCCGTCTTCGCGGCGGCGGACGCCGCCGACCCCCTGGCCACCGAGGCCGTCGAACGCCTCGGTGCACGGTTCGCCAGGATCGTGACCGCCCTCGTAGTACTGCTCGACACCGAACGGGTCGTGCTCGCCGGTTCCCTGGCGCCGTCCTGTACCAGGATCCTGCGGATCATCGAACGCGACCTGCCCCAGTACGTGCACCCTCCCCTGCCGGACGTCGTCGCATCGGAGCTCGGGAAGGACGTCGTCTCGATCGGAGCCGTCCGGCGGGCCCTGGACCACGTCCGGGAGCGGGCACTGGAGATCGACCTCCTGGCACCACGTTCACGCTGACGACCTGCTCGGCAACGGGGTTCCCGTCGCGGCGAGGTCTGTCAGGGCCGCTTCACGTCCGTATGGATGGCCAGTTTGAACTGGGCGTGGGTGATCGGCGCTGCGACCTTCGTGTCACCGCTGCCGCGGGCCGAGATCTTCAGGCCGACCGGGGTGCCGGGGTGGACGAAGATCTGCCACATATAGGTCTTGTACTGGCCGCCGCCGGTCTTCCAGGTGTCCGTCGTGGCCGTGGAGTCATAGCCGCCGGCGCTGTTCAGCGGGTCGCGGACGAAGCGGGCGCGATACTCGTTGGGGCGGGAGTCGGCGGCCCAGAAGACCATCGCGGAGAGGACGCCCCAGCCCTCGTGGCTGGGCCATATCAGTCCCGAGCGGGCGTCGGGGAAGGCCGAGGGCTCGCCGCCCCCGTTGGCCGGGTCGTGCATGCGCCACGGGTCGTAGCTCTCGTCCGACGTGCCGTAGGGGAAGCGGACGAGGTGGTAGCCGTCGGAGTCGTAGGAGATCTTCTGAGTGCGTGCGCCGTGTCGTTTCGCGTCCCACAGCAGGGAACAGATGGTGACGGACACCTGGGCCTCCTTCGGAAAGCCGGCGGTGCGCGTTCCGTGCCACGCGCCGGAGGGTGAACGTAAGGGGCCGGCGGGTTGGGGTCAATGCCGCGGGGCGGTGGACACGAACTGATGGCTTTCGTTCGAGATCTGCACCGGTTCGTTCGGGTGGAGGGCTGGAGTAAGCGGTTTTCCTTGCACAGTCGTGCAGTTGGTGCACGACTCGGCGCGGCACGCACGCGGTCGTTTACGTTCTGCTGAGGTTGGCCTACGGCACGGTCCGGACGGTGGTGCGGTCGGACATCGGACGGTGGTGCGGTCGGGAGGCGGCGGACGATGGCCGGGGAGGCGATGCAGCGCGGCACACTGCCCGTACAGCGGCTGCGGCCCGGCGACCACGCGTTCTGCCGGTACACGGAGCGGCCCAGGTGGGACCTGGTGGCCGCGTACGCCTGGACGGGGCTGGCACGCGGCGAGAAGGTCATCATCTGCCCCGCGCCGCAGGCCGACCGCGACACGGTGCGCGAACGGCTGGAGGAACACGGCCCCGCGCTCGACCACGTCTGCGCCAGCGGCCAGTTGGTGTTCGCCAGCATGCGCATGCTGCTCCACCCCGACGGCCGCTTCATCCCCGCCCGCGAGTGGCAGCGCATCCAGGAGGAGATCACCGACGCGCTCGCCAAGCGTTACGCCGGGCTGCGCGCGTACATCGACATGCGCTGGGTCGCCGACCTCGGCGCGGATGTGGAGGAGGTGATGGCCTGCGAGAAGAACGCGGCGCATCTTTTCGCCACTCGCGTCTACAGCGAGGTCTGTGCGTACGACACGAGCGCCTTCGAGCCCGCGGTGCTCGACGCCATGCACGCGGCCCACCCGCACGACCTGCTCGACGGGCCGGGTGACCTGCATGTGCTGCACGCGGCGGGCCTCGTCCGGCTGATCGGCGAGGCGGACATGGCCACCCAGATCGAGTGGATCTCCGCGCTGCGCGAGGCGTTCAAGCGCTCGGCGCACGACGGCCATCTGGTCGTGGACCTCTCCCGGCTGCACTTCCTCAGCGTCGGCTGCGCCTCGGACCTGCTGAGCCTCGCCACCGACGCGCATCGCCACGGCCGTATCGACGTACGCCTGGACCGCGCCAAGGCCACCTTGCTCATCGGCCTCGGGAGCCGCTACCTCAAGCACGTCGTCCTGATCGAGGATTCCTGACCTGGTCGAGAGTGCGTGATCGAGGCTTCGGGAAATTTCCCCGACGGACTTCAACGCCATCGGCCCGCGGCACGTATCCCTCTCGACGGTGATCACCCTCGACGGTGATCACAGATGATCGGCTCTCGGCGTTGGAGGAGGACGGGCGCATGCGTGTGCGGTGGGCGGGACTTCCGGGGCGGAGCCGGTAGTGGGCGGGCTGCTCCGGCGCGTGCGCCGCCGCGGGACGGCCGACGCGCCCGGCGCGAAGCCGGCAGCCGGGAACGGGCACGCGCCTGCGGAGGAGACGCTGGCCGGGGAGGCGGACGTACGGATCGCCTACCACCGGTACGGCGGCGAGCTGTACGGCTTCGCGCTCAACGCGCTGGGCGATCACCAGCTCGCCGAGGACGTGGTCCAGGAGACCTTCATCCGTGCCTGGCGCGCGGCGGACGGCTTCGACGCGGCCCGCGCCACGCTGCGCACCTGGCTCTTCGCCATCGCCCGCAACGCGGTGGTGGACGCCGTGCGCCGCCGGTCCGTGCGCGACCGCGCCGACCGCCGGGAGCAGCGGGAGCCGGAGCCGGTCCGCACCGACGTCTTCGACCACCTGCTGACCCGCATCGAGCTGGACGAGGCGCTGCTGCGGCTCTCCGACGATCAGCGGCAGGCCGTCGTGGAGGTCTACTTCCTCGGCCGGACCTGCGCGGACCTCGCCGCCGAGCTCGGTATCCCGGCGGCCACCATGCGCAGCAGGCTGTATTACGGTGTCCGCGCGCTACGGAGCATCCTGGAGGAGAACGGATGGCTGGCCCCATGAGTGCCCTGTGCCAGGCGGTCCGTTCGCAGGCGACCGAACTCCTGCTGCTGGGCCGCCCGCTGCCGGCGGCCCTGACCCGGCATCTGGCCGGGTGCGAGGAGTGCGCGGCCGAGTGCGAAGGCGTGCGCCGGGTGGTGCGGACGTTCGAGCGCGCGGAGGGTGCGCCGGCGCGGCTGCCCGCGCCCGGACTCCTTCCGCTCCCCTCGGCTGTACCGGCCCCCGCACCCCGTCCCCGGCCCCGGCGTGCGCGCCGGGTCGCCCTCTTGGCGGCCGCCGCCGTGCTGGCCGTCCTCGCGGTCCTCGTACCGGTGGCCGTGCACGACCGGGACAGCGGCCCGGTGGACGTCGTCACGGTGGCCCGCGAGGGGCTGATGATCCCGCACCCGTGGGGCACCGAGGTACCGGTGTCCCTGTCCGGGCTCACGCCCGGCCGGACGTACCGGATGATGACGGCCGATGCCGACGGGCACCGGATGCCCGCCGGCAGCCTCACCGCGCCCGGTCCCGGCGCCCGTACCCGCATGATGACCGCGATGGCCCGCGACGCCATCAAGTCGCTGCTGGTGGAGGACCAGGACGGCCGGCTGGTCGCCGACCTCCCGGTACGGCCGCTGCGGTCGCCCGGCCCCACGGCCGACGGCACCGCGACCGGCTGAGCACGGGCACCGGCTGCGGCCCCTCACTGCGCCCAGCGCAGTACCAACGGGTCCCGGCCCCTCAGCGCGCCCAGCGCAGTACCAACGGGTCGTGGCGCCGCGCCAGTTCGAGGAGGCCGGCGCGGGTCGCAGGCGGTACCGGACCGAAGGGGGCGCGGGTGCGGTCGGAGGCGATGATGCCGCCCTCGGCCATGAGGATCTTCTGCGCGCGCAGCCCGCACTGGCGGTTCTCGTAGTGGATCAGCGGCAGCAGCTCCTCCCAGTCCGCGACCGCGCCGTCCCGGTCCCCCGCGTGGTACTGCCGCACGATCCGGCCGAGCCGGTCGGGCACGGTCGAGCTGGACATCGTGCCGACCGCGCCGGCGTCCAGGTCCGGGATGAGCGTGACCGCCTCCTCGCCGTCGAACGGGCCCTCCAGCCGGTCGCCGACCGCGGCGATGAGGGTACGGAGCTTGTCGGCGGCGCCCGGCGTCTCGATCTTGGCGTACCGCAACTGCGGCACTTCCTTGATCAGGTGGACGAGGACGCCGACGGGCAGCGGCGTGGTGGACATGGGGGCGTCCTGGACCATGAGCGGGAGGTCGGTGGCGGCGGCCACGGTGGTGAAGTAATCGGTCAGTGCCGCCTCGGGGACCGCCATCGTGGCGCCGAAGAACGGCGGCATCAGCATGATCATGTCGGCGCCCATCGCCTGCGCCTCGCGGCTGCGGCGGGCGGCGACGCGGGCGCTGTAGTGGCTGGTCGTCACGACCGTCGGGACGCGCCCCGCGGTGCGTTCGAGGACGGTACGGCACACCTGGTCGCGTTCCTCGTCCGTCAGCGAGAACTGCTCGGAGTAGTTGGCGAGGACGCACAGCGCGTCGGCGCCGCCGTCGATGAGGTAGTCGACGACCCGGGCCAGCCCGGCGAGGTCCAGCTCCTCCTCGTCGTCGAAGACCGTCGGGACGACGGGGATCACACCGCTCAGGGGCGTCGTCAGCATGGGAGCCTCTCTGATCGCGTTCGAGATATCGAACGTTGTCCGACCTACTGAGCGGGAGCGTAAAGCCGCCTTCTGAGCGGCGTCAATGAGCGGGCGGACCGGCACACCTGAGGGCACGTCAGGAGCAGGTCAGGGACGGAGGCGTCATTGACACCCCCACGGCCCGGTTCTAGCGTGCTCCGGATATCAATCACTGGTCGATATCCCGAACACGCCCCGAGCAGAAAGCCCGAACCCCTCCGGCCGCCCCGCCCACGTATCGAGGTGCTCATGGTCCCGCCCGCAGCCCGTGCCCTCCGCCTCCAGCCCCAGGACGACGTCGCGGTCGCGACGGCCGGCATCCCGGCGGGCACCACCGTCGACGCGGGCGGCGAGACCGTACTGCTGCGGGACGACGTGGCACGCGGGCACAAGATCGCGCTGCGTGCCGTCCGTCGGGGCGCGCCCGTCCTGCGGTACGGCCAGGTCATCGGCTTCGCCGCGGCGGACATCGCGCCCGGCGACCATGTCCACCTGCACAACCTGGAGTACCGGGAGTTCGAGCGCGCCTACGAGTTCTCCGTGGACGCCCGGCCGGTGCACCTGCTCCCCGAGTCCGAGCGCGCCACCTTCCGGGGCTACGTGCGCGCCGACGGCTCGGTCGGCACCCGGAACTACCTGGGGATCCTCACCAGCGTCAACTGCTCGGCCACCGCCGCCAAACAGATCGCCGCCCGGATGCGGTACTCCGGCATCCTGGACGACTACGACCACATCGACGGCGTCGTGGCGCTCACCCACGGGCAGGGCTGCGGACTCGCCGCGGACGGCGAGGGCATCGAGGTACTGCGGCGCGTCATGCGCGGCTATCTGACGCACCCGAACTTCGCCGGCTTCCTGCTCCTCGGGCTGGGCTGCGAGGACAACCAGATCGCGGCGCTGACCGACGGGCTGCCGCTCCGTGCGGACCTGCGGGTGTCCGCGAGCACGATCCAGGAGCTCGGCGGTACGAAGAAGACCGTGGCGGCGGGCGTCGAGCGGCTGACCGCCATGCTGCCGGCCGCCGACCGCGCCCGCCGGACGACCGTGCCGGCGAGCGAGCTGATCCTCGGCACCAACTGCGGCGGCTCCGACTCGTATTCCGGGATCACCGCCAACCCCGCACTCGGCAACGCGGTCGACCGGCTGGTCGAGCACGGCGGCACCGGCGTCGTCGGCGAGACCCCGGAGATCTACGGCACGGAGCACCTGCTGGTGCGACGCGCCGCCAGCAAGGAGGTCGGCGAGAAGCTGCTGGAGCGGATCGCGTGGTGGCGCGAGTACACCGCGAAGAACGGCGGGTCGATGGACAACAACCCCTCCCCCGGCAACAAGGCGGGCGGCCTCACCACCATCCTGGAGAAGTCGCTCGGCGCGGTCGCCAAGGGCGGCACGACGGCCCTCGCCGACGTCGTCGACTACGCGGCGCCCGTCACCAGCAAGGGCTTCGTCTTCATGGACACCCCCGGCTACGACCCGGTCTCAGTGACCGGCATCGTCGCCGGCGGCGCGAACCTCGTGTGCTTCACCACCGGACGCGGCTCGGCCTTCGGCTGCGCCCCCGTACCGAGCCTGAAACTCGCCACCAATACCCCGCTGTTCGAGCACATGGCCGACGACATGGACATCAATGCAGGCGGCATCATCGACGGCACCTCCACCGTCGAGGAAACGGGGCAGGCCATTTTTGAACGCGTTCTCGCGGTCGCCTCGGGCGAGCCGACGAAGAGCGAATCGATGGAATACGGCGAGGAGGAATTCGTGCCGTGGCATATCGGCACGGTCATGTGAGTGAGGTGACCGGGGAAATACCGGCACGGACGAGACGTATCACGATGTGAGACACCGGGGCGTCGCGTTGCGGTGAGCTGCGCGGTTGTCCGACACTCCCTGGTCGGGAACACCACCCTTTGTTCCCGGGTAACCCAGAGAGTTCGGATAAACACCGTGAGTCTGCTACGAAAAAAGCCCCTGGAACGCGCGCTGAAGGAGGCTCGCGGAGAAGGCGAACAGCGCCTTCGTCGTGATCTTTCCGCGTTGGATCTCACGATCCTCGGGGTGGGTGTCATTCTCGGCACCGGAATCTTCGTACTGACCGGCACGGTGGCCCGGAACATGGCGGGCCCCGCCGTGGCGCTCTCCTTCATCGTCGCCGCCGCGGTCTGCGCCTGCGCCGCGCTGTGTTACGCGGAATTCGCGTCCTCGGTGCCGGTCGCCGGGTCCGCGTACTCCTACTCCTACACCTCGCTCGGTGAGCTGCCCGCCTGGATCATCGGCTGGGCGCTGAGCCTGGAACTGACGCTGGCCACTTC
Source organism: Streptomyces ochraceiscleroticus (assembly GCF_000720485.1). GTDB lineage: Bacteria > Actinomycetota > Actinomycetes > Streptomycetales > Streptomycetaceae > Streptomyces > Streptomyces ochraceiscleroticus. The sequence continues at coordinate 85,485 of NZ_JOAX01000016.1, read as the reverse complement.
GGTGGTCGCGGTCGGCTGGTCCGGCTATCTGAGCTCCATGCTCAACGGCATCGGCGTGCACCTGCCCGCGGCGGTGAGCGGCGGCGACGGCTCGGTGATGAACCTGCCGGCCGCGCTGCTCATCCTCGTACTGACCGGCGTACTGATCGCGGGCGGCAAGCTGTCCAAGGGCGTCACCAACGTGCTCGTCGCGGTCAAGCTCGCCATCGTGCTGCTGGTGATCATCGCGGGCGCGTTCCTCATCGACACCGCGAACTACCACCCCTTCGTGCCCGACGCCCAGCCGACCGGCAAGGTCTCCGGGCTGCAGGCGCCGCTGCTGCAGGTGCTCACCGGCATCACCCCGACCGCGTTCGGCGTGGCCGGCATCCTGAGCGCCGCCGCGATGGTCTTCTTCGCGTACATCGGCTTCGACATGGTCGCGACGACCGCGGAGGAGACCCGCAAGCCGCAGCGCGACCTGCCGATCGGCATCATCGCCTCGCTGATCATCGTCACCGTGCTGTACGTCGCGGTGTGCCTGGTGGTCACCGGCATGCAGCACTACTCGAAGCTGTCGGTGCAGGCACCGCTCGCGGACGCCTTCACGGCCAAGGGGCACCCGGGCTTCGCCACGGTCATCAGCGTGGGCGCGGTGGTCGGCCTGACCGCCGTGAGCCTGATCTGCTTCCGCTCCCAGAGCCGGGTCGTCTTCGCGATGGCCCGCGACGGGCTGCTGCCGAAGGCGCTGTGCAAGGTCGACCCCCAGCACGGCACGCCGAAGATCAACCTGTGGGTGCTGGGCGTCATCATGGCGTGCCTGGCCGCGTTCCTGAAGTTCGACCTGCTCGCCGAGATGGTCAACATCGGCACGCTGTTCGCATTCGCCGCGGTCTCCGCGAGCGTGCTCATCCTCCGGCGCACGGCCCCCGACCTGCCCCGCGCGTTCCGTACGCCCTGGGTGCCCGTCATCCCCCTGGTCTCGCTCCTCTGCTGCCTCTACCTGATGCTCAACCTCCAGGTCATCACCTGGATCGGCTTCCTGGTCTGGCTCGCGGCCGGCCTCGCGCTGTACTTCGGCTACGGCCGCCGGCACAGCGCGCTGGGCAAGCGGGCCGAGGAAACCCCGGCGGTGAAGACCGAAGCGGGCTAACCTCACGCCGGGGCCGCCGCACGGGCGCGCCACGGGGAGGAGACCGCCAGTGACCAGCGAGCAGTCGGCGACCACCGGACATTTGCCGCTCAAGGACGACCGGGTGACGCCGCCGCTGCGGGGTGGGGAGCGGGAGACGCTCCGCGCCTTCCTCGACTTCCACCGCGGCACGCTCGCGATGAAGTGCGCGGGCCTGACCGACGAGGAGCTTCGCCGCCACTCCATGCCGCCGTCCACACTGACCCTGCTCGGCCTGGTACGGCACATGGCGGAGGTGGAGCGCACCTGGTTCCGCCAGGTGATCAACGCCGAGGACGTCCCCCTCGTCTGGTCGCCCGAGGGCGACCGCCAGGTCGCGTACGACGCGAGCGGCGCCACCCGTTCCGAGGCGTTCGCGGCCTGGGAGGCGGAGGTCGCGCACGCCCGGCGCATCGAAGCGGCGGCGCCCTCGCTCGACGTGACCGGCCACTTCGCGCGCTGGGGCGAGGACGTCTCGCTCCGCCTCGTCATGCTGCACCTCATCCACGAGTACGCCCGCCACAACGGCCACGCCGACTTCCTGCGCGAGGGCATCGACGGAACGGTGGGCTTCTGACGGCCTGACGGCTACCCGGCCTCGGCCGTCACCTCCCGTACGAGGTCCAGGGCGCGGCCGAGGGTGGCCAGCCGGGCGTCGAGGGTGTCGCCCGCGGGGTACAGCCGTACGGTGTCGACGCCCGCCGCCTGCCAGACCCGCAGCCGGGTGCGGACCATGTCCTCCGTCCCGATGAGCGTGGTGCCGAGCACCATCTCATCGGTGACCAGCCCAGCGGCGCCGTCCCGGTCGCCGGCCTGCCAGCGCTCCCGCACCTCGGCCGCGACCTCGGCCCAGCCCTGGCGGCTGTAGGCGCGGTTGTAGAAGTTCGTGCTCGCCGAACCCATGCCGCCGAGGCTGAAGGCCAGCTCCTTCTTCCGCCCGGCCACCATCGTGCGCAGCGCGTCCTCGTCCTCGGCGAACGCCACTTCGGCGCCCTGGCAGATGTCGAGCGCCGCCCGCGTACGGCCCGCGGCGGTCAACCCCGCGTCCAGGTGGTCGAAGTACGCCTCCTTGGCGCCTTCGGGGACGAAGGACGTACCGAGCCAGCCGTCGGCGACCTCGCCGGTCAGCCGGAGCATCTTCGGCGAGAGGGTGGCCAGGTAGACCGGGATGTCGTGCTCGGCACGCATCGAGAGCCGCATCGGCTTGGCCTCGCCGCCCGGCAGCGGGATCGTGAACTCCCGCCCGGCATGAGCGATCTTCTCGCCGGACGCGGCCTGCCGCACGATCTCGACGGTCTCCCGCATGCGGGTGAGCGGCCGGGCGAACGGCACGCCGTGCAGCCCCTCGATCACCTGCGGCCCGGACGGGCCGAGCCCGAGCAGGAAGCGGCCTCCGGAAATCTGCGACAGGGTGATCGCCGCGCGGGCGATGGCCATCGGCGTGCGGGTGCCGAGCTGGATGATGCCCGAGCCGAGCAGCATGCGCTCGGTGCGCGCGGCGAGGTAGCCCAGCGGGGACGGAGCCTCCGCGCCCCATGCCTCGGCCACCCAGCAGATGTCCACGCCCAGCTTCTCGGCCTCGGTGACGTAGTCCACCAGCTCCGGCCAGGGACCGCCGGACGCCTCGATCGTCGTCGCGGTGCGCATCAGGCATCCGCCTTCCGGGAGCCGGTGTGCTCGGCCCGCTCGGCCCGCTCCTTCAGCGCGCCGAGCGTGGCGGTGATGTTCCGCTCGAACTCCCGCAGCCGTACGTGGACGATCTTCTGCTCCTTCTCCGGCATCCGCTCGATGGCCAGCGAGAGCCCCGACCGGCCGGGGCCCAGCCGGACCCACTGCCGCAGCCGGGTGCCGCCGTCCTCGAGGGTGAGGGTGAACCGCCAGGTGGCGGTGGGGTGTTCGGGGTCCCCGACGGCCCAGGCGAAGGCGCGCGGCGGGTCGCACTCCACAACGTACGAGGTGGTCTGCCACTCCCCCAGTGCCTCATGGGCGCTGTGGCCGACGAAGCGGGCACCGAGGGCCGGCCCCGGCGCGCCGTCCAGCCACTGCGCCGACCGCAGTTCGGCGCTCAGCTCCGGCATCAGCTCGACGTCGGACACCAGCTCCCACACCCGTTCCGGCGCGGCCCCGACCCAGGCGTCCACCTCGACCGTCGGTCCGTCCGCATACCGCGCGCCCGTCCACTCCATACCCGGCAATCCTCCTCAGCACCACCCCTGGCGGGGCCCTGACCTCCAAAGTTGCGTAGATAGACTCACCTGTCAAGACGTAGCGCCGCCGATGGGCGGGGGGCTCAGCGCCCGAACCGCTCCCGTACGTCCGGCCGTTCGGCCAGCTTCGGCGGATAGCCGGGGCCCGGCCGGGCGCGGGTGTTCTCCGCCGTCATCGGCTCGCCGCAGTCGGCGCAGACCACCTCGGCGTGACTGTCGTGCCCGCACGTGTCGTGCCGGAAGACGATCGGCGGCCCCTGCTCACCGGCCAGCCAGCGGTCGCCCCACCGGTTCATGGCCAGCAGCACGGTGTAGAAGTCGCGCCCCTTCTCGGTGAGGACGTAGTCGTACCGCACGGGCTCTGTCTGGTACGGCCGCTTCTCCAGCAGCCCCTCGTCCACCAGCCGGCGCAGCCGGTCCGTCAGCGTGTTGCGGGCGATCCCCAGCGACTCCTGGAACGCGTCGAACCGCCGGATCCCGTAGAACGCCTCGCGCAGCACCAACGGCGTCCACCAGTCGCCCAGCAGATCCATCGTGCGGGCGATCGAGCAGGGCCAGTGGGCAAAGGATGTCCGCCTCATGCGGCCAGGATACGGATGGTCTCGTGAAAAGACCCAGCAGGCGGACGCCGTGCGAAGGCCGCCCGGAGGGTGCGCTACGCCCGGCCGGGCACGCCCCGCGGCCGCCGCGCGGCGGGCGCGAGCAGCCCCGCCAGCGAGAGGGCGCCCCAGCCGACGGACACCGCGACGGCCATCCGGCGCGCGGACCGGTCCGGGAGCGTGGCGCCGAGCAGGGCCGCGTCCCCGAAGTCGGCGGCGATCCGGACCAGAGCGGCCGTCCGCAGCGCCGGGCCCTCGGGCGCGAGGACCAGCGCGGCGCCGCTCGCCGCGTCGCGCCAGGCCAGCGGCCGCAGCGAGACGCGCGTCGCCCCGGCCACCCGGCCGTCCGCGTCCGCCAGCCCCGAGGGCCGGGCGAGCAGCTCGGGCCGGGCCGTCACCGCCAGGCCGTACACGGCGGTCGCCGCGCCCACCATCCGTAGCAGCCCTGTCCGCATCGCTCGCCCCGCAGTCCGTCGACGGCCGTGTGCCGCCGCCATTCTCCCTCTGCGGGCGGCGCGGTACGGCAGGACACGGGTCCCGGCCGCCGGCGGCCGGGCGTGGACGGAGACGCCCTAGGCGGGCCGGTCCGTGAACTGCCTGCGGAGTTCGCGCTTGAGGACCTTGTGGCTGGGGCCGAGGGGGTAGGCGTCGACGAACTCGACGCGGCGCGGGTACTTGTACTTGGCCAGCCGCTCCTTGGACCAGTCGATGATCTCCTCGGCGGTGGGCGCCGCGGCCGCGTGCCTGTCGCGGATGAGCACGGCACAGACCTCCTCGCCGTGCGTGGGGTGCGGCAGGCCGATGACCGCGGCCTCGGCGATGCCGGGGTGGCGCAGCAGCGCCTCCTCGACCTCGCGCGGGTAGACGTTGAAGCCGCCCCGGATGATCAGGTCCTTCTTGCGGTCGACGATGCGGAGGAACCCGTCGGCGTCCTTCGTACCGAGGTCACCGGTGCGGAACCATCCCTCGACCAGGGCCGCCGCGGTCTCCTCCGGGCGGCCGAGGTAGCCCGCGAAGACGTTGTGGCCGCGCACGACGACCTCGCCGAGCTCGCCGGCGGGCAGCAGGTCGATGCGGTCGGCGGGCTCGGGCGCGGCGATCTCCACGTCGACGCCCCAGATCGCGTGGCCGACCGTGCCCGCGCGGGTGCCGAAGGCCGGCTGGTTGACGGCCGCGGTCGGCGAGGTCTCGGAGAGGCCGTACCCCTCGTAGACCGGCGCGTCGAAGACCTCGGTGAACTTCTCCAGCACCGGTACCGGGAGGGAGGCGCCGCCCGAGACGCACCGCCGGAGTTGCGGCAGTTCGGACGCCGTGGCCGCGGCCTCCAGCAGCCGGACGTACATCGTCGGCACGCCCTGGAAGGTGGTGACGCGCTCGCGCACCATCAGGTCCAGGGCCGCCGCGGCGTCGAAGCGCGGCTGCAGGACGAGCGTCGCGCCGCGCCGCCAGGAGGAGTTCATGCTCGCCGTCTGCCCGAAGGTGTGGTACAGCGGCAGCGCGCCCAGGGTGATGTCGTCAGGGCGCACCTCGTGGGAGTCGAAGGCGTTGGTGGTCGCGTTCATGACCAGGCTGAGGTGGGTGAGCACGGCGCCCTTCGGGACGCCCGTCGTGCCGCTGGTGTAGAAGACCACGGCCGGGTCCTCGGCCTCGCGGGTGGCGTACGTCGGCAGCGGCTCGACGGTCTCGGCGAGGTCCTCCAGCCGGCCGTCCGCGCCGGGCACCCGCACCTCGGGCCCGATGGTGACCATCCGCGCGTCCGTGGCGGCCGCGGCCTCGCCGCCGGTCGCCGCCTGGTCCGCGTGGCAGAGCAGCAGCTTCGCGCCGCTGTCGCGGAGGACATGCGCCACCTCGCCCGCGGAGAGCAGCAGATGTACGGGGACGACGACGGCACCCGCGGCGAGGATCGCGTAGTAGGCGCGCGGGAATTCGGCGGTGTTCGGCGCCATCAGGGCGACCTTGTCGCCGGGCCGTACGCCGAGCGCGCCCAGCGCCGCCGCCTGGGTCCTGGCCTGCCGCCACAGCTCCGCGAAGGTGATCCGCCGCTCGCCCTCGACGAGCGCGAGATGGTCGGGGCGGCGCCGGGCGGCCTCGGCGAGGATGGTGGCCAGGGACAGGGTGGTCATGTGCGGATGCTCCTGTTCGCCGTGTACGACGCTGTGTACGACGCGCCCGCTACCCGTAAACTAGCGGTGCAAGTTTTTGGCACCCTACTCCGCCGTAACGCCGCTGAAAAGAGGTGCTCCGCGCCCGTCCGGGCACCCAGCGTGTAAGGTCCACGTCTCGCCGACCCCTCCGAGGAGACGTGCCGTGGCCCGCCCGCGCCAACCACTGCTCAGCCGCGACCGCATCGTGGAAGCGGCCCTGCGGATCGTGGACGAGGAAGGGCTCGAGGCCCTCTCCACCCGGCGGCTCGCCGCCGTCCTCGGTGTGACCGGGCCCTCGCTCTACAACCACTTCCGGACGATGGACGAGCTGGTGGACGCGCTGGTGGACCAGGTCGTCGGCCAGGTCGATCTGTCGATGTTCGGCCGCCTGGACTGGCGTACGGCGCTGCGCGACTGGGCCCGCTCCTACCGCGCGGCCCTCGCCGGCCACCCCAACCTCGTCCCGGCCCTGATGCGCCCCTCCGCCCACCGCCCGAACTCCCTGCGGCTGGCCGACGCCGTCTTCGGCGGCCTGGTCGCGGCCGGCTGGCCGCGCGCGCACGCCACGCACATCGGTGCCTCGATGCGGTACTTCATCACCGGCTCGGCCCTCGGCTCGTTCGCCGCCGGCTTCCCCACCGACGCGGACCTCTACGCCGGTACGTACCCCCACCTCGACCAGGCCCATCTGCTGGCCCAGCACCAGCGCTCGGTCGACGAGGGCGCCTTCGAGACCGGCCTGCAGGCGCTGCTGGAGGGGCTGGAAGCCCAGTACGCGCGCGTCGTCGGCACGGCGGAAAATCCCCGGTCCGACGCGTCGCGGTGATGGCATGCTGTGGGGGTGAACGGTCCGGAGATCTCCATCAGTTTCGCCCCTGAGCTGCAAGTTCTCGCCGCGCCCGCCCGGCGAGGGGGCGCCACCGCCTTTGTCACCGACGGGTCGTCCACGCTCGGCCACATCGTCGAATCGCTCGGCGTGCCGCTCACCGAGGTGGGCGCGCTGCTCGTCGACGGCCGCGCGCAGCCGGTCTCGTACGTGCCCCGGGAGCGGGAGAGCGTCGAGGTGCGGCCGGTCGAGCGGCCGCAGCGGGTGCCGGGCGCGCCGCTGCGCTTCCTGCTCGACGTCCATCTCGGCACGCTCGCGCGGCGACTGCGGCTGCTGGGCGTGGACGCGGCGTACGAGAGCGAGGACATCGGCGACCCGGAGCTGGCCTCCCGCTCCGCCGCGCAGCGCCGCGTGCTGCTCTCCCGGGACCGCGGGCTGCTGCGCCGCCGTGAGCTGTGGGCCGGCGGCTTCGTCTACAGCGACCGGCCGGAGGAACAACTCCGGGACGTACTGGGCCGGTTCGCGCCCCGGCTGGCCCCGTGGACGCGCTGCACGGCGTGCAATGGCGAGCTGAAGGACGCGGACAAGGAGTCGGTGCGGGAGCGGCTGGAGCACGGCACGCGGCGCACGTACGACGTGTTCGCGCAGTGCACCGCCTGCGGCCGGGTGTACTGGCGCGGGGCGCACCACGCCCAGTTGCAGACCATCGTGGACGACGCCGTGCGGGAGTTCGGGGACGCGGTGGCCTGACGGGCCCGGGGCCCAACGGCCCCGCGCCCGCCCCCGGCCCAGCTCGATCAGCTCAGCAGTGTCGGCGCCGCCCGGTCCAGTACGCCCTCGATGCGGTCCCAGGCCGCCCGATCGCGCGGCAGGGCCGGCAGCGGTTCGCCCTCCCCCGTGTCCCAACCGGCCGCGATCCCCACGGGATCGGCACCGGTCGCCGCGCCCGCGGCCAGCGCGGCGGCGCCGAGCGCGACCAGTTCGGTGTGGTGCGGCACGATCACCGGGCGGCCGGAGAGCCGACGGACGGTGTCCCGCCAGACCCGGCCCTGCGCACCGCCGCCGGTCAGCCGCAACGGACGGTCGCGCACCTCCGGTGCCGCGGGGTCCAGGCCGCAGGCGCGCAGCAGTTCGTCCAGGGCGCGCAGCACGGTGAAGGCGGCGCCTTCGTAGGCCGCGCCGAGGAGCTGCCGCGGCGTCGTGTCGTGGCGGACGCCGGTGAGCAGGCCGGAGGCGTGCGGCAGGTCGGGGGTGCGCTCGCCGTCGAGGTAGGGCAGGAGGACTGCCGCGCCGCCCGGCTCGGCGTCCTCGCGGTCCAGCCCGAGCAGGGCCGCGACCTTGTCGACGGCGAGCGTGCAGTTCAGGGTGCAGCCGAGCGGGAGGTACGTGCCGTCGGCGGCCGCGAATCCGGCGATGCCGGGGGCGGCGGGCCGGGTGCGGCTGGCGGCGAAGACGGTGCCGGAGGTGCCGAGGCTGACCACGGGATGGTCGAGCAGGCCGGCGCCGCCGAGGCCGAGGCCGACGGCGGCGGCCATGTTGTCACCGGTGCCCGCCGCGACGGCGATGCCCACGGGCAGCCCGAGCGCGTCGGCGGCCGCCGGGGTCAGCGACCCGACGCGGGTGGCGCCGGTCGGCGCGACCTCGGGCAGCAGCCGCGCTTCCATGCCGACGAGATCGAGGAGTTCCGGGTCGTAGGCGCCGGTCGTGGTGGCGTACCAGAGGGTGCCCGAGGCGTCGCCGGGGTCGGTCACGGCCGTACCGGCCAGGCGCTCGGTGAGGAAGTCGTGCGGCAGCCGGACGGCGGCAGCGGCCTCGGCGGTGGCCGGCTCGTGCTCCCGCAGCCACTGCCACTTGGTGGCCGTCATGGAGGCGACCGGCTCCGATCCGGTACGGGCGAGCCAGGCTTCCGGGCCGCCGAGCGCGGCGGTCAGGGCCGCAGCCTGCGGCGCCGAGCGGGTGTCGTTCCACAGCAGCGCATCCCGCAGCGGCCGCCCGGCCGCGTTCAGGACGACGAGCCCGTGCTGCTGGCCCGCGACGGCGATACCGGCCACGTCGGACGGATCGGCGCCGGCCTCCTTCAGCCCGGCGGCGACGGCCTCGCCGAGCGCGCTCCACCACGCCTCCGGGTCGCTCTCCCGGGCCCCGTCGCTGCCGGTGACGGTGTGCGGGGCGCGCCCCTGCCCCCGAATGCGGCCGGTCTCTGCGTCGACGACGACGGCCTTGGTGGCCTGGGTCGAGCTGTCCACCCCGATGACCACGCGCTGCTGTCCGCGCACGTTTCCTCCTTGACGGATTTTCCGGTCGGTCCGCCGTGGGGGCTTCCCCGCGACTGCGCCGCATACTAATTTGTTTTCTGCCTTTACTAATAGGTGCGACGCAAGAGAGGTGCCCCATGAGCTACACCCCCACCCCCGAGGACCGGTTCACCTTCGGCCTGTGGACCGTCGGCTGGACCGGCATCGACCCGTTCGGCGTGGCCACCCGGCCCGCGCTGGACCCGGTGGAGTCCGTCGAGCGGCTGGCGGAGCTGGGCGCGTACGGCGTCACCTTCCACGACGACGACCTGATCCCCTTCGGGACGGCGGACGCCGAGCGTGACGCGATCATCAAGCGGTTCCGCGCCGCGCTGGACGCCACCGGCATGAAGGTCCCGATGGCGACCACCAACCTCTTCACCCAGCCGGTCTTCAAGGACGGCGGCTTCACCGCCAACGACCGCGACGTGCGCCGCTACGCACTGCGCAAGACCATGCGCAACATCGACCTCGCGGCCGAGCTGGGCGCCGAGACGTACGTGGCGTGGGGCGGCCGGGAGGGCGCGGAGTCCGGCGGCGCCAAGGACGTCCGGCACGCGCTGGACCGCATGAAGGAAGCCTTCGACCTGCTCGCCGAGTACGTCACCGAGCAGGGTTACGGGCTGCGCTTCGCCATCGAGCCGAAGCCGAACGAGCCGCGCGGCGACATCCTGCTGCCCACCGTCGGCCACGCGCTGGCCTTCATCGAACGGCTGGAGAAGCCCGAGCTGTTCGGCGTGAACCCGGAGGTCGGCCACGAGCAGATGGCCGGGCTGAACTTCCCGCACGGCATCGCGCAGGCCCTGTGGGCGGGCAAGCTCTTCCACCTCGACCTCAATGGCCAGAACGGCATCAAGTACGACCAGGACCTGCGCTTCGGCGCGGGCGACCTGCGGCAGGCGTTCTGGCTGGTGGACCTGTTGGAGACCGCCGGGTACGCGGGCCCGCGCCACTTCGACTTCAAGCCGGTGCGCACCGACGGATTCGACGGCGTCTGGGAGTCCGCGAAGAACTGCATGCGCAACTACCTGATCCTGCGCGAGCGGGCCGCCGCCTTCCGCGCCGACCCCGAGGTGCAGCAGGCGCTGCGCGACTCGCGCCTGGACGAGCTCGCGCAGCCCACCGCCGCCGACGGCCTCGCCGCGCTGCGGGCCGACCGCACCGCGTACGAGGAGTTCGACGTGAGCGCCGCCGCCGGCCGCTCGATGGCCTTCGAGCGCCTCGACCAGCTCGCAATGGAGCACCTGCTCGCGGTGGGCTGACGAGGCTCCTCAGCCCGGCTGGGCCTCCGTGTACGCCAGCGGGTCCGCCAGTACCTCCCGTACGACCTGGGCGGCGGCGCCCCGCGCGGCGTCGCCCGAGGAGGACGAGGCACGCAGCCGCCCGCCGTCCGCGCTCCACAGGCCCGACACGACCCGCCGGGCCAGCTCCGCGTGGGTGGCGGGCGCCAGCCACGGCATCAGCAGCCGGTAGCTGCCGCCGAGCACCACGGCGTCCGGGTCGAAGAGGTTCACCGCGCCGGACAGCACCAGCCCGAGCTGCCGCCCGGCCTGCTCGATCGCCGCCAGCGCGCGCGGCTCGCCCTGCCGGGCCCGCCGCTCCAGCTCGGTCACGGCCGGCGCCCCGCCCTGCGCCGGCTCCAGCCCGGCGTTGCGCAGCAGGGCCGCCTGGCCCGCGTACTGCTCCAAGCAGCCGCGCGCGCCGCAGCGGCACTCGGGCCCGTCCGGGTCCACCACCACGTGCCCGATCTCGCCGGCGAAGCCGTGCGCCCCGCGCAGCAGTTCGCCGTCCAGGACGAGCGCGCCGCCGACGCCGGTCTCCCCCGTCAGGTACAGGAAGCTGCGCACCCGGTCCAGGCCGCCGAACCACAGCTCGGCGAGGGCCGCGCTGTTCGCCTCGTTGTCCGAGCCGACCGGCAGCGGGCGCTCGGCGGGCCGCAGCCGGGACAGGGCCCGGCCGAACATCTCCTCCACCGCCACGCCGTGCCAGCCGAGGTTCGGCGCCTGGCGCACGGTGCCGCCGGAGAGCAGGCCCGGCACCGCGAGCCGCACCCCCGCCGGGCGCAGCTCCTGCTCGGCGGCCGACTCCAGCGTGCGCGCGGCGATCCGGGCCGCCCGGTCCAGTACCTCCTCCGGGGGCGCGCCCCGGTTGTCGAGGTGGGTGGTCAGCCGTACCCGGTCGGTGCCCGCGAGATCCACGACGCACACCGAGACGTAGTCGATGTTGATCTCCACGCCGAGCCCGGCCGGGCCCGTGCCCGCGACCTTCAGGACGGTGCCGGGGCGACCCGCCTGGCCGCTGAACGTCTTGCCCGACTCGACCAGGAACCCGCCCGCCAGCAACTGCTCCACCAGCGAGGACACCGCCGCCCTGGTCAGCCCCACCCGCGCGGCCACCGCGGCGCGGGTGACCTCGCCCTCGTCGTGCACCACCCGCAGCACCAGGCTGAGGTTGTGCCGCCGCACGGTCGACCTGTCCGCCTTGGCAGCCGGCGGCACCTGAGTGTTCTTCATCGCCCGGTGAGCCTATGCGACCGTGCCGCGGAGGGGACCAGGAGTACCGTGACGAGCCCGTACGACCAGGGAGGCCGCCCGGTGCGTCTGCTGCTGACCGCCGACACCCATCTGCCCAAGCGCGCCAAGGTCCTGCCGGACCAGCTCCTCGCGGAGATCGAGCGCGCCGACGCCGTGCTGCACGCGGGCGACTGGGTGGACACGGCCACGCTGGACCTGCTGGAGGCGCGGGCCCGCCGGGTGATCGGCGTGTACGGCAACAACGACGGGCCGGAGCTGCGGGCCCGGCTGCCGGAGGTGGCACGCGCCGAGCTGGGCGGGCTGCGCTTCGGTGTCGTGCACGAGACGGGCGGGGCGCAGGGCCGCGAGCGTCGGTGCGCCGAGCGCTACCCCGACCTCGACGTGCTGGTCTTCGGGCACAGCCACATCCCCTGGGACACGGTCGCTCCGGGCGGCCTGCGGCTCCTCAACCCCGGCTCCCCCACGGACCGGCGCCGCCAGCCGTACTGCACGTACATGACGGCGACGGCGGCGGACAGACGGCTGAGCGAGGTGGAGCTGCACCGGCTGCCTCCGCGCCGCTGAGCGCCGGCTCAGCACACGGGGCATCGACGTGCAGCCACCGGAAGAGCCGCCCATCATGGGCCCATGGACCGCATCACCGACAGCACCGGAACAGCGGACGGTGCCGCCGACCCTGCGGGCGCGGGCGCGGCCCCCGGCATCGAGGCCGCCCGTACCGCACTGGCCGTCACCGGCGCCCACCTCATGCCCCCGGCCACCGTGCGGGCCGCGCTGCCGGGCGGGCCCAACGGCTGGGCGCGGTTCGCCGCGCACTGGGAGGACCTGTCACCGGACCCGTACGCGGCGGCCCACGGCACCCGCAGGCTGCGCCGGTACGGCCATTTCACCGTCGATCCGGAAACCGGCGAAGGGACACTGCAGCCCCACACGCCTTTCCTGCAGCCGGAGGGCACCAATCACCTCTACGAAACACAGGACCGCCATTTCGACCCGCTGACCGACGCATTCCTTGCCGACCCGGTACTGCATTCGCTGCTGGAATTGCTGGGAAAGGCGGCGGACGCGCTGGCGAGACCGGAGCGGTGGCAGGTCAAAGTGCATCCCTTCCGGGTGAGCGCCGCCGCCGACGGCGAGGGGCAGCCCACTCCCGAGGGCCGCCACCGGGACGGTGTGACGCTGGTGACCTCGCTGCTCATCGGCCGGGAGAACGCCACCGGCGGGCAGAGCACGGTGTACGCGACCGACGGCCGCGAAGTGCTGTCGACGACCCTGCGGGAGCCGGCCGCCCTGCTGCTCTCCGACGACCGCAGCACCCTGCACGGAGTCTCGCCCATTCGGCCGGTGGACGCCGGCCGGCCCGCCCGCCGCGATGTTCTCGTCATCACGTATACAGCGGCCTGAATTCCTTGCTCCATCGGGGCGAATAATGGCGTCCGCACGCCGTGGGAAGCCGGCCGCCGGGGTACCCCCAGCGCATGGAGAACAACGTGAACCCCATCGAAATGCAGAAGTGCCTCGGCGGCGTCAACTACCCGGCCTCCAAGGACGAGATCATGCGGCAGGCCGAGCAGCACGGCGCGAGCAAGGACATCATGGGCGCGCTGAAGAAGCTGCCCGAGTCCGACTACGACTCGCCCGCCGCCGTGAGCAGGGAGGTGGGCAAGGAGTAGCACCGCACCGTTCGCGCAGACGGAGCCGGCCGCCCCACAGCGGCCGGCTCCGTCGCGTCTTCGACCTACGAACGGCACAGCCGCCAATCTCCTCCGCACACGGGCGAGTTGGTCCGTACCTCTTGACGGTGTGTCCTCACGTACTGAACATTCGTCGGGCAAGAGAGCGCTCCCAGGAAACCCCACCGTTCAGTTCCTGAAGCAGGAGAGTCGCCATGCCCGCACGCCGCTCCGTCCTGGCCGCCATGGCCGCCGCACTCCCCGCGGCCGGCCTCCCGGCCCTCACCACCGCCGCCTCCGCCGCCCCGGCCGCACCCGCGGGACGCGCAGCCGACCCGCTCCCCGGCGGCGGCGACCTCGGCCCGAACGTCCTCGTCTTCGACCCGTCCACGCCCGACATCCAGGGCAAGCTGGACGAGATCTTCCGGCAGCAGGAGCGCGCGCAGTTCGGCACCGGCCGGTACGCGCTGCTGTTCAAGCCGGGCACGTACCACGGCCTCAACGCGCAGCTCGGCTTCTACACCTCCATAGCGGGCCTCGGCCTCTCCCCCGACGACACGTCCATCAACGGCGATGTGACCGTGGACGCGGGCTGGTTCGACGGCAACGCGACGCAGAACTTCTGGCGCTCGGCGGAGAACCTCGCCCTCACCCCGGTCAGCGGCACCAACCGGTGGGCGGTCGCGCAGGCCGCGCCGTTCCGCCGGATGCACATCCGCGGCGGGCTGAACCTCGCGCCCGACGGCTACGGCTGGGCCAGCGGCGGCTATATCGCCGACAGCCGCGTCGACGGCACCGTGGGACCGTACTCGCAACAGCAGTGGTACACCCGCGACAGTGCGGTGGGCGGCTGGACCAACGCGGTCTGGAACATGGTCTTCTCCGGCGTCGAGGGCGCTCCGGCCCAGGGCTTCCCCGACCCGCCGTACACCACCCTGGACACCACCCCGGTCTCCCGCGAGAAGCCCTTCCTCTACCTGGACGGCGACGCGTACCGGGTCTTCCTTCCCGAGAAGCGCACGAACGCGCGCGGCATCACCTGGGGCAGCGGCACACCGCGCGGCACGTCCCTGCCGCTGAGCCAGTTCTACGTGGTCAGGCCCGGGACCAGCGCGACGACCATGAACCAGGCGCTGGACCAGGGCCTCCATCTGCTGCTCACGCCCGGCATCCACCACGTCGACCGGGCCGTCGAGGTCAAGCGCGCGAACACGGTGGTACTGGGCCTGGGCTACGCCACCCTCATTCCGGACGGCGGCGTGACGGCCCTGAAGGTCGCCGATGTGGACGGCGTGCGGCTGGCCGGCTTCCTCATCGACGCCGGCTCCGTCAACTCCGCCACCCTGCTGGAGGTCGGCCCCGAGGGCGCCTCGGTGGACCACGCCGCCAACCCGATCACCGTCCAGGACGTGTTCCTCCGGATCGGCGGCGCGGGCGCCGGCAAGGCCACCACCAGCATGGTGATCAACAGCAACCACACCATCGTCGACCACACCTGGGTCTGGCGCGCCGACCACGGTGACGGCGTGGGCTGGGAGACCAACCGCGCCGACTACGGCGTCCGCGTCAACGGCGCCGACGTCCTCGCCACCGGCCTCTTCGTCGAACATTTCAACAAGTACGACGTGGAGTGGCGGGGTGAGCGCGGCCGCACGATCTTCTTCCAGAACGAGAAGGCGTACGACGCGCCGAACCAGGCGGCGGTGCAGGACGGCACCACGAAGGGCTACGCCGCATACAAGGTCGCCGACTCGGTCACCACGCACGAGGGCTGGGGCCTGGGCAGCTACTGCTACTACAACGTGGACCCCACCATCCGGCAGGACCACGCCTTCGCGGCGCCGCGCACGCCCGGCGTGAAGTTCCACGACCTGCTCGTCGTCTCGCTGAGCGGCCACGGCCAGTTCGAGCACATCATCAATGACACGGGGGCGGCCACCTCGGGCACCGACACGGTGCCGTCGACGGTGGTCTCCTACCCCTGAGCGAGCGCGCCCACGATCATCACACCAGGAACGCGAAGGCCAGGAAGAAGACGACGCAGAGCAGCACCACGATCCCGATGGCGATCAGCGGGCCCTTGGACCAGCCCTTCGGGGGGTTGTACGTCTCCTGCGGGCCGGCCCAGGGCGTGCTGCCCTCGGCGGGCGGCGTCTCGCCCGGCGGCACACCGCCGCCGGGCTCCAGGCCCGGCGTACGCCGCGGGTCCGGGTCCGGATTCTGCTCGGTCATACGCCTCTCCTGTCCACGGCGCGGGGCACGCAACATCTACCACGGCCGTACCGCGCCCGCGGGGCACCGCCCCGCCGGGATCACGCGGTGAGCAGGGAGTCGTCCTCCATACGGGCGCCGGGCAGCCGGTGCCGGGCGGCGACCAGCGCGCTGTCCACGTCGGCCGTGCCGGTGCTGATGCACAGCAGGTACGCGAGGTCGTCCATCCGCTGGCGCACCTCGTCGGTGCCGCGTTCCGCATTCAGCACGGCCAGCGCCTCGTACTGGTCGATGAGATTGCGCAGCATCGCGGAGTGGGCCATGAGCATGACGGACTCCTTCCCTCCCGCTGGGGGAGCACATTCGCGGTCGTACCGTTCGTCACCCCCTGGCTACCCGGCACATGCCTTCCCATGCCCGGCGATTTTTCCGCACGGCATGATGCGGGGGCGGGTGCCCGCCGATCACGGTTCAGCGGGTCTGGTGCGCCGCCAGGGCGTGGACGATGTCCGCCGAGGCCGGGTAGAGGTCGCGGTAGAGGCGGTACAGCTCCTCGTACCGGGCCGCGGCGCCGGGCTCCGGCACGACGGTTTCCTGTACCGGGTTCCAGGCGTCGACCGAGGCGTCGCCGATGAGCTGGGCGGCGAGCAGCGCGCCGCCGTAGCTCGCGCCGATGGAGGTGGTGCGCACCTCCTGCGGCCGGCCGGTGACGTCGGAGACGATCCGGGTCCACAGCCGGCCCTGGGTGCCGCCGCCGACCGCGACGACCCGCCGGATGTCGCCGCCGACCGCCTCGATGGCCTCGATGTTGTGCCGGACGCCGTACGCGGTGGCCTCCAGCGCGGCGCGGTAGAGGTCGCCGCGAGTGTGGGAGAGGGTGAGGCCGGCGATGACGCCGCGGGCCTGCGGGTCCATGACCGGGGTGCGCTCGCCCGCGAAGTACGGCAGCATCAGCAGGCCGTTGGCGCCGGTGCCTGATTTCTCGGCCTCGTGCAGCAGGTCGGCGTAGTCGGGCGCGCCGCAGAGGTCGCGCAGCCAGGCGGTGACGGCGCCGGAGGTGGCCATGCCGCCGGCGAGGTTGCGGGTGCCGGGCAGGGCGCCGACCGTGCTCCACAGCGCGGGCGCGGTCAGCAGGTCGGGCACGGTGTGGACGAGGAACATCGTCGTGCCGTACATGAGCATCAGATCCCCGACGGTGTGCGCGCCGACGCTGAGGGCCTCGGCCCAGGCGTCGACGGTGCCGGTGATGACGGGGATGCCCGCGGGCAGTCCGGTCAGCCGGGCAGCCTCGGCGGTGACCGTGCCGGCGGCCTCGCCGGACCAGCGCAGCGGCGGGAGTTCGAGGTCCGGGCAGATCAGTCCGGCCCACGGGTCGTACCAGGAGCGGGCGACGGTGTCGTACAGCGGCGTGGTCTGGCTCGCGGAGTGGTGGTCCAGGACATAGCTGCCAGTGAGCTTGCGGACCAGCCAGGAGCTGGGCATGTAGAGGCGGCGGGCGCGGGCGAAGAGCTCCGGTTCCTCGTCGGCGACCCAGGCGATCTTCGCGCCGGCGGCCTGGCTGCTGAGGCCGGAGCCGCAGCGGGCCCTGATCTGCTCGGCACCGAGGCGGTGTTCGAGCCGGGTGATCTGCTCGGTGGCGCGGGTGTCGACGCCGTAGAGGATCGCGGGGCGCAGCGGTACGTCGTCGGCGTCGGTGAGCAGGACGCACGGGCCCATGCCGCTGACGCCGACGGCGCGCACGTCCGCTGCGCCGTCCGCGGTCAGCTCGCGGACGAGCGAGACGAACTCCGTCCACCAGACGTCGGCGGCCATCTCGACGTGTCCGGGTGCCGGCCGGTCGACGGTGTGTGCACGGACCGCCGAGCGCAGCAGTGTGCCGTCCAGGGCGACCAGGACGCCCTTGCTGCTGGAGGTGCCGATGTCGACACCGATGACTGCATTGAGTGCCATGGGCACACATTCGCAGAACGCCCGGCGGGACCGCGTCCGGGGACGGCCTCACACGTGGGCGGCGGGCGCGCGCTCCGTACGGCCGGCCTCTTCATCCGCCGGTACGGGCCGGACGGCCAGGGCGGTCACCATGGCGAGGGCCAGCAGGGCGAGCGCGGCGACGAAGGCACCGGTGTAGGCGGCGGCGCCGGTGGCCCCGTCGGTACCGGCCGAGGTGATCAGCCCGGAGGCCAGGGCGGTGCCGAGGGAGGCGCCGACGCCGAAGCAGGCGCCGGTCAGACCGGTGAGGGCGCCCTGCTGGTCCTTGGGCGCGGAGACGACGGCGAGCCCGTTGAGCGCGGTGATGCTGATGCCGTTGTACGTCAGGCCCAGCACGGCGAGCGCGGCGAAGAGCACCCAGGGCTCGCTCCGGAACGGCACCGCGACGGCGAAGGCGAGCAGCGAACCGGCCGAGCCGACCAGGGCGGTACGGCGCCAGCCGACGCGCGGCCCGAAGTACCCGGCGAGCGGGGCGCCGATCACACCGATCGCCGAGGCAGGCGTCGCGTACAGCAGCGCGGACCGGGTGGCGGACAGCCCGTAACCGGCGTGCGCGTCCTGCGTGAAGAGCGGGATCGTCAGCGCGAGCGCGCCGAAGGCGCCCGCGAGGGTGAGGGTCACGGTCAGCAGCAGCGGCCAGGCCCGGCGCGAGGCGAGCAGCCGGATGTCGATGACGGCGGTGGTGCGGGGACGGACGGTGGTGGCGTTGTCGGCGGCGGGCGTACGGGAGTCCGTGCCGGCGCCGGTACCGGAGACCGAGTTGCTGCCCGCCGAACGGGACCGCTGTACGAGGACGAACGCCACCAGCGCGGCCAGTCCGCCCACTACGCAGCCGAGCGTGGCCGGCGAGGTCCAGCCCCAGCCGGCGCCCTGCGCCAGGCCGATGAGGACGCCGGACAGGCCCAGCGCGAGGAGCCCCGCGCCCAGCCAGTCCATGCTGCCCGCGGCCTTCGGCGGCACGGCCGGTACGTACCGGGCCACCGCCAGGGTTCCCACCACCGACAGCACCAGGCCGCCGAGGAAGATCGCGCGGAAGCCGACCGTGTCGGCGAGCCGCCCGCCGACGATGGCGTCCACCCCCGCGAAACCGCCGTTGACGGCGCTGATGATGCCGGCGGCGCGGCCGAAAGCGGCGGGCGGCAGCAGATCGTTGAGGGTCAGGAAGGAGAGCGAGAACATCGCGGCCGAGACGCCCTGGAGGATCCGCCCGGCGAGGTAGACGGAGATGTCGGGCGCCAGGGCGCAGGCGAGGTTGCCGATGATCAGCAGCACGCCGCACAGCAGCATCACCGGTTTGCGCCCGCGGTAGTCGCTGAGGCGCGCCAGCGTGACCTGTCCGACGGCGGCGAGCAGGAAGAACAGCGTCTGCGACAGGCCGACCAGGCTGCTGGAGGTGTCCAGCCGGCGGGCGATGTCGGGCAGCGCGGGGCTGAGCATGGTGGCGTTGATCTGGTAGCCGAGCACGGCCAGCACGAGCGAGGGCAGCAGCAGCCGCGGGACGGCGGGCGGCGCTGGGCGCGTGCGCTCGCGGAAGTTGAGGGGCATGACGGCTCCTGGGGCTGAGGGGGCGGGGCTTTCGTGCGGGCGCCGGACACCGGCGCGGCCGGATTGCGGCGCGCTGCAGGGGGCGCCCGTCACGAGATGTACCGGCGTCGTCGACGCTCGTTCTGCGTCACTTGTCAGACAGGAACGCGTCGTGCGCTCTGGTCTATCGCGCGGTTCCAGGGGTGTCAAGAGATCACGGACGATTGCTTCGCGCCGCGCACGAGGATTGCTTTGCGCTGCGTACAGCGATTGCTTCGCCTGCATACGGCGCCGTCCAGCGGTGCGAAACTGGGGTCCGCGCGGCCACGCGAGCGCGCGGAGCGCCACCCCATGACGGGTGACGACGTCGGACCACGGCCCCAGGGAGATGAACATGGCCGGCAGACAACCCATGCCGCCACGACGGCGGCCGGTCGTCGCGCTGTACGAGCGGATGGTCGAGGCCATCCGGGACGGCACCTACCC
Organism: Streptomyces ochraceiscleroticus; assembly: GCF_000720485.1. Lineage (GTDB taxonomy): Bacteria > Actinomycetota > Actinomycetes > Streptomycetales > Streptomycetaceae > Streptomyces > Streptomyces ochraceiscleroticus. Next base: position 65,848 of record NZ_JOAX01000016.1, on the reverse strand, counting down.
CCCGGGCTCCACGCTGCCGACCGAACCGCGGCTCGCCGCCGAGCTGGGAGTGAGCCGCCCGGCCCTGCGCGAGGCGCTGATCCTGCTGCAGGAGGACGGCGCCATCACCGTACGGCGCGGGGTGGGCCGCACGGTCAGCCCGCACCTCCCGCCGCGCGGCTTCGAGTACCTCAAGCCGGTGGAGCAGCTCCTCAGCGAGGGCGGACAGGCGGTGACCACGGCCCTGGCCCGCGCCTACGAGGAGCCGACCGACTTCTCCACCCAGCACCTGCTGCTGCCGGGGACCAGCCGGGTGCGCTTCTGGGAGAGCCTGATCGAGGTCGGCGGCCTGCCGGCCTGCCTCACCCAGGAGTGGGCCGCCCGGGACGAGACCCTGGCCGAGCTGCTGCCGGAGGCGGCGGAGGCGTTCGACGGGCCCGCCGGGAAGAGCTCCTCCATGCTGCGGCTGCTGCTGGAGGCCGGGCGCGCGCTGCCGCTGACGGGCAGCAGCACGATCGTGGCCACCACGCTCGGCCGCCAGCGCGGCGAGCAGCTCAGCCGCCCCGCCGACTCACCCGCCGTCCTGGTGATCCAGGTCGTACGGCTGGACCGCACCCCGCTGCTCGCGGCCAAGCACATGCTGCCGCCGGGCGCACCGGCCCTCCCGGTGTGGCAGGCCCGCTGAGGCCGAAGCGACGGACGAACCGCACAGACCCACAGACCGGCCCGGGGCCACGCGCCCCGGGCCGGCGCCGTTGCTGCGCGCCCGCCGCGCACACGACCGTCAGGCCCCCGCCCATGAGACGCGGTCGCCCTCACTCAGAAAGCCATGTCATACTCCGACCCCATGACGCTGTCTGACAAGTACACCCACGCACTGCCCCCCGTACCCACGCACCCCCTCGACGAGGACCTGGTCCGCCAGGCGCCCAAGATCCTGCTGCACGACCACCTCGACGGCGGCCTGCGCCCGCAGACCGTCGTGGAACTGGCCGCGGAGGCCGGATACGACGCGCTGCCCACCACCGACCCCGCCGCACTGGGCGAGTGGTTCCGGGACGCCGCGGACTCCGGTTCGCTGGAGCGCTACCTGGAGACGTTCGCGCACACCTGCGCCGTGATGCAGACCGCGCCCGCGCTCTTCCGCATCGCCGCCGAGTGCGCCGAGGACCTGGCCGCCGACGGCGTGGTCTACGCCGAGGTCCGCTTCGCGCCCGAGCAGCACCTCGCCGCGGGCCTCACCCTGGACGAGGTCGTCGACGCGGTCACCGCGGGCTTCCGCGAGGGCGAGCGCCGGGCCGCGGCCGCCGGCCGCCGGATCCGCGTCGGCACGCTGCTCTGCGCCATGCGGCACGCCGATCGCGCACTGGAGATCGCCGAGCTGGCCGTCGCCCATCGCGACCGCGGCGTGGCCGGCTTCGACATCGCGGGCGGCGAGATCGGCAATCCGGCGAGCCGCCATGCCGAGGCGTTCGACCACCTCCGCAGCGAGGGCGCCCGGGTGACCGTGCACGCCGGTGAAGCCGTCGGCATGGAGTCCATCCGGGAGGCCGTCCTGCGCTGCGGCGCCCACCGCATCGGCCACGGCGTCCGCATCACCGACGACATCGAGATCGCCGCCGACGGCTCCGTCCGCCTCGGCCGCCTCGCCTCCTACGTACGCGACATGCGGATCGCCCTGGAGGTCTGCCCGACCTCCAACCTGCAGACCGGCGCCGCGACGAGCTACCCCGGGCACCCCATCGACCTGCTCCGCCGGCTCGGCTTCCGCGTCTGCCTCAACACGGACAACCGGCTGGTCAGCGGCACCACGATGACCCAGGAGTTCCAGCATCTGGCCACCGCGTTCGGCTACGGCCCGGCGGAGCTGGAGGAGTTCACGGTCAACGCGGCCAAGGCGGCCTTCCTGCCCTTCGACGAGCGTGCAGCCCTCATCAACGAGGTCATCCGCCCCGGCTACGCCCGCCTGCGCACTCGTACCCTCGGCCACGTCCCGGTCCGCGACGGCGCCGCCGCAGCCTGACGCGAGGCCCCGCACAGCGAGGACCTGCACAGCGAGGACCTGCACAGCGGCGCCCCGCACAGCGCCGGGCCGGCGCCGGGGACTCCCCGACGCCGGCCCGACCGCTGTCCGCGTACGCCGCGGCCACTTCTTGAAGCGGCTACTTCTTGAACCCGTAATCCATCAGCTTCTTCGCGTCCGCGGTGCGGTTGGCCACCGAGGAGGACGCGAGGACGGTGCCGATGACCGTCTTGCCACTGCGGGTGGCGGCGAAGACCAGGCAGTACTTGGCCTCCGGGCCCGAGCCGGTCTTGACGCCGATGGTGCCCGAGTAACTGCCGAGCAGGTTATTGGTGTTGGACCAGTTCATGTAGCGGTAGCCACCGCTCTTGGTCGTGACCTTCTGCTTGGTGGACTTGGTCTTCACGACCGTGCGGAACGTCGAGTACTTCATCGCGCTGCTGGCGATCCTGGTCAGATCGCGCGGCGTGGAGTAGTTCGCGCCCTTGCCGATGCCGTCGAACGAATCGAAGTGCGTGTTCTTCAGCCCGAGGCTCTGCGCCGTCGAGTTCATCTTGCCGATGAAGGACTTCACGCGCGCGGACCGCGTGGAGCCGCTGCCGAACTTGTCGGCGAGCGCGTACGCGGCGTCGCAGCCGGACGGCAGCATCAGCCCGTACAGGAGCTGACGGACCGTGACCTTGTCGCCGACGATCAGCCGGGCCGACGAGGCCCAGTTGTTGTCGACGATGTAGTCGCTGTACGCCTTCTGGATCGTGACCTTGGAATCCAGGTTGAGGTTCGGCTGCGCGAGCACCACCCGGGCGGTCATGATCTTCGTAGTGGACCCGGTGGAGAGCCGGGTGTCCGCGGCCTTGGTGAACAGGCTCTTGCCCGTGCCGTTGTTCATCACGAAACCGCCCTTGGCGGTGATCGTGGGCGTCTTGAGCGTGGCGGCCTGCGCCGGAGCGGCGAGCGCTCCGGTCGTCAGGACGGCTCCCGCGGTGAGAAGGACCGCGGACACGCGACGCATGCCGTTGATGCCGTTTTTCAAGTCGAGTACTCCATACCTGCCGTGCGGTCACATGAGAGTGCCGCTCCCTCACAAGACGCACGAGCCGCAGCGATGGATGCACGCACCGGAAGACCGTCACCCTTCGCACACGCGTCGGGAACCGGCCGTGGCTGATTGCGAGCGCTGTGCCGACCAGGCAGGCTGTGCGCCATGTCCTACGTGCGGCTTGAAGCGTGGATCGGGGGTGCATGGCTGGAGGTGAACTGCGTGAGCGTCACCGTCATGGAGTCTGCACTGACCCTGTCCTTCGAACACCAGCGGAGCGAGTCCGGCTACCAGAGCCTCATCTGGGAGCCGCTGGAACGATTCCTGAAGGAGTACCGCGACGAACCGCTCGTCGTGGTACCGCAGGGTCACGACCTGCCGGTGATGTACGGCCCCGGCGCGGCCGGCCCCTTCCGGCTGGCGAGAATCAACGAGCACTGAGCCGCGGCTTCCGCATACTCCGCGAGGCGATCTCTTTTGGTTGAACTGGCGTTAAAGTAGGTCCCCTTGACGGTTGGTGCCCGTCAGGCACTGGTTCTCGGGGGGACACATGGACATCGTGGTGAACATCGAGGGTGGCCGGGCGGATGAGCTCGGGAGCCTCGAGCGGGCGGTGAAGGCCAAGCTGAAGGCGCAGGGCGTCCGGACGGTGCGCACCGTCCGCGAGCCGGAGCGGGGCGCGCTCGGCGCCGTCGAGGTGCTCCAGTTCATGGGGGAGAACGTGCTGCTCCCCGTCTTCCTCCAGGCCCTGTACGAGTACGCCTCGCAGCGCCTGGGGCAGCCGAAGCGCGCGGACCTCAAGGTCCACGCCATCCGGACCGACCTCCCCGATGGCACGCGCCGTACCGAGATCGTCTTCGAGGGGAAGGCGAAGGACGTAGCTGCGGCTCTCAAGGAACTGCAGTGACCGGCCGGCCGAACCCGGACGTGGAGCGGGTCGATCCGTCCCGCTCCACCGTCCTGCTGCTCGGCGGCACCGAATATCCGGGGACCCAGCTCGCACCCGTGCCCGCCGCCGGGACGAACCTGGACAAGCTCGCGGAAGCGTTCGAAAACCCTGATCTGTGGGGCGTCGAAACGCTGTACCAGCACCTGAACCTGACGCGCCGCCGGATGCTGACGACAATCGGCAAGATCTACCGGACGTCCGAACCGGACGGCCTGTTCGTCCTCTACTTCGTGGGGCATGCGCAGCAGGACGACAGGTCCGGCACGCTCTACCTCGCGCCGCACGACGCCGGAAGCCCGCTGGCCCCGCAGGACTCCATGGTGTCGGTCGCCGACATCTTCCGGGCGGTGGCCGACCAGGAAGACCTGCACGCCAGGCGCAAGCTGCTCATCCTCGACTGCTGTTTCTCCGGCAGTGCCATCAAGGCCACGCCGGCGGAGGCATCGACGATCACCAGTGAGAACGGCTGGCACGTCATCACCGCGTGCGCGGAGGAGGAGTTCGCCCGCGCCGATTCCGACCGCGAGACCACCTTCTTCACCGGGGCCCTGCTCGAGTCGTTCGAGGGCGTCGCGGCCACGCAGCCGAGCCTCTCCGTGCAGTGGGTCTTCGAGGCCGTGAGTGACATCATCAGCCGCACGCCGGGCGGCAGCGAGCTCCTGCCGCACCACGTCCCGGCCGCCTGGGCGAACCGGCCCTGGCTGCGCAACAGGAAACACGTCAGGCCGGCCCCCACTCCGTACAACTACGCCCGGGTCCCGGCCCCCCAGCCGGCCGGCATCCAGCAGGCGCTCCCGTACGGCTTCGCCGCCTGGCCGGTCGTCGATTCCCTCTTCACCGGCCGCGACGCGGAGCTGGCGGCGGCGCTCGGCCGTTTCCGGCAGCGCACGGTCCTCCCGGTCTGCGGGCCGCGCTACGCCGGCAAGTCCGCGTTCGTCCGGCAGTTGCTGGCCACGCCCGAGGTGAAGGAGGCCGAGCCGGCGGAGCAGCCCTGGCTGCTGCTGGAGCTGACGATCATCAACGCCAGCGCCGAGTCCCCGGTCATGGAGGCCCTGGCCTCCGCGCTGGAAGTCGGCCTCCAGGACGTCGCCCAGCACGCCGAGGCCGACGGCGACTCCCGCCGCGATCTGGTCATCGAGCGGCTCCGCGAGCACGCGCGCGGACGCACACTGCTGCTCGTCGTCGACTGCGGGCGCCTCGGGTACGACTCCCACCGCATCAGCGCCGAGCTGGACGAACTGCTCGCGCACCCGTACTTCCGGGACACGGCCAACATCGTCATCTCCCGCGTCGAGCTCGACGAACCGGTCCACAGCGAAGAGCAGCTCGACCACCAGATCCCCGTCCTGCTGGCGGAGCTGGGGCAGGGCGAGGCCGCCGACCTGCTCACCGCCCTCATGGCACACGAACGCGTGACGGTCGACGGCAAGGACGTCCTGCGCTGCATCCAGGACCGCCGGCTGCGCCTCCCGGGCGTACTGAACCAGAGCGCCAAGGGATACCTCCGCCGCCGGGACCGCGGCACGGGCTCCCCCGATCCGGCGGCCGTGGCCGCGGCCCTGGTCGAGGGCACCACCCCCAGCATGATCAGGACCCTGCGGGAACTCGGCTGCTGCCTCGCCGCCGGGCCCGGCGCGCCCGCCGGTCCGGAGCCGTTCGCGGTCCTCGCGGTCTGGGCCCTCGCCGACCGACTGCCGCTCTCCCCGCACGTCCTGGAGGACCCGGCCGTCGGCTTTCCGCGCGACACCCTGGACCGGCTGGTGGACGCGCGCGTCCTCTCCCGGACCGATGAGGGAGCGCTCCTGCTGGGGCAGGCCAGCGAACAGGCGCTGCGCAATCTGGTGGCCGCCGCGCTGAGTCGCGCCGAGGAGAACCGCCCGGCCCGGCCGCTCGTCGATCCCCAACTCCTGCAGACCCTGGTGCCCAAGGAGCTGGACCTCCCCGAGCTGGACCGGCGCCTGGCCGCGGCCGCGCTCCCGCTGTTCACGGCCGGTGCGCCGAAGGACGACGAGGCGGACGCGGTCTACCGGATCCGGCTGCGCTCGGCGCTCGGCTGGATCGAGGACGAGGGCGACCGGCGGCTGCCGGCACTGCACGACGCCATCCGCCCGCTCGTCCTGGCGCCCTCCGGCGACGCCAGTTACCGCCCGACGTCGGATGCTCCCCTGGCGCCCCCGGCCGAGGCGGAGGAGCAGGTCGTGAGCGGCCCCGAACCGCTTCCGGTGGAGGAGCCGACGGCCGCGGAAGAGGGGGTCACCTCGCTGGCGGCGCTCTACCGCCTGTACCACGCCGTGGCGTCGCTGACCCTCGCTGCCCGTGCCGAGGGCCCGGCCGAACGGACGGGCGCGCGGTTCACCACCGCCGCCGAGGAGGTCGCCGCCGCCCTCGCCGGCTGTGACGCCGAGCAGGTACCGCACACCCTGCTGCGCTCGGCGGACGCGTCGCTGGCGTTCACCGGCAACCGGCTCGGCCTGCGGGCGCGGCTGCTCGACGTCCGGCTGGCCGCGGTCGACGTCCTGCTGCTCGGGGCGCACCGCCGCGGCCCCGGACAGGCCGGGCGCATCACCCTGGCGGTGTCCTGGCTGCTCAACACGGCCGACGCGCTGATCGACGCGGACCGGCTGGAGGAGGCCGGGGCGCTCGTCGACCAGGTCGGCGGCCTGGTGACGGACCTGCTCCCGCAGGACGACGCGCCCCGCAGCGTCTCCTCGCGGCTCCAGCTCACCAGCCGTATCGCCCGGGTGCGCGGCCGTCTCCTGAGCGACACCGGGGAGAGCCGCCGGGTGCTGCTCGACGGCGCGCGCAGCGTCGCCGCCGGTCTGCGGCTCGCGCACGCGGAGGGCGAACCGCTGTCGCTGTGGACCTCGCGGCTGTTCGACGCGACGCTGCTGGTCATCCAGCAGAGCCGGACCGACGAGGAGCTGGCCGAGGCCCGGTCGCTCGTCATGGACGCCCTGGAGGAGTGCTGGGGCGACCGGTCGTCGTGGCCGGCGGCCGTCTGCGTCCCCGCGGCGCGCTTCCTGCGGAAGCTCTACGTACGCTGCGTCGACGCCGCGCTGCGGCAGAACGGCGCCAAGGAGGCCGTGGATTTGCTGGAACGGCTGCCGGAGGCCCGGCGCGCGGAGGCCGAGGGCGCTCCGCCCGCGGACGCCAAGGAGGTCGCGAAGGTCCTCAGCGCCCTGGCCCAGGCGTACGGCTTCCACTCCTACACCCTCCGGGAGAACCAGCGGATCGGCGTGGCGCGCTCCCGGCTGGAGCGGGCGGCGGACTGCGCCCACGCCGCGGTGGAGCTCGCCCCGAGTACGTTCTCGCACTCGGTCTGGCTCCGGCAGGTGCTCGACATCCGGCGGATGACTCCGCGCACCGGCCCGGCCGGCGACGCCGCGTCGAAGCGGCGGCGGGCCTGTGTGAAGGAGGTCCGCGGCTGGCTGGCCCAGCAGGACAGTCACTCGCACGCCCATGCCGTGCTCGACATCACCTGTCTCGACTCCGACTGGGCGGAGGAGGGCAGTCTGCGGGGCGCCGCCCAGAAGCGGGTGCCCGGCGAGGACTTCCTCCAGCTCAAGGCCCGGCGGCAGCGGGTGCCCATCGACGCGCTCTACCGCGAGCGCCGGCAGAAGCTGAAGGCCCATCTGCACCGGTACGGCCCCTCGATCGAACTGTGCGCCCTGGAGTCCCGGCTGGAGCGCGAGTACCGCCGCTGGACGGGCGTCCTGGACTTCAAGCAGGCCAAGCAGGACTGGAAGGACGGCCTCGGCCCGCGCCCCATGACCAAGGTCCCGCAGGTCGACAACGAGCCACTGTTCGCGCTCTACCGCGACGCCGCGATCCGCTGGCCCGGCGACGCCCGGCGGATCGCCGCCGAGGCCGCCCTCCACCGTTACGTGTGGAACTACGACAGAGCGATCGAGTTGTACGAGCGCCTCGCCCGGACCGCGCCGAACGGCGAGATCCGGCGCGGCGCGCACCTGTCCGCCGCCGAGGCGCTCCTCGCCGACCTGGAGTACGCGACCCACACCTACCGGGGCGACTGGCACGACCGGCTGCTCGCCGCACAGGACCATCTCGACGCCGTGTTCAGCCCCAACACCCGTGGCGGGCTGGCCATGGTGCTGCGGGAGCGGGTCGCGATCCGGCTGGGCCGGCCGGTGCGCTGGGACCCCGTCGACGAAGCCTTCGAGGCCGTCGTCGGCGGCGACTACGCGGGTACGGTCGGGCGCTTCCTGGACCGCCGCCGCTACGGCCGGTACCGCGACTCCGACCGGCTCGGCGCCCGGGTCCGCATCACCGTCAAGGACAGCGCGGGCTCATCGGAACAGCACCGGCTCAGCGAGCTGTTCGGCGATCACGGCGAGCTCATCGAGCGGACCGGGCCGGCCGACGGCCGGCAGGCTGCCGCGGTGCCCCAGCAGAACAGCGGGCAGGAGGGCCGGTCGCCGTCCGGTGCGGCGGCGGCGCTCGTCGGGGGCGAGGACCTGGGGCAGTTCGCCTCCGAGCTGCTCGGGGAGCTGCTGCTGACGGAGTTCACCAGCGTGAAACTGCTGAGCGGCCTCGGGAAGCTCTACCTCCACCGGGCGGACGACCTGATCGCCGGCCATCAGGAGGCGCACGGCAGCGAACCGGAACCGGGCTCCGCCACCGCGCGCGAGGCCGCCGGCCATGCCCGGCGGGCCTACGACTGCTTCGACGCCTGCCGCGTGCTGCAGGAAGCACACGGCAACGAATCCATCGTGACGAAGTTCGAACGCGGGCGCGCGATCACGCTGGCCGCGAAGTACCTGCACGACCCGAACCCGATCTCGCGGCCGCTCCCCCACGAGCGGGACGCCCAGCTCCGCCAGGCGTTCTGGCTGCTGAACGCGGCCCGGGAGCACAGTGTCGGCGGCTTCAACAAGGTGTGTTCGTGGGCCGCTTCCGAGAACAACGAGGTACAGAAGCGCCTCGGCCTCCGAAAGCCCCAGGAGTGAGATCCGTAGCCGAAGTCCATGGCTATGGGTGCCCGGCCGGGACCAGCTCGGCGGCGGTGGTCCGGAGGAGTTCGAGGGCCTGGGCGACGACCGGATGGCGCGCCGCGCCCTTGCGGGTGGCCGCGAGGATCGTCCGGGCGGGCGCGGGCTCGCCCGACAACCGGATGCGGGTCACGGGCCACTCCGTGTTGATGCGGGCGAGGCGCGGCACGAGGATCACGCCGAACCCCTGGGCGACCATCGCCTGCCCGGTGTCCCACTCATCGGCTTGATGGGCCATGTCCGGTGTGAAGCCCGCTGCCATGCAGGAGGTCACCACCAGTTGGTGGTAGGTGCTGCCCGGGGTGCCGAGGATCCACGGTTCGCGGGCCGCGTCCGCGAGGGAGACCCTCTTCCGCGCCGTCAGCGGGTGGTCGACCGGCACGATCAGGTCCAGCGGATCGTCCAGGATCGGCTGCTGGTCGAAGCGGTCGTCGTTCAGCGGCGGTGAGTCGGGCGTCACCACCACGAGTCCCAGATCCGCTTCCTCCGCCAGCAGCAGTTCGAAGCAGCGGACCGGCTCGGCCTCCACCAGCCGGACCGCGAGCCGGGAATGGCGGTCGCGCAGCGCTGCCGCGGCGGGCGGCAGCAGGTACGTCGCGGCGGTGGAGAAGCCGCAGAGGGTGAAGGGGCCCGAGGGCTCCCCGGCCGTTGCCGCCAGCTCGCTGCGCGCCTGTTCCCACTGCGCCTGCAGGATCGCGGTGTGGCGCAGCAGTGTGCGGGCCGCGGCAGTGAGCTGGATGCCCCGGCCGGCGGGCTCGATCAGTTTTGCGTCGAGCTGCTCGGCGAGCTGGCGGAGCTGGTAGGAGACCGCCGACGGCGAAAGGCGCATGGCCTCCGCGGCAGCCGTCACGCCCCCGTAGCGGTCGACCATCTGCAGGATCTTGAGCTTGGGATCGATCATGCAAATAGTTTGCACGATCATCTTCAAATCCGTGCGATTGTGCCTACTGATCGTCGGTGCCACGCTGTGCGCGTGTTGTCCGCAAGTCCGACGACTGGGCTCTATGTCCTGGTCGTACTCACCTTCGGGGCCTATCTGCCCAGCTCGCTGTCGCCCGGCTATCAGCACGCCTTCGGTGCCGATGACCTGACCATGACGCTGATCCACGCCGTCTTCGCGCTGGTCAGTGCCCCTGCGCTGCTGCTGCTCGGCTCCGTGTCGGACAGGTTCGGAGCGCGGCCGGTGCTGCGTGCGGGCATCGTGCTGGCGGCGCTGGGCTCTGCCTGTTTCGCGCTCGCCCCCGGAGTGGAATGGCTGCTCGTCGGGCGCGCCGCGCAGGGGCTGGCCCTCGGGGCGACCACCGGCGCGGCCGCCGCGCTCGTCAGCGAGGAGACAGCGGGTGGCAGCCGCCATCGGGGTGCCGTGCTTTCCGGTATCGCCTTCGTGGCAGGCACCGCGCTCGGCGCTGCCGCGGGCAGATTCCTCGCCCAGTACGCTCCGGCCCCCTACGTACTGCCTTTCCTTCTGCATCTCGTCCTGCTGGCGATCGCCTGGTACTGGGTTTCCGCCCTCGCGCCGGCCACTGGTCTCGCGGCCGGGCGAATTCGGCCCTGGCGGCCGACGGTCCCGCGGATTCCCAGCGGAATGCGGGCATTGTTCGCCACCGCCTCAGCGGTCGGTTTTCTCGCGTGGACAGCTGCCGGCCTGTTTCTCGCCATCATCCCGGCACTGCTGGCACGGTCCGGCCGGCCGAATACGGCGGTCACCGGCTGCATTCTGGGCGCCGTATTGATCTGTTCCGCGCTGACCCAGCCGCTGGTCGGACGGCTCGGCGCGCGCCGCGCGCAGCTCGCCGGCCTCACGGGCCTTCTGGTGAGCCTTTCCCTGCTGTCGCTCACCGCGGGCAGGTCGGTATCCCTCACCCTGGCCGCGGCCGTGGTGGCGGGCGCCGGGCACGGACTCGCGTACGCCGGAGCGGCCGCCGCGGTCGATGCGCGAGCCCCCGCGAAGGAACGCGGTGCCCTCACCGGCGCCCTCTATCTCTCCTTCTACCTCGGCTCCGGACTGCCGGCGCTGGCCGTCGGGCTGCTGACCATCCCGCTCTCCCTCACCGCAGCGACCTCCCTGGTGACTTCCGTCGCCGCGATCCTCGTCCTGCTGACGAGTATCGCGGTCGCCGAAGTCGACCGCCCCGTCCGCGTTCCGCCGAAGGGAAGGGTTATCTATATCCGATTGAAGTGAACGCGCGACGAGCTGAAGTGCGCCCCGGCCCCTACCGGCCGGGGCGAAAGTATGAAGGAGTTACCGTGCCGACGGCGCATGCCGACAATCGATCCGCGAACCGGAATCCGCTCACGCCCGGAGAAATAACGGTCACCGACCCTAAAGTAACGAGACGGGCAATCGGCGCGGCGGCCATCGGCAATATCACCGAGTGGTTCGATTTCGGCGTCTTCGCCAATCTGACCCCGGTCCTCACCGCGGTGTTCTTCACCGGCGCCAGTGAGACGGTCGGCACGATCGGCACCCTCGGCCTGTTCGCCGTCGCCTTCCTGGTGCGCCCGATCGGCGGCATGTTCTTCGGTCCGCTGGGAGACCGCATCGGGCGCACCAAGGTGCTCTCCCTCACCGTCATCATGATGGCCATCGGCACCTTCGCCATCGCCTTCATCCCCGGCTACGAGACCTGGGGCCCGGCCGCTCCCCTGCTGATGCTGCTCGCCCGCCTCGTCCAGGGCTTCTCCACCGGCGGCGAGTACGGCGGGGCGATGACCTTCATCGCCGAGTACGCGCCCGACAAGAAGCGCGGTTTCCTCGGCAGCTGGCTGGAGTTCGGCACGCTGACCGGCTATCTGCTCGGCGGCGTGGCCGGGCTGGTCATCCAGCTCCCCGGCGTGATGTCCCACGACGACCTGCTCTCCTGGGGCTGGCGGATCCCGTTCCTGATCTCCGGGCCGATCGGCATCATCGGGCTCTACCTCCGCCTGAAGCTGGAGGACACCCCCGCGTTCCAGGCCGTCGTCGCCGAGTCCGAGGGCCGGGAGGGCAATCAGACCCTCAGGGAGATCCGCAAGATCTTCGTGAAGTACTGGCGGCCGATGCTGATCTGCATGGGCCTGGTGCTGGTCTTCAACGTGGTCAACTACATGCTCACCACGTACATGCTGGAGTACATCGGCAAGTTCGCCCCCTCGGTGAGCGCCACCTGGGCACAGCTCCTGGAGATCGCCGTCCTGGCGCTGGGCATGGTGCTCATCACCTTCGCCGGCCGGCTCTCGGACCGCATCGGCCGCAAGCCGGTGATCTACTTCGGCTGCGCCATGCTGGTCGCACTCGGCGTCCCCTCGGTACTGCTGATCCAGCAGAACACCCTGACGTCCGTCTTCCTCGGCCTGGTCCTGATGTCGTTGATGCTGCTCTGCTTCAACAGCACCATCCCCTCCACGCTGCCCGCGCTCTTCCCCACCGAGATCCGCTACGGCGGCCTGTCGATCGCCTTCAACATCTCCGTCTCGCTCTTCGGCGGCACCACCGCCTTCTTCAACGCCCTGCTGGTGGAGGGCACCGGAGACATCAACGTGCCCGGCTACTACCTCATGGCCGCCGGCGCGATCGGCGCCGTCGCCTGCTGGTTCGCGGCAGAATCCGCGGGCCGTCCCCTGCCCGGCTCCGCACCCGCGGTGGAATCGAAGGAAGAGGCCCGGAAACCGGCCCGGCCTGCCCAGGGGTGATGACCTGCCCTCAGCTCAGCGGCCGGCGGCCATCCCGCTCCAGCCGGGTCGCCACGCGGTTATCCACACTGCGGCTGGGGCCGTAGCGGACATACTTGGCGGGTCCACTTCCTGTACGCCGTCGGTGACTCCATCAGGTCGGACACGACAGTCGCCCGTCTGCGGCAGCGGGTTCGTCGACCGAGAAGAGGGTCGCGGGCCGGCCCCGGTACACGAGGGGGACCGTTTCGCGGCGCCCGCAGCGGTTCGATGAACGCCTCGAGGCGTTCGGCCATCGTCTCGGCCGTCGTTCTGCCCCGCGCGCGTTCCCGGCGCACGGGCCTCGTCGACGGGAGGTCCCGTTGGTGCATGTCGCCTCACCTGCTGGCCATCCCGGACACGCGCCCGCAATGACACGAGCCGCCTGGGGCCGGGGCGGCAACTGCAGGACGAGCGTACGGCGGGCCATTGGCTTGAGGAACACCGTGTGACTGCGCCCGCCCGCAGGCACCGGCACCACCGTTCACGAGGGCCTCCGCCGGTCTCCCCGAGCGACGGCCAGCCCCGTCAGCAGCGCCGTGCGGAGACCGAGCTGCCCCCACGTTCCGTGCCAGGTCAGCTCAGCAATCGCGGCTGTCGGGAACTTCTCCTGGACTTGCGGGATTTCACTGCCGACTCCGTCGCCGGCCACCATCAGAATGGTGTCCCGCAGGCTCGGGTTGTGGCCCACCACGAGCAACGTCGACACATACGCGGGCACCGCATGCACGACTGCCAGAAGTTCCGGCACAGGCGGGTGATAGAGCCGCGGCTCAGCACGCACCGGTGGCAATCCCGCCAGTTCCGCCGCTGCCAACTCCCAGGTCTCCCCCGCACGGCGGGCCGTGGAGCACAACACCAGGTCCGGAAGCCAGTCCGTCTTTGCCAGCAGCCGCCCAGCGGCTTGTGCATCGCGGCGGCCACGCGCGGACAGTGGCCGCTCGTGGTCTGCCGTCCCTGGAGGCCGGGCCGATTTGGCGTGCCGCAACAGCAGCAAACGTCGTAGGGGTGAGGGCGTCACACTGAGACCCGTCGCGTCGAGAGTTCCGTAGTTTTGCTGGGACGCGTCCTGACGTGGGCCGGTGCGCGAAGGCACACACCGCTTGCATCAGGAGCGTGTTCGAGCGCGTGTTGGTGAAGTACACGGTACGGGCAGTCCAGGCGCGTCGATTCCGCCAGGGGAATTCCCTCGCCTCTTTCGGACACCGATCGATTCCCCGCGCGATGCCGCAACTCGCGCCGGGTGGTGCCCCCGACGGGGTTGCCGCCCGACCCGATCCGTTGCTGAATGACGTGCAGCGCCTACAGAAGGAGGCGGCACGATGACCGAGACCGGGCCCATACAGCTCTTGGCGGTCGTCTTCGGACCGTACGCGACGTTCGAGGGACGCATCGTCGAGGAGCTGGACGAACTGTCCGCCACGGGCCAGATACTCGTCCTGGACCTGTTGGCCGTACAGAAGCAAGTCGACGGTGACCTCGCCGCCGTCGGCTACCAGGCAGAAGGCATGGGCGACACGGTCAGCGCGCTGCTCGGTCTGCGCCCGGGCAGCATGCGGGGAGCGGAAGAGGTGTTCCCCTCCCTGGCACCGGGACGTGCCTTCGGCCTCGCTGCCGACGACATCCGGCAGCTCGCAGACGCCTTGGAGCCAGGTACCACAGTAGGTTTTCTCTTGCTCGAACACCGGTGGGCGAGGAAGCTGAGGAGCGCGGTCCGTGAGCAGGGAGGCGTGCCCCTGGCAGAGGGCTTCCTCACCGAAGAGGCGCTCGCTCCCATAGCCACAGAGCTGCTCGCAGCAGCCGCACGATTCGACGAAGAGACACCGGAAACAGCAGGGACAGCAGGAGGAGCCACCGAAGAAGCCTCCGGCGAACCGCGCAACGAAGCGACAGGTACGTCACGCAGGGCCGGCGACCGGCCCGATGCCCAGGAGGAACCCATGACCGAACTCGTGGTGCTCGGTTTTTCCGACAGGGAGCAGGCCGAAGCCGTCATGCGGCTCAGCGGCCAGCTCTCCCGTGAGGAACTGCTCGACCTGGAGGATGCCGCGCTGGCCTGGCGGAGCCAGGACGGCAGGGTGCACGTGCAGCAGGCTCACAACACCACCGGCACCGGAGCGGCCAAGGGCGCCCTGTGGGGGACGCTGTTCGGCATGCTCTTCCTGATGCCGGTCTTCGGCGCCGCGGCGGGTGCCGCGACCGGCGCCGCCGCCGGCAAGCTCAGGGACATCGGCCTCAACGACGCGTTCATCAAGGAGACGGCAGGCGCCCTGGAGCCGGGGCGTGCCGCGGTCTTCGCGCTCGTACGGCGCTCCACTCCCGACCGGGTGCGGGAAGCGCTGCGCCCCTTCCACCCCACGGTGCTGCACACCTCGCTCACCAAGGAGCGCGAAGACGAACTCATCGCCACTCTCCACGGCGTGTGACCGGAGACCTCGCAGGTACTGACGGGGTCCCTGCTTTCGCAGGGCCCTGGCGTCACGGGCCGGAGCCCGCACGTGTCGGAGGTGCCCATGAGCGGGTCGTTGTCCCGTCCCACCGCCGTACTGGCCTGCGTGGCTGTCGCCTCCGTCCTGGTCGCGGGCTGCGGTGACGACCACGAGCCGGACCCCAAGCGCGGGCAGCAGTGGGCACTGGGCGCGCTGAAGCTGCCGGAGGCGTGGCAGAGCGCGCGCGGGGACGACACCGTGATCGCCGTGGTGGACACCGGTGTCGACCTCGGCCACCCGGACCTCGAGAGCCGACTGGTGCGTGGCACCGACATCGTCGACGGTGACAGCGACCCGATGGACCACAACGGTCACGGTACCCACGTCGCCGGCATAGCGGCCGCGGCCACCGACAACGGCGTGGGCATCGCAGGCGGGGCACCCGGCGCCAAGATCATGCCGGTGCGGGTCCTGACGACGGCCGGATCCGGGACCAAGGAGGACATCACCCGCGGTGTCGTGTGGGCGGCGGAGCACGGCGCCGATGTCATCAACCTCTCGCTCGGCGAAACCGGACTCATGGCGAAGCTGCTGCGCGGCGGAACCCTCAACGGGGCCATCACCACCGCCCACGACGAAGGGGCGGTGGTGGTGGCTGCGGCGGGCAACGAGGGAGCCGAGACACAGCCGTACCGGCTGGCAACCCCCGTGCTCGTCGTCGGCGCCAGCGATCAGCACGGCAAGCCCGCGAGCTTCTCCAACTTCGGCGCGCAGGGAGCCGTCACCGCTCCCGGCGTGGACATCCTGTCCACTCTGCCCACGTACACCACGCCGCTGACGCGCGAAAACACCTCCGGGTACGGCGAGTTGGACGGCACGTCCATGGCCACGCCCTACGTCTCCGGCGTGGCGGCCCTCCTGCACCAGCAGGACCGTACTCCCGACCAGATCATCGCCGATCTCAAGGAGACCGCCCGCAACCCCGATCACCTGACCAAACTGGGGCTCGGCATCGTGGACGCGCAGGCAGCGGTCGCGCAGGGGAAGTAGCGCGGTGGACGGCGGAACCCTGGTCGCCGGCGGAAGGCAACTGCCCCGCCCGTCGGCCTCTCGTCGCCGCCGCTACGTCGCACCGCGGGTCTGCCGGGTCCGCCGGAAAGCGAGCCGGCAGACCCGCTGCCAGTCCAACGGCGGACGGGGCTTGGGCACACCGGGGCGCGCACGGGGCACGATCACACGGAGCGCCAAGGGGCGCACCTCGCAGGTGAGGGGAACGGGCAGCGTCAGTGCCTCGCCGTCGATGCCCACCGGTATGCGCGGGTGGTCGGCATCGACCGTCACGGTCTTCGCCGTGAACCGGGTCAGTCCGGCCGAACGCTGTCCTCGCAGCAGTGCGGCTGCCTGTGCCGCACTGGCGACCTTCACACCGATCACGCCGAGTGTGCCGCCGTTCAAGTACGGCCGACGGCCCAGGCCCGTGGCGTCCCCCATGCCGTACGGGTTGTTGCTGATGAGCACGGCCTGGGGACCCGCCATGGCGACGCCGGCAGCCCGGACCGTCAGGTGTGCGCCACTGTGTCCGGCCAGGAAGTCCGGCAGCATGTCCGCGATGGTGCGGGTCTTGCCGTCCCGGTAGGCCGGGCTCTGCACCACTGCGGCGTAGGCGCCGAACGACACGTTGTTCACGAAGGGCCGGCCGCCCGCCCGGCCGAGGTCGACGTGGAGTTCCACGCCGTCCCGCAGCGCGTCGAGGGCCTTCGAGGGATCGTCGCGGTCCAGGCCCAGGTCGAGGGCGAAGTGGTTGCGGGTTCCCGCCGGGATGACGAGCAGCGGTATGCCGTGCGCGGAGGCCACGTCGGCGACGACGGCCTGGGTGCCGTCCCCACCGGCCACGCCCAGCAGATCAGCGCCCTTGGCGACCGCCGCCCTCGCCAGTCCGGCCACGTCGACCGTGCCCGGTCCTTCCAGCAGCGCAACGTCCGCTCCCAGCGCCTCCGCCTTCTCCCGCAGTCCACAACGCCCGACCTTCCCGCCACCGGAATGCGGATTCATGATCACGAAAGGCTGTCGTGGCGGAAAGGCCGGGAACTCCGGCATCGCGGCCGGTCGGTCGACGCGCACCAGAGCGGCCCGGCCGGCGACGACGGCAAACAACCACAGGACGACGGACAGCGCGGCGATCCACGTCACGTGGTTCCGCACGTACTGCATCAGCACCAGGACCGGCGCGGCAACGGCCAGTACCAGGGCGAGAATGCGCGGAGCACCGTGGTGCGTGAGCGCCCACCACACAGCGGCGACCATCACCACCAGTCCGCTGGCCCCCACTCCGACCAGAGCAACTGCCCTCAGTCCCGCGAACAGGAGCAGCACAGTCACGGCCGCCGCTGCCGTCAGCAGCGACACGCGTGCCAGCCAGCGCTCCCCCTGTGGCGACCGGGCAGTGAACCCGTGCCGTGCGAGTCGGTGCCAAGCACTCATCAGCGCCTCCCACCTGCTCCGCCCAGCTTGGCACGGAGCCCGCTGCGCGACACCTTTCCGAAGATGTGAACGCCGCTGCCTTTTTGCCCGCCCGGCTATGGCCCCCTCCGCGCGGTCGCCCTACTGTCAACAACAGACGGACCCAGGGCCGCGGCCGTGAAGATCCTTACGTCGGCCGCTGCCATCGGAACGAGCCCACGCACGCTCTTCCGCACTGCATGTCCCGCTCGAGGCGCCGCCGCCGACCCGCCCGGCCACACCGTTCCGGCGAGACGGCGAGAGGGAGGAGAAGACCATGAGCGGTTCCGTCACCCTCGCGTACGACTATCCGCTGCTCGGCGTTTTCTGGACCACGTTCTGGCTGTTCATGTGGGTGATGTGGTTCTTCCTGCTCTTCCACGTCATCGGTGACGTCTTCCGCGACGACCGGCTGAACGGATGGGCCAAGGCGGGCTGGATCATCTTCGTGCTCGTGCTGCCTCTCGTCGGTGTCCTCATCTACGTCCTCGCCCGGGGCCGCGGCATGGGACGACGCGAAGTGGACAGGGCACAGTCCCAGCAGGAGGCGTTCGACGAATACGTTCGCCGGACCGCGGCGACGGGCCCGTCCCGCACCAGTCAGGCCGACGAGCTGGCGAAGCTGTCCCGGATCAAGGAGCGCGGAGACATCTCGGACGACGAGTTCCAGCGGGCGAAGAACAGGATCCTGCACTGACTTCAGTGGTGGCACTGGTCGTTGTGCTGTCCTGGTGATGCCTTCCGGACGGAGGGAGCCGTGGTGGGGGACGCATCGGAACCGCCGGCCGGCCCGTCGCCGGGCGCGGATGCCGCGGCAGCGGGCGAGGGCCCCCGGCCGGCACCGAGGCGCCGGAAGCACCGGCAGTGGCTGTCCGCCACCCTTCCAGGGTGCTGGGGTGCGCTCCTCTTCGCGTGCCTCTCCTTCACCCCGTCGCTGCTCCCGCGCGGCGGCATCCTGCAGGGCCTGATCTGCGGTATCAACGCGGCCCTCGGTTACGGGGCCGGCGTGCTCGCCGCGTGGGTATGGCGTGCGTTCGCCGATCGCGGTCCGCGGCCTGCGCAACGCAGGTCCTGGACCGTCTTCCTCCTGAGCGCGGTCATCCTGTTCGGCGTCTTCTTCGGCTTCGGGCAGTACTGGCAGCACGAGATCCGCCGGCTGATGGGCGTGGCCCACTACAACATCCCGCTCGCCGTGGTCTCGCCCCTCGTCGCGGCGCTGGTCTTCTGCCTCCTCGTGCTGACCGCGCGCGGCATCCGCCGGCTGTTCCGTCGGCTCGTACGCCTGCTCAAGCGCTGGATCGGGCCGCGCGCGGCGACCGCCGTCGGCTGGACCGCGGTTGCAGCCCTCGTCTGGACGCTCGTCACCGGCCTGCTGCTCAATGGCCTCGTCGGCCTCGCCAACGACGCGTTCTCGGTGCGCGACACGACGACCGAGGAGGGGGCACACCGGCCCACGACGACCCTGCGCTCGGGCGGTCCCGGCTCACTCGTGCCGTGGGACTCACTGGGACTGCAAGGGCGCAACTTCACCGGCACCGGCCCTTCGGCGGCCGACATCGAGAAGTTCACCGGCCGTCCGGCAAGGGCGCCGATCCGGTCCTACGCCGGACTGGAGTCGGCCGGCAGCGCGGAGTCCCGGGCCGCGAAGGCAGTTGACGACCTGACCCGCCAGGGCGGCTTCCGGCGCAAGGACCTGCTGGTGGTGACGACGACCGGGAGCGGCTGGGTCGATCCCGCTTCGGTGGACACGTTCGAGTACCTCAGTGGCGGCGACTCGGCCACCGTAGCGATGCAGTACTCCTACCTCCCGTCGTGGATTTCCTACCTGGTCGACCAGACGAAGGCCCGCGAGGCGGGCCGTGCCCTTTTCGACGCCGTCTATGACGACTGGTCGAAACTGCCACCGAGCGATCGTCCCCGGCTGTTCGTCGCCGGCGAGAGCCTGGGGTCGTTCGGCGGCGAGACCGCCTTCAGCGGGGAGTACGACCTGCGCAACCGCACCGCGGGCACGCTGTTCGCCGGGCCGCCCGCCTTCAATAGCTTGTTCCGGGAATTCAGCGACCACCGGGACGCCGGCAGTCCCGAGGTCCAACCCGTCTACAAGGACGGGCGGACCGTACGGTTCGCCGGCGATCCGGCAGCGGCGATTCCGCCGGCGGACCGGCCCTGGAAGGGCAGCCGCGTTCTCTACCTCATGCACTCGTCCGACCCGATCGTCTGGTGGAGCCCGCACCTGGTCCTCAGCAAGCCGGACTGGCTCGGCCAGCAGCCGGGCGACGACGTGCTCAAGCAGATGCTGTGGCTGCCGCTCGTGACCTTCTGGCAGGTCACCGCGGACCTTCCGTTCGCCACCGACGTCCCGAGCGGCCACGGTCACACATACATCACCGAATACGTCGACGCATGGAACGCCGTCATGCGGCCTCCGGACGTCACCGCCCAGGACCTCGACCGCCTCAAGGACATCATCGCGGCGGAGGAGTGACCGCTCGGGGCGCACGCTGCCGTACGATGTCGAGGCGCTACGCGTCCGCCGTACGGCCCGGTCACCCCAGCAGATGGCCGACCAGGTAGCCGAACGCGTTGATCGCCCAATGCAGGCCCATGGGCGCCAGCAGGCTCCCGCTGCGGCGGCGCAGCTCGCAGAACAGTACGCCCGCAGCCCCCGTGAACAGCACCGCGCCCACGACGGCAGCCATCGCCCCGAGCGCGGAACGGCCGAACAGCGGCGTCAGCGCGGGCTTCACGCTCGCCAGGGGCAGCGATGGCAGGACATGCCACAGCCCGAACAGCACGCTCGACACGGCTGTCGCCCACACCGCACCCCGAACCCGGCGCACCAGGCCGTACAGCACGCCCCGAAAGGCGACCTCCTCCAGCAGCACCGTGCCGACCGGCACCATCACCAGGACGCGCAGCGCCACCTGGCCGCCCGTCAGCCCGCTGTACCGCTCATCCGCAAACAGGCCCCGGGTCGCCGGCAGCAGCGCCGCCGCCGCACAGCCCACGCCGACCGACCCGATCAGCACCGCTGCCCAACGCACACCGCGCCCGAGCGTTGCGGGGTCCAGCCCCGCGTCCGCCCAGGTGCCTCCGGCCCGGCGGTGCGCTGCCAGCAACAGCGCGCTGACCACAACAGCGGTCAGCATTCCGTACGACGGAAGCCATCGGTTGTTGGCCAGGTTGGTGACCGTCAGCACGGCCACGGATATCCCCACGGCCGTGCCCGTACGCATCGACCGCGGCGCGCGCACGGTGTTTTCTGCCGCGCCCGTTCCCTTTCGGCGCATGAAACGCTCCATGAGGAGAGTGCCCGGAGAAGACCGGCGGCGTGGCGTCGGTGCCGGTCGCTGCGGTCAGCCTGCACCCGGCGACCGCCACGGTCCAACGGACAGCCTTGGCACACCCACCCCGAGGGGTGACGAGGAAGCCGCACGCCGTGGGATGCTTGTTGCCCGATCCAGGGGGTGTCGGACATGGCTGAAGATTCCCCGACCGAGCGGCGGCATCTGCAATCCCCACCGGCAGATGCGCCGGCTTCGGATCCGCGAGTCACCTCCCTCGCCATAGGGAGCGTTGTCTTCGCCGCCTGCGTGCTGCTCCTGATCGGCCTCTTCCACGCCATCGTCGGGCTGGCCGTCCTCATCGACGAGGACTTGTTGTCTCCGCCGGACAGCTACCTCATCTCATGGGGCACGCACGGATGGGGGTGGCTCCATCTCGGTTTCGGCGTCGCGGCGGTGGTGGCCGCGGTGAACCTGTTCAGCGCACGGCACTCCGCCCGCGTCATCGGCATCGTCGTGGCCTTGCTGAGCGTGGTGAAGAACTTCTTCTTCGCGCCCTACTCCGGCGTCTGGTCGGCGATCATCGTGGGCCTGGACGTGCTGGTCATCTGGGCCCTGACCCAGTACGGCCCCGAGCAGGCGAGGAAGGTGTACGGCGCCCGCCCGCGGTGATGCGGGTGCGGCGGCCGGTTGCTCGTCGTGATTCAGCTCGGGGCGACCGTGACCCTGACGAACGGGGTGTCCGTTCAGGAGGTGTCCCGATGGCTCGGGCACCGGTCGATCAGGATCACGGTCGACCGCTGCGGTCACCTCACCACCGACGGCCGGGAGCGCTGCCGTCCGGTGGTGGAGACGACCTTCGGGGACTGCCTGCCGCTGGAGCCGGGGTCACCGGCTACGGGCAGATCCCCAGCTCGCTCAGCACGCGGCGCTGGGTCGGCGTCGGCTTGGCCGGGAAGTAGAGGTAACACACGCCGCCGGTCCCCGACTTCACGGCACCGCTGGCGTCCTTGCGCTTGGTGCGGAGCCAGATGTTCTCCCACTGGCGGCGGTTGTAGACGTGGCGGACGGCGACGTTGGTCGGGGAGTTGGGGTCGTTGGCGATGATGTCGCCGGACTGGGTGAAGCCGATGACCGTCATCAGGTGGCCCGCCGTGCCGTAGCCCGCGCCGTCCAGTTCCGAGGCGATGAAGGACTGGGAGGTGATGACGGGGATGCCGACGTGGATGAGCTTCTCGACGTCCGTGAGGGAGTTCAGGCGCGTCACGACGCCCTGGAGGTCGTGGTACGTCGCGGCGTAGGCGGCATTGAAGGGCCAGTTGCCGCAGCCTTCGTACTGGTAGTCGAAGGTGTAGCGGGCCGCGTGGCAGACCTGGGGGTCGGTGTAGGCGGGGTTGACCCAGGCCAGGTCCTCGGGGGTGGGCCGGCGGCCCCAGGACTCGATGATCATCTGGGAGGAGGTCGGGCTGCACCACGCCTCTCCCCCGTTGTCGTACTCGGGGTACTGGCCCTTGTGGATCTCCTGGGAGTACCGCGGCACCGCGAGTTCCCGGCCCCTGGCGATGCCCGGCTTGGAGGCCGGGACCGTGAAGCGGTCGGGGATGTCGGAGCCCATGGCGCCCACACGCCACACCGTGGGAGAGAGGTCCGTACCGGGCTTGCGGTACAGGGTGAGGCGGAGCTCGTACGAGGCGATGCGGAGGCCGGACGCCGGGCTGTCGACGGAGAGCGTGTCGGTGTAGACCGTGCTCTTGTCGTCGGTCTGGTCGTCCACGGACGTACGGCGGATGTCCTGGTCGCCCGCGGCCCAGCGGCCCATGACGTACCACGGAGTACGGGTCTTGTCCGAGTACATGCCGCGCAGCTCGATGGCGATCCAGGTGCCGGCCGGGGTGTGCGCGTTCCAGGACGCGATGATCTCCGTGGCGGGGACCTTCGGCTTGTGGACCGGCGAGGTCCAGGTCGCGTACTCCCAGGTGGAGGTCTTCTTGGTGTGCGGGTCGCGGTAGTCGATGGTGCCGATCGGGACCGCGATCTGCACGCCGGGGCGGGCGGCGGGGTCGATGCGGGTGCCGTGCCCCGAGCCCGCGAGCCAGTCGCCCACGGAGGTCCAGCCGCGGTAGTCCACGAGCGAGGCGGCGGCGGGGTGGTCGGCTGTGGAGTCGTCGGGGTCGGGGGTCCCGGAGCGGCTCGCGGCGTGCGCGGGCAAGGGGGTCGCGGCGCCGGCGGCGACGGCGAGGGCGGCGGCCAGCACGGTGCGGCGGGGCGCGTATCTGGTCATGGGCTTCATGTCCCCCAGTCGGGTGCGGGATGAGCGTCACGGCAGTCGTGGCTCAACTATCTCCGCACGGGACGCCATTCGGCCAGCGGTTCGACGCGCGTCGCGCGCCGAATATTGGCCTGGACCACTGTCGTACGCTGGCGTGATGGAAGGCGCCATGGATCAGGACCTGACCGCGCTCGCCACGCGTCTGCGCGCACTGCCGCCGTCGTGCGGCCCGGTGCGGCTGGTCGCGGTGGACGGGCACGCGGGGTCGGGGAAGAGCACGTTCGCGGGGCGGCTGGCGGCGGCGCTGGGCGGCGGGACGACAACGGCGGGCCATGAGTCGGCGGCTGGCGGCGAGGCGGCGGGCGGCCCCTGCAATGACACCGGCCCCGCCGCCCCCGTCCTCCACCTCGACGACCTCGCGACGCACGACGAGCTCTTCGCGTGGACCGGGCGGCTGCAGGAACAGGTGATCGGGCCGCTCTCCGAAGGGAGGAACGCGCGGTACGGCGTGTACGACTGGGTGCGCCGGAGCTTCACAGGGGAGCGCACGCTGGCGCCCGCTCCCGTCGTGCTTCTGGAAGGCGTCGGAGCGGGCCGCAGCGCGCTCCGCCCGTATCTGGCGTGCCTGCTGTGGATGGAACTGCCCGGCGAGACCGCCTGGTCACGCGGGCGGCGGAGGGACGGGCCGGCACTCACCGCCTTCTGGGATGGCTGGATTCCGGCGGAGCGCGCGCACTTCGCGGCGGATCCCTCTCGGCCGTATGCGGACCTCCTGGTGACGCAGGGGCAGGTGGGCTACGAGTGGCATGAGGGACCGGTGGACGCGCGTTGACTCCCCCATTCCTTCACTCTCGGTGACGCATGGAGCCCGGTGCGCCGGGGACGGCCGACGGGCTCCCGCCGAGTGCCTCAACTCCGCTTGACCTGGGGGCCGTACAGGTCTTACGTTCTCAATGTGCGGTTCTGACGGACCGCCCGCAGTCGCGAAGCCCCCGGTTGTTCCCCCGTGATCGGGGGCTTCGTTCTGCCCTCAGCTCCTGATTTTCCGCGCTTCGCGCCGCATCTCCCTCACCCTCGGTCACCGGCCCCTTCGCGCCGCCGAGTCCCCGCTTCCCTCCTGCGCCCCTCTTCGGCCCGCCTCGCCACCGCAGGTACGATGCCAGTTCGTGCCACCCGAGGACACGAGCCGACGGGCGCGCGACGGCGTGCAGATCCCGTCCACAGCACGCTGCTTCGATCATGCCGCTGCCGGGTAGTCACCCGGCGGGCACGGCGCGGGGGATCATTTGTGGGGGACAGGATGGATTGTGGCGCGCAGGGCACGGCGGCCCCGGCCGAACTCGCCTGGCTGCGCGCGGTCGACGCGTACACCATGGGCGCGTACGCGCAGGCCGAGGAGGAGTTCCGGGCCGCGGTGCGGATCGACCCCTCGATGGCGGACGCCTGGCTCGGGCTGCACGCGCTGCGCGCCGACACCACCACAGCGCTGCTGCGGATGTACCGGCACCGCGACCGCTTCGGCGAGCAGCGCGCCCGCCACCGCCGCACCCTGAACTCCTGGTACTGGCTGGGCTGGTGGGTGCAGCCGGTGCTGGAGTCCGGCCGCGATCTGCTGCTCGCGCACGCCTCGCACTGGCTGGACGGCCGGCATGTCGCCGAGCTGGACCAGGCACTGGCCGGCTGCCCGCCGGTCGAGGCCGACCCGCAGGTGCGTTTCCTGCACGCCTGCCGCGCCTACCTGGTCAAGGACTGGGATCAGCTCGTGCGGCACACCGAGCCGCTGATCGACGACCCGCTGCTGGGCATCGAGGCGGGACTGTTCGGCGGCATGGCGCGGGTCCGGCTGGAGATGTACGGACAGGCCGAACCGCTGCTGTCGGCCGCCCTGATGCGCTGCCGCAGCGAGCAGCCACAGCGCAAGGAACTGCGGTACTGGCTGGCGCGCGCGCACGAGGGCACGGGCCGCAGCGCCGCGGCGCTCCCCCTGTATCGCGCCGTCCACCGCGTGGATCCGGCCTTCATGGACACCGCGGCCCGGCTCGCGGCCATCGCCGAGTGCGACGGCCTGGAGGAGGGCGCGGACCTGGCCACGGTGCCGGCCGGGCTCGGGCAGGAGAACGGCGGCGATCTGGACCCGCTGGCGCCGCTGGATCCGGTGGACGGCCGGGAGCTGCTGGCCACCGCCGATCCGGAGGGCCCGGAGGGGGACCTGCTCGGCTCGCAGTCCACCGGCGCTGCGGGTCCCGTCCGCGCCACGCGCGTGCCGGAGCAGCGCGGTGGCGACCAGCTTCCGGCCGGGCCCGCCGACCCCGTCCTGCTGGAGCAGGCGCTCCAGGAGCTGGAGCGGATGGTGGGCCTGGAGCCGGTGAAGCGGCAGGTGCGGGCGCTGTCGGCGCAGTTGCGGATGGCACGGCTGCGGGCGGGGCAGGGCCTGCCCGTACAGCCGCCGAAACGGCACTTCGTCTTCTCGGGCCCCTCGGGGACCGGCAAGACCACCGTGGCGCGGATACTCGGCCGGGTCTTCTACGCGCTGGGGCTGCTGGGCGGCGACCATCTCGTGGAGGCCCAACGGGCCGATCTGGTGGGCGAGTTCCTCGGCCAGACGGCGGTGAAGGCGAACGAGCTGATCGACTCGGCGCTGGGCGGCGTGCTCTTCGTCGACGAGGCGTACTCCCTCTCCAACTCCGGCTACACCAAGGGCGACGCGTACGGCGACGAGGCGCTGCAGGTGCTGCTCAAGCGTGCGGAGGACAACCGCGACCGGCTGGTGGTGATCCTCGCCGGGTATCCGGAGGGCATGGACCGGCTATTGGCCGCGAATCCCGGCCTTTCCTCGCGCTTCACCACCCGCGTGGACTTCCCCAGTTACCGCCCGCTGGAGCTGACGGCCATCGGCGAGGTGCTGGCGGCCGACAACGGCGACCGCTGGGACGAGGAGTCGCTGGACGAGCTGCGCAGCATCAGCGGGCACGTCGTGGACCAGGGATGGATCGACGAGCTGGGCAACGGCCGCTTCCTGCGCACGCTGTACGAGAAGAGCTGTGCCTACCGCGACCTGCGGCTCTCGACCTGGTCGGGCACGCCGGGGCGCGAGGATCTCTCGACGCTGCGGCTGCCGGATCTGATGCAGGCGTACGGCGAGGTGCTGTCGGGGCGGGGGCCGGCGCCGGACCTGGGGCCGTAGGGCCGCAGGCCCGGGCCGCCCCGCTCTCCCGTCAAGGCAGTCAGCCCGCCAGCGCCCGGTCTCCCGACTGGAGATCCCCGGCCCCGCGCGGCTCGGCGATGTGCGCCGGTGCGATCTCGCCGCGGTGGGCGGGGTCGCGTACCTCACCGACCAGCTTCTCCAGTACGTCCTCCAGCGCGACCAGGCCGAGCACCCGGCCCGCGCCGTCGGAGACCGCCGCGAGGTGCGAGGCGGCCCGGCGCATCGCGGTGAGCGCGTCGTCCAGCGGGAGTTCGGCGCGCAGCGTGGTCATCGGGTGCCAGATGTGCTGCGGCACCGCACGGTCCCGGTCCTCCAGGTCCAGTACGTCCTTGACGTGCAGATAGCCCATGTAGGCACCGCCCGGCGCGGACACCGGGAAGCGCGAGAAGCCCGTCTTCACGGTCAGCTCCTCGACCTGCCGGGGCGTGACGGACGGATCGACGGTGACCAGGGCCGCGCGGTCGATCAGTACATCGGTGACCGGGCGGCGGCCCAGCTCCAGGGCGTCGGAGAGGCGCTCCTGCTCCCCCGGGTCCAGCAGTCCGGCCTGGCCCGCGTCCGCCACGAGGTGGGTGAGCTGCTCGGTGGTGAACACCGCCTCGACCTCGTCCTTGGGCTCCACGCGGAAGAGCCGCAGAATGCCGCGGGCGCAGGCGCCCAGCAGGGCGGTCACCGGGCGGCACATCCGGGCGAAGACGACCAGGCCCGGGCTGAACCACAGGGCGGTCTTCTCCGGCGCGGCCATCGCGAGGTTCTTCGGCACCATCTCGCCGATGACCAGGTGCAGAAAGACCACGAGGGCCAGGGCGATGGCGTAACCCAGCGGGTGGATCAGCGCTTCGGGGAGGTGCACGGCGTGGAAGAGCGGCTCCAGCAGCCGGGCCACGGTCGGCTCGGCGACCGCGCCCAGCGTCAGCGAGCAGACGGTGATGCCGAACTGCGCGGCGGCCATCATCTGCGGGAGGTTCTCCAGCCCGTACAGCACCCGCTTCGCCCGCTTCGAGCCCTCGGAGGCGAGCGGCTCGATCTGGCTGCGGCGTACGGAGACCAGCGCGAACTCCGCGCCGACGAAGAAGCCGTTGGCGAGCACCAGCAGGGCGGCGACGAACAGTTGCAGCACGCTCATCGGACACCTGCCCGCTCGCCGGCCTGCGCGGCCACAGCGCCCTGCGGCGCCCCGGTCCGTATCAGGCGCACCCGGTCGGCACGGTGGTGGTCGACCAGCCGCACCCGCAGCCGCCAGCCGTCCAGCTCGGCGATGTCCCCGGAGGCGGGGATCCGGCCGAGCACGTGGGCGACCAGTCCGGCCACGGTCTCGTACGGGCCGTCCGGCGCGATCAGTCCGATGCGGCGGAGCGTGTCGACGCGGCAGCCGCCGTCGGCGTCCCAGGCGGAATGGCCGTCCTCGGCGGGCGCGAGTACCAGCTCCGGCAGGTCGGCGTGGTCGTGCTCGTCGCGGACCTCGCCGACCAGCTCCTCGATGATGTCCTCCAGGGTCACCACGCCGGCCGTGCCGCCGTACTCGTCGACGACCACGGCTATCGGCTGCTCGCTGCGCAGCCGCTCCAGCAGCGGCTGGACGGGCAGCGACTCCGGGACCAGCAGCGGGGCGACCGCTATCCGGCCGACGGGGGTACGCAGCCGTTCGGCCGCGGGTACGGCGAGCGCGTCCTTGAGGTGGACCATGCCCACGACCTCGTCGATCCGGGTGTGGTAGACGGGGAAACGGGAGAGGCCCGTGGCGCGGGTGAGGTTCAGGACGTCCTCGGCGGTCGCGGAGGACTGCAGCGCGGAGACCCGTACCCGCGGGGTCATCACGTTCTCCGCGGTCAGCTCGCCGAGCGCGAGGGTGCGGACGAACAGGTCGGCGGTGTCCTGCTCGATGGCGCCGGCCTGCGCGGAGTGCCGGGCCAGCGAGACCAGTTCGCCGGGCGTGCGGGCGGAGGCCAGCTCGTCGGTGGGCTCGACGCCGAGGGCCCGTACGAGGCGGTTGGCCACGGTGTTGAGCAGCGCGATGACCGGGCGGAAGAAGCGCGAGAAGGCGCCCTGCGGGCCCGCGACGAAGCGGGCCACCGTGAGCGGCTTGGAGACCGCCCAGTTCTTGGGGACCAGCTCGCCGATCACCATCTGGACGGCGGAGGCCAGCAGCATGCCGATGACCACGGCGATGCCGGGCACCGCGCCGGCGGGCAGCCCGGTGGCCGCCAGCGGCCCGCCGAGCAGGTCGGCGAGGGCCGGCTCGGCGAGCATGCCGACCACCAGCGAGGTGATGGTGATGCCCAGTTGGGTGCCGGAGAGCTGGAAGGACAGCTCGCGCAGCGCGGTGACGACCGTACGGGCGCGGCGGTCACCGGCCTCGGCGGCCCGCTCGGCGGCTGCCTTCTCCACGGTGACGAGGCCGAACTCCGCGGCCACGAAGAAGCCGTTCGCCAGGATCAGCACAAAGGCCGCGGCGAGCAGCAGCAGGGGGACTGTCATGCCGCCGCCTCCGTCGTGCACGGGACGGCCGCGGGGTGCGGGCGGCGTCCGGAAGGGGCGGCGCAGGTACTACAGGACGATCCGTCCATTGCTGGAAGGAGTCACTCCTCGGGTCGCAGGGTCCCACGAAGGGGGCGGGGCACGGCTCGGCCCTGGGCTACAGAGTAATCAGGCCGGGCACGGCGAGGGGAGAGCCGACGGACGTGCGGTACGCCGCACCGCGCGGCCCGGCCGGACCCGTGCGGGGGCGGAAGCGCTCAGCCGGCGTGGTCGCCGGTGCCGTGCGCCTCGGCCAGTGCCCGCAGCGTACGGGCGTCCTGCACGGCCTGCTCCTTGGCGATGCCGGGCTGGATGCCCATGGCGGGCAGACTGGTGCCGTCGGCGAGGTCGAGGTGGACCCAGGCGTCGCCGACGCGGAGGTTCACCCGCACGACTTCGGCCCAGGCCAGCTCGCGCTTGGTCGTGAGGTTGACGACGGTGACGCCGTGCCCGGTGGCGACGACCTTGGGCCGCGCGAGCAGCAGCAGGACGGCCAGCACGAGCAGCCCGGTGAAGACGAAGCTGATCCGCTCGCCGCCGCTGAGGGCCGGGAGCAGGAACGCGACGACTGTGAGGGCCACGAGCTGGGCGATGCCGACGACGTACAGGACGGCACGGGTGCGGGCGGGCCGGAAGGTCACCGGGAGATCGGGCAGAGGCGCGGACACGTCGTCGTCTTCCGTGGCGGGGATGGCTGGACGGGCCGTACGTACGCCGTATGGCGGTACGTACGGCCCGGTGGGCGATTCAGAGGCGGCAGGCGTGGATGCCGGTCGTCAGGATCGCGCGGGCACCGAGGTCGTAGAGCTCGTCCATGATGCGCTGGGCGTCCTTGGAGGGGACCATCGAGCGGACCGCGACCCAGCCTTCGTGGTGCAGCGGGGAGACGGTCGGCGACTCCAGGCCCGGGGTGAGGGCCACGGCCTTCTCGACCTGGTCGACGCGGATGTCGTAGTCCATCATCACGTACCGGCGGGCCACCAGGACGCCCTGCATACGGCGGAGGAACTGCTGCACCTTCGGGTCGTCGGCGGGGGCGCCCTTGCGGCGGATCACGACCGCCTCGGACTTGAGGATCGGCTCGCCGATGATCTCCAGGCCGGCGTTGCGCAGCGTCGTACCGGTCTCGACCACGTCCGCGATGATCTGGGCGACGCCGAGCTGGATGGCGGTCTCCACCGCGCCGTCGAGGTGGACGACCGAGGCTTCCACGCCGTTGTCCGCGAGGTGCTGCTTGACCAGACCGGAGAAGGAGGAGGCGATGGTCATGCCGCCGAACTCGCTGACGTCCTTGGCGGTACCCGGCAGGGTCGCGTAGCGGAACGTCGAGCCGGCGAAGCCGAGCTGCATGATCTCCTCGGCCTCCGACCCGGAGTCCAGCAGCAGGTCACGCCCGGTGATGCCGATGTCGAGCTTGCCGGAGCCCACGTAGACCGCGATGTCGCGGGGGCGCAGGAAGAAGAACTCGACCTCGTTGTCGGCGTCGACCAGGACCAGCTCCCTGCGGTCCTTGCGCTGGCGGTAGCCGGCCTCATGGAGCATCGCCGACGCAGGCTCGGACAGTGAACCCTTGTTGGGGACGGCGATGCGCAGCATGAGAGAGCTTCCTTTGTACGAGGGAGAGGGTGAGCGGGGTGTGATGCGGATCAGAGGTGGGCGTAGACGTCGTCAAGGCTGATGCCCTTGGCGACCATCATCACCTGGAGGTGGTAGAGGAGCTGGGAGATCTCCTCGGCGGCGGCGTCGTGGGATTCGTACTCCGCGGCCATCCACACCTCGGCGGCCTCTTCGACGACCTTCTTGCCGATCGCATGGACGCCGGACTGGACCAGCTCGGCGGTGCGCGAGGTGGCGGGGTCGCCGGTGGCGGCCTTCTGCTGGAGCTCGGCGAAGAGCTCCTCGAACGTCTTCTTGGACATGGTGATACCCACCCTAGCGGTCGCCCGGCCCCGGTCAGCGCCAGGGTTCGGATACTGAACGGAGCGTGGCGGCGGTGGCGACGGCGGCGGTGACCGCCTCGTGGCCCTTGTCCTCGTTGGAGCCCTCGAGGCCCGCGCGGTCCAGCGCCTGCTGCTCGTCGTCACAGGTCAGCACGCCGAAGCCGATGGGCACTCCGGTGTCGATGGAGACCTGGGTCAGGCCCTGGGTGACGCCCTGGCAGACGTACTCGAAGTGCGGGGTGCCGCCGCGGATGACCACGCCGAGCGCGACCACCGCGTCGTACCCGCGGCCCGCGAGCACCTTGGCGACGACCGGGAGCTCGAAGCTGCCCGGGACGCGCAGCAGGGTCGGCTCGTCGATGCCCAGCTCGGTCAGCGCGCGCAGCGCGCCGTTCACCAGGCCGTCCATGACCTGGGTGTGCCACTGGGCCGCGATGACGGCCACCCGGAGGTCGCCACAGTTCTTCACGGACAGTTCGGGTGCGCCCTTGCCGCTCACGTTGCTCCTCGTGCTACTTGCTGTCGTTGTCGGGGGTACGTCGGGGTACGGAGTTTCTTACTGGGTGCTGCAGGCCGAGGCGCGGTCCGCCGGGTCCAGCCACGGCAGGTCGTGGCCCATCCGGTCGCGCTTGGTACGCAGGTACCGCAGGTTGTGCTCGCCGGCCTGGACCGGCATCGGCTCCCGGCCGGTGACGTACAGACCGTGCTCGACCAGGGCCGCGGTCTTCTCGGGGTTGTTGGTCAGCAGGCGCAGCGAGCGCACGCCGAGGTCGTTGAGGATCTGCGCGCCGGCCGCGTAGTCCCGGGCATCGGCGGGCAGCCCCAGCTCCAGGTTGGCGTCCAGGGTGTCCCGGCCGCGCTCCTGGAGCTCGTAGGCGCGCAGCTTGGACAGCAGCCCGATGCCGCGCCCCTCGTGGCCGCGCAGGTAGATCACCACGCCGCGGCCCGCCTCGCTGATCCGCTTGAGGGACTCCTCGAGCTGGGGGCCGCAGTCGCAGCGCAGCGAGTGGAAGATGTCGCCGGTCAGGCACTCGGAGTGGACCCGGACGAGGACGTCCTCGCCGTCGCCGAGGTCGCCCGCGACCAGCGCGATGTGCTCGACGCCGTCGACGGTGGAGCGGTAGCCGTAGGCGGTGAAGTCGCCGAAGGCGGTGGGCAGCTTCGTCTCGGCCTCGCGGCGGACGGTCGGCTCGGAGCTGCGGCGGTAGGCGATCAGGTCCTCGATGGAGATGATCGCGAGGCCGTGCTTGCGGGCGAACGGGATCAGCTCGGGCAGCCGCAGCATCGTGCCGTCCTCGCCGGCGATCTCCACGATCGCGGCGGCGGGGCGCAGCCCGGCGAGCCGGGCGAGGTCCACGCCGGCCTCGGTGTGGCCGTTGCGGACGAGCACGCCGCCGGGCTTGGCGCGCAGCGGGAAGATGTGGCCGGGGCGGACGAAGTCGCCGGGGGTGGTCTCGCCGGAGGCCAGCAGGCGCAGGGTGGTGGCGCGGTCGGCGGCGGAGATGCCGGTGGACACGCCGTGCTCGGCGGTGGCGTCCACGGAGACGGTGAAGGCCGTCTGCATCGACTCGGTGTTGTTCTGGACCATCTGCGGCAGTTCGAGCCGGTCCAGCTCCGGGCCCTCCATGGGCGCGCAGATCAGGCCGCGGCACTCGCTCATCATGAACGCGATGATCTCGGGGGTGGCCTTCTCGGCGGCCAGGACGAGGTCGCCCTCGTTCTCCCGGCTCTCGTCGTCGACGACCACGACGGGGCGGCCGGCGGCGATGTCCGCGATGGCCCGCTCGACGGGGTCGAGCGTGAGGTCGATCGCGTCGGGACCTTCGTACCAGTTCTGCTGTGCGGTCATGCCGCCGCTCCTTCCAGGACGGGCTGCGTACTCGTACGGGAGCGCAGCCACCAGTCGCGCAGGCCCCACAGGACGAGA
This sequence comes from Streptomyces ochraceiscleroticus, assembly GCF_000720485.1. Lineage (GTDB taxonomy): Bacteria > Actinomycetota > Actinomycetes > Streptomycetales > Streptomycetaceae > Streptomyces > Streptomyces ochraceiscleroticus. The sequence goes on along the minus strand of NZ_JOAX01000016.1, from coordinate 33,089 downwards.
CCGAAGTAGACGACGTAGACCAGGCCCGAGAAGGCCAGGCCGCTGCTGAAGGCCAGCGGGACGCCGACCACGTCGACCAGCAGCCATGCGAACCAGAACTCGACCAGGCCGCGGGCCTGGGCCACCATCGCGGCGAGCGTGCCGACGAAGATGTAGGCGTCCGGCCAGGGGTTCCAGGACAGCTGGGGGATCTGGGTGAAGAGGAAGCCGACGGCGAGGGTGCCGACGGCGGTGCCCGCGATCAGGGCGCCGCGCTCGCGCCAGGAGGCGAAGCGGACGGCGATCGTGCCGTCCTGGGCCTGCTGCCGGCCGCGCTGCCACTGCCGCCAGCCCCACAGGGCGACGCCGATGACCAGCACCTGCTTGCCGACGCCGCCGGCGAGCTGCGCGGAGGCGTACGCGGCGACGAGGATGACGCCGGAGAGGAACTGCGCGGGCCAGGTCCATATGGACCGCCGCCAGCCGAGGGCCAGGGCTATCAGGCCGACGGTGTTGCCGATCATGTCGGTCCAGATGACGTGCTGGCCGAAGGCGGTGAACGCCTCGCCGTTCAGCCAGGTCAGTGCGGTCATCGCGCGGCCCCCGCACCGTCGTGGCCGAGCAGCCGCTCGACGTACTTGGCAAGGACGTCGACCTCCAGGTTCACCGGGTCGCCGACCTGCTTGATGCCGAGCGTGGTGAGGTCCAGGGTGGTCGGGATGAGGCTGATGGTGAAGTAGTCCGCGCCCGCCTCGACGACGGTGAGCGAGACCCCGTCGACGGTGATCGAGCCCTTCTCGACGACGTAGCGGGCCATGCCGTCCGGGAGCGCGATCTTCACGATCTCCCAGTGCTCACCGGGGGTGCGCTCGGCGACCGTGCCGGTGCCGTCCACATGTCCCTGGACGAGGTGCCCGCCGAGCCGCCCGCCGAGCGCCATCGGGCGCTCCAGGTTGACCCGGGAGCCCTTCTCCAGCGCGCCCAGGCTGGAACGCTTGAGCGTCTCGGCCATCACATCGGCGGTGAATTCACCGTTCTCGGTCGTCACGACGGTCAGACACACGCCGTTGACCGCGATGGAGTCGCCGTGCTTCGCGCCCTCGGTGACGAGCGGCCCGCGCAGTCGGAAACGGGAGGCATCGGTCAGCTCCTCGACGGAGACGACCTCACCCAGTTCTTCGACGATTCCGGTGAACACTTCAGTTCTCCTCGTGGAGGGCGGGGGTGGCGGTGATGCGCAGGTCGGGGCCGAGCCGTTCGGTGTCGGTCACGTCGAGGCGCAACGCCCGGGCGATGGTGGTGATTCCGGCGTCGCCCAGCGCGGCCGGGCCGGCGCCGAGCAGTGTGGGGGCGAGATAGCCGACGACCTTGTCGACGACGCGGGCGGCGACGAAGGCCCCGGCGAGGGTCGGGCCGCCTTCGAGCAGCACGGAGCGGACGCCGCGCTCGTACAGCGCGCCGAGCAGGGCCGGTACGTCCAGGCCCGGGCCGTCCGCGGCGCGAGGCAGCCGGACGATGGGCGCGAGCCCTTCGAGGTGGGTCGCGTCGGCGTCCTCGGCGACCGCGATCAGGGTCGGGGCCGTACCGTCCAGGATCCGGGCGCCGGGCTTGACGGCCGTGGCGGAGGAGTCGACGACGACCCGCAGCGGCTGGGTGACCTCGGTGTCCGGCAGCCGCGCGCCGAGCTGCGGGTCGTCCGCGCGTGCGGTGCCGGAGCCGACGATCACGGCGTCGGCCAGGGCGCGCAGCCGGTGCACGTCGGCGCGGGACTGCGGCGAGGTGATCCACCGGCTGGTGCCGTCGGCGGCCGCGATCCGGCCGTCCAGCGTGGCCGCGTACTTCCACAGCACGAAGGGGCGGCGGCGCAGTACGGAGGTCAGCCAGGCTTCGTTCCCGGCGGCGGCCTCGTCGGCCAGCAGCCCGCCCTCGACGTCGACGCCGGCCGCGCGGAGCGTGACGGCGCCGCCGGTCGCGGTGGGGTTCGGGTCCGGTACGGCGTAGACGACGCGGGCGATCCCGGCGTCGATGAGGGCCTGGGCGCAGGGGCCGGTACGGCCGGTGTGGTTGCAGGGCTCCAGGGTGACCAGCGCGGTACCGCCGCGGGCCCGCCCACCGGCCGCTTCCAGTGCGTGGACCTCTGCGTGCGGGCCGCCGGCCCGCTGGTGCCAGCCCTCCCCGACGAGCTGCCCGGAGGCGTCGAGGACGACACAGCCGACGGCGGGATTGGGGCTCGTGTGCCCGAGGCCGCGGGCGGCGAGCTCGATGGCTCGGCGCATCGCCGTGGTCTCAGCGGGGGCTGTCGCGGCCACCGGGTCCTCCTGCCTCTTCAGGCACGGACTCCGGGGCTGTCGCGAGCGACAGAAGCGGTACGGAACAACACGATCACCGGGCCGGACAGAAGATCCCGCCCCTCAGGACGGGACCGCCGACGGCGGTGCACCGATGCTGCTCGCCCGCCGCGCACTGCCTCCCATCCGGACTTTAACCGTCGGTGCAGGAATTTCACCTGCTCAACCGGCCGCTGGCTGCGGACGGGTCGCGGACTATTACCGCCGGTTCGGACTTTCACCGACCCCGGAGTGCGCTGCGTATGTCAGTACCCCTCCAGTCTGCCACGTCTGATCGTCTGCCATGCGGGCGCGCACCTGTGGGCTGACTCACACTGGGTGGCGGGATGTGTACGCACGGCCCACCCGGAGTTCTCCGCGCGTTCCTGGGGAGTTCTTACGGTGACAGACCGCGCCCGGCGCGGTCGCATGACAGGACAGTCTCCGGGAGGAGCGGGCGATGACGACGTTTCTGGTGACCGGCGGCACGGGGACCCTCGGGCGAGTGGTGGTGGACCGGCTGCTGGCCGACGGGCACACCGTGCGGGTACTCAGCCGCCGGCCGCACACCCGCACGGAAAACCCGCGGCTGCACTCGTACGCCGTCGATCTGCGCAACGGCGTGGGGCTCGCCGCCGCGGTGTCCGGCGTGGAGGTGATCGTGCACTGCGCCTCGACGCCGTCCGGCGGCGACCTGGATTCGGCGGGCCAATTGGTGGATGCGGCGCGGACGGCCGGCGTAGGCCATCTCGTCTATATCTCCATCGTCGGCGTGGACCGTGTGCCCCTGCGCTACTACCGCACCAAGCACGAGGTCGAGCGGCTGCTGGCGGAGTCGGACGTGCCGTGGACCGTACTGCGCACGACGCAGTTCCACGATCTGGTGCTGCAACTGGTGAAGGCCGGCGCGCGGTCGCCGGTGCTGCCGGTCCCGGCGGGCATACGGATCCAGCCCGTCGACGTCCGTGAGGTGGGCGCGCGGCTGGTGGAGCTGGCGTACGGCGAGCCGGCCGGGCAGGTCCCGGACATGGGCGGCCCGGAGATCCTCACCGCCCGCGAACTGGTCGACCGCACCCTGCAGGCCGGCGAGCGCCGCCGCCTCACGCTGCCGGTGCGCGTGCCCGGCGCCACGTACCGGGCCCTCCGGGCGGGCGGCAACCTCGCCCCGGACCAGGCGACCGGCAAGCTCCGCTATACGGACTTCCTGGCGGAGCGCGGCGGCCGGGTCCCGGGCGTCCGGGTGGTACGGAGCGGCGACACCACGGGCGGCTGAGGGGCCGGCCGCCCGCCGGTTCACGGCCGATGCCCGTTCGGCGGCGGCCAGGGCCCGGTGGGGTCGTCGACGAGGACGCGGGCGAGGTCGTGCACGCGCATCTGGTGTGCGCGGGCATGGGTGCGCAGCATCTCGAAGGCGGCGTCCGGCGAGAGCGCGAGCCGGCCGGCGAGGATGCCCTTGGCCTGTTCGATCGGGATACGCGTGGAGAGGGCCTGCTGGAGTTGGTCGATCCGTAGCCGGCGGTCGTCGAGCTTCCGTTGCAGCAGCAGGCCGGTGGTGGCCGCCCGGGCCAGGGCCCGGGCGCGCTCCTGGTCCCGCGGATCCAGCGCCCCGGTAGCCCGGCGGTAGAGGTTGAGAACCCCGACGGCATGATCATCGTGGTGCAGAGGTTCGGCCCACATGGCCCGGTAGCCGGCGGCCGTCGCCCGCAGGGCGAGTCCGGGCCAGCGGGAGCGGTGGGCGGTGAAGTCCGCGACGTGGTGCGGACGGCCGGTGCGCAGGGCCTCGATGCACGGGCCCTGCGCGGTGCCGATCTGGTACGCCTCCATGCCCCGGAGCGTCTCGTGGGAGCTGGCGGCCACTTCGATGGCACCGCCGGTACCGCTGCGCTTGCGGCCCTTCGGGGCCGCGGGGGCGATGAGCAGGACGCCCGCGGAATCGACGGGCAGCAGCGCGAGGCAGTGCGCGACCAGGCGTCGGGGCAGCGCGCCGGGCACGGTGTCGGCGTGCACCTGCATCAGGCTCAGCAGGCCCCGGACGAAGGCGTGTTCGTGCTCACCGTACGGCGCTCCCATGGGGTCAGACATCGGAGGTCCTTGGCAGGGGCGGTGTCCGGGAGGGCGGTGTCCGAGGTGGTGGTGGCAGCACGCCACCAGCAGTCGGCCCGGCCCGCGCCCGTCCGAATCGACGCTTCACGGTGCCCCCTTTCTCCTCGTCGTGGGATGCTGCGATGGACAGCACTTTCGCGTCCGGTGTTCCAGTGATATCGCGGCCGGCTGGCCGCCTCCTGCACGCCGGCTCAACGCCCTATCAACTCTGTCGACCTCGCGGGACCACCGTTGCCGTCACTTTTCGGACCTCCCCGGGACAGCGGCGCCGCCGGCGCCGCAGCGGCCCGCGCCCCGACCGAACGACGGCCGGTGATCGCGCTCATCGAGGACGAGCCCGACCTCGTCGCGATGGAGCGGGCACACCTGGAACGCGAGGGCTTCGCCGTGGTGAGCGCGCCCGACGCCCGGTCGGGGCGGGCGGTGCTGCGCGCCGAACCGGTCGATCTGGTGGTACTGGACCTGGGGCTGCCGGACGGCAACGGCCTGGACCTGCTGCGCGGTGCGCACGACGCCGGCGGCCCACCGGTGATCATCGTTACCGCGCGCGGTGAGGAGACCGACCGGATACTCGGACTGGAGCTGGGCGCCGACGACTACATGGTCAAGCCGTTCTCGCAGCGGGAACTGGCCGCCCGCATCCGGGCCGTGCTGCGCCGGGCGGCGGCTCCTCGGGACCGGCGGAGCGCCGGGAGACGGCCGGTCCTCCGGCTGGGCGACCTCATCGTGGACACCGGCGCCCGGCAGGTGCGCAGCGTGGGCGGCCCGATCGCCTTTACGCCGCGCGAGTACGCGTTGCTGGAGTTCCTCGCGGCCTCCCCCGGACAGACCTTCTCCTCCGGCCATCTGATGGGCCGGCTGTGGGACGGCGCCGACTGGCAGGACCCGGCGACCGTCACCGAACACGTCTACCGCGTACGGCGCAAGCTCATGGCCGCCGGTGTCGGGGCGCCAAGGATCACGACGGTGCGCGGCTTCGGCTACCGCCTGGACCTGGCGACCGAACCGTACGACTGACTCCTCCGCACCCACGATCCCGCACCCACGACGAGGTGAAGTGCCATGACCCCGGGCCCGAACCAGGACGGCACCGCGCGCCGCTCCGGCACCGCACCCGACTACCACGCACTGTTCGACGCGGCGCCGTCGCCGTACCTGGTCCTGGACCCCGAGCTGCGCATCGTCGAGGTCAACCGGGCGTATCTGGCGGCCACTCACACCGAGCGGCAGGCCATCCTCGGCCGCCCGGTGTTCGAGGTCTTCCCCGACAACCCGGGCAACCCGGCGGCGGACGGCGTCCGGAACCTGGCCCACTCCCTGCGCACCGTGCTGGCCACCGGCCGGCCCGACACCATGGCACTGCAGCGCTACGACATCCCGGACGGCACGGACGGCGCCTTCGAGGAGCGGTACTGGAGTCCGGTCAACTCCCCCGTCCTGGACGGCGACGGCAGGCTCACGCACATCGTCCACCGGGTCGAGGACGTCACCGAGTTCGTGCGGCTGCGGCGCGCGGGGCAGCGGGAGCGGCGGGCCGCCGCCGCACAACAGGAGCGCGCCGAACGGATGGAGAGCGAACTGTTCGCCCGCAGCCGCGAGGTCCAGGAGGCGAACCAGCGGCTGCGGCAGGCCAACGAGGCGCTGACCACGGCGGGTGTGGCGCTGCGCGAGCAGCAGGAGGCCAAGGACCGCTTCATCGCCACCCTCTCGCACGAACTGCGCAACCCCCTGGCCGCGCTCCGGGCCGCCGGTGAACTGCTCGCCCTGGACGCCCCCGACGCCGCGCACCCGGCACTGGCCGTTCTGGAACGGCAGATCACGCACATGGCGCGGATGACGGACGACCTGCTGGACGCGACCAGGGCGCTGACCGGCCGGCTGCACCTGGCCAGCGAGCGGCTCGACCTGTGCTCCGTGGTCACCACCGCCGCCGAGGACATGCTGTCCGAGTACGCCCGGACGCGGCGCAGGCTGCTGGTCGTCGTGCCGTCCGGTCCGGTGCCCGTCGAGGGGGACCGGGTACGGCTCGCGCAGATGACCGCCAACCTGCTCAGCAACGGCTGCAAGTACACCCGGCCGAACGGCACGGTGGAACTGGAGCTGGAGACGGTGGCCGGCTCCGGTGCCGCCGAGGCCGGCCACGCGGTGCTGACCGTGCGCGACGACGGCATCGGGTTCGACCCGGCCACCGCCGACGCCCTCTTCGGCGCCTTCGTCCGCGCCGCCCCGGCCGCCGACACCACCTCCGGCGGGCTCGGGCTCGGCCTGCCGATCGTCCGCGGCATCGCCGAACTGCACGGCGGTACCGTACGGGCGCACAGCGACGGCCCCGGCAGCGGCGCGCACTTCCGCATCCGGCTGCCGCTGGCCTCCCCCGCGCCCGTCCCCCGGTCCGGTGCGCCGGCCGCGGCCGTCAGCCGCCCGCCGCTGCGCGTGCTGGTCATCGAGGACAACGCCGACCTGGCGGCCACCTACCGCACCCTGCTGGAGCGGTGCGGCGATCATGTGACGGTCTGCCACACCGGGCGCGAGGGCCTGGCCGCAGCCCACGCCGCCCCCTTCGACCTGGTCCTGAGCGATCTGGCGCTCCCCGACATCCACGGCCATGACCTCGCCGGCCGGCTGCGCGCGGAGTTCCCGGCCGACCGCACCCGGCTGATCGCCGTCTCCGGCTTCAGCCGGCGGGCCGACCGCGACCGGTCGGCCGGCTCCGGATTCGACGCCCATCTGGCCAAGCCGCTGTCCCTCACGGTGCTGAACCGCCTGCTGGCCCGGTGGGCCGGCGACGCGTCTCCGTGGCCGCAGGCTCCGTGGCCGGGGGACGCGTCGGACCCGCCGACGCGGTGACCGTCCCTGCGTCCCGCCGTTCGTCAGCGCGTCCCGCCGTTCGCCGGTGCGCCGCGTCGTCCGTCAGTGCGCCGCGTCGTCCGGGGTGAAGAGGTCGTCCTGGGCCGCGTCCTTGGCGGCGAGCACGGCACCGCGGAGCACGGCGCCGCCGCCCACCGTGCCCGCGCGGACCTCGGTGTACAGGGGCGACATGCGGGCCGTGTACGTGGCCACCCGGGTGGCCAGCGCCTCGCCGCCGGCCCGGCCGATCTCGCCGCCGAGCACGACACAGCCGGGGTCGAGCACGGCGGCCACCGCGGCCACGCCGACGGTGACGCGCCGCGCGAGCGCGTCGAGGAAGCCGGCGCCGGCCGGTCCGGCGGCCACGGCCGCGCGGACGACGTGTTCGGCGGGCGGGGCGTCCGTACCGCCTTCGGTGTGCGCGGGGGCGAAGCCGTACTCCGCCGCGAGTTCCACGATCGCCGGGGAGGCGGCGAGGGCGTGGAAGCCGCCGTCGCAGCCCGCGGCGGTGGGCAGCGCCGGCGTGCCGGGCACGGGCAGGAAGCCGATCTCGCCGGTGCCGCCGGAGGCGCCGCGGCGGAGCCGGCCGTCCAGGAACACCGCGGCGCCCACGCCGTGGCCCAGCCACAGGAGGACGAAGGTGTCGCGGTCGCGGGCCGCGCCGTCCCGGCATTCGGCGATGGCCGCGAGGTTGACCTCGTTCTCCAGGAGCAGCGGCGCTTCGAGGCGCTCGCGCAGCCCGGCGACCAGCGCGCCGTGCCAGGAGGGCAGCGTTCCGGTGCCGGTCAGCCGTCCGGTGGCGGGGTCGACGAGGCCGGGGGCGCCGACCGCGACGGTGTGCGGACGGACCCCGCCGGCGCGCGCCAGCGCCCGGTCCAGCGCGGCGTACACGCCGGTCACCGCGTCCTCCGGGGCCGCGCCCTCGGCGACCGGTACGGACTCCTGCGCGCGGACGGTGCCGAGCAGGTCGGCGACGGCGACGGTGACGCCGTGCGTGCGGACGTCGATGCCGGCGAGGTGGGCGCGGTCGGCGACGATGCCGTAGAGCCGGGCGTTGGGGCCGCGGCGGTCGGCGCCCGTCTCGCCGACGACCGTGATCAGCCCGGCGGCCCGCAGCCGGTCGACGAGGTCGGCCACCGTGGGCCGGGACAGCCCGGTCCGCACCTTGAGCTGATGGGCCGTCAGCGGGCCCTCGGCTTCCAGAAGTTGAAGGGCGATGCGGTCATTGATGGCCCGCGCGGTGCGCGGCGACGCGGTACGGGATGCCGTACGGCCGGTGCGCGCGGAGGTGTCAGGCATGGCCGAATCCTTCCAGAGCACACGCGCCGCGAATAATCGGAGATTAATAGGCAGGGTCCCTGCTAGTTTGACGGCCATGCCCGCCAACGGTGATTCCGACCCGTCCGCGCTCCCCCGCCAACTGCGCCGCGCCCGCTGGTCGGTGGCGCTGGTCTTCCTCGTACACGGCTCGGTGACCGGCAACTTCGCCACCCGCGTCCCCTGGATCCAGGAGCACACCGGCGTCAGCGCCGGACAGCTCGGACTCGCGCTCGCGTTCCCGGCGATCGGCGCGTCCCTGGCGATGCCGCTGGCCGGGCGGATCAGCCACCGCTTCGGCGCCCGTACGGCGCTGCGCGGCCTGCTCGCCCTGTGGACGCTGGCCCTGACGCTGCCCGCCCTCTCCCCGAACCTGTACACGCTCTGCGGCGCGCTGCTGGTCTACGGCGCGACGGCCGGGATGTCGGACGTGGCGATGAACGCGCTCGGTGTGGAGACCGAGAACCGCCTGGACCGGCCGATCATGTCCGGGCTGCACGGCATGTGGAGCGTGGGCGCGCTGCTCGGCTCGGCGGCCGGCACGGTCGCGGCGCACACCGGTACCGACGCCCGCCTCCATCTCGCGCTCGCCGCGGGCGTGCTGACCGTGCTGGGCGCGGTCTTCTGCCAGGGCGTACTGGACCTGCGCAGCGCCCCCGACGAGCACCCGCCGCCGCGGTTCGCGCTGCCCCCGAAGTCCGCGCTGATCATCGGCGCGGTCGGGTTCTGCGCGGTGTTCGCCGAGGGCGCGAGCCTGGACTGGTCGGCGGTGTACCTGCGGGACGTGCTGGGCACGTCGGCGGGGCTCGCGGCCGGCTCGACGACCGCGTTCGCCTGCACGATGGCGGCCGCCCGGCTGGCCGGCGACCACGTGGTGGCACGCTTCGGAGCGGTGCGCACGGTACGGACGAGCGGCGTGCTGGCCACGGCGGGCGGGCTGCTGATCATCGCGGCGCAGCACCCGGCCATGGCGGTGGCGGGCTTCGCACTGATCGGGCTGGGCATCGCGGTGGTCGTGCCGCTGGCGTTCGCGGCGGCGGGCCGCAGCGGCCCGGCGCCGAGCCAGGCCATCGCGGGCGTCGCGACGATCACGTACACCTCGGGCCTGATCGCGCCCTCCGCGATCGGCTCGATCGCCCAGGCCACCTCGCTGACCGGCTCCTTCGTGCTGGTCACGGTGCTGGCTCTGGGGCTGATACTGGGCGCGGGCGTACTCCGCGTACCGGAGCGCCGCGCGTCCGTGAGCTCGGCGACCTTCGATCTGAAGGGCTCGTGACCGCGGGCGATGCAGGGCTCGCAACCCGGCACTCCGGGCAGCGGCCGGCGGTCAGCTCGCGTCCGGCAGCGCCTCCGGGCGGGCGAGCTTGCGGGCTATCGCGCGGGCCTCGTCGGTCCAGGGCGTGGGCCGCAGGGTCTGCGCGTCCACGCGGACCAGGATGCGGTGGCCCTGCGCGTACGTGGTGCCGCCGTCCGCCGAGCAGACCCGGAAGCCGTAGGTGAGGCTGGTCCGGCCCAGCTTCTCGACCCACAGGTGCGCGGCGTAGGTGCCGGGACGGGTGATCGGCGCCTCGTAGGAGACGCGCATCTCCTTGATGACGTTGGCCATGTCGCCGGCGGTCGCCCAGTCGCCCGTGAAGCCGAAGCCGTGACCGTGCCAGTAGTCGCCCCAGGCGCGCTCGACGAGCAGCGGGAAGCGCGAGTTGTGGAGCATCCCGAGCGCGTCGAGGTCGTCGAAGTGGACCGTCACGGGGACCAGGTCCCCGAAGGGGAGGGACTCGGCGGTATACGGGGCGGGGGCGCTCACGGTCGTGCTCCTGATGGTGCGGTACGGAAGGGACATCTGCGGTACGGCTGCGGTACAGCGGTACCGATGCGGTGAAGATGTGTTCAAAAGTTGAACCATCCCATCGTAAGCATGTGCTTAGACTGCTTCCGCGCCGGGCCGAGTGACCGAGACCATGCGCCGCCAATCCGCCCACAGCCGGAGGAAGCGGACTCGGCCCGCACTAACATTGGCCGGTCACCGCCGGTCGGTGACCTGATGACGACTTGACGAGAACGGGAGCATTCATGGGCCTCGGCGTGCGCTGGACCCTCCACGGAGACGGGCGCACCCCGGCGCCGGGAGCCGTGGTCAGGCCCGACGAGCGGCTGACCTGGCCGCGTACCGCGGGCCTCGGCGCGCAGCACGTGGTGGCGATGTTCGGGGCGAGTTTTGTGGCGCCGGTCCTCATGGGCCTGGACCCGAACCTCGCGATCATGATGTCCGGCGTCGCGACGATGATCTTCCTGCTGGCGACCCGCGGCCGGGTGCCCTCCTACTTGGGCTGCAGTCTCTCCTTCGTGGGCGTCGCGGCGGTCATCCGGGCGCAGGGCGGTACGAGTGCCACGGTGACCGGCGCGGTCCTCGTGGTCGGCGCGGTGCTCTTCGCCATCGGGCTCGCCGTCCAGAGGTTCGGCGCGCGGATCATCCACGCGGCGATGCCGCCGGTCGTCACCGGCGCCGTCGTCATGCTGATCGGCTTCAACCTCGCGCCGGTGACCGCGAGCACGTACTGGCCGCAGGACCAGTGGGTGGCGCTGCTGACCATGCTCGTCACCGGGCTGGCCGTGGTCTGTCTGCGCGGCTTCTGGTCGCGCATCGCGATCTTCCTGGGGCTCGTCTTCGGGTACCTGATCTCCTGGGTCTTCGACGCCGTGTTCGGGATGATCCACTCGCAGAACGCCGCCGGGAAGGTCACCGACCACTGGCGGCTGGACTTCTCGGCCGTCGCCCGGGCCGACTGGGTGGGCCTGCCGTCCTTCCACGGGCCCAGCTTCAGCTGGTCGGCGATCCTGGTCGCGCTGCCGGTGGTGATCGCGCTGGTCGCCGAGAACGCCGGGCACGTCAAGGCGGTCGGCGAGATGACCGGCGACCCGCTGGACGACAAGCTCGGCACCGCGATCTCCGCCGACGGCGCCGCCTCCGTGCTCTCCACCGCGCTCGGCGGCCCGCCCAACACCACGTACTCCGAGAACATCGGCGTCATGGCGGCCACCCGCGTCTACTCCACCGCCGCCTACTGGGCCGCCGCCTGCTTCGCGCTGCTCTTCGGGCTCTGCCCGAAGTTCGGCGCGGTGGTCGCCGCGATCCCGGGCGGGGTGCTCGGCGGCATCACGGTCATCCTGTACGGCATGATCGGGCTGCTCGGCGCGCAGATCTGGGTCCACAACAAGGTCGATCTCCGCAATCCGCTGAACCTCGTCCCGGTCGCCGCGGGCGTCATCATCGGCGTCGGCGGCGTCAGCCTGAAGATCTCCGACAACTTCGAGCTGAGCGGCATCGCCCTGGGCACGATCGTCGTCCTCTCCGGCTACCACGTCCTGCGCGCCCTGGCCCCCGCCCACCTCAAGACGCAGGAACCACTGCTGGACGAGGGGACGTCGGCGTACGACGAGGAGTCGGGCGAGGAGAAGGGCGGGGGCGCGGCTTCGTAGCGCGCCCTGCCGGGTGACGGGCGGCGTCGTCACGCCGTTGGGTGACGGGCGGCGTCGTCACGCCGTTGGGTAGCGGCTGCGTCGTCACGCCGTGACGCACGCGCGGAGCGGTGCGCATACACGCGGAGCAGTGCGCATACACGCGGAGCGCTGCGCATACAGGTGCAGACCTGGAGGCCCCCACCTGGGGGTTACCCAGCGGAGCCGGAGGTTACTCAGCGGAGCCGGGGTCAGCCGACGGGGTTAGCCGACGGAGCGGCGCGCATACAGGTGCACACCCGGGGTCCCCCACCTGGGGGTTACCCGAGTGGGCGGCCGGCGAACCGCCCGTCAGCCGCGCAGCGGCGTCAGGAGCATCTGGCCGACCAGGCCCACGCCCGCGTCCAGCCGTTGCGCGAACTCCTCCCCCACGTCCGGGAGTCCGCGCAGGCTCCACAGCACCCGGGCCGCCGCCCACGCGCCGTCCCGGGCAGCCTCCAGGCTCCACGAGCCGGCCAGGTGGGTCAGCGGGTCCGCGATGTCCAGCAGGTCGGGGCCCGGCATCAGCCGCTCGCGCACCCGCTCCTCCAGACCGGCCAGCACCCGCCCCACCCGGTCGAAGTCGGCCTCCAGCGCAGCCGGTTCGCACTCCAGTACCCGGCAGGTGTCCACCAGGGCGAGCGCCAGATCGTGCCCGATGTGCGCGTTGATCCCTGCCAGCGCGAACTGCAGCGGCTTGACGCCGGGATGGCAGCGGAGCTGGAACAGCGGACGCCAGCAGGCCGGCGGCCGCAGCCCGGCCGTGCCGGAGTCCACCGCGCTCAAGTATCGCAGCGCAAACCGCACGTCCAGCTCGGCCGCCGCGCCCGCGTCCCGGAAGCCGCCCGCGCCGATCTGCCGCCCGACCTCCTCGGTGACCTGCAAGTACACCCGGTTGAACACCGCGACGCCGTCGCGCGGGGGCAGCGCCGCGTCCAGCGCGCGCAGCCGCGCCACGATCTTCGCCACGCCTGCCGTCGCATCCGTCGGCTGCATCGTCGTCATGCGGTCAGCGTGGCAGGGCCGGGGGCCGGGCAGGGACGGCGCGGCGACGCGTGACCGGATCGGGCTAACGATCAGCGCGCGCCGGGGTCGCGCGCCTTTGCGCCCCCGGCAGCCGGAACTCCCGCGGTCCCGGCGGGCGTTGATCGCATGTACACCGCCGGCGAACGGATCCGAAGGAGCACAGACATGGCTGTCCGACTCGGGCTGGGCCTTCCGCAGATGCGGCAGTACGACCTCGGGCGCGACGTGCCGGACGTGGCGCGCGCCGCCGAGCAGACCGGTTACGAAAGCCTCTGGGTCTTCGAGCGCGTGCTCTTCCCCGAGCCCGCGACCCAGGGGTTGTACGGCATACCGGGTCTGCCCTGGCCCGATCAGTACCGCTCGGTGGCCGACCCGCTGGTGACGCTGACGCTGGCCGCCGCGGTGACGGAGCGGGCGCGGCTGGGCACGAGCGTGCTGGTCGCCCCGCTGCACGTGCCCTTCCAGCTCGCCCGCAGCCTCGCCTCGCTGGACGCGGCCAGCGGCGGCCGGGTGATCGCCGGCCTCGGCACGGGCTGGTCCCTGGACGAGTACGCGGCCGCCGCGGTGGCCCCGTTCGAGCGGCGCGGCAAGGTCCTGGACGAGTTGCTGGACGTGTGCCGGGCGGTGTGGGGCCCGGACCCGGTGGCGTACGAGGGCGAGCTGACGACGATCACGCCGTCCGAGGTCGGCCCCAAGCCGGCCCGGCCGATCCCGGTGCTGCTGCCCGCCAGCAGCCCGCGGGCGCTGCGCCGCCTGGTGGACCGCGCGGACGGCTGGATGCCGGTGGGCATGGGCGCCGGGAAGCTGGCCGAGCAGTGGCGGGAGATACAGGAGTTGGCCGGTGAGCGCGGCCGCACGGCCCCGTTCCAGAACGTCCTGCGAGTGAACACCCAGCACACGCCCAAGGCGTACGAGGGCCAGGACCGCGCCCCCTTCCAGGGCAGCGTCGCGCAGATCGTCGACGACCTTGCGGCCCACGCCGAGGTGGGCATCGAGGAGATCCTGCTCGACCTCCAGGGCCGGGCCCGGGACGCGGAGGAGCTGAAGGACCTGGCGGCGGAGGTGTACGAAGCGGCGCGGGCGGCGGGGATATGACGCACGGCCGGGAGGCAAGGGGTCGGCGGACGGGCGGCTGAGTTCTGCGGGGGAGCCGCGCGGCGGCGGCTCCCCCCCGTACCCTCCGTCCCCGAGGCCCGGCCCCGGCCGGCCCCCGTCGGCCGGCCGGGAGGGCGGGCTCAGTCCTCCGGCAGTTCGACCGGGGCGATCTCGTCGTACAGGTCGCCGGGGCCCGGGTTGGTGGCGTCCGTGCCGCCGCCGAAGTGGTGCATCACGCCCCACACGGCATTCAGCGCGGTCTGCACGGCGCCCTCGGCCCAGCCGGCGGTCCAGGAGATGTCATCACCGGCGAGGAAGATGCCGCGCTTGTCCTCGGGAAGGAGGTCCTGCATGAAGTGCGTGAACAGCCGGCGCTGGTAGCGGTAGTGGCCCGGCAGGTTGGCCTTGAACGCGCCCATGAAGTACGGCTCGTTCTCCCAGGACACGGTCACGGGGTTGCCGATGATGTGCTTGCGGATGTCGACCTTCGGATAGATCTCCGAGAGCGACTTCAGCATGACCTCCATGCGCTCGTTGGCGTCCAGCGGCAGCCACTTCAGGCTGTCGTCGCACCAGGTGTAGGAGAGGCAGATGACGGCGGGCTCGTCGGGCCCGTTGTCGAGGAGGTAGGTGCCGCGGGTCATCCGGTCCGTCAGCGTCATCGACATGACGTCCCGCCCGGTGTCCTCGTCCTTGTCCAGCCAGAAGGGCCGGTCGACCGGCACGAAGAGCTTGGAGGACTCCATGTAGTGCGTACGCTCCATCGCCGTCCAGTGGTCGATGGGGAACAGCGCGTCGTCGCACTCGATCTTTGACAACAGCATCCAGGACTGCGCGGTGAAGACGGCCGCCTGGTAGGTGCGGATGTCGCCGGAGGCGTCGGTGACGGTGATCCGGTTGCCGGCGGTGCGGTTCAGCCGGGTCACGGCCGGGCGCGGCGCGCCGTCGTGCAGCGAGGAGAGGGACGTGCCCTGGGCCCAGTGCACGATCTTCGCCGGCTCGCGCTCCCACAGGCGCAGCGGGAGCTGCTGGCTGCCGCCGACGATGCCGCGGTGGTGGTCGTCGGCCTCGGTGTAGACGACGCGGAGGATCTCCAGGATGGAGTTGGGGAAGTCGGTGTCCCAGCCGCCGGTGCCGAAGCCGACCTGCCCGAAGATCTCCCGGTGCCGGAAGGACTTGAAGGCGCTGGAGTCGCAGAGGAAGCCGTAGAAGGTCTGGTTGTCGAGCTTCTCGACCAGCTTGGACCAGATCTCGCGGATGCGCGGGACATCACGCTCGCGAAGGGCGCGGTTCATGTCGGAGAAGTCCGCGCCCTCCTCCAGGCAGGCGTTCCAGGCGTTCATGACCTGGTGGTAGACCTCCGGCAGGTCGTCCACGGTGCGGGCGTAGTGCGACTCGCCCTTGAGGTCGACGACGGTGGAGGGGGTGTCGGGCGCGAGCGGGTTGGGGAACGGCTTGGTCGTAAGGCCGACCAGGTCGATGTAGTGCTGCAGCGCCGTGGAGGACGGCGGGAAGCGCATCGCGCCCATCTCGGCGGTGAGCGAGGAGTCGCAGCCCTCGAAGCCGACGGTGCGCAGCCGGCCGCCGATCTGATCCGCCTCGTAGACGACGGGCTTGAGGCCCATCTTCATCAGCTCGTAGGCGGTGACGATGCCGGAGAGGCCGCCGCCGATGACCGCGACCTCGGTGCCGTGCTCGGTCGCGGGTATCTGGCCCAGGCCCGCCGGGTGGGCGAGGAAGTCGTCGTACGCGAAGGGGAAGTCCGGTCCGAACATGGTGATCGGCGGCTGCGCGTCGGTGTGCTGGACGGCGGTGGGCACCGTGGACGTCATGGGGGCGAGACTCCTTGCGAAACAGCGCAAAAGCGACAGGGAAAGGGCAGGCGGGACCGGGCCGGGCACGGTCGGTACGTGCCGGCCGGGAGGGGCCGGCCGGCACGGGGTGGGGTCAGCTCAGCGAGCCGTACAGCTCCGGGCGGCGGTCGGCGAGGTAGGTGTTGGCCGTGCGGGAGGCCGCGAGGAAGCCGGGGTCGACGTCCCCGTAGACCACTTCCTCGCCGCGTCCGGCGCGGGCCCGTACGACTCCGTCGGGCCCGGCCAGCGTGGAGAGTCCGACGAACTCGAACTCGCCCTCGGGGCCGGTGCGGTTGACGTACGCGATGTAGAGCTGGCTTTCGAAGGCCCGTACGGGGATGACCGACTCGGCGACGAACTGGTAGGGGTGCATCTGCGCGGTGGGCACCACCAGGAAGTCGGTACCGGCCAGCGCGTGCGCCCGGACGTTCTCCGGGAACTCCACGTCGTAGCAGATCAGCAGGCCGATCCGGACGCCGTTCAGCTCGGCCTGCACGACGGGCTGGTCGCCGGGGGTGAACCACTCCTGCTCGAAGCAGCCGAAGAGGTGCGTCTTGCGGTAGTTCGCGAGCCGGGTGCCGTCCGGGCCGATGAGCTGGACGGCGTTGTGGACCACCGCACCGTCGCGCTCCGGATAGGCGTAGGCGACGGCGATGCCGTGCTCGGCGGCGATCCGGGCCACCTCGTCGGCGCTCTCGCCGTCGGCGGGCTCGGCCAGCCGGTGCACATCCGCGCCGATCGCGTACCCGGTCAGGTACATCTCCGAGGTCACCAGCAGCCCGGCGCCGGATGCCGCGGCGTCCGCCGCGGCCCGCTCCAGTGCCTTGAGGTTGTACGCCACGTCTCCGGGCCGTCCCGAACTCTGGAGCAGGGCGGTGCGCAGCGAAGACATGGGACCCCTCGGATGGTGCGTACGGCACGGACGGTGCGTACGGGCTTTCGGAAGACGTCTAGACGGTACGGTCCGCGGCGCAAGTGGTACAAGGCTGCACCATTGCGCCTCACGTACCGATTCGTTGCGCCTTCCGAGCCGCTTCCGGCGATTCGTTGCGCCCGGGAGCCCGAAGGGCGGCGCGCCGGACCGGGGACCGAAAGATCGGGCCGGGGAGCCGGAGGATCAGACCGGGGAGCCGGAGGAGAAGCGCCGCAGGAGGGGCGAGAGGACGAGGACGGACTTGGTCCGCTCGACGAAGTGCTCGCCGGCGATGCGCTCCAGGACGCGCTCGAAATGGCGCATGTCCGAGGCGAAGACCTGCACGATGGCGTCCGCCTCACCGGTCACGGTGGAGGCGGACGCCACTTCGGGGTAGCGCGCGAGGCCGCGGTGGATGGCCTCGGGCGAGGTGTTGCGACGGCAGTACAGCTCGACGAAGCCTTCGGTCTCCCAGCCGAGCGCCGCCGGGTCCACCCGTACGGTGAACCCGGTGATGGCGCCCTCGTTCCGCAGCCGGTCCACCCGGCGTTTGACGGCCGGGGCCGAGAGCCCGACCTCCTGACCGATGTCGGCGTAGGAGCGGCGGGCGTCCTCAGCCAGGGCGTGGACGATGCGTTCGTCGAGGTCGTTCAGTCGCACGGGCGGTGGTTCACTTCTCTGCTGTGGCCAATCGGGAGCGGCGCATGCCGTAAGCGAAGTAGAACACGAGACCCGCCGCCATCCAGACTCCGAAGACCATCCACGTGACGGCGTCGAGGCTGCCCATCATCCAGATGCAGAGCAGGAAGCCGACCGCGGGGAAGAGCGGCGCCAGCGGCGTACGGAAGGTGCGCGGCATGTCCGGGCGGGTCTTGCGCAGCACGATGACCGCGATGTTGACCAGCGCGAACGCGAAGAGCGTGCCGATGCTGGTGGCGTCGGCGAGCTGGCCGAGCGGCACGGCGGCGGCCAGGATGCCGCAGAAGAGCGAGACGATCACGGTGTTGGCGCGGGGCGCGCCGGTCTTCGGGTGGACCTTGGAGAAGACCTTGGGCACCAGGCCGTCGCGGGACATCGCGAAGAGGATGCGGGTCTGGCCGTAGAGCACGGTCAGCACGACGGACGCGATGGCGACGACCGCGCCGAGGGCGAGCAGCACGGCCCAGAAACCCTGGCCGGTGACGTCCTTCATGATCCCGGCGAGCGCGGCCTCGGCACCGTCGAACTGCTTCCAGGGCAGCGCGCCCACGGCGACCGCCGCGACCAGGCAGTACAGCGCGGTGACGATCACCAGCGAGAGCATGATGGCGCGCGGC
Source organism: Streptomyces ochraceiscleroticus (assembly GCF_000720485.1). Taxonomy (GTDB): domain Bacteria; phylum Actinomycetota; class Actinomycetes; order Streptomycetales; family Streptomycetaceae; genus Streptomyces; species Streptomyces ochraceiscleroticus. The sequence goes on along the minus strand of NZ_JOAX01000016.1, from coordinate 14,818 downwards.
AGGTCGCGCTGCGGGTTCTTGGCCTCCTCGCCGGCCGTGGAGGCGGCGTCGAAGCCGATGTAGGAGAAGAAGAGCGTGGCGCCGGCGGCGCTGACGCCCGCCATGCCGAGCGGCATGAAGGGGGCGTAGTTCCCGGCGCGGATGCCCTGGAAGGCGACGCCGCAGAAGAGCAGCAGCGCGGCGATCTTCACCGCGACCATGATCGTGTTGGCCCGGGCGCTCTCCTTCGCGCCGCCCAGCAGGAAGGCCATGGCGAGCAGCACGACCAGGAGCGCGGGCAGGTTGAAGATGCCGCCGTCACCGGGCGGCGCGGCGATCGCCTCGGGGATGGTGAAGCCGAAGGTGCCGGACAGCAACTCGTTGAGGTACTGCCCCCAGCCCACCGCGACCGCGGCCACGGACACGCCGTACTCCAGGATCAGGCACCAGCCGCAGATCCAGGCGACCAGCTCACCGAGCGTGGCGTACGCGTAGGAGTACGAGGAGCCTGAGACCGGGATGGTGCCTGCCAGCTCGGCGTAGGACAGCGCCGAGAAGAGCGCCGTGATGCCGGCGATCACGAACGAGATGATGACCGCGGGGCCCGCGTCCGGCACCGCCTCGCCCAGCACGACGAAGATGCCGGTGCCGAGCGTGGCGCCGATGCTGATCATCGTGAGCTGCCACATGCCCAGGGAGCGGCGCAGCGTACCGCCCTCCCCCTGGCCGCCTTCGGCCACCAGGCGTTCGACGGGCTTGCGCCGCATCAGCGTGCCGAGCGGCCCGGGGCGGGACGGAGGCTGCTGCGGCTGGGGGTCGCTGCCCTCGGTGGGAGGGGCTGCGCCGTGGTCCAACACTGGGGTGGCTCCTTTATCGCTGCCGTTCCGGCGGCGGTGACCGGGGCGGCCCGTGCACGGGCAGCATGAAGCAACCCGCACGGGACCCGCCGAGCGGACGGTCCCCGCCACTCCACGTAATTAACTTGCCTGACCTTAAGGCCCACGTGTGACCTGCCGTAATGCGGGTTCTTTGCGCATACGCGCATGATCCTTGCGCACGAATCGCCACGGCGGCCATTTGTTGCGCGCCCGGGGCGTGTTGAGGCCATGGATTCGAAGGAGCGACATTTCGGCCGGACGGGCGACCGCGGCCGGAAGTAATCGATCTCACGCGTCGGCGCGGCCGGGAGAGGGCGCTCGGCGCCTCGGAACGCGGACGGGCCCGGTCCCGCACGTATGACGTGCGGGACCGGGCCCGTCAGGAACGCTGAAGCGCGTCGCCTACCAGCTGTTGTGCAGCGGCTTGCCCTCGGCGTAGCCGGCCGCGCTCTGCACGCCGACGACGGCCTTGTCGGCGAACTCCGCGAGGTTCGAGGCACCCGCGTAGGTGCAGGAGGACCGCACGCCCGCGATGATCGAGTCGATCACGTCCTCGACGCCGGGGCGGGCCGGGTCGATGAACATCCGCGAGGTGGAGATGCCCTCCTCGAAGAGGCCCTTGCGGGCCCGGTCGTACGCCGACTCCTCGCTCGTGCGGTTGCGCACCGCGCGCGCCGAGGCCATGCCGAAGCTCTCCTTGTAGAGCCGGCCGTCGGCGGTCTGCTGGAGGTCGCCGGGCGACTCGTACGTACCGGCGAACCACGAGCCGATCATGACGTTGGACGCGCCGGCGGCCAGCGCCATGGCGACGTCGCGCGGGTGCCGCACGCCGCCGTCCGCCCAGACGTGCTTGCCGTACTTCTTGGCCTCGGCGGCGCACTCCAGGACGGCGGAGAACTGCGGGCGGCCCACGCCGGTCATCATGCGGGTGGTGCACATGGCGCCCGGGCCGACGCCGACCTTGATGATGTCCGCGCCGGCCTCGATGAGGTCGCGCACGCCGTCGGCGGCGACGATGTTGCCCGCGACGATCGGGACCTGCGGGTCCAGCGCCCGGACCGCCTTGACCGCGCTGATCATGGACTCCTGGTGGCCGTGCGCGGTGTCCACGACGAGCGTGTCCACGCCCGCGGCCAGCAGCGCCTTGGCCTTGCCCGCCACGTCGCCGTTGATGCCGACGGCGGCGGCGATGCGCAGCTTGCCGTCGGCGTCGGTCGCCGGGGTGTAGAGCGTCGCGCGCAGGGCGGCCTTGCGGGTGAGGATGCCGACGAGCTGGCCGTCCGCGCCGACCGCGGGGGCGAGCTTGCGGTTGGCGGCGTCGAGCTGGTTGAACGCCTCGCGGGGGTCGATATCGGCGTCCAGGACCAGCAGGTCCCGGGACATGACCTCGGCGACCTGGGTGAAGCGGTCCACGCCGGCCAGGTCGTGCTCGGTGACGATGCCGATGGGGCGGCCGCCCTCGACGACGATGCCCGCGCCGTGCGCCCGCTTGGGCAGCAGGGACAGCGCGTCGGCGACGGTCGCGATCGGCGACAGCACGATCGGGGTGTCGAGGACGAGGTGGCGCCGCTTGACCCAGCTCACGACGTCGGTGACGACGTCGATCGGGATGTCCTGGGGGATGACGACGAGACCGCCGCGGCGGGCGACCGTCTCGGCCATCCGGCGTCCGGCGATCGCGGTCATGTTCGCCACGACCAGCGGGATGGTGGTGCCCGTGCCGTCCGGCGAGGAAAGGTCCACGGCCTGCCGGGAGCCGACCGCGGAGCGGTTCGGCACCATGAACACGTCGTCGTACGTCAGGTCGTACGGCGGCTTCGAATCGTTCAGAAATCGCATGCTAACTCTCTCACCTGCGGTTTTGCTTGGGTAGCGGGCGGGGAGTCAGCACCGGTCCGACAGCGGATACAGATCGGCCAACAGCGGATCAGGCATCAAGCTCCTAGTACATCATCGCTGATCCGGTGCCGGAATGACGAGCTTCGGGCGCCGATGGGCCAGGTTCTGTGGCTTCACCCGAGCGGCCCCGCCGACGGCTGTCGCTTCCGCCGAAATCGGGTCCTTACGGCGGACGATACGGACCCGGTCATCGCGCGTAGACGGTTCGGCCCCTAACGTTCCGCCATGGCCAAGAAACGAATTGTTGCAACGGGCGCCGCGGGCGTGTGTGCCTGCGCCGTCCTGGTCACCACCGGCGCCCTGAGCGCCCACGGCGCCGAGGAAGGCACGTGGCAGAAGGTCGGTGACGGGATGACCGGCGGCGTCAGCGGGATGGTCGTGACCAAGGCCGCGGGCGACCGCCTCGACCTGCTCGTGGCCCGCGACAACAAGGACCCCGGTCAGCCGCGGCTCTCGGCCGTACGGCTGGCGCCCGGCCACGCTCCCGCCGTCCGGGACCTGAAGTGGGCCGGGAGCGAGGTGCCCAAGGACCTGGAGTCGCTGGACGCCGTGCCCGGGCGGCCCGGCGAGTACACCACCATGAGCAGCGGGGACAGCGGAAAGTTCCGCCCGACGGTGTACGACGTGACGGTGAGCGGCGGTACGGCGACGGTCCGCTGGTCGGCGCCGCTGCCGGGCACCGAGAAGTACGCGGGCGACGACACGCAGAACTACGAGGCGTTCGCCGTGCACCAGGACCCGGCCACCAAAAAGTACGTGGCGGTCTGGGCCACCCGCGGCAGCAACGGCACCGCCTCCCAGGTGCGGAGCGCCGCCTTCGACCCGGCCGCGGCCGCCCCGGACAAGGTGTTCGGCCACGTCAGCGGGCCGGTGGCGTTCCGCGCGCCGTGGCCGGCGCAGGACGAGGTGCGGCACATCAGCGACCTGAAGATCGCGCCGGACGGGACCGTGGTGCTCTCCTCGGCCCAGGACCCGAACAAGAACTCCGGCCCGTTCAGCTCCGCGGTGTACGAGGCGGGCCGGCTCGGGGTCGACAAGGGACGCCCCGCGCTGAAGCTGAGCAAGCCGGAAGAGGTACGCCGCTACACCACGGCGGACAACCGCAAGATCGAGGCGGTCGCCCTCCTCCCCGACGGCGACCACGCACTGTGGGGCACGGACGACGAGGACTTCGGCGGCTCGGTACTGCAGGACCGCCTGGACGACTGACCCTCGCCACAGCGCAGCACCCGGGCCGGCCGGACTGGTGTGGGCAGGCGCTCTCCCCAGCGCCCACACCAGCCGGCTCCGCCCGTGATCGATCGGATCACAGCGGGAAATGGCCGGGAGTGTCCAGTCAGAACTATGAACTGGCGATCTCCTGCCGGAGTTGGTGGGTGAAGCGGCGGAGGAGGTCCAGCGTCTCCCCGTGCTCGGCCCTGCGGTCCTCCCTGCCTTCGCTGGGCCGGGAGATCCAGACCCGGCGCGCGAGGGCATCGGCGAGGTCGACGGTGTCGTCGGTGCACAGGAGGTAGAGGGCGGAGCGCGCTTCCTGCATGCGGCCCGTCAGCTCGTTGGCCCCGGCACCGTCGTCACTGAGCTGGGTGGCCCGGAGATGGTCGATCAGCTGCACCACAGCCGTGTTGAAGCCGACCCCGGCTTTGAGCTTCTGTTCGCGGAGCCACATGCGGTCCTGCCGGCGCGCGGTGAACCAGGAACCGAACACTGCCCCTATCAGGCCCAGACTGGCACCGATGGCCACGGACAGGACGTTCTCCACAGTCGGCTCCCCCCGGCACACAGACCACGCCAGGCTAATCGACAGCCAGATGGCGGGCCGCCGCGTTACCTGTCCGAAACGGGGTCTCGGCAGAATCCCGGTCATGAAGATCGAACAGGTGGCCTGGGACGACCCGGACGCCGCCGTCCTGCGGGCACAGCAGCGGAGCGAGATCGCCGAGATCTACGGGACCCCGGACAGCGAGCCCGGGGCCCCGCCCTCGGCGGCGGACATCACGGCGTTCTTCGTGGCGTACGAGGACGACGGCATACCGGTGGGCTGCGGCGGCCTGCGCGACCTCGGCGACGGGATCGGCGAGGTCAAGCGGATGTACGTACTGCCGGACCGGCGCGGCTCGGGCGCCGCGGCCGCCGTGCTGCGTGCCCTGGAGGACTGGGCGCGCGCCCGGGGCTGGACCCGCCTCCGGCTGGAGACGGGCGACCGGCAGCACGCCGCGGTCCGCTTCTACACGCGCTCCGGATACACCCGCATCCCGAACTTCGGGGCGTACGCGGGCGTCGCGGCCTCATGGTGCTTCGAGCGGGCGCTGTAGGCGTGCGGTAGACGTGCTACCGGCGCGGGCTCCTACCGGCGGGCCCGCGCCGCGCCGCCCGCGTCACGGGTGAGCAGTACGGCCAGCCCGGTGTCCGTGTCGCGCCAGTGCGCCACCGCGTCGGCGAGGACCGACTCGGCCGCCCGCCACTCCTCCGGCTCGGCCGCGGCATAGCCCTGCCAGGCCCGTACGACCAGCAGCCGGCCGCCGTGCTCCGCCGGCCACCAGGAGAGGTCGCCCAGGCAGTCGGCGAGCGCGTCCCAGTTCCGCCCGAACCATGAGGGCAGGTGCAACGCCGCGGCGGCCCGCGTCATGAACTCCGCCTTGTCGGTGACCCCTTCGAGGTCGAGGACGGTGCCCTGCCAGCCCGCGCTCAGCGCGGCGTCCAGCGCTTCCTGCACGGGCCGCCCCGCGGGCCAGGACAGTACGCCGGGCAGCGTCCGCCCGTCGAGCACCGCGGCCAGCGGCCTGGGCACGCCGTCCGGCGCGGGGCCGGGGGCGCCTGCACGCCGGCCGGCACCCGCCTGGCCGGGGACTCCGGGGGAATCTGGCATGCCGCGATGCTGTCACAGCCCCTGCCGCCGCGCCGGGCGAACGGCCTCCGTACGGCGGACACCGGGCGCAGGTGGCGTCAGGAGTCCGGGTCCGCGCGGTCCAGCGCCGGGCGCGGGCCCGGAGCGGACTCCAGGAGGAGGTAATCGGCCGCTGCGGTGTCCGTGACCAGGCTCGTGACCAGGCCGGACTTCAGGACCGCGCCGATCGCGTGCGCCTTGCGCTGCCCGCCCGCGATGGCGACCACCTCGGGGATCCGGCGCAGCCGGTCGGCCTCGACCGTGATGCAGCGCTCCCCCAGGTCACGGCCGATGCGCCGGCCCTCGGCGTCGAAGAGGTGCGCGGACATCTCCGCGGCGGCGCCGAGCGAGGCGTAGTGCTCGCGCTCGTCCTCCGAGAGCATGTCGTACACCGTCGAGATGCCGGGCGCCCAGGAGCCGATGGACACGCACGCGACGGTGACCTTGTCGAAGTAATCGAACGCCCGCGCGATACCCGTCTGGCCCCGCAGCGCCGCCGCTGTGGCCGAATCCGGCAGCAGCATCGGCGCGTAAATGGGGTGCGCCTCGCCGCCGGAGACGTCGGCGGCGCGGCGGACCGCCTCCACCGAGCCGCTGTCGGCGGTCCCCGCGTCGTACACACCGGTCAGCTGGACCACCGTGCACGGCGGCAGCCGGTGCAGGGCCGACGCCATGTGGATCGTCGAGCGGCCCCAGGCGATGCCGAGCACGTCGCCCTCGGCGACCAGCTCACCGAGCAGGTCGGCGGCGACGTCTCCGAGGTTCTCCGGATCCGGCGCGTCGTCGGAGTCGGCTGCCGACTCCACGACGACGGCGTGCCGCAGGCCGTACCGGGCCCGCAGCGCGTCCGAGCGCTCGGCGTCCAGCTCGGCCGGGACGCGGATCTCGATCCGTACGAGGTCACGCTCCAGTGCCGTCTCCAGCACCCGCGCGACCTTGAAGCGGCTGACGCCGAACTCCTCGGCGATCTGGATCTTGGATTTGCCCTCGAGATAGAACCGGCGGGCCATGGCCGCAGCCTGCACCAGCTCGGCGGGGCCCATCCCGGAATGTGGGCGGCTGGCAACCACGAAAATCTCCCCTACTGCGCACCTGATCGACTCTGCGGTCATCCTTCCAGAAACCCGAGGTCGCCGTGGGCCATGACCCTTCGGCCCGCGATGAACGCTACGTGGCCACGAGGTCAATCCCCGCCGCCCCGGGTGGGGGCCGCACCTGCGCGCGACCCCGGCCGCACCTTCGCACGGCCCGGCCGCGCCTTCGCGCGACCCCGCCGCGTCAGTGCGCGCAGCCCCAGCCCGCCGCCGCGGTCGCGGCGTCGGCCTTGTCCCGCAGCGTACGCACGGCCTTCGCCGGGTCCTCGGCGCCGTACACCGCGGAGCCCGCGACGAAGACGTCGGCGCCCGCCTCGGCGCAGCGCTCGATCGTCTTGTCGGACACGCCGCCGTCCACCTGCAGCCACATCTCCAGACCGTGCTTGGCGATCAGCGCGCGGGTGCGGCGGATCTTCGGAAGCATGATGTCCAGGAACGCCTGCCCGCCGAAGCCCGGCTCAACCGTCATGATCAGCAGCATGTCCAGCTCGGGGAGCAGGTCCTCGTACTGCTCGATGGGCGTGGCGGGCTTCAGCGCCATCGAGGCCCGCGCGCCCTTGGCCCGGATCTCCCGCGCGAGGCGGACCGGCGCGGCCGCGGCCTCGGCGTGGAAGGTGACCGAACCGGCACCGGCCTCGACGTACTGCGGCGCCCAGCGGTCCGGGTCCTCGATCATCAGGTGGCAGTCGAGGGGGGTGTCCGTCGCCTTCCGCAGCGACTCCACGACGGGGACGCCGAGCGTCAGATTGGGCACGAAGTGGTTGTCCATGACATCGACATGGAGCCAGTCAGCGCCCTCGACGGCCTTCGCCTCCTCGGCGAGCCGGGCGAAGTCGGCGGACAGAATGCTGGGGTTGATCAAGGCCATGCCACCAGTATGTCGTGACCGCGCCGACAACCATAAGCGGGTCAGGGGCGCGGGCTCACCGCGTCCTCCTGCGCGCGCTCCCGGGCGGCGGCGCGGCGGTCCGCCTCGGCGAGCAGCCGCGCGCGGTGTCCGGGGACGGCGGCCAGCGAGACGCCCGTCCAGGCCATGGCGACGGCGCCGTCCAGGACCGCGCGGTCGGCGCCCTCGGAGGTGCCGGCGGCGGCGAACTCGGGCGTGTGCTGCCGGGCGCCGCCGGTGTCGTAGCCGATCATCGGGTGGATCGTCGGGAGCAGGTGCGAGACGTTCCCCATGTCGGTGGAGCCGGTGCGCTGCGGCGCGCGCCCGACGGTACGCCCGAGGGCCTCGGCGGCATCCGCGTACAGCTCGGCCACTGTTGTGTCCTGCCGCAGGTCGGCGAAGTCGTGCCCGTGCGGTTCCATCCGGAGTTCCGTACCGGTCGCCAGCGCGCCCGCCTCGAAGCAGGCCCGTACCCGCTCCTGGAGGGTGCGCAGCGACTCAAGGGTGGGCGAGCGCACTTCGTACCGGGCGGCGGTCCGGGCGGGGATGACGTTGGCGGCCTGGCCGCCGTCCGTGATGATGCCGTGCACGACGCTCTCCGGGGGCAGTTGCTGGCGCAGCAGGCCGAGCCCGGTCTGGGCCACGGTGAGCGCGTCCAGGGCGTTGCGGCCCTCCCAGGGAGCTGCGGCGGCGTGCGCCGGGCGTCCGGTGTAGGCGATGTTCCAGGAGCCGATGGCCAGCGAGCCGTTGCCCACGGTGTCGGCGTCGTTCGCGTGCACCATCATCGCGACGGCCACGTCGTCGAAGAGCCCGTCCTCGATCATGTGCACCTTGCCGCCGCCGTCCTCCTCCGCCGGGGTGCCGAGCAGCTTGACGGTGATGCCGAGGTCGTCGGCGACCTCGCCGAGGGCGAGGGCCGCGCCGAGCGCCGCCGCCCCGTTGACGTTGTGCCCGCAGGCATGGCCCATCCCGGGCAGCGCGTCGTACTCCGCGCACAGGCCGACGACCAGCTCGCCGCTGCCGCGGACCGCGGTGAAGGCGGTGGGCAGCCCGGCCACGCCGCGCTCGACGGCGAATCCGGCCCGCTCGGCGAGCCCGGCCAGCGCGGCCGCCGAGCGGTGCTCCTCGAAGGAGAGCTCGGGGTCGGCGTGCAGTTGGTGGCTGAGGCCGAGCAGCGCCGGCCGCCAGGACTCGGCGGCGTCGCGCGCGGTGCGGTGGTGGGCGGTGAGCTTCACCGGTGTGCTCCTTCGGGGACGGTGGCGTACGGGGCGGCGGACGCGGCGGGGCGCAGCTTCAGGACGGCCAGCGCGGCGGCCAGCCCGGCTGCGGCGCACAGCGCCCAGCCGGTGGTGTAGCCGCCGAGGGCGACCCGGCCGCCGTCGGTGGCGTACGCGGCGAGCGCGGCGCCGAGTACCGCGGACCCGACGGCGGAGCCCAGGGACAGCACGAGTTCGTTGACGCCGGCCGCGGTCGCGGTGTCCTCCGGCGCGACGGCCTCGACGGTCAGGGTGCGGGTGGCGGACTCGAAGAGCCCCAGCGCGGCGCCGATGAACAGGGACGCGATCAGGTAGTGGGCCAGGCTGGTGTGGCACACGAAGAGGAAGCCGAAGCCGAGCAGTGTCGTGGCTCCGGCCGCGGCCACGGTGACGCGTTCCCCCAGCCTCCGCAGCAGTACCGGGGTGAGGGCAGAGGTGGCCACGCTGGCGAGGGTCATCGGGAGCAGCGCCCAGCCGATGGCGGTCGCGTGCAGCCCGATGCCGTAGCCCAGCGCCCGCGGCGAGGCGCCGAGGAACGTCGCGTTGACGGCGATCGAGCCGATCGTGGCCGCCGAGACGAAGAAGGTCACCACGCTCAGCACGGCCACCCGCGGATTGCGGAACATCCGTACGTCCACGAGCGGTTGCGCCACCCGCAGTTCCAGCGCCCACCAGCCGGCCAGCGCCACGATCCCCACGAGCCCGCAGCCCACGGTCGCGGCCGACGTCCAGCCCCAGGTGGCGCCCTGCGCCAGCGCGACCACCACGCCGACCAGTCCGGCGGTGAGCAGCACGAAGCCCGGTACGTCGAAGCGCCGGGCTTCGGCCGCCGGTGTCGCGCCGTCCGGCAGCAGGAACCCGGCGGCCAGCCCCAGTACGCCCGCGCCCACGCCGATCCACAGGCCGAGCCGGGCGTCGTGCGCGCCGACCGCGCCGGAGACGATGCCCGCGCAGCCGACGGCCAGCAGCAGCGCGCCGACCAGTACGCCGATGCCGCGCCGCGAGGCGGCCTCGCCCTGCTGGTGGCGGAGTACCCCGATCATCAGCGGCATGAAGCCGACCACGCCGCCCTGCAGGGCCGCGCCGAGCGTCAGGAAGGGGAGCGTGGGGCGCACCGCCATGACCAGCGAGCCGAGTACGACCATGACGATCGAGGCCCGGAGGAGCCGCCGGTAGCCGAAGCCGTCGCCGAGCCGGGAGAGGACCGGGGTGAGCACGGCGCAGCTCGCCATCTGTACCACGATGATCCAGTTCTGCTGCGCGGTGCCGAAGCCGGCCTGTGCGCCCAGCCCGGGCAGGATCGGCGGCAGGTACTGCTGGGTGGCGCCGCTGGCGACCTCGACGAGGGCCATGGAGGCGAGCATGGCGCGGGGGCCGAGCGGGGACGTGGTTGATCTGCTCATGACAGATACCTCGGTTCGGAAGGATGCGGTACGCGTACGAGGGCAGGCCGGAGGGGCGGCCCGCCTGCGGAGGCGTACCGAGAAGGGGAATGCCGTGGGTTACGGAGTGGGCTCGGGGGCGTCCGGCGCCGGCAGGCGCGGTACGCACCCGGACATCGCCAGCTCGACCATGGCGTCGGCCTGCGAGTCGAGCAGCGCGTCCGAGCGGACCTCGGTACGGAACATCACCGTGCCCGACCACATGTCGATCAGCAGGTCCACGTCGATGTCCGCCGGCAGATCGCCGCGGGCCACCCCGCGCTGGACCGCGGCGCGCGCGAACTGCCGCCGCGGGCCCAGCACTTCGGTACGGAAGCGGTGCAGCACGGCCGGGTCGCCGATGGTCGCCCACAGGGAGGACAACAGCCTGCCGCGGCTCTCCCCCACGTCCCGCACGATCTGCGCGAAGAGCTCCCGCATCTCGGCGCGGGTGTCCCCGAGGTCGGGGATGTGCTCCACGCCGGCGTTCCGGATGAGCAGCTCGCCGACGAGCGCGGACTTGTTGGCCCAGCGGTTGTAGACCGTCTTACGGGTGACGCCGGCCCGGGCCGCGACCTTCTCGATCGTCAGCTCCTGATAGCCCAGCTCCTCGAGGAGCCCGGCAGCGGCGTCCAGGACCTTGCCGTCCAGCTCGGGGTCTTTGGGACGGCCGCCGCGGGCTGCTTCGGTCTTCGGGGTACGACGCGAACTCATGGTGCACTCCGCAGCGGCAAGGGGAGAGAGGCCGGCGGATCCCCGCCGGCAGGGCAACAACGTACGACGGGCCACCCACCCGGTCAATACTTCAACGGAAACACTCTGTCCCCGATCATCCACCGCACCAAGCCGCACAGGGCCGTACGGCTCCCCGAGTTAGGGCTCAGAGCGTCCCCTAACCAAGGCGCCGCCTTCTCACGCCGTGCGGCGCAGCAGCGCCAGGTACATCGCGTCCGTACCGTGCAGATGCGGCCAGAGCTGGACGTCCGGGCCGTCGCCGAGGGCCGGCACGCCGGGCATCAGCGGCCGGGTGTCCACGAACTCGGCGGCCACGCCCTGCTCCTTCAGCACGTCGTCGACGACCGCGCGGGTCTCCGCCGGGTGCGGCGAGCACGTCGCGTACCCGACGACCCCGCCGACCCGTACGGCCCTCAGCGCCTGCCGCAGCAGGTCGCGCTGGAGCGGCGCGAAGCCGTCCAGGTCCTCGGGGCGGCGGCGCCAGCGTGCCTCCGGGCGGCGGCGCAGCGCACCCAGGCCCGTACAGGGCACGTCCACCAGGACACGGTCGAAGGAGCCGGGGCGCCAGACCGGACGCGTACCGTCGGCGGCGATCACCTCGTACGGCCCGGGATTGCCCGCCAGCGCCCGCGCGACCAGCCGCGCGCGGTGCGGCTGCTTCTCCGCGGCCAGCAGCGCGGCACCGCGCTCGGCGGCCAGCGCACCCAGCAGCGCCGCCTTGCCGCCGGGTCCCGCGCAGGCATCCAGCCAGCGCGCGTCGGGCCCGTCCACCGGCGCACCGGCCAGGGCGAGGGCCACGAGCTGACTGCCCTCGTCCTGCACACCCGCACGGCCCTCCCGTACGGCGTCCAGCGCGCCCGGCTCGCCGCCCTCGGTGAGCCGCACGGCGTACGGCGACCAGCGCCCCGGCAGCCCGTTCTCCTCGCCGACCGCGTCGAGCAGCTCCTCGGGGGTGGACCGGCCGGGCCGGGCGACCAGCGTCACCTCGGGCCGCTCGTTGTCCACCTCCAGCAGGTCCTCGATCCCGGCCCGGCCACCGCCCAGCGCGTCCCACAGCGCCGAGACGACCCACCGCGGATGCGAGTGCACGACCCCGAGGTGGTCCTCCGGATCCTCGTCGTACGGCGGCGCGACGCGCTCCAGCCAGCCGTCCAGATCATTCGCCGCGATCTTCCGCAGCACGGCGTTGACGAACTTGGCCCGCCCGTCCCCCAGCACGACCCGCGCCAGCTCCACACTGGCGCTGACCGCGGCATGCGTGGGAATGCGCGTACCGAGGAGCTGATGCGCCCCCAGGCTCAGCACGTCCAGCACGGGAGGGTCGACCTCCCGCAGCGGCCGGTCCACACACGCCGCGATGATCTCGTCGTACGTGCCCTGCCGGCGCAGCGTCCCGTAGACCAGCTCGGTCGCCAGCGCGGCGTCCCGCCCGTCGAAGTCCCCTTTCTCGCGCGCCTTGCGCAGCAGCGGCGGCAGGACGAGGTTCGCGTACGCGTCCCGCTCGTCGACCGCGCGCAGGGCCTCGAACGCGAGGATGCGTACGGGGTCCTTCTTCGGCCTCCGATGGGGCTTGCTGCCGGGACGACGACGAGGCTGGTCGCTCACGAGAAAGGTGCTCCGCTGCTGACGAGGACGAATCCCATCCAGCCTACCGTCGCAGCAGGTCACCCCAGCCGCCCTGGATCATGGTCTGGAACGCCCATGCCCCGTCCCGTTTCACCAGCACATCGGCATACCGCACCGCCTGCGACCGCCCGCCCACGGTGAACACGGCGTCCGTGAACACCACGGCGAGCGACGCACTCAGAAAATGCGGCGTCCGCGTCGACTCGAACGACACCTCCTCCTCACCACCCATCACCTCACGCATCGTCCGCACGAAGTCCGCCCGGCTCCACTGCCCGGCCCAGCCGTCCCCCTTCGAGTCATCAGTCACGAGATTGAGCGGAAAGACGGCCATGTCCGCCATCCTCTCGACGTCCACCACCGCACTCAGCGCGTCATACCGCGCGAACCACGCGTCCAGCTCCCGGCGGTCCTGCCCGGTCGGGCTGTACCCGGCGGCTTCGGGAACCACGTACTCAGCCATGCGGACCCCTTATTAATCAAGTTTGACTAGTGACTCCGATCCGATACCCGGACCTCGCACTACTCAAACTTGAATAATGGCGGGCCGGGGCTCAGACCCCGAGCCGCTCCCCGGCCTCGATCCGGACGCCGCGCGCCCAGTCCGCCGCGGCCATCGGCTTCTTGCCCTGCGGCTGCACCCACTGGAGCTGGACGGGATGGCTGCCGGTCCCCACGAAGACGGCCTTCTTGGTGGCCGCGATCTCGCCGGGCGCCAGCTCCAGGTCCGTACGGTCGGGCACCGGCGTCAGCGACATGACCTTCAGCCGCTCGTCCCGGAAGAGCGTCCAGGCACCGGGCGCGGGGGCGCAGCCGCGGACCACCCGGTCCACCCGCAGCGCGGGCGCCGACCAGTCGATCTTCGCGTCCTCGACCTCGATCTTCGGCGCGAGCGTGATGCCCTCGGCCGGCTGCGGCACCGCCTGCAGCGTGCCGTCCTCGATGCCGTCCATGGTCGCGGCCAACAGCCCGGCCCCGGCGAACGCGAGCCGGGTCAGCAGATCACCGCTGGTGTCCGTCGGCCGGACGTCCTCGGTCAGCACGCCATAAACGGGACCGGAGTCCAGCCCCTCCTCGATCCGGAACGTCGAAGCACCGGTCACCTCGTCACCCGCCAGCACCGCGTGCTGGACCGGCGCCGCGCCACGCCACGCGGGCAGCAAGGAGAAGTGCAGGTTCACCCACCCGTGCGCGGGAATGTCCAGCGCGGACTTCGGGAGCAGCGCGCCGTACGCCACGACCGGGCAGCAATCGGGCGCGATCTCGCGCAGCCGGGCCTGGAAGTCCTCGTCCCGCGGCCGGGCGGGCTTGAGCACCTCGATGCCGGCCTCCTCGGCGCGCTGCGCGACCGGGCTGGCGACGAGCCGGCGGCCGCGTCCGGCCGGGGCGTCCGGCCTGGTCACAACGGCCACCACCTCGTGCCGGTCCGACGCGATCAGGGCGTCAAGGGCGGGCAGGGCGACCTCGGGGGTGCCGGCGAAGACGAGCCTCATGGGTGGCGTACTACCTCTCAGCGCTACGGAAAGACACACCAGTCTATGGGGCGTCAGTACCGGGGGCGTACGGGTTACCGCGCGCCCCAGCTAAAAGCTCGTACGCCCCCATACCGTGACCCCACCCGGCGCTGTCGCGTTGGTCAAACGACATTGACCACAGCGGACCACTGACCCGGTCCACGTAATCCGTCTTCTTCCGCATCAACGCCGGTTCGAGAGGCTTGTTCATGGCCGACCACGCAACCCACGACGCCCAGGCACGCGCCAGTCTCCATCTACTGGTGCGGGACATCGAGCGGGTCCGCCGGCAGGTGGACGCACTGCGCACGCTCACCGCACAGCTCGGCAACGTCTACCGTCCGCGGCGCACCGGCCCGTCCACGGGCTTCGTCGTGTACGGGCGCGCCCCGGCACCCACGGTGCGCCTCGCCCAGGAGCTGCGGGACAGCGTCGAGACGCTCGTCACGGCCGCGGTCGACTTCGACCGTTCGCTCGGCTTCTCGTGGGACGCGGTCGGTTCGGCACTCGGCGTCACCAAGCAGGCGGTCCACCGCCGCTACGGCGCCCGCCGCGCCACCACCCAGCCCCCCACCGACGCCCAGGACACCCCGCGCGCCCCCGAGCCCACGGCCCCCCGCCCGGTCTCCGTGTCCCCGGCCCCCTC
>NZ_JOAX01000015.1 GCF_000720485.1 Streptomyces ochraceiscleroticus | reverse complement strand
AGTGTTCTTCGGCCGCTCCCGCGGTGTGGACACCACTTTTCCCGGAGCCACTGACGTTTCGGAAACGCCTCACTCACGCCCCACAAACACACCATGCGCCAGCGGATGAGGCCGAGCCGCGGGCGGCCTGGAGTTCCTCACCGGACCTTGCGCCCGCACGCGGCCTCGAACGGTCTCACCTGGCCCTTGTCCACCACCGGCCTGGCAGGGCCGTGCGCGCTCAGCTGGTCAAGTGCAACGCTCGCCAGCCGACTCCAACGATCCGGCACCTCCGGGGCTCGCGGGCTGTCCGGGGCGCGGCTGCTACAGGTCGAACTCCAGGTGCTCGATGTCCGTGAACCGGACCTCCTCCAGGCTCCCGGCGCGGCGGCCGCCGTCCTGGAAGTACACCTCCTTGAGCCCTTCAGCGGCGATCTCCTGGAGCTGCTGGTCACTGGCGCCCGCCTGCTGGGCATCGAAGAGGCGGGCGGCGTACTGCGGAGGCAGGGCGACGGTCAGGTGCCGGATGCGGTCCTGGTCCGTCGACCCGATCGGCGCGGTGTAGCCCATGCGGGCGCGGGTGTCGATGACGATGCCGCCGGTGGTCGCCGCCTTCTGCCGGGCCTTGGCGCGGATCTGCGGCTGCCACCGCTTCTTCACCTCGCGCTCCAGGCGCGCGGCGAGGTCCGCCCTCGGCTTCTTGATCTGGTCCTTCACGTACCGCTCCACGGTGCGTTGGGAGATCCGCAGCATCTGGGCGACCGCGCGGGTGCCCTTGAGCTGCTTGACCAGGTACCGCATCTGCGCGCCCGCGCTCTTGGGCGCCGGGCGGGTGAACGCCTTCTGCACCGCAGCCTCCAGGCCGTCCCCGAACGTGCTCATCGTCTACCTACTCCCCGTTGTCGACGTCGGTGACGGTGCCGTCCTTGATGTACCGGGCGAGGTTGAGCTCGGGGGCGTGGAACTGCTCCCGTACGCCCTCACCCCACAGCACGGTCTGGGTGCCTTCCCACTTCACCAGCCCCGGGTTGACGCCGAGCTTGAAGCCGCCGGGCAGCGGCTTGCCGTCCCGGTAGGGCAGGAAGTCCAGCGGCGTCGTCCCGTCCGTCGCGTACACGACGCAGTCGGAGAGGACCGCGACCGGGTACTGGCCGGTGAACGCCGCATGCTTGACGATCTTGCGGTGCAGATTGATGCGGGTACGGGAGATGACGGCCGCGCGGATGTCGGGGCGCCAGGTGGGCCGGGCAAGCGCCCGCCACGGCTGGCCCGGCCGCCAGCCCTCGCCCCGGGGCCGCTCGCGCAGCTTGCCCAGGCCACCCTTGACCGTCGCCTTGATCGCCGAGGCGACGAGCGCCAGCTGCGGGTCGCGCTGCCGGTAGCCGTCCATCGCGGCCAGGAAGTCCGCCGGCGCCATGTCCGCATGCACGCCGAGGTCGGCCATCGTAGCGAGATAGGCGTCGCGCAGCCGGGTGTACCAGCCGTCCAGGTAACGGCCGTTGTCGTACCGGACGTACGCCTCGATCGGGCGCACCTCGTAGCCGAGCTCCACGGCGTAGGCGACGGTCGGTGTGGCGTACCAGGCCGGGCCCTGGGGGTGTTCGCCCTTGGGCGTGAACGGGCTGGGCAGCAGGTCGCCGTCCAGCTGCGCCCATTTGTCCTTGGCGACCTTCACGCGGGAGAGGTCGACGTGGGAGAGGTCGACCAGCCAGGAGCCGGGCAGCTTCGCATCGAACACCGGGTTTTTGACGTGCGTGGGCGCGCCGAGGCCGACGATCAGACCGTTGGCTCCGGCGGCGAAGGCCATGTTCACGTCGATGCCCACCAGGTGGCGGTGCATGCATTCGGCGTCGGTGAGGGGGCGTGCCCAGTCGTACGCCTCCTCGAACAGCTTCTCCGCCGGGCCGCGGACGTGGAAGCGCGGCAGGTCCGCCAGCAGCGGGTGCCCGTCCGGGGCCTCGCACGGCGCGCAGTCCACCGGGTCCTTCCCCAGCGAGCCGGGGTTGTGCTCGGAGTGCCGGCGGCCCTCGGTGTCGGGCTCGGAGGCGCGGGTCGGCGGGTGCAGCGCGGTCATCAGCTCCAGGCCGGTCACCGCGGTGGAACCGCGCGGTGTCATCACCCGGGACGCGTACACGCCCAGGAGGCGGGCGAGTTCCGTCGGCGGCAGCTGGGCGGCCTCGCCCCAGTGGCGGGAGTCCAGCGCGTGCCAGGACGGGATGCACAGCTGCACGCAGGCCCGCTCCGCGCCCCGGGCCGGGCGGTAGATCCGCGCCCACGGCCCGAACCCGCGCTTGGTCAGCTTCCACTCCGCACGCGCCAGTTGATTGAGGACCTTGTGACCCTCCGGGAGCCGCCCGGCAAGCCGCTCCTCCTCGGTGAGGGCGACGGGCAGACCGTAGCGCTCCAGCGCGGCCTCGGTGAGCACCAGCAGCGGATCGGCGTCCTTACCCGGGCCGGACAGCTTCGGCTGCCCCAGCTTCGCCTCCATGAGCGTCCAGTCGACCAAGGCCGGAAGGGACTTGGCGGGCACGGTTTGGACCAGGCCGCCGACGCAGTACGCCAGCACCTGCCCGTCCTCGACGTCGATGACCGCGAGCGGCCCGTTCTCGAACCGCGCATCGACGGCCGTGGCTGGAGCGGGCTCCTTTACCGCTGGCTCCTTCGCCGCCGGACGCCGCGACGATGCGGCCGGCTTCGCCCTGGACTGCCCGACGGGCGCCGCTGCGGACGCGGGAGCAGCAGCCGGCGCGGGGACGGACGGGACTGCCGGCTCCTGCGGGGCGGTAGTGAACGCCCGTGGCTCGGGCGGGTACTTCGCCGCCCACCCCTCCAGCAGCCGCAGGTACGCCTGCAAACGCGGCGGCCGCGGTTCGGACCGGCCGTTCTCCCAGTTCTTCACCGTCTGCGTCGTCGATTTCAGCGCCTGGGCGAGCCGAGCCTGGGTGACACCGGCCGCCTCCCGCAGTCGGGCCCGCTCCGCCGGGAGCGGCAACTGCGGATCCCCCTCCAGGAGTGCATCGACCGCCTCAAACAGCTCTTCTTCACTGGGCATAACGCAAACCCTAGCAGAAAACACCCCTCAATTTACCCCTGGATTTACCCTTGGTCGATCCCCTTGCCTCAGGACAGCACCTGACCACCGCCGACGGCTCCCCCCGAGAGCGGATGCCGCTGCACCGAGCCCGTCCTGCTCACTCCTGCCACTCAGGCCATGTGCGGCCGCGTGACCCAATAGCCCGGCAAACGTACGCAGCCAACCCCAGAGGCCGGGCAGCCCGGAAGGAGATCCGGACCGGGTCCAGCATGGCGCGCGAAACGCACCCTGCAGCGGGAACGACACGTCCGTGCAACCCCGCCGTTCGACGATCTCATCGACGTAGATGCGCAAGAAAGGGCGAAGATACGGCAGGACAGCATCGCGGTAGTGGCGGGGAACATGGTTCACCATGCTCGAGTCCACGTGCGCGGCGTTGACCACGACGGCCGCGCCCCGGCGCCGGTCGCCACCCAACGCCGCCGCGCCAGCGAACACAGACCGCTGACGGCAAGCCAAACGAACCAGCTCGACGCCTGGCATTTCCATCGACTCGGCCACTCCCCCACCCCGGCGGACAGCCGGCCATGAACGGCCACCTCAAACAGCTCGCCTTCACTGACACGGTCACGGCCACCGGCGCACCCGGCAGGCTTACCACCAGCGCCTTTCTGCCCGAAGGAGCGACCAAAACCCAACGTCAGGCTCGCCGGCCCATCAACTGGGGCTACCGGATCTCCACCAAGCCGCGGTCCGTCATCACCGGGTCGGTGGCCGAACGGGTGCATCGTGGTGGAAGAACGGCAAGCACATGCCGAAGGATGCGCCGCGCACGGCGGGTAAGAGCTATCACTTCCATGGCACTTCAAGCCGGTCAAGCACGGCGACCCTGCCCAGTCCCAGAACTACTCGAAGTTCCGCGCCCATGCCGGAGGCCGAACCGGTACCGGCACCCTGACCTGGACCAGCAACGTCGAGACGAAGAAGTAACCAACCATGCCTCTCTCACACCATCTGATCCAAGACTGGGCCGACGCGATCCTTGCCCAGCTCCGGGCACCGGCCGGGCACACCCTCACCGTCACTGGCCCGGGGTTCACCGCCGATGCCGACGCAGGGACGTGCACCGGCGCAGCAGACGATGCCGCGACAGCGGAGGAGTTCCGCTCTTCGCTGTCCACCGCCCTGGACGGCGGCCAGGACGGCACCGGCTTCGGCGACCATGTCGCCGGATTGCTGGTCACCCTCACCTTCGCCGACGGCTCCTCGGCCTTCGTCCACTTCGAGGAGCCGATGCCTGATGCCGAAGCCCTCACCCTGCTGGCCGACCAGCTCCAGGACGCGGTACTGGAAGAGACCGGCGGCGCCCCCAACCCGCCCTGCCCCAGCCATGGCCACTCGGCAGTGGCCCGAACCGCGAACGGCCTCGCTAGCTGGACCTGCCCGTCCACCGGCGCGGTGTGGCCCATCCTCCCCGCCTCCTGACCCACCGGACGGTCTCCCCAGCCCCACGGCTGGGGACACCGCCCAGCCACAACCCGACCACCCCACCACCGACGCCAGCCCCCCTGCTGGACGGCGAGTGGGGAAGTCAGCAGCGCGAGCGGCTGACGGACACCTTCCACTCGGTCTACTCAAGGACCACCAACCTTTGCGCGGGAAGGTCAGCCGTCGGCGCGCTCGTACACGATGCGCTGCTGTCCGCAGCCGGCCGCCAGCCCGCGCAGCGCCCACACCCCATCCCGGTCGGCAGCCAGCACCCAGCGCAGCTAATCCATAGTCAAGGACGTTCCGAGGCAGCGGGCGCCGGCCGAGGGCGGCATCCACCGGGCGCAGACCTGGCCGTCCTCGGAGCGGTTCGCCCGGGCGGTGACGACAACCAGGAAGCGTGACGCGCCGACGTCGTTCGCGTATGCCTGGCAACGCTCCTTGTTCCACCGGGAGACGCCGGAGACCCAGACCACCGTGAGAGGGCCATGTGATCAATGTCCAGACCCTTGGGTCGGTGACGGTCTGCTGGTCGTCATAGGAGAACCACTCCCCCGACAAGATCTTGCAACCATCCCCCTTGACCACGCGGGTCCGCGACACGGTGATCAACACCTCGTTGCGAGCGGAGCAGCCATCGCAGTCCTCATCGATCCAGTGCTTGAAGCTGGTGCGCTGGTAGCCGGCGCGGTTCTCCGCGGCCAGCGGCAGCGCCTCCACGCCCGCGGCGAGCGTCATCGAAACCACCCGCGCGTAGGACGTGCTCGGCTTCGAAAGGGCCAGGGCATCAAGGCCGTGGCCCCGCCGGGAACGTTCGCCGACGCCCACCTCCCAGACGAGCAACCCGCCAACTGGCCGTCTCAAGTCGAGCAGCGAGTTGCCGGACGGTCGGGCCGATCTGCCCATGGGGCGTGCGCTGCTGTTCAGCAACCGCGCTCCTCCCGAACGGTCGCGGTCCGCTGTGGTCGCAGTCGATCATGTTCTCTCAACCGTCACCCAACGTGGTGAGAGTCGGCAGACTGCCCCATCCCGGAGACGTGGAGAGGCGACGTGACCAGGCGGAGGCGGGCGGGGAACCTGCCGGCGGAGGTAGGGGAATTAGTCGGACGACGGGCCGAGCTGGCGCAGATCCAACGGCTGTCGGGGGCCTCCCGGCTGGTGACGCTGACCGGGGTCGGCGGGGTGGGCAAGACACGGCTGGCGCTGCGGGTCGCATGCGAGGCGCAGCCGTCGTTCCAGAATGGTGTCTGGTGGGTGGAACTGTCGGGGCTGCGTCAGGGCGCGCTGCTGGCGCACACCATCGCCGAAGCGCTGCCGCTGGCTGATCAGACGACCCGGCCGATGATCGACGTGCTGGTCGACTACCTCGCCGACCGGAAGCTGCTGCTGGTCCTGGACACATGCGAACACCTGGCCGACGCCTGCGCCATGGTCGCCGAGGCATTGCTGCGGACCGCGCCGGGAGTGCGGATCCTTGCCACCAGCCGCCGAGTGCTGGGAGTGGCGGCCGAGGAGGTGTTCACCGTCGAGCCGCTGCCGGTGCCAACAATCGGCGCAGCGCCGGCCGCCGGGGTGGAGACGGTGGATGCGGTGGCGCTCCTGGCCGCGCGGGCCGCCGAGGCGGTGCCCGGATTCTCGGTCACCGATGCCAACCGGGCCGAGCTGGTGGGGATGTGCCGGCGGCTGGAGGGTCTGCCGCTGGCCCTGGAACTGGCCGCGGCCCGGCTACGGGAGTGGCCGGTGGCCGAACTGGCCAGGCGGCTGGGAGACCGGTTCGCGGTCCTCGGCGAGACCGATGCGGTGGTGGAGCCCCCCTGGCACCAGGCGCTGCGGACCGCGATCGGCTGGAGCCACCAGCTCTGCAGCCCGGCCGAGCGGCTTGTATGGGCCCGGCTGTCCGTCTTCGCCGGCAGCTTCGACGCCGAGGCCACCCGGCGGGTGTGCGCCGATGCGCTCCTGCCGGAGGAGCGCATCCCCGGGCTGCTGGCCGCGCTGGTGGACAAGTCGATCGTGACCTGGAACCCGACCGGGGGCGGGGAGCGCTACCGGATGCTGGACACCCTCCGCGAGTTCGGCGCCGACTGGCTGCGCCGCCTCGGCGAGGAACACCAGCTCCGCTGCCGGCACCGGCAATACTTCCAGGAGCTGGCCCACTCTGCGGATGGTGCCTGGATCGGGCCGGACCAGATCGCCTGGCGCGACCGGATGGTTGCCGAGTTCGCCAATCTCCGCGCCGCGCTGGACTTCTGCCTCGCCGAACAGGACGGCCACAGCGCACTGCAGATGGGCGGGGCACTATGGTTCCTCTGGTACGCCTGCGGCTTCGCCAAAGAGGGCGAGCACTACCTGGACCGGGCCCTGGAGCTGGACGCCACCCCCGGGCCGGATCGTGCCAAGGCCCTGTGGGCCCGCGGTGTCCTCAGCCATACCTTGGGTGACATGGAGACCGGCCTTCGCTTTGTCGGCATCTTCCGGGAGGCCACGGCCGAGGAGGCGGATGAGACCGCCCCGGTCGCCGCTGTCTTTCTCGAGGGCGCCAGTCTCGCGCTGAGCGGTCGGCAGACGCAGGCGGCCAAGGTGCTCGACACGGCGCCGCGTACTCCACCGCCCCCGGGGCGGTATGACGCGGCGTGGCCCCTCCTCCAAATCGCCCGGGCCTTCGTCCACATCCAGCTTGGGCAGATCGCCGAGGCCGCACTCGTCGCCGATGGCCTTTGCGCCGTATGCGACCGGCACGGCGAGACTCATGCCCGCGCCTGGGGCGACTACGTCCGCGCCCTCGCCGCGTTGGGGCTGGGGCAGGCGGAGGAGGCCGCGGCTCATGCCCGCGTTGCCCTCGAGGGCAAACGCCGCGTCCACGACAGCGTCGGCATCGCCACGGCCCTCGACGTACTCGCCTCCGCGACGGTCGCGTCCGGACACGCCGAGCGAGGCGCCCAGCTCCTCGGTATCGCCGACCGGGCATGGCAGGCACTCGGTTCCCCCCAGATGGGGGCACCCGAACTCGTCGCCGCCCGCCAGGCGTGCGAGGAACAGGCCCGCCGCCTCATCGGCGACGCCGCCTACCAGACCGCGTTCCGCGCCGGCTACGACACCGATCTCGACACCGGCATCGCCTGCGCCCTCAACACGTCCGAGGCCGCCCCACCGCACGCCGAGGCCGACTGACACAGGCCAACGGAACCCGGAAGCAGGCGGCCTCCCCACCGGCTATTCGCCCCGACCGCCCGCCCGTACAGCACCGGGCAGTCCCCTGCGAGGACTGCCCGGGAATCACTGACGTGTCCCCAGCCGGATCGCGGCTGCCCGCCAGTGCCGGAAAGATACACCTCGGGAGTTCGGACACAGGCACTCAGGGATCGCTGTCACTGGCCAGCCTTCTGCCGGGCTGCACCAGGCAGAAGGCGTAGGGCCAGCGTCTGCTGGACGGCGAGCCGCTCTGCGAGGGCGAGATCCGTCTCTGTCGTCGGCATTGTGCCGAGGTAGCGGGTTCCCCAGCCGAAAACCGCAGTTGTCGTCATGCCAAACCTCGCTCGTGCTCGGTTGTCGGGTGAAAGACGGGGCGCGGTCAGCGAAAGCAGCCGCGCGGTGTGCGATGGGAGGGCGGAGCGCGTGATCTGAGCGGCAAGCGCGACCCGCGACCGACCGCCACACTGCGTCGACGACGGTGTGGTGCCTCCCGGTGCTGTATGCGGCGCCGTCGGGCACCAGAAATGTGATCGTCTCGGCGATCTCCTGCGGCGAAACGAGCCGAGACCGAATGGGTCCGCTCGGTTCGCCGCAGCGAGCACCGCGACGACCTGGTCGGACGCGTCCCATGGTCTCGGGGGCGGCGTCCCGACGCCGTCCAATGCTTGAGGACCACCGCCGGACGCATCGGTGAGACGGCTCGTTGCTAAGCGACCGTGAGCACGATCTTGCCCTGGATGTGCCCCCGGGCGGCGCGCTCGTGCGCCGCTTGGGCATCCGCGAGCGCAAACGTGCTGTCGATCGCGACGCGCAGCGTGCCCGCGGCGAGCAGGCGTAGCAGTTCGGTGAGCTGCGCGCCGCTCGAGCGGACCTGCGCGCTCGAGACCGTGACCCCCAGCTTTGCGATCTCTTCTTCGTCGAAACCGCCAGGAAACACCGGAAACAGCGCGCCGCCGTGCTTGAGGGTAGGCAGGAAGCGCCTGGTGTCGGGACCCCCGACCGTGTCCAGGACGAGATCGACGTCACGGGCGGCTTCCTCGGGCCGGTCCTTGGTGTAGTCGATGAATTCGTCGGCGCCGAGCTCGCGGAGGAACGTCTCGTGAGCGCCGGAGGCCACGGCGATGACGTGGGCTCCCTTCCACTTGGCCAGCTGAAGTGCGAGGTGCCCCACGCCACCTGCAGCGCCGTTGATGAGCACCGTGGTCTCGCTGTCGAGTGCCGTCGGGCGGTGCTGGGCCTCCTGGAACGGTGAGGGGTGGTCGTGCCCGAGCTCGATCAGGAACTGCCATGCCGTCAACCCCGACATGGCCAGGCCGGCGGCCTGCACGTGATCGATGGAGGCCGGCTTGAGTGCGAAGTCCGATGCCGGCGCGGTGACGTACTCGGCGTACGCGCCGGCTTGGAGAGCGGTGGGGAAGCGCAGAAGGCCGACCACCTCGTCTCCGGCCGCGAAGCCGTTGACATCGGCTGCGACGTCTGCCACGACGCCTGAGACGTCGGTCCCCGGAATCAGGGGGAGATCGAACGTGGGCTTGACCTCGGGAGGTACGTCAGGCATTCCCTCACGTGCGTACCAGTCAGGAGGATTGAGGCCGACCGCGTGCACGCGGACGAGCACCTCGCCCGGCCCCGGCTCGGGAACCGGCGCCTCCTCATGACGCAGCACCTCCGGGCCGCCGAAGCCGTGCAGCCGGATCGCCCTCATTGTGTGTGTGGACATCTATCTCTCCTGCCCGCGCCGCGGGATAAACTTATTCGGATCAGTGATCCAGGTATCCGGACCACTGATCCGAATATATGGACCACTGATCCGGATAGTCAAGAGGGGCATGATGAGGGCCGACGCCAGGAAGAACCACGACCACCTGCTCGTCGTTGCGGGCGCCGCCATCACCGAGCAGGGCGTCGACGTGTCCCTGCGCGACATCGCGCGCAGGGCCGGTGTCGGACTCGCAACGCTGCTACGGCACTTCCCGACACGCGAGGCACTGCTCGATGCCCTGCTCCGCACGAGCTTCGACGAACTGACGGCAAAGGCAGGCGAACTCGAGACGTCGAGCTCGCCCGAAGACGCTCTCGTTTCATGGCTGCGCGACTGCGTCGCGTGGACAACCGAGTACCAAGGCGTCACCGAGCTGATGGCAGCGGCGATCGAGGACACCGAATCCGCACTCCACGCTTCGTGCGTCACCCTGCGCGCAGCCGGCACGCGACTCCTCACCCGCGCCCAGGCCGCGGGCAAGGCCCGAAGCGACATTGACGGCACCGATCTGTTCGCACTGGTAGCGGCACTGGCATGGCTCGGCGATCAACCCGCGCTCGCGCCACGCGCCGATCGTCTCTTCGAGGTCGTCGCGAGCGCGATTCTGACGAGTGCGGGGGGCAGCGATGCCGAGGACGAACATCGTCCTCGTACTCGGACCCGTGGCTGACATGGCCCCACGGTGTCGATCGCGCTCTCCGCACTGCTCGTACGGTCGCTGCCTTGCGCACCTCGGCCCGTCAGGCCGCGGCTGGCAGTAGCCTGCCTGGCGGGGTGCTCGGCACTTCGTGCGGGCGCCTTTCTCCTCGGTGTCGCGCTCAACTTCGGGCCGATGCGGGTGCTGATGGGCACCGGCTCGGTGGGGGCATCCACAGCACCTCGTTCAGCGCCTGCGGCACGGTCTTTCCCCCGCCGCTTGGGCCCGTGGGCTCAGGATGAACCACCGGCCAGTCACATGTAGACCTCGCAGACGCTCGCGTCGATTGCGGCGACCATGGCGGAGATCAAGGAGTGCGTATGCCCGACTAGGCAGTCTTGTTTGGATCAGTCGGTCGTGATCTGGTTGTGTCGTTGACTGACGCGCAGTGGGTGCGGATCAAGCCATTGCTTCCGGATCGGATGCCGAAGCGGGGTGGCCGCTGGAGGGACCACCGTGAGGTGGCCTTCGTTCTTACCGCCGGGCAGGCCGGGGACGCGCCCGCCTTCACGGACGTGCTGGACCGGCTGCGTCTTCCACGGCGCCGTGGAAGACCGCGCACCAAGCCGGAGGTGATCCTTGCCGACAAGGCGTACTCCTCCCGCGCGATCCGTGACTACCCGCGTAGGCGCGGCACCCGCGCGGTGATCCCCTTCCCCGCCGACCAGCAAGGCCACCGACTGCGTCGGGGCAGACGGGCCGGCAGGCCACCGGCCTTCGAGCGGGACGCGTACAAGCAGCGCAACACGGTTGAGCGGTGCATCAATCGCCTGAAACAGTGGCGAGGCATCGCCACCCGCTGCGAGAAGACCGCGACCGTCTACCTGGCCGGACTCCACATCGCGGGCATTTTCCTCTGGTCCGCTCGGTGATCCAATCGAAACTGCCTAGGGCCGGTGGGCTGAGAACAGGGTGAGTGTCTCGGCAAGCTGGGAGTGCTGGGGTTCGGGAAGCCGGTGCAGGGAGAACCAGTCGATGGCGTCGAACTTGTGGGGTTCGCCGAGGGCGACGTGCGCGGGGTCCACCCGGACAGCGAAGATCACCGCGACCCAGTGGGAGACGGGATCACCTCGCAGGATGTTGCGCACGCCGAGAGTCTCGACGGCGAGAGCCTCGGCGGCGTACTCCTCGCGTACCTCACGCCGCACGGCGTCCTCGAACGTCTCACCGTGTTCGAGAGCGCCGGCCCCGGTGTCCCACGTGCCCGGCTCGTCCCGCGCGCCCGTGCTGCGGCGGGCCAGCAGGATCCGGTCCGCTCCGTCATGACAAACGAAAACGCAGGAGACGGTAGGGGCCCGCAGCGCCCGGTCCTTGGGGCGTTCAGGCGGTGTGCAGATCATGTCCTGCTCTCCTCGGAGCTGTTCGGGGCGGTTGGCAGCCGAGCGTCTTGAGGGTCTGCGCGACCCCGGGTATCAGCTCCACCTGGTGGCCGGTGACCACCGCCGTGAGCTGCCGGATCTCCTCGCCCTCCGCCGCCGTCGCCGGCCGGTGCCGCAGTCGCTCGACGCAGTCGGTAAGCCTGCGCAGCAGCATCGGGGAGCACCTGGCTGTCGCGCCGCAAGCCGAACCTCCTGCGAATCGGGCAGAAATTCGGACTCTAGCCGCCTCGATCGTCCTCCCGCCAACGATTTCCCGAGGTGGGCGCCCCTCTCAGTCGCAGCAGCACGCGACGCCAGCGAGTCGGGGGCACAGCGGGACGGGCAAGATCCGAACGACAGGGCCTGGCCCGCATCACCGGCACCCACCGCCACGCCACCGGCGTGGCCGTACTCAACTCCCGGGCCTCACTGACGCCTCAGTGAGGCCCGGGGCCGGCGTCGCGGTCAGCCGTCCTTGCCCATGACCTTGCGGATGGCGTCCCGGGCCCGGTCCATCACCGCTGCCACGGGGCCCACGGCGAGGTTCCTCGCGGCGGTCTCTGTGCCGGGATGCGGATGGGTGGGCGCCGTCGCCTCGGCTGCCTTGACGGCCTTGGCCATCGTGGCCAGCCGGCCGGCGTCGTTCAGCCGCCGCAGCTGGGCGAACTCGTACCGCTCCTCCGCGCGGGCGTGGCCCATCACCGCGGAACGCAGCTCCAGCAGCCGCGGCATGAAGGCGGAGTCCTCGGGATCCATCCCGTCGAGCTCGCTCAGCACCTCCTTGGCCGCGTTCTCCTCGGCCAGCCGGTCCGCCACGATGTCCGCACCCCCGTCCACGGCGCGCTTCACATACGGATGGACGACCTCCTCCTCGGCCGTCTCGTGCACAGCGAGCATCCGCACCAAGCGCCGGAAGGCGTCCCGGCGGATGTCGCCGGTGCTCTGCTCCACCTCGTCGAAGAGGTTGCGGATCTCCCCGTGCTGGCCCATGAGCAGGGCGACCACGTCCTGCTCGGGTGCGGGTGCAGGGGTGGGTGCCGTCGCTGGACTCACCTTGTCCTCCAAGGCGTCGATGCGGTCGTCTCAGCTCTTCTCGCGCAGCTCGGGCACGGGGTGGTCGCCCCCGGACTGCATCCGGTACTCGCGGCCGAAGGTCTGGTGGTGCTCCTCCATGACGCGGTCGCTGGGCGGTGCCTCGCCGCCGTTCAGCGCTTCCTGCATGGCCTCGAAGCGCTCGTGGGCCTCGCGGACGTAGCCGGTGCCCAGCGTGGTGAGGTCCAGCTGCTCGGCGATCAGCTCGCGCAGGTACCCCTTGTTGGGCTCGAACGTCAGCACGTTGGGCAGTTCGGGTGCCAGGATCTCGGCCGGGTCCCGTCCATCGTGACGGTGCATCAGGTCACAGGCGAGATGGAGGTGTTCCAGCTCTTGGTTCAGGTGCAGCTCCCAGATGGCCTTCACCTTCGGGTCGCTCTCGGTCTCCATGAAGGAGTGGTAGAGGTAGCACTCGTTGTATTCGTGGTTGACCAGCTGCTCCCACCACGTCTCCCCCGGGTCCACCAGGGACTCGTAGTGCGTGACGTGCTCCTCCTCGATCAGCCCGATCTCCTGGTACAGCTGCCGGGCGATCGGCTCCATGTAGGTCGGCCCGACATTCATGTAGAAGTTCATCGTCTGCTGCTCGGCCGACATGACCGTCAGCGCGTGCAGCTTCGACAGCGGATCGGTACGGGCCTTGTCGTACGGCTCGCGCACGTTGTCCACCGGATGGCGGTGGTGCATACGGGTCGGGCGGCCCGGCATCACCTCGGTCAGCCCGTCCACGACCGACTCCGCCTTGCGGTGCTCGATCATCTCGTAGAGGTTGGCGTACCGGTACAGGTGGTCGAAGTCCTCCAGGACGCCGAACTGGTACGCCTGCTGGAGATACGGGTCCGGCTCGCTGCGCGCCACCCAGGCGGTCAGGTCCACCGCGACCTGCTCGTACGCGATGGTGGTCTCCAGGACCGACGAGACGCCCGGCAGCAGCCAGTTCACCGCCTTCTGCTGCTGCGCCTCGATGTAGCGCGTCCGCGCCAGCTGCCGCTTGACCTCCGGGTCCGGACAGTGCCGGGCGAACTGGTGGCTGAAGAGGATCGCCTCGACCTCGATGCCGTTCATCGTGATGATCCGGCACCGCGTGTACGGGTCGCAGTGGTCGGGATCGATCGGCGTCACGTTCAGCTCACGCCAGTTGCGCAGTTGACGGTCCAGCGGGATGCCCCGCTGCTCCAGAGGACTGAACGCCATGGGGGCCTCCCTGGCAAAGGGGGTGGGTCCGAGGATGGCCGGGGTACCCCGCCGCGGGACGCCGAATCGGCGAACGGGCCGATTCCACCCGGCGACGCGGCACACATGGGCCAGGCAGGAGCCGTCAGGCCGTGCGGAAGCTCTTGGCGGCCTGCTGGACGCGCAGGTCCTCGAGGATCTCGACCTGGTGGACGGCGCGTTTCAGGAGGCTGTCGAGCCTGGGCGCGTCCAGGCGGTCATCGGCCTCGGCCAGCTCGCGCAGCGTCCGCCAGCCCGCGGCCTTGCCCTCCACGCCCAACCTGAGCACCTCCAGTTCGAGCAGCGGGCTGAGCGGTGAGCGGGACAGCAGACGGCGGTTGTTCTTGAGCCGGCCGATCTTCTCGGCGGCCCAGCCCGCGCCGGCCTTGTAGCCCCGGGCCCGGATGCCGAGGTCCTTCATGATGCGCAGCAGGGCCGCCCGGTCCGCCATGATGTCGGCCGACAGCGCCTTGAGCGTCTCACCGGCCGCGGCGTCCACGGGACTCCTGGCCAGCCGGCGCGCCAGCTCCGTACCGAACGTCGCCCCGGCCAGATGGTCGTTCAGGTACACACCGAGCAGCGCGAGCCGGTCGCCTTGCGGGCCGCGCGGGTCAGTACGGGTCACGATCGCTTCCTCTCCTCCGGTGCCGTCCCGCTCATCGGCCCTGGGCGTTCTCCCGGGCCACCGGCCCCGCATCGGGGCGGCGGCCGGGCCGCAGCATGGCGTGCCGCTGTCCCGGACCGGGCCCGGAACGGGCGGCCAGGGCATCGGCGACCGCGCCGGTGGCGAAGGCGTAGACCGTCTTGTGCAGCAGGTCCACCGCCAGTTCCGCGCGCGGCCACGTCTGCGGCGGCGCGCCGACCCCGGTCGCGTTCTCCAGGATCTGGTCGTTGGTCAGCCGGACCACCGCGAACTTGGCCGAGGACCACGGGCCGCGCAGCCCGACGTGCGCCATGACCGAGCGGAGGACGCCCAGCAGGACGCCCTGGCCCACGTGCATGACCCGGTTCGTCGGCACCCGCTCCTCCCCGGGCCGGTCGGCCATGCCGGTCAGGCGCGCCAGGGTGCGGGCCGGAACATACGAGTCCGGCCGCCCGGTCAGGCGCTGCTCCGCCTTCTCGCCCAGCGTCATCACCGCCACTCCGGCGGCACCGGCGATCACGCCTTGGTACAGTGCGCGCTTCATCATGCGGCCACGAGTACCCGTGGGCCCGCGCATATCTCGGCCCCGGCGCCGAACGCCTCCTTCGGACGACGGCGTCACCCGAGCGCCCCTCCCGCCGGGCAGGGGTGACTTTTCTGAGCCTCGGCACCCGCAGTAGCCGATCCGCGCCGCTTATAGATCATCACCTTGTGTGACGGCTGCACCGTGTGGAGTCGGAGAGGACGATCCAGGCGGCCACGGTGGTCGCTGGCGCCGGCTACCTGCTGCGGTTCCCGCGAAGAGGCAGGTTAGACCGGCTTGGTCCTCGATCCTCGGGGGTGTCGCCGGACCGTTCGCCTCGCCTGCGGCGCACCTCCGTGGTGCGATGGAAAAGGGTGTCGGAGGGAGAGAGTGATGGTCCCACCAGTAGCGGAGCGCAAGAGTGGCGCGGCCCCGGTATCAGTCCGCCCGCTGGGTGAGGCGGACCTGGATCGGGCCGATGAGATCTGCAGGGGCGCCTTCGGGACCTTCCTGGGGGCACCTGATCCGTTCGGGACCGTCGACTACGTCCGCACCCGCTGGGCGGCCGATCCACAGGCGGCGTTCGCGGCGACGGTCGAGGGCGAAGTAGTCGGATCGAACTTCGCCACTGACTGGGGCAGCGTCGGGTTTTTCGGACCGCTGACCGTACGTCCGGATCTGTGGGACCAGGGCATCGGCAGGCGTCTGATGGAGCCGGTCATCGACTGCTTCGACGCCTGGGGGAACCGCCACGTCGGCCTGTTCACCTTCTCGCACAGTCCCAAGCATCTTGAGCTCTACCGCCGGTACGGTTTCTGGCCTCGATTCCTCACAGCCATCATGAAGAAGCAGGTCACAGACGGTGCCGCAGTCCCCGGCCGGATGCTCTACGGCGACCTGCCCGCCGCCGAGCGGCCCGATGCACTGAGCCGCTGTCGCGCACTGACCGGAGCCGTGTACGAGGGCCTGAACCTGGAACGCGAGATCGTGGCCGCCCATGCGCAGGGACTCGGTGACACCATCCTGCTCCCTGGCGCCGGCTCCGAGCTCGACGGCCTGGCCGTCTGCCACTGCGGAGCCGGGTCGGAGGCCGGCGAGGACGTGTGCTTCGTCAAATTCGGCGCCGTACGTCCTGGTCCGGAGGCCGCCGACCGGTTCGAGCGACTGCTCGACGCATGCGAGCGGCTCGCCGCCGAGCGCGGGCTGGGGCAACTGGACGCCGGCATGAACCTGGGTCGCCCGGATGCCTACCGGCGCATGATCGACCGCGGTTTCCGCACCTGGTTGCAGGGCGTGACCATGCACAGGCCCAACGAACCCGGGTACAGCCACCCCGACGCGTATGTGATCGACGACTGGCGCTGAGACCACCGCCGCGCTCGGCCCGCCAGGAAGGCCCGGTGCTGTCAGAACCCGTGAATATTCCGAACCAGTGCCGACGGCAAGACACCTCCTGGACCACTGTCGAGGTCCTGTCCACTCCCGCCCCGAATGCAAAACCACCCAGCCTGTACACGGCGGCGCCCGTCCTCACCGCTATGCCGGTCGGGGACGGGCCCGCCGTGCCCGTAGTGGAGCAGGTCACCGAGGCGTACGCCGTCGTCCGGACCTGGCCCCTGGCCGGTCGGCCCGTCCCTGCTGGCCTCGCAGTGCATCTGACGGCGACCGATGCTTCGCTGGGCGTGAGTGCGTCCGTGACCGGGTAGGACTGCGAACGCATGTGACGGGTTGTGACGGGGTGGAGCCGCGGGGGAGCCATGACGCTGAATGACAACCGACCGAGCGAGGTCGCAGCGCAGGCGCGTGCGTATATCCGGCAGGGCCGGCGCGTGTTCGCGGTGAGTGTGTGGCTGAAAGGCGGCATGTCCCGCACCGCTCGGGGGAGCGTCGACAGCCAGATCGAGGAAGAACTGGCCGACACCATCGAGCGTGTTGAGACAGGCGGTTGGATTTTGGACCGTATGTCTGCCATCTCGTCGGCCAAGGACACCCGGGTCGGAGTCGGTGATTACAGCGCGGTTCTCGTCTTCCGGCGGCGCTAGGGCTTCTCTTTCGGATCACGCTCATGGTGGTGCGGTAGGTTGCTCGCCATGGCCGAACTGGGATCCGTCGCCTGGCCGCCTGCGCCGATAAGGACCGAGCGGCTCGTGCTCCGCGAGTCCGAGAGCCGGGACCGTGCGGCGTTCATCGAGTTGTTCACCTCACCGGAGGTGGGCACCTACATAGGCGGCCCTCGACCGCGTGATGAGCTTGAGCGCGCGTTGGCCCGGCTCGGGTTGCTGAATGGCATGCCGGCTTGCACAGATATGAAGAGCCGGCCGTACGTCGAGGCATGTGACGTCACCGTGCTGGACGCGCCGTTCCATGCCGAGGGGAACATCGCTACGGCAGGCGGCTGCCTGGCCTCTCAGTATCTCGCCACCTGGGTGATCACCCGGATACTCGGGGAGGACGCCGCACGCGCCGTCATCGACTACGTGGCTCCGGTCGGCGAAAATCAGGAGACTGTCGAGCGCGCCTTGCATGCCGTCCACGCGGGCGTGGTTGCACTGCGCTGACGCCTCGGAGTCAGCATTTCGGGCCCGCTTGCCCTCACGACGACGACCTCTGAGCGCAACGCGTTGTCTGAGGTACGCGTGAGCCGTGGACGTGGCGAAACAAGCGGAGGGTCAGGACCTGCTGTCCCCTCTGGTTGCCCGTCAGCTTGACTTCCCCTGCGTGGTTTCGGCGAAGGCCAGCCCTTGCAGGGCGAGTCGTTCCGTTTCGTATGACCCTTCGGCCGTGGCCTCCACTTCGAACCCGTGCGCGACCTGCGGTGGGTAGCCGATGAGTTCGAGCGCCCGGCTGGGCAGCGCCTGCTGGGACGCCTCTTCCGACTCCCACAACAAGACGGCTCCCCACCGGTTGGTGTCCGGATCGGAGAGCCACATCTTCAAGCGAAGCCCGGGCACCTCAGAGAACGCGGCGACGGATTCCTCACGCAGGTACTCACGCATGGACTCGATGGTCTGTCCGGAGGCGGACAGGTCCCACCACACGATGTCGGCACGCATGGCGCTCCTTCCTTTCGAGAACGGAATCCGGCTGTGCTGTCGGCCGGCCACGGGCACGCGGTTACGGGGCGATGCAGGCAATTCTTTCCGCCGATCGGGCCGAGATCGGCGTGCCCCACGCCCTGCCCGGTGACGAGGTCACAGGCGGTCCAGGCGCTGTGGAGGGTGGGGCGGCCAGGGCCCCAGAGCAGGCAGCTCCCCCGCGGCCACTGGTGACACAACGGGCGTACGTCCGGCCAGCCAGGCCGCCAGGTCGCGCACGCCTCCGGTAACCACCGTGCCCGGCGGCCCGTCGCCGACGGACCACTGGCGGTCCACGTCCTTCGCACGGACGCGTGTGCCGGCCGGAAGGCGGCCGAGGAGGAAGTCGATGGCGTGTGCGGCCAGGTCCTCGGGCCAGTCCTCCGGCCGTACGCCGAGTTCCAGATCGACCATGTGGATCCATGCCTCGCGCCAGCGTGCGAAGACGGTTGCGGCGAGGTTCGCGTTGCGGAACGTTACCGGACGGCTCCAGTCCACGTCTGTGGCGCGTGCCCAGGATGCCTCCAACCCGGCCGTGTGCAGGGCGAGTTGCGCGCAGTGCTCGGCTGCGCTGCGGCCGGCCGTCGCCTCGATGATCGCGTTGCGCTCGTCGACCCCGCCGTTGTAGCCCGCTACGAGTTCACCACGCAGGGCATGTTCCGCGAGACGGGCGAACATTCTCGCGTTGTCGGTGAGATGCGCGAGAACGTGGCCGCGTGACCAGCCCGGAAGGGCGGATGCCTCGGCGACCTGCTGGTCGCTCAGCTTGGCCACGACCCTCTCCAGTGTCCGGTGGGCTTCGATCACGGCTGCGACAGGAGGTTGCATGCCCCTCTTTCCTACTGGGCGGGAGTCTGGTCGAGGACTGCCGGGGCCGGGGCCTGTGCAGCGAGTTCCTTGAGTGGTTCACCGCTCAGCCGGCATACCGTCCACTCGTTCAGCAGCTCCACGCCGAGCGACGTGTAGAAGTCGATCGTCGGTTCGTTCCAGGCCAGCACCCACCACTCGAAGCGCTCGTAGCCGTTTTGTTGACAGACCGCGGCCAGAGCGGCGAGCAGAGCCTTGCCGTGTCCTCCACCTCGCGCGTGCGGCCGTACGTAGAGGTCCTCCAGGTGCATCCCGCGCGTGCCGGTCCAGGTCGAGAAACGGGGGAACCACAGGGCATAGCCCACGGCCTGCCCCGTCTCGTCGTCCTCAGCGATCAGTGCGAACGCAGCGGGATGGTCTCCGAACAGCACGTCGCGGAGCTGCTCCTCGGTCGCTCGGGCCTGTTCAGCAGCCCGTTCGTACTCAGCGAGTTCGCGGATCATCGCGCGGATCTCCGCGATGTCGTCCACAGTGACGGCCCGGATCATGTCCGAAAGCATCGGCCACCGCACCGAGCCGTGTCCATCCAATTCTGCACCACCACTTCTCCGGCCGCCCGTCGGTTGGTGTGATGCACGCGGGCGGCGGCAACACCCCCTCGATCACGGCCCACTTCGCGTTACTGCGGTCCGAGGGGTGAGGGCGCCGCCGCATGCGCCACCTCCTTCACGGTGGGCCGGGGTCGGCCGGGTCAGGCGATGAGGTCGAGGGGCGCCTCGACGGAGTCGAGATGGGTGAGGATGTGTTGGACCCGCTTGTCGTCCGGGTCCAGGGCCGCGTGCGGGGCGAGGGTGCCGGTGATGAACCGGCGGACCTCGGTCAGCTTCTCCCGCGCGGACGCGACCTCGTACGACTCCAGTTGATCAGAGTCGGCCAGCAGAATCCGGCAGATGCACTCGGCATGCCGGCGGGCGGCTTCTCCTCTGCGCCGCCCGCCCTCGCAGCGGCGCGGTGGCACGCACAGCTACCCCCCTTTCACAAGGCGAGCCAGCTCAACGTCCATGTCCACCTCGCTGGTTTCGATGACATGTTCGATGCAGTCGCAGGTGGCGCGGATTTTCGCAACGTTGTCGTGAACGATGGTGCGTTCGTCCTCGCCGAGCCTCCGGTCACGCAGGCTGCCGGGGACGACGCGCGCTCACGCGCCGCGGCATCTTCCTCTCCCCCGCGCATCGCGGGTCCGGCCCCTTGTCGAGTCCGGTCATGCGGGTTATCGAGCCCAGTCATGCGTGTCGTCAAGAGATGCGGAGCCCGCGAGTACGAGCCGGAGCGCTTCAGCGTCCGATGTGGACGCGCCTACCCGTGGCTGCGGCGCGTTCGATGCTGTCGAGAAGGCGGTGGCGACGGACCGCGTGGGGGAAATCAGGAACGGTGTGTGTGTCCTCGGTCAGGTCTTTGTGCAGAGCGGTGTAGGCATGGGCGAGGGCGTAAGAGGGCTCCTCGGAGCGGCCGCTGAGGGCGGGAACCTTCTCGTAATCGGTAGGGACAGGGACTTCGGTGAGCTGGGCGTCGGTGCCGCGGGCGCCGTGCAGGGTGGCGGGTGCCAGCTGCAGGTGCCCGCTGGGCGCCGTGACGACGAGGTCGCCGTCGGTTCCGTTGATCTCCCAGTGGAAGTTCGTGCTGCGGGAGGATCCCCCGCGGTAGTGGACGGAGGCGACGGCCCCGCTCTCCAGAACGCCTGTGACCGCGACCTGGTCAGCGGCGGTCATGGCCGCGCTCTCGCCGGTCGCAGGGTTGGCGACGCGGGGGCGCCGGACCGCCGTGATGGCGGTGGCTTCGGTGAACTCACCCAGCACCATCGACAGTGCGTCGATGGTGTGCCCGAAGGGGATGGTGAGCAGGGTGGCGCCGTTGTCCCGATCGAGCAGGTACTCGTCGCCGGAGGAGAAGGTGGCTCCCCAGGCCGCACCCGAGGCGATCATGCTGGTGGACAGCACCTCCCCGACGTACCCCTCGGCGATCAGATCGCGCAGGTACCGCAGGGCGGGGTTGGCTCGGGCCTGAAGCCCCACGAAAGCACGAACGCCCGCGCTGGTGGCAAGGCCGGACAGGCGCTCAGCCTCTGCGAGGCCGTTCGCCAACGGCCACTCGCACAGCACGTTCTTGCCCGCGCGCAAGGCCGCCTCGACGAGCTCCCGGTGGTGGGGAACCTTCACCGTTACTACCACCAGGTCGACTTCGTCGCGGTGCACCAGCTCATCGGCGCTGCCGAATGTCAGCGGAACGCCGTACTTTTCTCCGGCGGCCCTGGCGGACTCGGCGCTGCTGGTACTCAGGGCGCGAAGTTCGAACCTGTCGTTGAGCGCTTCCAGGGCCGGCACGTGGGCGCGCGCGGCCCAGCCGCCACGCGCGCTCAAGCCGATGATGCCTACCCCTACAGGAAGCCTCAGCGGATCGGCGGCGGAGGCGGTCGGCGTGGCCGAGGCAGTTGACAAGGTACTGGTTCCTCTCTTCTTGCCCGGAAGGGGCATATGGCGGTCGCCTATCGGATGTTGGTGCTCACGCCGCAGCCATAGGCGGGGCGGGGAGCATGCGGGCAGAGGCAGGGCTGATGCCCCTCAGGCCCCGTCAGCGGGGCTGCGTCTCCCGGAGGAGCAGCCCTCTTGCCCCTGTCCGTTGCCGGCGGGGGCTACCGCTCGTCGAGGACTCCGGGGGTGTCGTGCAGGACGACGCTCTGCTCCAGCGGGACGCGTCCCACGTGGAAGCTGTTCGCCGGTGCGGCCAGGTCAGCGGCGCCGAAGGAGATGCCGAACAGCAGCTTGAGCTCCTCGGGAACGCCCAGGAACTCGCGGACGGTGTCCGCATACATCCCGAGCATGGTTTGCGGAATGCCCCCGAGTCCCCGGGCCGTCAGCGAGAGCAGGAAGTTCTGTGCGTACATGCCGATGTCACCGGCCGCCCGCACCCCGTCGCCGAACTTCGGCATGAAGAGAAACGCGGCGTGGGGGGCTCCGTGGAAGTTCAGGTTCTCCCGGGCATGCGCGTTCCTTGCTGCCCGGTCCGAGCGGGGTATCCCCAGAGCTCCGTACACGGTCGCGGCGTGGTCGTGCGCCCGGTCGAGGTAGGTTCCCTCGCCGAAGTCGGCGTAGTCGAAGGTGAAGTCGTAGGAGAACCGCTCCTCCTCATCGGCCTTGAGCAGTTCCTTGCTCAGGGCGTCGCGCGCCGCGCCCGAGACGACATGCACCGTCCAGGGCTGGGTGTTGCAGTTCGACGGGGCAGCTTGCGCGTCTTCCAGCACGCCGCGGATGTCCGACGGGGACAGCGGGGTGGGGTGGAATTTCCGGACGGAGTACCGGGAGCGCACGATGTCGGTGATGGGCGAAGCTGTGGCGGGCAAAACAATTCCTTTCAAGGGTGGATCCGTGGCGGAGACCACGGTTGCGTCTCACGGGGTTGAACGCGGCGGCAGCGCCAGGTGCGTCAGCGGTGGAGGGAGCGGTTGAGCTCGACGAGCTGCTCCCGCGTGGGCGTGGAGGTGTACTCGAAGTAGCGCTCCATCATGCGATCCCGGTTGCGCGGGGCCTCGTCCCGGTCGGCCGAGTTGAGGGCCCTCTCCAGGTCCTGCAGGCCCAGTTCGGTGCAGTAGGCGGGCATCATCGGCTGCTGGCGCCAGGAGTCGGCCAGCACCCCGGCGTCGAAGGGGTCGAAGCCCGTTTCGTCCACCAAGCGCATGCCCACGCGTCGCGCCTCCTCGGAGTCGGCCGCGACCGGCAGAGCGATGCGGTCCGGGGTGCCCGCCGGAGCGTCCCCGGCCTGGAGCGTTTGTGACAGCACGGCGTTCCACGCCTTGACCACGGGCCGCCCCAGCTGCTCGGTGACCCACAGGCTTTCCACCTGGCCGTTGTCCACCGCCTCGATGGCGCCGTCCCGGTGGGGCATGTAGTTGAAGGTGTCGATGACCACGGTCTCGCCGGGTACGGAGGCGAACAGCGGCGCCACCGCCGGGATCCGCCCGAACGGGATGGACAGAACGATGACGTCCTTGCCCTGGACGGCGTCGGCCGCGGTCACCGCGTGCGCCCCGAATTCCAGCGCCTCGGCATCGATCGTCTCGGGGCCCCGGGAGTTGGCCACCGCAACGTCGTGTCCGCCGGCGCTGAGCCTGCGCGCCAGCGTCGTCCCGATCGGCCCTGTGCCGATAACGCCAATTCTCATGATTTGTCCCTCTCGAGGTTGCGCCACCCCCTTGAAGGAGTGGCCAGGGTGTGATGGGTGACTGCGCGCGGGCATGCGACACCGCAGGAATGACCGACGGCGCCGGCGTCCGGCTGTAAGGAGAGCGGCCGGTGGCCTACTCCTCGTCGTCCTGTTCGCGGTATCCGCTCTCGATGAGAGCGCGCAGGCGGCCGAGCGATTCTTCGTCAGTGGCGCCGGTGCCGCTGATCCAGGCAGTGGAAATCGCTGCGAGGAACAGGTCGTAGCCCTTCACCGACGGCCGCGCGTGGCCCGCGAGTTGAGCGGCGCGCAGGTACTCGTCGGTGGTGGTGATGAGGTCATCACAGGGCAGGGTGAGCGGGTTGTCCGGGTCCTGCGCTCTGGCCGCGGCCATGAGCGGTTCCGGCAGCCCGCTGAAGGCGCTGAAGTACTCCTCCATCGCCCGCAACCACTGGCGCAGCCTCTCGGAGGCGTCACCGAGCTGCGCGATGTCCGCCCGGCGGGCCACCAGCTCCTCCGAACGCGTCTGCAGCACGGCTGCCAGCAGCGCCTCCCGGGTCGGAAAGTGCCGGTACAGCGTGCCGGGGCCCACCCCCGCCTCCTTGGCCACCGCCTCCAGGGAGGCACCGACACCGTCCCGCAGGAAATGACGCTGCGCCGCCGCAAGGAGGGCCGCACGATTGCGCTGGACATCCGCACGGGGCTTACGCCCCTGCTGCTTGCCGCTCATACGTCCTCCTGCTTCACGTGACGCCACTTCCAAAAAAGCGGAGGCTGTCTCCGCACAAGGTCGAGCGTAAAACGGAGGCGGCATCCGGTCAACCCGGCACCGCCGGGCTACTGCCACACGGGCGGCGCGTTTAATCGACATGAGCCGCGCCGACGCGGCCGAGGCTGTCGATGCCGCCTTGTCGTTTCTCCTCGCTGCGGAACGGGGTGCAGCCGAAGACGCGGTTCGGCCCTTGTGGGGAAGGAAGACCGAAAGACCGGTGGGGCGCGCGGCTCGGGAGAAAGGGAAAGGCTGAAGGCGGCCTGTGCGGTGCGTCGGGGCGGGATCGTCCATACCGCCTCGACCTTGGTGTGCGCGCGGGCTCTGCGGGCTGCTCGTCGAGGACTTCGCGCGCAGCCTGCTCGACGGTGAGGTACGGGGCCCCGGTCAGCGAAGCTCAAGGAGCTTGTCGGTGAACTCCGCGGTGGTGGCGCTGCTGCCTACAGGGCGGGGGCGGCCCGGTTGAAGCCATCGGAGTAGACGATCGCCAGGAAGTACTCAAGAAGTACGCAAGCTGCCGGATGTCCATCAGCGCGTCACGCGGTGTGGGCGCTTTCGCGGTCCTCCAGGGCGCTGATGGCGGTGGCGGTGAGACTGTGGGTGATGTGATTGTGCATCAGCTGGGCGGCCTTGGTGGCCTGGCTGTTCTCGATGAGGTCGACGAGCTGGTGGTGCTCCTGGAGGTCGCGGGTGCGGGGTTCGTCGCCGGGTGGGAGTTCGAGGCCGAGGCGCCGGTAGCGGTCGGACTTGTCCCACAGGTCGTCCAGCAGGCGGATGAGGACGTCGTTGTGCGAGGCCCGGTAAAGCGCCTGATGGAAGGCACGGTGGGCCGCGAGTGCCTCCTCGCCCCACTGGCGGGTGACGGGGAGCAGCTTGTCGACCGCGTTCCGCAGAGTGGCAATGTCGTCGTCGGTGCGGCGTTGCGCGGCAAGTTCGGCGGCGGTCGGGTCGAGGGAGAGGCGGACCTCGAACAGCTGGCGGGCCTCGTCGGAGCTCATGGTGGAGACGCGGACGTCGCGGTGGGTCTCGACGGTGACCAGGCCCTCGCTGCTGAGGCGGCGGATCGCCTCGCGCAGCGGTGTGATGCTCATGTTGAGCGAGTCGGCGAGATCGTACTGCGCAAGCCGGGCCCCGGCGGGAAGGGTGCCGGAGAGGATCTGGCCGCGCAGTTCCGCGTAGGCGAGATCACTTTTGCTGACGAAGAGGTTCGTGCCGGCCATCGCCCCCTGTGAGTCCTTCCCGGGTGTGCGCACCCTCTTGACAGCCTCGTCATGTCGCCTCAGCCTAACACCGACACATCTTATAAGATATGAGAAAGGCGCCGCTGTGAAGATCACCAACGTGTACGAGGGCGTCGTCCCGATCAGCTCCTCGATTCGCAACGCCTGGATCGACTTCAGCTCCATGGACTGCTCGATCGTGGCGATCGAGAGCGACGTCGTCCGCGACGGCAAGCCCGTCGTCGGCTACGGCTTCAACTCCAACGGCCGCTACAGCGCCGGCGAGATCCTGCGCCGCCGCATCCTGCCCCGTCTGACCGCCGCCGAGCCCGGCAGCCTCCTGGACGAGCAGGGGCGCTTCGACCACGCCAAGGCGTGGGAGGTGATGATGTGCAACGAGAAGCCCGGCGGCCACGGCGAGCGGTCGGTCGCGGTCGGTGTGGTGGACATGGCCCTGTTCGACCTCGCCTCCAAGATCGAGGGCAAGCCGCTGTACCAGTACCTCTCCGAGCGCTACGGCGACGGGCACCCTGACGACTCCGTCTTCGTCTACGCCGCCGGCGGCTACTACGCCCCCGGCAAGACCCTCACCGACCTCCAGGACGAGATGCGCGGCTTCCTCGACCTGGGCTACGACGTCGTCAAGATGAAGATCGGCGGCGCCGACCTGGCCGAGGACCTGCACCGTATCGAAGCCGTCATCGACGTCCTGGGGGGTGACGGCTCGCGGCTGGCCGTCGACGTCAACGGCCGCTTCGACCTCAACACGGCACTGGAGTACGGCCGGGCCATCGAGCCGTACGGGCTGTTCTGGTACGAGGAGATCGGCGACCCGCTGGACTACCACCTCAACGCCACGGTCGCCGAGCACTACAGCGGACCCATCGCCACCGGCGAGAACCTCTTCTCCCTCCAGGACGCCCGCAACCTGATCCGCTACGGCGGGCTGCGCCCCGACCGCGACACCATCCAGGTCGACCCCGCACTCTCCTACGGCCTGGTGGAGTACCTGCGCATCCAGGACATGCTGCGCCAGCACGGCTGGTCCTCACGGCGCTGCATTCCGCACGGCGGGCACCAGTTCTCCCTGCACATCGCCGCCGCCCTCAAGCTCGGCGGCAACGAGTCCTACCCGGGCGAGTTCCAGCCCACCGGTGGCTTCGCCGACGACGCCGTCGTCGAGAAGAGCCGCGTCGGCCTGACCGACATCCCCGGCATCGGCTTCGAGGGCAAGGCCGCCTTCTACAAGGTGCTGCGCGCCCTGCACAGCTGACCGGCCCCGCGGCAGCACGGCTCGCTCACGCCGCGGGCCGTCGCCGCAGCTCCATCCGGGCCTCACGTACGACCCCGGGGACGCGAGCCGCATCGCGTCCCCGCACCCCCACGGGACAGGGCTACACGATCGTCGTGCAAGGGAGCACCAACGATGACAAGCACCACCCCCACCGCCGCCGGCCGCTCACAGCGGTCACGGCTGAACCGTCTGATACGTGAGCTGTGGTTCCAGGTCGTGCTGGCCGCGGTCCTCGGCATCGCCGTCGGCATCCTCGCCCCCGGGTTCGGCGAGGATCTGAAGCCCCTCAACGACTGGTTCATCGCGCTGGTCAAGATGATCGTGATCCCGGTCGTCTTCTGCGTGGTGTCCACCGGCATCGCCTCCATGGACAACCTGCGCAAGGCCGGCCGGATCGGGGTCAAGGCGATCGGCTACTTCCTGGTGCTGTCCCTGGTGTCCATGCTGATCGGGCTGGTGGTCGCCAACCTCTTCCAGCCCGGCTCCGGTCTGGACGTCGACCCCTCCTCGCTGAACGCGGACGACGTGCCCGAGACCGCCACCGAGCACGCCACCTTCACCGGCTTGATCTCCTCCCTCATCCCCACCTCCCTGCTGGGCGCGATCACCGGCGACGCCATCCTGTCCGCCCTGATGGTCTCGATCGTCTTCGGTGTGGCCCTGAACATGGCCGGCGAGGACGGCGCACCGCTCACTCGGGGTATCCGGGCGCTGTCGGACGTCGTGTTCCGGATCGTGGGCTGGGTGATGCGGCTGGCGCCGCTGGGCACCTTCGGCGCCTTGGCGACCGTGGTGGCCACCTACGGGGCCGAGAGCCTCAAGCAGCTCGGCTACCTGATCATCCTGTTCACCGCGACCTGCATCGTCTACGTCCTGGTCGTGCTCGGGGCCATCATGCGGAGCTGCCGGCTGAGCCTGTTCGGCTTGATGCGTTTCCTCAAGGCCGAGCTGCTGGTGGCCCTGAGCACCTGTTCCAGCGAGGCGGTACTGCCGCAACTGGTGCGCAAACTGGAGACCCTCGGCATCGGCCGTCCCGTGGTCGGCATCGTCATCCCCTCCGGGTTCTCCTTCAACCTGGACGGCTCCGCGGTCTACCTCACGATGGCCTCCCTCTTCCTGGCCCAGGCCATGGGCATCGACCTCTCCTGGCAGCAGCAGCTCGTGATGGTCGGCGTCATGATGCTCACCAGCAAGGGCACCGCCGGCATCGCGGGCGGCGCGTTCATCGTCCTCGCCAGCACCGTCACCGCGGTCGGACACATCCCCCTGGCCGCGCTGTCGCTGATCGTCGGCATCGACCGCATCCTCAACGAAGGCCGGGTCTTCATCAACGTCCTCGGTAATGCCGTCGCCACCATCGTGATCGGCAAGTGGGAGAACGACTTCGACACCGACCAGGCCCGCAAGGTCCTGAAGTCCGGCAAGGCGCCCCCGCCGCCCCCACCGTCGGCCGAAGCCGACGCCGCCAAGGTCAGCGCCGACACCTGATCCTTCCACCGCACCCACATCGGGCGGCGGACACCACCCACCGCCCCGCACCACCGAAGCAACAGCAGAAGAGGACAGCCCGCATGAGCGCGCCCAGCGTCTCCTACTCGATGACCATCCGGCTCGAAGTCCCCGCGGGAGGTGGCGCCGTCTCTCAGCTGGCCGCCTCCATGGAGACGCTGGGCGGCTCGGTGACCGCCCTTGACGTCACCT
Organism: Streptomyces ochraceiscleroticus; assembly: GCF_000720485.1. Taxonomy (GTDB): domain Bacteria; phylum Actinomycetota; class Actinomycetes; order Streptomycetales; family Streptomycetaceae; genus Streptomyces; species Streptomyces ochraceiscleroticus. The sequence continues at coordinate 139,325 of NZ_JOAX01000015.1, read as the reverse complement.
CCTCCGACGCCGACCGCCTCGGCATCGACGTCACCATCTCGGCCACGTCCACGACCCACGCCGACGAAATCGTCCAGAAGCTGCGCGAGTTCGAGGGCGCCTCGCTCGCCAAGGTCTCCGACCGTAGGTTCCTGATGCACCTCGGCGGCAAGATCGAGATGTCGTCGAAGCACCCCATCCGCGACCGTGACGACCTCTCGATGGTCTACACGCCCGGCGCCGCCCGCGTCTGCCAGGCCATCGCCCGACAACCGCCGCGACACCACCCCGCCTCAAGCCGCGAAAACGCCTGAGGCCCGGAGACCTAAGCGGTCTCCGGGGCCCGTACGAAGCGGTGCGGCGGCTACCGCTGCCCGGCTTCGGTCCGCTCGCGGATCACCTCGGCGACCTCCAGCCCGTCACACTCGAACCGAACATCTCCCGCCAAGCCGAGGACAACGTGAGCGGGACTGGACCGGCCCGGCGGTGCGCCCTGTGTCCGGCCGATGCTGCCACCGCCGGGCACTGTCAGCGGCCGGCCTACCCGGGCAGGAAACGACGCTCCTGCGGGCGGCCAGGTCCACGGCTCGGGCACGGATTTCCTGATCCTCATTCACAGCCCGGACCCTACCCAGACCGGGACATCCTCCACCGGCTCAGCGTTAACCGCTGTACCGCTGTGCCCCAAGGCCGTATAGGAGGTCAGTGGTCGCGGCCGCGGCGCTGGACGGCGGATCGCACACAGCTCGGGCACACCCAGACCCGGCCCAGGAGCCGCGCATACGCGACGTCGGGGTGCTCCGGGCAGCGCAGGTCGTTCGAGTCGCCCTGAAGCCGGGCGGGAGGCAGGCGCAGCAGGTACGGCTCGGCCCAGCGGCGACCACGGTCGTCACGTTCCACCGTCGTCCTCCCCCTCATTCTCGTCCGGGTCGGGTTTCGACTCGTCGACCGTCTCGGCGTCCAGCAGCGGGTAGCCGTCCACGTCGTAGATCGCGTCGTCGTCGCCGTTGCGGTGGGCCATGACGCCCCCTTAGCCGGGATGCTGTGCTCTTACCGTAGCGCCGCCACCGGCGCGCGCTATGGCCCGTGCCGGGGCCTGTCCGTCGAGGAAGCATCGGACGGCTGGACAGTCGCACAAGACCTCGCCGATGGGTCTGGATTCCGTGCCCCGTACGCTCGTCCGGCCACAGGTCGACGCAGACGGAGAGAGGTATGGAACGCGTGACGGGGAACAAGGACATACACGAACTCGCGGCAGGAGCCGACCGGGCAGCTCAGCCGGCCGAGAACACCCCTCCCCGACGCCATGCGGGCCCGATGTGGCTCCTGGTCAACGCCGCGTGCGTGACGGCCTTGACGGGCCTGCTGTGGTTCTCGCCGGTGGTGCCACTGCCGGCCCTGCTGCGCGGCGCGGCCTCCCTCATCTCCGCGCTGCTGATCGTCGTGGCGTTCCTCCTGGTGCTTGTCCTGCTGCCGATCCTCTGGCTCCGCCACCGCCGTGGTCTGAAGACGCCGAAGCTCGGCCTCGTCGCGCTCGCCGTTGCCCTCGTTGCCGCAGCCGTGCTGGCGCTGACCACTCAAACGGCCGGCAGCGAGCGGGCACTGGAGAAGCGGGGCCGGTGGGCCGAGGCCGTGGTGCTCGACGTCGACGATCGCAAGACCGACAAGTGCACGCTCCGTACCCCCGACGGCTGGGAGATCTCACCTCGGCTGTCGGAGGAGGAGGGCTGCGAAGCGGAATCGGTGAAGCCAGGCGACAAAATGCGCGTGCTGTACGACCCCCAGGGCGCAGCCGCTCCGACGGAGAAAAGGGAAGCGGAGCTGGATTCCAGCTCACACATAGGGCCAATCGGCGGCCTGGCAACGCTGGCCGTCGCGGCCGGCACGTGGGGCTGCGTACGGCTGAATCGGCGGAACAGCAAGTAACAAGCCGTCTCAATTGGCTGGGCCATGAAGAATCCTTCGCCGCGTTTGATCAGGGAATCGCTCGCGGACAGACTGCTCTCCATGGGATCAGTAGGCATGGCCACCAGGGCGCAGATCGGGAACCGGTGATGAGTGCCGGCCTGCCCTTCTTCCGTTATCACCCAGACCCCCTAGCAAGTGGGTCCATCCGCGCGGCCGCCGAGACGTGCGCCTGCTGTAAGCGCAACAAGGGACGGCTGGCACGACGAAAACCAGCTTGAGCACTTCCTGACCCACCTGGGCGACGGGACGACCGCCATGCTCTTCCGCTGCACCGTCTGCGGCGCCCATCTCGCCTACACTGACGCATCCTAGAAGTCGTCTGCTCGGGCTAGTCGTCGGTAGAGATGAGAGTGCAGGCGATGCTGGTGAAGGCCAGAAAGCGGCTCGCCTTGCGTTCGTAGCGCCGGTGCAGACGTCGGCGTCCGGCGAGCCAGGCCATGGTGCGTTCGACGGTCCAGCGGTGCCGTCCCAGCTGCTGGCTGGAGTCAGTGAGCTCTTCCCGCACCGTCGCGCGATCGGCTCCCGCTGGCGGCGCCTGAGCGCCCGCCGCCAGGCCCTGCTCACACTCGCCCACCTGCGGGCGGGACACACGTATGCCCAGCTCGCAGCCGGATTCGGCATCGGAACCACGACCGCCTACCGGTATGTCACCGAGGCTGTCGAACCCCTGGCCGGCCTCGCGCCCACCCTGGCCGACGCGATACAGACCGCGTCGACGAAGGCGTTCGTGATCCTCGGCGGCACCCTCCTGCCGATCGACCGCATCGAGCAGGCCATGGCCACCCTCAAAACCTGCAGACTCCTCCGCCTCGCCCTGCACCTGGTCAGCTCAGAGTGAGGAGGGAAAAGTGAGGCTGCGGGCGGTCAGATCTGGTTGAGGCCGCCGTCGATGAAGAGTTCCGTACCGGTGACGAAACTGCTTTGGTCGCTGGCGAGGAAAAGCGCCGCGGCGGCTGCCTCATCTGGGCGGCCCATGCGGCCCAGGGGAATCTGGCTCGCGAAGAAGCCCCAAAGCTTGGCTGCCTCATCCGGATTGGGGGCGAGGCCGGCGTTGCCGGGTGTTGCGATGGGCCCGGGGACGAGGGTGTTGACACGGATCTTGCGATGCTTGAGCTCATTGGCCCAGGTTCGGGAAAAAGAACGGATGGCTGCCTTGGACGCGGCATAGACGCCGAACGCTTCGCCACCGGAACTCGCCGCGGTGGAGCCGGTGAGGATCACTGAGGCTCCGTCATTCAGCAGAGGAAGCGCCTTCTGGACGGTGAAGAGCATGCCCCTCACGTTGGTGCCGAAGATGGTGTCGAAGTGCTCTTCGGTGACATGCTCCAGGGTGGAGAATTCGCCACCGCCGGCGTTGGCGAAGAGCACATCCACGCGCCGTCCCTGGTCGGCGACGGCAGCGTAAAGCCGGTCGATATCGGCGAGATCGGACACGTCGCCCCGGACGCCGGTGGCGTTCGAACCGATCTCGGAAAGTGCAGTATCAAGTGCCTCCTGCCGTCGCCCAGTAATGAACACATGCGCACCCTCGGCGGCGAATCGCTTGGCACTGGCCAATCCGATTCCACTGTTGCCACCGGTGACAACGGCAGTCTTTCCGTCAAGTTGCCCCATGACAGATCAATGCTCCAGTTCTGTGGGATGAGAGCTGGCCAAGACATCCCTCAGCACATCGGCCAGCGTTATGTTCTCCAACTCGGCGCGAACGGCTTCCTCGACGCGCGCGTACGCGAGACGCATCACGGGCCGGATACCGAAACCGATCGGACAGTCGAGATTGGGGTCAGAGCGGTGCACGGCGAACAGCGGCGCCGGCTCGATCGACTCGTACACGTCCCGCAGGGTCATGTCTTCCAGCGGTCTGGCGAGTACCCACCCCGCCTCAGCGCCCCGTCGAGAGCGCACCAGTCCGGCATCGCGCATCCGGCCGAGCAGTCGCCGGATCACGACGGGGTTGGTATTGACGCTACCCGCGATCCTCTCGGATGTTGCGACTCCCCCTTCGCGTCGATGGTGCAGTTCGATCCACGTCAGAGCGTGCGCTGCCACGGTGAGCTGACTGTTGCCCGCCACGAGATCACCTCCTTCAAAGTAACCATAATAGTTACATCGGATGCCGTCAAAGGGTCACCGACAGGAGACGCGAGCGGGGACTTCGAGGGCCCGGGCAGCAAGGGCAACCGCCGTAAGAGCAGGTCGCCCGGCCGATGGGCGGTCAGGAGCAGGCCGCAGAAGAGAGACGAAGGAGAGTCGAGTAGGGCCCGGGCGCCGTCAGCTCGGCGGAGCCCGGGAGCGGAGCGCGGCATGGGACGCCTGACCGTACGGCGGCGGGTGCTGCGCCGGGCGCTCGACTGCGAGGACGCCGCGCGGCTTCACCACGTTGTCAGCCCAACCGCCAGACTCCTGCAGCAGGTTGGAAAGGACTCAGTGCCCTTACGTGCGATCCGAGGCGTGATCCCGCGGCTGCGTAACCATCGTCGCAAGTGGTTTTAGTCGTAGCCCTTGTCGCCATAGAGCTTGCCGGGCCGGCGTCGCCGTCGGCCACGGCGGGACCTGATCGGCGGCATTCCCTGCACCAGCGGGATGAGGGTCTGACTGTCGTGCGTGTTCGCGCCGGAGATGCCATCAGACAGGGGCAGACCGGTCCGCTCAGTGATCAAGTGGATCTTCGAGCCGTACTTGCCTCGGTCCACAGGATTCGGGCCTGTCAGGTCCCCCTTTTCAGGGCTCGCATGTTCACGGAGTCGATTGCGCAGCGAGACCAGTCCAGCTCGCCGCGAGAGCCAAGCTCGTCGAGGACCGGGCGGTGGAGCTTTGCCCACACCCTGGCCTTCGACCACTCCGTGAAGCGCCGGTGAGCTGTCGCTCCCGACGGCCCGAACGAGTCGGACGGCAGCTGCTGCCAGGTGCAGCCTGACGTGGCCACGAACACGATCGCAACCAGCACCTCTCGGTCACCATGCCGACGCCGGCCTCCGCCTTGCGGTCGGGTCGGCGCCTCCGGCACCACCCTCTGGAACAATTCCGCGCCCGCACCCCGCGCATCCGCCGGCCCACCCACGGCCTGCGCACCCTCCTGAACTCGGCGAACTCGGACTGGACTGGGCATAGGAGCTGGACTCGCGAGGTCTCAGACCGCAAAGCCACCGTCCACCGCCAGCTCCGCGCCCGTGACGTACCGGGCGCTCTCGCCAACCAGGTACGAAACGGCGTCCGCGACCTCCGCCGCCGTGCCGTAGCGGCCGAGCGCGGTGAAGCCGCGCTGGAAGTCGGCGGAATCGCCGTCGCCCGGATTCATGTCAGTGTCGATCGGGCCCGGGTGGACCAGGTTGACGGTGACTCCGCGCGGGCCGAGCTCCCGGGCCATGCCCTTGGTGAAGCCGATCAGCGCGGCCTTGCTGGTCGCGTAGAGCGTGCTTCCGCCGAAGGCCACGCGCTGGGCGATGCAGCTGCCGATGCTCACGATCCGCCCGCCCTCGGCCAGGTGCTCCACCGCCGCCTGGGCATAGAGGTAGGGCGCGCGAACATTCACCGTAAGCACCCGGTCGATCTCGTCGAGGCCCACCGCCTCGATCGGCCCGACGGCACCAACACCCGCGTTGTTCACCAGGATGTCCAGCCGCCCGAACCGCTCGACGACCGCCGCCACCGCACCGCGCACCGCCCCCGGGTCGGCACTGTCCGCCCGGACGGCCCAGCCGGTCCGCCCCATCGCGGTGATCTTGGCGACCACCTCTTCGGCCAACTCGGTCGAGCCCTGGTAGGTCAGCGCCACGTCTGCGCCGTCCTCGGCCAGCCGCAGCGCGACCGCTGCCCCGATCCCCCGGCTGCCGCCGGTCACCAGCGCCACCTTGCCGTCGAGCGCCGTCGCGCCATTCATCGTCATCTCCGTAGAGCTCCTTGTTCCGGTCTTGGACATGACCTAATCGTCGACCGGAACGCCCAGCGGTTCTGGCGGTATTCAGACGTAGCGTTCAATCTTCAACGATGACTCCGTACACCCCGGCAGTACGGACCGACCGCGGCTGCCCGGTGCAGTTCGGTACGCCCGCCGGGTCGGCAGCCGCGTGGACGAAGGACAGCTCGACCGGCTGACCGCCGCTGTCCAGCACCGCGCGCCGACCTGGTCAACACCGGCCGGCTCGGCGTCCGCGGGCAGGTCCCGGCCGGACGACGTGAGTTTGCAGGCGGGCCCAACGCTCACTGAGACGAACTCCTGCCCCAACTGCCCGCCCAGGATCTTGATTGATGAGCTGGGTACCACCGGCGAGGATCGGGAGCCGCGCGCTCGCACGCGCACGCGTCATCAGGGAGAGGGCGAAGTGTGCCGCTGTGCGTACGTCCGCTGCTCCAAACGGCTGCCGGCGACCTCGGTCGCCATGGAGGACATGCTCATTTTCGACCAAGTCCGCGCGGTGCTCGCCGCCGGAACACTTCCCGTGGCGTCCGCTCAAAGGACCCAGAAGGGCGCCCGCACTCCGCAGGCTGCCGGGAATACGGTGGAATTCCGCGCCGTCGCCGAGGACGACGAGGAATCCGGCGCGGTGCTGTGACTGAGCGCCGTACTTGGCCGGTCTGGCCAAATACGAAGCTCAGTTGGATGCGTCAGTGGCGAGGCCAGGTCATCGAGAGCGGCATACGGCATCACTGCCCGGTCAACCAAGGGTCTGGTCGGCCGTCGCGAAGCGGTGCTCCGTCGGCTTCAGCACTTCGTAGAGGTAGCCGAAGTACTCCGTTTCCGCCGCTCCGGTGAGCACCGCCAGCAGGAAGGCGAGGCACCCCATGTCGTGGTGCTCCCACAGTGGGCCGCGCCCCTCGTTATAGAGCACGCTCCAGTCGTCGGGGTGCTGACCGGGCCGCGCCAACCAATACAGGAACGCTCCCGTGCCCTCCTCGAATGCCCACGGCAGGACCTTCGCTCCCGCCTCCTGCAGGCCGGCTGGCTTGTCCTCGTACTCCCACAGGTCGGCCAGGATCTCGTCCCGTTCCGTTGTCTGCGTGTGCAGGTTGCAGTCGTCGTAGGCGGAGTCGGGGACGAGCAGCCAGATCGTCTCGTCAAAGATGCCGTCGCCGTAAGTCTCGACAAGTTGCTTGTAGTCGGCGGGCAGAGCCGTACCGAGGGCGCGCTCGGCTTGCGGCCAGTCCACCGCGGGTGGCGGCTCGGCGGGCGGCGGGCACAGGCGGACGAGCGCGTCGAGGGCGATCACGGAACGGACGCTACCGGCACACCCGCCGGTACCCATGGGCGGGTCAGCAGGCCGGGCGGAGGTCCGTAGTGGAACCCGGGCTCGCTCGGGCAGGTGCCTCGTCACACCGGGAGCTGCGTATGTCAGGTGCCCGGTGGGCGCGCAGCGTCCGCCGGGAGGGCAGCTCGACAGGGGTGTCACCGGTGGTGAGGATCTGTTCGGTCCTCCAGACGATGGAACCGATCGTGCGGGACGAGGCATCCACCGCTTCGGCAATTGCCTGCCGCATCACATCAACCACCGCTGGCTCTACCCGTCCGAACTGCGGCATCTGCTTCGCCGAGCGGCCATCGACCAGACCGACTAGGCCGTCATACTGATAACGCTGACGCAAGTGCTTGACCGTGCTCGCCGCCACCGGATGCCCGGCGGCACTCAGCTGGGCCGCCTTCGCGGTCTCGCGCTGAGTCAGGCTGTGTTGTCGCGGATCGGACTCGGGTCGGGGTGCCGAATTTTTCGGGGCATCCGGAGGCAGCCCGTTGAGTACTTCAAGGATGTGCTTCTCCCACCACTGGGCCCGCGCGACTGCCTCTGGCGGAAACTCCTCCAGCCGCGCTGTCGGCGGGACCCGACGTGTTCCACTCATCGGCCGACCGCCGATCCGGACCGGACCAAGGTGGCTGGTTCCATGAGCTGGCCCGAGAGATCAGCGGTCAGTTCGTGCTGCCAGACCAGGTGGAACAAGACCGGAAGCATCGCCAAGGTCTCACCGGCGAGCCGAGCTCCCTCCCAGAGCGGGCAGGGCGAGGCGAACGCATTCCGCAGTGCGGCGGCGACGTCCTCGCGGAAACACCGCGGGTAGCGGTAACGGGACAGCCAACGGGCATTGGCCATCAGCACCGGTGCCGGGACCCCGACCCGTTCGAACTCCCAGCCGGCCTGGCCGCAGGCCCGGCGAGTTACTTCGAAGGCTGCCGCATCCCGGGGCTCGACCCGCAGCGAGGAGTGCGAACAGAACGGCGCCCGACGCCCGATCAGCGCCCTTGGGGGAAGGCGGCGCGCAGTGCGGAGCCGCGGGTGAGGAACGCGACTCGGATGATGGGCAGCATGCAGACGGTCTGCAGCACGGCGTACCACGGCGGGCAGATACCCGGGATCAGGTCGACGCCGATGATCGCGATCGGCATGATGGCGGCGAGAGCCCTCACGCGCTCAAGGGCACGTCGGGATCCCCGAGAAGCGGATCCGGTCATCCGGTAGATCAGCACGGCGACTACGGGCAGCAGGACTGCCCGGACCCACATGAACGTGTTCACCATGTGACCGCTGATCGATACTGCGATGACCGCCAGGAGAGCGACGGTGCTCAGTGCGCCGTAAACCTTGATGCTGCTTTTCGTTGTGCCGAAGGTCCTTTGGATGCGGGGGTTGTTGAGGAGTGCCGCCTCGGGCGTGGTGCGGGTGTGGGTTTCCATGCTCACCGACGCTATGGAGCGCTTGGCTGACGCGGTATCGGTCTGGACGCACAGGTGGGTGGGGGTAGCCCTACTCCCTGGCCGGCCAGGGAAGTAGCGGGCTCCGCGCGGTGCACAGTGGTGGCACCGAACGGAGGCGGAGGAAGAGTCATGAGACAGCTGGGTTTGTGGGTGGCGCGCGTCGGCGTGGGGTTCGTGCGGGCGTGCGTCGTGGTGGTCGTCAGCATGCTGGTCCCGGCCGTGTGGGCCGCCGCCGTGGCGCTGGGGATCTGGTGGGGGGCGGGAAACCCGTGGTCGTGGGTAGCGCCGCTCGTGCTGGTGTGTGTGGGCACGCTCGCGGCCTCCCGTCCGGTCTGCCGTATGGTCCGCTTCCTCGTCGCAAGGTGGACCGCCACCGCCATCCCTGCCGGGTACCGGCAGGCCGGACCGGTGACGCGGATGTCCACCGGGTACTGGTGGAACGGCTTCTCCTACGAGCGCACCCGTCGGGACGCCCTCCTGGATCAGAAGTGGCGGGTCCGGTGGACAGACCCCGCCAACTGGCGTGACGTGCGGTTCACGGGGATCGTGCCGCTCACCGCTGGCGTGGTCGCCACCGTCCCGCCGGTCGGGGTGGCCGCGGCGGTCCTCGGGTTCGGCCGGCCGGGGGTCGCCGCGCGCCTCGTCGGGGCCCTCGGCCTGGTCGTGGCCGTCGCCTCCGCCCCGTACGCCTGGCGGCTCGTCGAGCCGGTGGCCGTCCGCTTCCTGCGTCCGTCGCCTGCGATGGTGTTGGCGGACCGGGTGGAGGAGTTGACCGGCCAGCGCGCGGACGCGACGGTCGCGCAGGCTGCCGAGATCCGCCGGATCGAAAGGGACCTGCACGACGGGGCGCAGGCCCGCCTGGTTGCGCTCGGGCTCTCCCTGGCGACCGCGGAGAAGCTGATGGAGACCGATCCGGAGCGGGCCAAGGCACTGATGCGGGACGCGCGGGTCGGCGCAACCGCCTCGCTGGCCGAGCTCCGCGAGCTGATCCGGGGGATCAGTCCACCGGTGCTGAACGAGCGGGGGCTCGTCGACGCAGTACGCGCCCTCGCCCTGGACATCGCGCTCGACGTGGCCGTCAGCGCTGACGGCCGGCTGACCCTGGACCCGCCGATCGAGTCGGCCGTCTACTTCGGCATCGCCGAGTTGCTGACCAACGCGGTCCGGCATGCCCACGCGTCGCGGGCACGCGTGTGCCTCGCCAGGGACGAGACCGACCTCGTTGTCGAGGTCGAGGACGACGGCCGGGGCGGGGCCGAGGAGCAGGCCGGCGGCGGGCTCGCGGGCCTGCGCCGCCGCCTCGCGGTCTTCGACGGCACCCTGGAGATCACCAGCCCACCGGGTGGCCCGACCCGTGTCAGGATGGCGCTGCCATGCGAATCGTTGTAGCCGAAGACCTCTACCTCCTGCGCGACGGAATGGTCCGCCTGATCGAGGCGTACGGGCACCAGGTGGTGGCCACAGCGACCACCGGGCCTGAAACGCTCGACGCGCTGCGGACGTGGCGCCCGGATGTGTCCGTCATCGACGTCCGCATGCCACCGGACCAGTCGGACGAGGGCCTGCGGGCGGCCCTCGCCGCCCGCAGCGAGATGCCCGGACTGCCGGTCCTCATCCTCTCCCAGCACGTCGAGCAGCTGTACGCCCGCGAGCTGCTTGCCGACGGCTCCGGCGGCGTCGGCTACCTCCTCAAGGAGAGCGTGTTCGACGCCGACCAGTTCATCGGCGCTCTGGAGCGTGTCGCGGGCGGCGGGACCGCCATGGACCCGGCCGTCATCGCGAAACTGCTGTCCACCAGTTCCCCGAACCGGGGACTCGAGCGGCTCACCGAACGCGAGTACTCCGTGCTGGCGCTCATGGCCGAGGGACTGTCCAACCACGCCATCGCCCGCCGCCTCTACCTCAGCGATAGCGCCATCAGCAAGTACACCACCGCCATGTTCGGCAAGCTCGGCATCTCCGATGATGACGACACCAACCGTCGTGTCCGCGCCGTCCTCACCTACCTGAACAAGTCTTAGCTTGCTCCAACCGCTGGCACGCTCATCACACTCACTCGTACTCGTCGTCCGCGCCCCATCCGGCGTCCCACTCATCGCCTTACCCCCTCCATCTACTCGCGCTGCCTGGCGAACCCGCCGAACTCCTCCCCCACCCTGGCGACCGCACCGACCCGCCGACTTGGACCACCCAGGCATACAGCAGCACGACAAGGGCCGAGAAGATCTTCCCGCCCAGCCGCCGGGCGGCCTCCTCGACCCACGCCTCCTCCTGCAGCCCGGCTGACGGTGCGGGAGCGCGGGCGGGGCCTGAGCTGGGAACGCGATGCGTAAGCCCGTTCCGCCACCGGGCCGGGCAGGCGCGCCTTCGCCGGCCCTGCCCCGTCACCCACAAACGTGTGGGCCCGACGAGCAACTGCTCGTCGGGCCCACACGTCCTTGCGCTCAGCGCTGCCCGCCGCCGCTCTCCTGGCCACCCTTCTGGCCCGCCTCGGAAGCACGCTGCGGATCATTGGCGAAGTTACCGCCGCTCTCGTGGCCACCCTTCTGACCGGCCTCGGAAGCACGCTGCGGATCGTTCGCAAAGTTCCCGCCGCTCTCCTGACCGCCCTTCTGGCCGGCCTGCGAGGCGCGCTGCGGGTCGTCAGCGAAATTGCCCGAGTTGTTGGACGCAGTCATCACTGCTCCCTCCATCTCGTCTTGCTGAGTGCCTTGCACCTCGCGAGTGCCCAAGCCGACCGGGGGGCATGCAGGACAAACAGAACTTGGGGAACGTGATGCGTGGCACGTCACAGTCCACGCGAACCATCCTCGGCTCCTCAGCCTTCGCGGCGCAGCGGGCCCCACTGTTCCTTGTGCCGTTTCACTTCTTCCTCGGCTTCCTCCAGGACGCGGGAGTGGACCCAGCCGAGGGGCTCGACGTCCGTGACCAGTGGTTCGTTGTCGGGACCGCGGTCGGCTTCGGTGCCGCGCAAGACCCACGCCCGGACGCCCGGCCCCTTCTCCCGCGGCAGGTGGGAGTAGTCGTACAGGCGTCGGGCGACCCAAACGCGTACGGAACGGCTTTGCCACCACGGTGCGACGTCGAGCGGGTTGGCGGACAGGCCAGGCAAGGAGATGCCGGTGAGGTCGTCGGTGCTGGAGACTGCCCTGAGGTCGGTCTCGGGCCCGCGCGACCACCTCACATACAACTGATCACGGTGCTCCACGAGCCCGGCCAGCTCGGTCAGCGTATGGAGGGTGGGCAGACCACCGGTGCTCGCCACAGCGCTTCCGTCCTTTCGTCGTGCCTTGCGGCGCCGGCGGGCGTGCCCTGCCGCAGTGCGCGCTCGATGATGCCCACACGGGTACCCAGGAGTCGGCAGGCACCCTGCTGACACCCCGAGATCGCGGCCGGGTGGGGCCACAGCCAGTCGATCAGCACAGCGCCCGGCCCTTCCGTCGACCGCGGCACCAACCGGCACGGCGGCCGCAGAAGGTCGCCGCGAATCTGGCGAGGAAGCGGCGCATCGAGGAGATCTCCGTGGCTGACATCGCCGATCGCGCGGGCGTCAGCAGGCAGGTCGTACCAGCACTTCCGCGACCGCAACGACGCGGTCGCGGTGGCCGTCATCGACGCCTTCCACGCCTCCACGCCGCCCAGCAACCGCTGGGGCATGAGGGAGAGGGCACGGAGCGGGGTGACGCACCGGGCTCAGCCGCTGACGACGGGCCGGAACAGGGCATCGACCGGCGCGCTTCGCGATGGAACACAGCGCGCAGTACGGCCACCTCTCCCCCGGCGCGGCGTCACAACGCACCGCCGCGGCCTTCCGCGAAGTGCTGCGACCGCACTGCGCCGCCCTGGCGCGCCGAGCCCTGGGCGAGCATGCCGACGGCGCGGCGCCTGACGCGCGGACGATGACAGGCTTCCTGGTCGGTGGCCTTCAGGAAGTGATGCGCACATTGGTGGAGGGCGGGGCCGGTGACGGAGACCGCGAGGAGGAGCCTGATCATGCCGTACAGCGGATCCTGTCGGCGTTCGGCGTTCCACCAATTGCTGAACGTGCGCGCTTGGCCTTTCCGGACGACCGGGCAGTAACTCTCAATTGCCGCTCAAATATCCACGCGACCGGGAAGTAACCCTCAAGTTTTGATCAGGCCGGTGGTGACGTACCGGCAGATCTGTCTAGGGTCTTTTCCGTCAGGCGCAATTCCTGGCCTGGGCGCCCACGCATACTCCCCCGTGGCTGTGGGACGCCCGCTCCGGTGTCCGTATGACGCCGGGCCGCATCGCGCCCCCGAGCCACCTCCCTCCCCCGGGCCGGGGGCGCGGTAGCGGATCACGCTCCGTACATCGGCGCTGGCCAGCGCGCCGAGTGGGCGAGCGAACAGAGTGCCGCGACCCCGTCGGAGGCCGACGGAGCGCGAGGCCGGAGGGGCGAGTGGCCGGGCATCCGAAGAGGCACGCAAAGGGGAGCGTAGAGGGTGATTTGAGCGGAATGGTGAAGGGTTCCCGACGCTTTTTTGGTTACCGGTGAGGAACCTCATGTTTCGCGCAAATCTTGCCCATGATCATTGCCGAAGCATTTGCCGTCCACCAAGGTTTTGGGAAACCCTTTCGCACAATTCCTCGGAGGCTCCATGGGTGTCCGCCGTGCCGTCGTCGCTGCCGTATCCGCGGCGACAGTGTTTTCTCTCCCCTTCGTCCTGCCGTCCAGCGCTCTCGGTTCTGCCACTACCGCCGCGCGTTCCGACGCCACCGCTACCGATGCCACCCCCGCTCGTTCAGGGCCGCAGCCACCCGCGGAGCAGCCCGTCGCCGTAGGCAGTGGCGGCGCGGTCTCCAGCGTCAACCCCTACGCGTCACAGGCCGGGATCGACGTCCTCAAGCACGGGGGCAACGCTGTGGACGCCGCCGTGGCCACCGCGGCCGCGCTCGGTGTCGTCGAGCCGTACTCCGCGGGAGTCGGCGGCGGTGGCTACATGGTCTATTACGACGCGGCGGCCCACCGGGTGCGCACCATCGACGGCCGGGAGACCGCCCCGGCCCGTATGCGCTCGGATTCCTTCATCGACCCGTCGACGAAGAAGCCCATCCCGTTCAAGGAGGCCGTCAACTCGGGCCTGTCCGTGGGCATTCCGGGCACCCCCGCGACCTGGCAGAAGGCGCTGAACGACTGGGGCACGGTCTCGCTCGCGCGGGCCTTGAAGCCGGCCACTCGGATCGCCGACGACGGCTTCGTCGTCGACAAGCAGTTCCGTGCGCAGACCGAGATGAACGAGGACCGCTTCCGGCAGTTCCGCTCCACCAGCGACCTGTTCCTGCCGGGCGGCAAGCTCCCCGAGGTCGGCTCGCGGTTCCGCAACCCGGGCCTGGCCCGTACGTACCGGGAACTCGCACGCGAGGGCATCGGCGCGCTCTACCACGGCGACCTCGGACGTGAGGTAGTGCGTACGGTCCAGAAGCCGCCCATGGCCGACGGTGCCGAGCCCGTCCGCCCCGGCCTCATGGACAAGGGTGACCTCGCGCGTTACGCGGCACTGCAGCAGGCGCCCACCCGTACCGGCTACCGCGGGCTCGACGTGTACAGCATGGCGCCGTCCTCCTCCGGCGGCACCACCGTCGGCGAGGCCCTGAACATCCTGGAGAACTACCGCCTGTCCAAGGATGACCGGGTCCAGGCGCTGCACCACTACCTGGAGGCCGGCCGGATCGCCTTCGCCGACCGTAACCGCTGGGTGGGCGACCCGAAGTACTCCGACGTACCGACGAAGGAGCTGCTCTCCAAGGACTTCGCCAAGGACCGCTCCTGCCTGATCCGGCCGGATGCCACGCTCACCAGCCCGGTGGCTCCCGCCGATCCGCGCAAGCCCGGCTCCGGGTGCGTCAAGGGCACCGGCAGCAAGGAGGCGTACGAGGGGCCGTCGACCACCCACCTCGTGGCGTCCGACCGCTGGGGCAACGTGGTCTCCTACACCCTGACGATCGAACAGACCGGCGGTTCGGCCATCACCGTGCCCGGCCGCGGATTCCTGCTCAACAATGAGCTGACGGACTTCAACTTCACACCGGTCACCCCGGGTGTGCCGGATCCGAACCTGCCGGGCCCCGGCAAGCGTCCGCGCAGCAGCATGTCGCCGACGATCGTGCTCAAGGACGGCAAGCCGTTCCTCGCGGTGGGCTCGCCCGGCGGCGCGACCATCATCACCACGGTGCTGCAGACCCTCATCAACCGGATCGACCTGGGCATGACGCTGCCGCAAGCGGTGACCGCGCCGCGCATCTCACAACGCAACTCGGCCAAGACCGAGGCCGAGCCGGCCTTCCTCGACTCGCCGGAGCGCCCGGCCCTGGAACATCTCGGCCAGCGCTTCACCCTTGCCCCGTCGACCTTCACCCCGTCACCGGAGATCGGGGCGGTGGCGGCCCTGGAATTCCGGCCCGATGGCCGCACACAGGCGGTCGCCGAACCGAAGCGACGTGATGGCGGCTCCGCGATGGTGCTGCACCCGGCGCGCTGACGTCTGAGAACACGCACCCGCACACCCAACGAACGGCCCGCCGGCACAGTGCTCGGCGGGCCGTTCGTCCGTCTGGCCGGCACCGTGTTCCTGGTCGCCGCCTCGTTCTGCCACCGGGCGAGTCGCGCGGCGGTCGCTGCGCCAGTCGCACGGCGGTCGCTGGGCGGTGGTTCAGCCGCCGTGCCAGGTGCGCGAAGGCCAGGCGGCCGTCGGCCCGGATGGCCAGCTCACCGTCCAGGACAACGTTGTACGGCAGCGCGGCCGCCGCGGCGGCCATCTCCGGGCCGACGTCTGCCACCATCGGGGGCGGGGCGGATGCGGGCTGCTGCGCCCGCGGTGATACTGAAAGCCGTGCCTGCGTGCCGCCAGGTGGTGGCCGGGCACGCACCCGTACCAGGAGAGAGGTGAGCACGCGTGGGCGGACTGCCCTGGGTGATGGGCGATCCGTTGACCAATCACGGAACGGCCTTCACCCGTGCGGAACGTGACTGTCACGACCTCGTGGGGTGGCTGCCCGACGGCGTACTCAGCCTGGACCAGCAGGCGCAGCGCGCGTACGGACAGCTGAAGCGGCAGCCGACCGATCTGGCCGCGAACATCTACCTGGAGCAGCTGCACGACCGCAACGAGGTGCTCTACTACCGTCTGCTGACGGAACACCTCGTGGAACTGCTGCCCATCGTCTACGACCCGACCGTGGGCCAGGCGATCAAGGACTACAGCCACGAATACCGGCGCCCCCGGGGCGTGTTCCTGTCCATCGACCGTCCCGAGGACCTGCGCCGCTCGTTCGAGGCACGCCGACTCTCCCCTGACGACGTGGACATGCTGGTGGTGACCGATGCCGAGCAGATCCTGGGCATCGGCGACTGGGGCGTGCACGGCATCCAGATCTCGGTGGGCAAGCTCGCGGTCTACACCGCGGCCGCGGGCATCGACCCCGGCCGCTGCCTGCCGGTCGTCCTCGACGTCGGTACCGACAACGAGACCCTGCTCAACGACCCGCTCTACCTCGGCGCACGGCACAGTCGGGTCCGCGGCGAGCGCTACGACCGGTTCGTGGCCGACTACCTGGAGACCGTGTCTTCGCTGTACCCGGACGCGCTGCTGCACTTCGAGGACTTCGGCGCCGGCAACGCCCGGCGCGTCCTGGAGCAGTACGGCGATCGCCACCGCATGTTCAACGACGACATGCAGGGCACCGGCGCGATCACGCTCGCCGCGGTGCTGTCCGCGCTGGACGTCACCGGCGTACCGTTCCGCGAGCAGCGCGTCGTGGTGTTCGGTGCTGGTACGGCGGGCGTCGGCATCGCCGACCAGCTGCGCGCGGCCATGGTCCGCGACGGCCTGGACGAGGACGAGGCGACCCGGCGGGTCTGGCTGATCGACAAACCGGGGCTGCTGCTCGACGACATGCCGGACCTGCGCGACTACCAGCGCGGCTACGCCCGGCCCGCCGGCGAGGTCAAGGACTGGTCCGACGGAGGTCCTCTCGACCTGCTGACGACCGTACAAAACGTGCACCCGACGATCCTCGTCGGCACCTCGACCGTAGGCGGCGCCTTCACCCGGGAAGTGGTGGAGGCCATGGCCGAACACATCGACCGGCCGGTCGTCCTGCCCCTCTCCAACCCCACCGAGAAGATCGAGGCGCTCCCCGCCGACGTGCTGAAATGGACCGACGGCAAGGCGCTGACCGCGGTCGGCGTCCCGGTCGATCCGGTGGACATCGGCGGAGTCCGCCACGTCATCGGCCAGGCCAACAACGCGCTCGTCTACCCCGGCGTGGGCCTGGGCGTCATCGTCTCGCGCGCCGAACGGGTGACGCCCCGCATGCTCCAGGCCGCCGCCGAAGCCGTCGCGAGCCAGGTGGACACGGGCGAGCCGGGCGCACCGCTGCTCCCCGAGGTGGAAAACCTGCGCGCCTCCTCGGCGACGGTGGCGGTGGCAGTCGTGCGGGCGGCCGCCGAGGACGGCGTGGCCACGGTCGTACCGGAGGACCCGGTACAGGCGGTACAGGACGCGATGTGGCAGCCGGAGTACACACACGTGCCGGACGCGCCCACCTGAGCCACCCGGGACCTCGCGGGGCCGCACGCCGGTCATGTCATCACCGCGACCGAACGTGGCGCTCGGTGCAGGGGCGGGCGGTGCGGTCGTCGTCGGCCTGGTGGAGAAGGTCGAAGGCGACGGCTTCCCTGTGGGTTCTGCGCGTTGAAGCGGATCGCCTTCGTGGTCGCGTCGGGGCGCTGCCTTAAGGTTGGCTGCCATGGCTAGCGCTCATTCGTCCCTGCCCTGTGCCGACCGCCGCTCCGAGTTGCGGGAGTTCTTGCGTAGCCGTCGGGCCCGGGTCTCGCCGGCGGATGTCGGCATGCCGGCCGGCGGTCGCCGGCGCACGCCGGGCCTACGCCGCGAGGAGGTCGCGGTGCTGGCAGGCGTCGGAGTGTCCTGGTACACGTGGCTGGAGCAGGGGCGGGACATCAAGGTGTCCGAGCAGGTCCTCGACGCGGTCGCCCGGGTGCTGCTGCTGGACTTCGCCGAGCGCGCCCATCTGTACCGCCTGGCCGGGCTCAATCCGCCGCAGGCCCCCTTCGCGCCCTCGGTGGCGGCCTCGCCCGAGATGCAACGGCTGCTGGGTGCCTGGTCGCCGCGGCCCGGCTACATCCGCGACCGGCACTGGAACTTCACCGCCGTCAACGACGCGGCGCGCGTGGTGTTCGGCTACCGCGAGAGCGACCACAACTGCCTGGTCTCCTTCTTCATCAACGTGCGCTACCGGGTGCTGCACCGGCACTGGGCTGCGACCGCGCCCGCTGTGGCCGCTGCCTTCCGGGCCGACGCGGCACGC
This sequence comes from Streptomyces ochraceiscleroticus, assembly GCF_000720485.1. Classification (GTDB taxonomy): domain Bacteria; phylum Actinomycetota; class Actinomycetes; order Streptomycetales; family Streptomycetaceae; genus Streptomyces; species Streptomyces ochraceiscleroticus. The sequence continues at coordinate 121,345 of NZ_JOAX01000015.1, read as the reverse complement.
TACCCGGACGATCCGGAGTTCGGCCGCATCGCCGCTGATCTGGCTGCGGCCAGCCCGGAATTCGCCGAGCTGTGGGCGCGCCACGATGTGGCCGAGCACACCAGCGCGGTGAAGGCGGTCGATCACCCCGAGGCCGGGACGATGGTCTTCGAGGCCACGCTGCTGCCACTGCCCGAGCACCCCGGGCACCACCTGGTCCTGCACAACCCGCATCCCGGCACAGAGACCCAGCAGCGGCTGGAGGCGCTGATGCGACAGCACAGCCTGGTGGTGCCACACCCAGGATAAAGAGGCACTGCCCGCTGTGCTGCCGTGGCCGCAGGATCGGCGACATGAACAACAGCAGCAGCACGCAGATGAAGGCAGTGACCATCCCTGAGTTCGGCGAGGCCGAGGTGCTCCGCGTCGACACCGTGCCGGTCCCCGCGCCCGGCCCTGGCCAGGTCGCCATCGACGTGGCGTACGCGGGCGCCAATTTCGCCGAGGTCCTCTACCGGCGCGGCGTGGTCGACGTACCGCTCCCCTTCGTGCCCGGCATCGAGGTGGCGGGCACGATCCGAGCCGTCGGCGAGGGCGTCGAGGGCCTGAGCGTCGGGCAGCCGGTGGCCGCGCTCACGATCATCGACAGTGGCGGGTACGCCGAGGTGGTGGTCACCTCCGCCGACCTGGTCGCTCCCCTGGGCGGCTTGGGTATCGGGATGGGCGTCGCTGCGGCGCTGCCGTCCAACAGCACCACCGCGTTCCTCGTGCTTGACCGGGTGGCCCGGATCGAGCCCGGAGAGAGCGTTCTGGTCCATGCGGCGGCCGGCGGCGTGGGAAGCCAACTCGGCCAGATCGCCCACCTCCTGGGCGCGGGCCGCGTGGTCGGCACGGTCGGCAGCGAAGCCAAGATCGAGGCCGCCAGGCGCTTCGGCTACGACGAGGTGATCCTGCGGAACCGGACCGCCGAGGCCGGCGAGTTCGACATCGTGGTCGACATGGTCGGCGGTCCGGCCCGCCGCGCCGGTCTGGACCGGCTGGGGCCGATGGGACGCCTGGTGGTGATGGGCAACGCCTCAGGTGCCGAGGACGTCGGCATCCCCGCCAACGAACTGTGGTTCACCAACAAGACCGTCTCCGGCTTCAACCTGGCCGCCTTCTCCGCCGCTTTCCCCAAGGAGACAGCCCAGGCGCTGCGCCGCGCGGTGGCGGCCGCGGCGACGGGGGATCTGCAGATACAGACCGAAACTCTGCCTCTGGAGCAGGCCGTCGAGGCCCACCGCCGCATCGAGTCGGGCATGACCACGGGCAAGCTTGTGCTCAATGTCGCGGCGTTGTGACCTGCGACCGGCCACACGTTGCTGAGGCCGGGGAAAGACAGCCCCGGCCTCACCGAAAGGACAGGACTCGAAAGGCACCCTCGTTTCAACACGCCGAAGTCCATGGAGAAGACGACGTGGGCCGGGTGCTGCTCGGCCGGGCGGGCGGCGGCGTCGTCGATGCGCTTCGTGTCCTTGTGGCGGGACAGTCCCACGAACACCGGGCGGCGGTCGATAACGATGGCGTGCGTGGTGTAGTTCTTCTTGTCCACCCGGCCGGGATCCAACTGCCAGGGCAGGGTGCGGGCGATAGTGCCGGGCGCCACCCACATCACGGGGGAAGTCCTCGGTCTCGTCGGGCCGGTCGCGACTGATGTCCGCGTCGGCATCCGGGTCGTCCGGATCCCGGTACGCGCGGCCGCCGACGCTTCCCGGTTCGGGCTGCCAGATACGAGTGCCGGTGCCTGGGCACCAGAACGGCGCTCGGTCAGCGGATTCCCCTGATGAGCTTGTCCAGAGCCTCGTCAGCGGTATCCGCCAGCAGTTCGACACTGTCCAGGCCCACATAGACCGCACCGTTCGGCGCCATCCCCAGGTAGATGCCGCCGGGAATGATGCCACCGATGGGATAGAGGTCAGCCCCGGCTTTCTCACTGAGGACCTCGAAGATCTCGTAATCCCATCTGGCCACAAGGGGGTCGAGCCGGAACGGGGACCGCGCCATCGTCCTGCCCGGTCCGTCCTGATGGATATCCAGGCCGCCGAATTCGGTGAGGAACCACCGTGCGGCCTCGTGGATCTCGAAGTCCTCGTCCGTCTCATGGAGGGAGCGTTCCGATTCAACGGTTGGTACCGAACGGCCCGGATGCCACCCGGCCAGCCGCAATACTCGGTCGGTCTCTGCGGACCACCGTGTACCGATTTCGGCACTCAGGTCTTGACCGGGGCTGTGCGGCAGCTCAAGGTAGCCATCCACCAACAGGAACGGCAGAGGAGCTTCGGTAGGCCGTTCCATGACGAGCTTCTCCACCGCCTCGTAGCAGCTGTCCGCCAGCAGTTCGACGGCGTCCTCGCCGATGTAGACCGCGCCATTCGGAGCCATGGCCAGATAGCTCCTACCGCTGTCGGCCAGGCCGATGGGATAGAGGGAGGTCCCGACCTTCCTGCTGAGCCTGTCGAAAGCCTCACGGTCCGCCGTGGCGGTGCTGGGGTCGAAGCGGAACGGAGACTGGGGCATGACCGGTCCCGGGGTCCATCCATCGGTCGCCAACCCGCCGAATTCGGTGAGGAAATCGCGTGCGGCATCGTGGATCTCGAAGTCGCCCTGTCCGCGCAGTAGATGTTCCCAGTGCTCGACAGGCACCGAACGTTCGGCATACCACCCGGCCGACCGCAGCACGCGCTTGGTCAACGGAGACCAACGTGACCGGAATTCGTATTCACCGGCGGCTCCGGCTCCCTCGATAAGCCTTTGCAGAGCCTCGTCGGGGGTACCCGCCAACAGCCTGACGCTGTCCTTGCCCATGTAGACCGCGCCGTCCGGGGCCATTCCCAGGCCGTCCCCCTCGTCGGTCGCGCCGATGGAGTAGAGGTAGGACGGGAAGCCCTCGCCCGGCACATCGAAGACCTTGTCATCCCACTCGGCTGCGAAAGGATCGACCCGGAACGACACCCCACCGAGCGCCCAGTCCACCAGGGCCCGGTCGATCGCCAAACCGCCGAACTCGGCGAGGAACCGGCGCGCCGCCTCATGCATCTCGACGCCACCTCGCCCGCGCATCGCCCGCAGCCATCCCTCGGTGGGAATCGCACGGCCCGGGTACCACCCGGCCTCCCGCAACCGCCTCGCAGTCAACGCCGACCAACGCGTTCCAGCTTCGCCATTCACCTCTGCCCACCGCATGGTTCGTTCCTACAGGATATGGACCGGGCGCCCCATGTTGCGGGCAGCGTCCCGGGACAACACACCTAGGCACGCAGTACTCGTACACCCGCCGACGCCAGTTCAGTGGCCAAATGCCGGTGCTGGGGTGTGCGGAGTTCAATGGCCTCCCCCGTGTGCAGATGCAGGTCCAGTGAGCCGTCGGCCAGCCAGGGCCACTGGGGGGAGTGCACCGCGCCGAGGATGTCGGTCAGGGTGATGTCCAGGGCCTCGCCAGCCGGGCCGCGGAGGTGGAGGGCCGAGGTGGTGAGCGCTGCGGAGCCGGCGCGGGCGGGACCGCGGTCCCAGGTGGCCGGTTCCGTGTCATGGGCATCGTCCTCGTTGAGGCCGAAGTGCACCGCGTACGGGGTGGATCCAGTGGGGAGGGCGGCCGCTGCGGTGGGGAACGCAGCGTGCAGGGCACGGCGTTCGCGCAGGCGTCTCACCAAGAAGAAGGGCAGCAGCAGGAGGAAGACGCCCAGCGCCCCGGCGACGATGACGCCGAGATTGGCGGCGGTGCGGGGGCGGGCGATGCAGACCGCGCCGAGGATGACGACGGTCGGGGCGGCCATGCACGCCGCGGCGAGGACTTGGTAGGGCTTTGTCACAGCCCCCGTGTCGGTTGCCGGCGCGGTGAGGCGCTCGCGGAAGATTGTGCGGTTGCGTTCTGTGGCCTCTACGGACTGCCGCTGGCCGGCCCAGCGGTAGCGCCGGCTGTACTTCGCCGTGACCCGCCAGGCCAGCACCCCGGTGGTGACCAGAGCGGCGGCACCCGTGACCGTGAGCGAGAGGTCGGCCGTGTCTGCGTTGGTCAGGACTATCAGGAGGGAGATGGCGCAGGCGAGGGCCACGATGGCGCCGAGGTTGCCACGCAGGTGCAGGCCGTTGTTGCGGATATAGCGGTCGCGTACCCGGGGGTGCTGATCCGCCGGTTCAAGCTCGGCCGGGATGTCGCCTGCCGGCAGAGCGCGGGCCGCGGGGGTGCGCTCCAGCGCGTACCAAGCCTGGATGCGCTGCCACCGCAGCCGGTCCCGCGACCGGATGGACCGCAGCCCCAGCAGCGCGGCAGCTGCGGCCACGACGGTTGCGGCGAAGCCGATCAGGTCGTGGCTCATTCGTTCGCCGCCATGGCCGTCGGCGCCCGCCTGCACCGCGTCCGTCGCACTGCCTGCGGCGAGCGCGACGGCAGCCACCAACAGCCCTGCGCAGACCAGAAAGTAGAGCCCGCGCAGCCGGGAGAAGTCCTCGCGCACCAGCGAGTTGAGAGCCTGCGCCCGTTCTTGCAACAGGGCAGCCCGGTCCGGATACGCCTCGACGGGTTCCGGCGCCGGATACGGCTCACCCCGCCTTCGCCGGGCCGCCGCGACGCCTGTGCCGCTGTCCGCGGTGGTCATGGTCATGAGTTACTCCTTGACGTGTTCTGCCGGGCGCGCTGGTGACATTACGCCGTGTGGTTCGACCGACGGGCCCCACCGGCGGGTGCGCGACCGCCCGTCGCTGGCCGCGGCATTGCTTGTATCGGCTTTCGCGCTCGTAGTGGCGCGTCCTTGTTCCGTGCAGCGCACGGGGATGACCGACAAGTGCACTCTCGGCACCCGCGACGGCTGGGAGATCTCACCTTCGGCGTCAGACGTGCGTGAGAAGGCGCTCCAGCGGCCGGGGAACGCGGTCGAGGTCCAGGTGCGTGACCAGTGCCTGTGCGTAGAGCGCCTTGCGGCCGCTGTGTGTGCCCATGAAGCGCCGCAGTTGGTGTTCCACGGGCCGTTCTCGCTGTGCCGGCTGGCCCTGAAAGATGCGGAAAGGGCGCATCTCGCCCTGGGCCTCGATCACTTGCTGTACGCCCTCGGCCCCGAGAGCGCGGATCAGCTCGTCCTCCAGGTCGGCGACGCACACGTGGAAGCCGAGTGTTTCCAGTCCGGCGTGCGTGAGATCGGACCCGAGCCCGACCCGTTCCAGATGGCGCCGGAAATGCCGCTCCTCGCCGATGTCGCAGAGACCGGCCAACGGGAGGCCGAGCCCCGGAGGACCGCACACGTCCAGGAAGCGCCCGATGCTCGTTGCGCCTCCCAGTGGTACTACCGCGACGCCCTCCGTACCGAGGTCGCGGCCGTAGCGGGTGGCCAGCGCTTCGAGTGCGACCTGGTCACTGCTCCCCTCGACGAGTACGACCGTCCGCACACCGCCGGCCAGCTCCCTCGCCGCGGCGGCTGCCGCACTCGCCCCCGCTCCGCCGGCCGCCCACTCGACGGCCGCCCGGCGGAATCGCCTCAACTCGTCCACGAGACCTCGCTTCCCGATGCCATGCTGGCACGACCGAGATCCCGTACGCATACACGTTTTCCGGCGCCGCGAAGCCGTGCGGTCGCGCGCCGACGCAGACCACTCCGGCGGCCACCCCTCGGTCACGCCCTAGCCCATGCTCTTGGCGCCGTCCAGGGACTCGCGGATGATGTCGGCGTGGCCCGCGTGCTGAGCGGTCTCGCTGATGATGTGCATCAGCACCCTGCGGGCCGACCACTGCGCGCCGGCCTCGAACCACGGGGCCTTCGGCAGCGGCCACGCGGTGTCCAGGTGAGGCAGAGTGGCCACCACGTCGTGGGTCCGGCGGGCCACTTCCGCGTACTCGGCGAGTACACCGGCCAGCGTCTCACCGGGCAGCAACCGGAACTCGTCCGCCCGGCGGGCCCAGTCGGCCTCGGTCATCGCCGTGAAGTCCCCCATCGCCGATGGGCCGTTCAGAATGAAGTCCACCCAGTTGCGCTCGACCGCAGTGACGTGCTTGATCAGGCCGCCCAGGCACAACTCGCTCGCGGTGGTTCGCAGCCCGGCCTGCTCATCGGTGAGGTCACGGGTGGTGAAGCGCAGGAAGTGCCGGTGCTTGGCCAGCGCCTCAAGCCACTCGGCGGGCTCACCAGTGACGGCCGGATGCTCGGCCAGGTCGGGGGTGGTCGGCTCGTTGCCGGTCATGGTCGCCGCCTTTCAGCGTTCCTGTTCCGCGTTCCTGTTCCTGATCCTGTTCCGTCGGTCAGGACCACGCTAAGGACCATTGAGGTCAGGTTCTGTCCTGAATCCTGTTTTGAATCCTGTTCTGAATGACAGATCAGCGGCTCTTGCACAGCTATTCCGTAAGTAAGGACGCCCAGGCCAGCCCAGTGCGAGGGATGCTCCTGGCAGCGGTTCTCAGGACAGGATCTTCAGACCCACCACGCCTGCGATGATCAGCATCAGGCACACCACGCGCGCAACCGTCACCGGATCGCCGAGCACGAGCATGCCGTACACCGCTGTGCCGACCGCCCCGATGCCCACCCATACGCCATAGGCCGTGCCCAGGGGGATGCTGCTGACCCCGTACGACAGTCCGGTCATGCTCAGCGCCAGCGCCACGAGGAACAGGACCGACGGCCGCCACCGCGAAAAGTTCCTCGAGGCTTCCAGCGCGGAGGCCCACACCGTTTCCAGCACGCCGGAAAGGATCAGAATCACCCACGCCACCGCTTGCTCCTCCCTTGTCATCGGTTGTCCGCCCGAGTCCAGTCGATCATGGCTGCGGTCGCACCGCACCACGCTGGTGGACGCGCCGCCGTCTGTGTCCGGGACACGGGCCGGACAACGCTGTGACCAGCTAGGACTGTTGCCGGGCTGTCCCGGACAGGGGGTTTGCGTTTCCTCCGGCGGGTCGCAGCGGCACGCTCTGGTCAGTCGAATCGAGTGGAACCGAATCGAGTCGAAGCGAAGCGAGTCGAACCCAATCGGCTCGGAGCGAAGCGAATCCGTGGGGTGGGACATGACGAACATGACAAGCATCAAGGCCAAGCTGGCCGCCGTGGGGGCCTTCGCGCTGGGGGCGGTGGCGCTCGCGGCCGGGCCCGCTTCGGCCGCGGAGTGGGAGGTGGACTACGCGGGGTCCGCGAGCGGGGGAAGCAGTTGGGAGTGTGTGTACGACTCCTCCAGAGCCGAGGCCTGCTTCGGTGACGTCGGCGAATGGTTCGCCATCCGGGACAAGGCGAGCAACAATCTGCCGGTCGCGATTCAGTGGGAGTTCTACCTCTGGGGGATCCCGGAGCGGCAAGGCGTGATCTACTCGACCGCCGGGGTGAGCGCCGGCTGGCAGTACAAGAACAAGTCCTTCCCCGAGGCGGCGGACACCAACGGGGACACCTTCGTCAAGTTCCGCGCCTGCGAGGCGCAGGGTTCCGGTGACACCCGTACGCTCGTGTCCTGCTCGTCGTGGAAGTACTCGACGACCTGACACGTCACAACACGGCGCTGACCTGGGGAAACGAGGACGGGCGCAGGAGCCGGTACCCGCTTCGGCGCACCTGTTGACGCGGCAGCAAGAGTCACCCGCCCCGCGCCGGGGTACCCGAGGCCGCGGTACACCACCGGCGCAGGGCAGGAGGCGGGCATGGCGGCCAGCTCGCAGGTGAGGACGGACGGTAACGGCAGTCTCGCGCACCGGCTCATCGGGGATCACCTCGTGGAGGGCGTGCTGGAGCCGGGCAGTGAGATCGGGCTGCGCATCGATCAGACCCTGACGCAGGACGCCACCGGCACCCTGGTGATGCAGGAGCTGGAGGCCATCGGCCTGGACCGGGTCCGCACCGAGGTCAGTGTGCAGTATGTCGACCACAACATCCTGCAGACCGACGGCCGCAACGCCGAGGACCATGCCTTCCTCCGCTCGGCCGCCCGCCGCTTCGGGATCTGGTACTCCAAACCCGGTAACGGCGTCTCGCACCCGGTCCACATGCAGCACTTCGGGATTCCGGGCAAGTCGCTGGCCGGGTCCGATTCGCACACCTGTGCCGCAGGCGCGCTGGGCATGCTCGCTATCGGTACCGGCGGGCTGGAGGTCGCGCTCGCCATGGCCGGCCGGCCGTTGCGCCTCACCATGCCGGAGATCTGGGGCGTACGGCTGACCGGCACCCTGCCGCCGTGGGTCAGCGCCAAGGACGTGATCCTGGAGATGCTGCGGCGCCACGGCGTCAAAGGCGCGGTGAACCGGGTGATCGAGTACCACGGGCCGGGGCTGATCTGCCTGAGCGCCATGGACCGCCATGTCATCGCCAACATGGGAGCGGAGCTGGGCGCGACCGCGACCGTGTTCCCCTCCGATGAGGCGGTACGGGAGTTCCTGCGCAGCGAGGGTCGCGAGGACGACTACCGGCCGCTGGCCGCCGAGCCGGACGCTCGCTATGACCGGACGGACGAGATCGACCTGAGCACGCTCGAACCGCTGATCGCCCGCCCCACCTCACCGGGCAACGTCGTCCCCGTACGAGAAGCCGCCGGCCAGCCCGTCCACCAGGCCGTCATCGGCTCCTCCGCCAACCCCGGCCTGCGCGACTTCGCGGTTGCCGCGGCCATGGCCAAGGGCCGGCAGACGGCTCCCGGAGTCAGCTTCGACGTCAATCCCACCTCCCGTGAAACCCTGCAGGACCTCACCCGCTCCGGGGCCGTACTGGATCTCATCGCCGCCGGTGCCCGCATCCACCAGGCCGGTTGTCTGGGTTGTATCGGCATGGGCCAGGCCCCCGCGGCCGGCCGGAACTCGCTGCGTACCTTTCCGCGCAACTTCCCCGGACGCTCCGGCACCGAAGACGACAGGATCTGGCTGTGCTCACCGGAGACGGCCACCGCCTCCGCACTGACCGGAGTGATCACCGACCCCCGCGACTGGGCGGCCGACAACGCCACCGACCACCCCGCTGACCTGCCGGCCCTGCGCCAGGGACCGGTCAACACCGCGATGCTGGAGCCGCCCCTGCCCCCGCGGGAAGCGTGCGAGGTGCAACTGGAACGCGGGCCGGGCATCTCCGCCCTGCCCCCTCTCGACCCACTGCCCGACACCCTGCACACACCGGTACTGCTCAAGGCCGGCGACGACGTCTCCACCGACGAGATCTCCCCCGCCGGCGCCAAGGCGCTGCCCTTCCGGTCCGACATCCCGCGCCTCGCCGACTTCACCTTCACCCGCATCGATCCGGAGTATCCCCGGCGGGCGGCAGCCCACCGCGACAGCGCGCGAGGGGACGCGGAGGACGGCGGACATGTGGTCGTGGCCGGCGACAACTACGGGCAGGGTTCCTCCCGGGAACACGCCGCGCTGACACCCCGTTACCTGGGTCTGCGCGCGGTGATCGCCAAGTCCTACGCCCGCATCCACTGGCAGAACCTCGCCAACTTCGGCGTTCTCGCCCTCGAATTCCAGGATCCGGCGGACTATGACCGTATCCAGCAGGACGATGAACTGCGGATGGAGAAGCTGCACGCCGCGCTCGCTCCCGAGGCCGCAGACACCGCCGAGTCGACGCTTGTCGTGGTGAATGTGACGCGGCAGGAGGAATACCGGGTGCGGCACCGTCTCCCGGCCGGGCGCCGCAGGACCGTACTCGCCGGCGGTGTGATTCCCGCCCTCGCGGCGGAGGAATCCCACCAGGAGGAGGGCGGGCGCTGACCCGCTTCTCGTACCTATCGGCTCATACGCGGCTCATGCCCTCCGCACGCTCACGCCCGCCGTGACCAGGGCGTCGGTCTCCTCCTCCGCCGCGTCCTCGTCCGTGACGACGACATGCACCGAAGCTGCCGGAGCAACCAGCGCCAGCGCCGTACGCGTCAGCTTCGACGCCTCCGCCACCGCGATGACACGGCGGGACGAGGCGATCGCCGCACGCTTGACCGCCGCATCGTCCAAGTCGTACGCGGTCAGGCCATCCGCCGCGGTCAGCCCGCAACAGCCGAGCACCGCCGTATCGAAACGCAACGCCGACAACGACGCCTCCGTCAGGGGCCCGGTCAATGCCAACTCCCCCGCCCTGGGGCGGCCGCCGGGGACGAGCAGCGTCAACTGCGGCGCCCCGGTCAGTACGTTCACCGCGTGCAGGGACAGCGGCATCACGGTCAGCCGACGGCCCGCCACCGCACGGGCCACTTCCAGACAGGTCGTACCGCTGTCCAGGACGACGGACTCCCCATCGGCGAGCAGACCGGCGACCTCAGCGGCGATGCGCCGCTTGACGGTGATCCCCTCCTGCGCCCGCAGCGCGAACGGCGGTTCCTCGCCGCGCAGCAGGAGACTGCGCGCCCCTCCCCGGTAGCGCTCCAGTACCCCCTGACCGGCCAGCACCTCCAGGTCGCGGCGCACCGTCATCTCCGACGCGCCGGTCAGGCCGGCCAGCTCGGCGACGCCAATGCTCCCCGCTTCGCGTACGGCCTCGGTGATCAGCCTCAGCCGATCTGCACTCGCTGTCGTTGCCACACCTCGATAGAACAGCAATCGTGTGCGTAAATCAACCTTACGAACATCTCTTCTGTTCGCTATGTTCGCGGGATGGAGAGATCTCTGCGGCACGGCCGAGTGGCCACGTTTGCCTACTTCGCTCTGAACGGCTTCGTCCTGGGTATGTGGGTGGTCCACATTCCCGCCGTCGAACACCGCGCCGGAATCAGCCACGCGGTACTGGGCTGGCTCCTGCTTCTGCTCGGACTCGGCGCCTTCGCCGGCATGCAGATCGCCGGCCCACTCACCGACCGCATCGGCGCCCGTACGGTCGTGCCGCTCAGTGCGGCCCTGTGCAGCGCGGCCGTCGTCCTGCCCGGCCTCGCCACGAACGTCTGGGCACTCGGCGCGGCCCTACTGCTCCTCGGCTTCGGCAACGGCTGCCTCGATGTGAGCATGAACGCCCACGCCGTCCAGGTCGAGCGGGCCTACGGACGCCCCGTCATGTCCGCCTTCCACGCCACCTTCTCCATCGGCGGGGTCCTCGCGGCGCTGGTCGGAGCCCGCACGCTGAGCTGGGGCTGGAGCCCCGCGGCAACCCTCGGCGCAGTGGCCGTCCTCGGCCTCGCCGTCGCCGCCCCGGCCGCGGGCGGACTGCTGCGGTCCGCACGGACAGCCTCGGATACAACGAAAAGCTCCGATACGACGAAGAGCTCCGGGCATACGGGAGCAGGGCGCCGCAGCCGGACTCCCCGGCGCATCTGGCTCCTGGCCGCGCTCGCCCTGATGCTCATGCTCTGCGAAGGGGTGGCCAACGACTGGAGCGTGCTGCATCTGCGGGACGTACTGGACGCACCGGCTGCCACCGCGGCGCTCGCGTACGGCGCCTTCTCCACCACCATGACCGTCGGCCGGCTGCTCGCCGACCGTGTGGCGGGCCGGTTCGGCGCGGTGGCCGTGCTGCGTTACGGGGCCGGCCTGGCCGCGCTCGGCATCGCGGTGGCGGCGCTCTCCCCCTGGATCCCGCTCGCCCTGGCGGGCTGGGCCGTCTTCGGAGCCGGCCTCTCCGGCTGCATCCCGCAACTGTTCAGCGCCGCGGGCCACGCCGACCAGGACGCGGCCGGCGTCAATGTCTCCCGCGTCGCCGGCCTCGGCTACCTCGGCATGCTCGCCGGCCCGGCGGTCATCGGACCGCTGACGCACCTCGCGCCGCTCAACCTCACCTTTTTCCTGCCCGTGGCCCTGTGCGCCATCGCGGCCTGCACGGCAGCGGTACTGCGCACTCCGGAGCCGGTCGCACTGCGAGCCGAGGCCGAAACGGTGTGACCGCGCGCGACCATGAACGAGCCGTCCCGCCGGCCATCGACCGGCGGGACGCGGAACTCACTCGCCCGGGCGGCGGGGCTACGCCTTCGGCTCGGCAGCCCGCTCCGCGTTCTTCTCCTTGATCCGGGCCGCTTCCTTCCGGACCTCGGCCTGCGTGGCGCGCTCCTTCTGCAGCCACTCGGGAAGTTCCTGCTTCAGCTCGTCGATCTGCTCCGTGGTGAGCGCCTCGGTGATCCCGCCTCGCGCGAGACCCGAGATGGAGATGCCCAGCTTCGCCGCGACCACGGGCCGGGGGTGCGGGCCGTTGCGCCGCAGGTCCTGCAGCCACGCGGGCGGATCGGCCTGCAGCGCGTTCAGCTCGGCGCGCGAAACCACGCCCTCCTGGAACTCGGCGGGGGTGGCGGGGAGGTACACACCCAGCTTCTTGGCCGCGGTGGCAGGCTTCATCGTCTGGGTGGTCTGGTGCGACGTCATGTGTCAAGGGTATCGATCGTGTGCACTGCCTTTGACCACGCCCGGTAACCTGGCCAGGTGACAGGCTCGGATGCATCCCCTTCGTTCCGGCTCGCGTACGTACCAGGAGTGACACCCGCCAAATGGGTGCGGATCTGGAACGAGCGGCTGCCGGAGACCCCGCTGACTCTGCTCCAGGTGCCCGCCGCCGAGGCGTACGACGTCCTGCGGAGCGGCGACGCGGACGCGGGTTTCGTACGGCTGCCGGTCGACCGTACGTATTTCAGCGCGATCCCCCTCTACACCGAGACCACGGTGGTCGTGATCCCGAAGGACCACCTGATCGCGGCGGCGGACGAGGTGTCCGTCGAGGATCTCGCCGATGACGTCGTGCTGCATCCTCTCGACGACACCCTCGACTGGGAGAGCCTCCCGGGGCAGCCTGCGTTCGAGCGCCCCGCAACGACGGCGGACGCCATTGAGCTGGTGGCGGCGGGCATCGGTGTCCTCGTCGTCCCGCAGTCGCTCGCCCGCCTCCATCACCGCCGGGATCTCACGTACCGGCCGGTCACGGACGCCCCCGTGTCGGACGTGGCGCTGTCGTGGCCGGAGGAGCGGACCACCGACCAGGTGGAGGACTTCATCGGGATCGTGCGCGGGCGGACGGTCAACAGCACGCGAGGGCGTTCCTCCGCCCCGGCCGCGGCCCCTGCCGATGCGCGGCGGAAGCCGGCGGCCGGCAAGTCGAGCAGTAAGGCGCCGGGTAAGTCGACCGGTAAGGCAGCCGGTAAGTCGACCGGCAAGAGCCCTCGCAGTGGTTCCGGCCGCCCCCAGGGCGCCAGCGGCACGAAGCGAGCCGGTGGCGCCAAGGGGGCCAGTCGCGGTAAGCCTCGCCGTCGGTCGTGACCTCGGTCGTCAGGTCGGTCGTGACCTCGGGCAGCCGCGCAGGGCAGGTACGCCTCAGCGCGTGACCGTATGCCGCTCATCAGCGACGCAGTGCGTCATGGTGAGGCCGGCGACGTCCCGCGGCGGGTTGTTGCCGAGGTTCGAGAGGCGCTTGCGGTCCTCGTCCGTCAGGTCCTGACTGGCCAGTGGCTGCAGGCCGGCCACGTCCTGGGGGCTGATGCCGAGGCCCTTGCCCACCCGAAGGCCGAGATCGTTCTCGACCAGGAGGAAGTGCCAGACCATCCGCTCCTGCACCGCGCGGTCGCACTGGGAGATCAGGTCGATGAAGTTCTTGACGAGCTCGTCACGCTCCCAGTCCTCCATCAGGAGGTACCGCTGGCCCGCCTGCATGTAGTCGTTGGTCCGCGGGATGCGCTTGCGGGTCAGCCGGCCGCGGACCTCGGGCCCCTGCTCGTCGTGGGTCGGGTACTGGGCCTCGTGCAGCCCGCCGGTGATCGACGGCTCGTAGTTGACCTCGGGGTTGCTGCCGTGGCGGTCCTGCTCGTACGCCATCAGGCCGTCGCGCTGATTGGTGTGCACGGTGGCGTTCTTGGCCCGGTTGACCGGGAGCTGGAGGTAGTTCGGGCCGACGCGGTAGCGCTGGGTGTCGCTGTACGAGAACGTCCGCCCGACGAGCATCTTGTCGTCGGAGAAGTCCAGGCCGTCGACGAGGACGCCGGTGCCGAAGGAGATCTGCTCGTTCTCGGCGAAGTAATTGTCCGGCATCCGGTCGAGCACCATTCGGCCGACCGGCTTGGGCGGGAATTCCTGCTCCGGCCAGGTCTTGGTGTCATCCAGCGGGTCGAAATCGAGCTCGGGGTGCTCGTGGTCGTCCATCATCTGCACGAGCAGTTCCCATTCGGGGTACTCGCCCCGCCGGACCGATTCGTACAGGTCCTTCGTCGCGTGCCCCAGCTCCCCGGCCTGCACATTGGCCGCGTCCTCCTCGGTCATGCTGCGCACGCCCTGCTTGGGCATCCAGTGGTATTTCACGAGGACGGTCTTCCCCTCCTCGTTCACCCACTTGTACGTGTTCACGCCGAAGCCCTGCATGTGGCGGTAGTCGGCGGGAATTCCACGCGGGCTGAACAGATTCACCAGCATGTGCATCGACTCCGGCGTCTGCGACATGAAATCGAAGATCCGGGCCGGCTTCTGTTCGTGCGATACGGGGTCGGGCTTGAGGGCGTGGATGACGTCCGGGAACTTGATGGCGTCCCGGATGAAGAACACCCCGAGATTGTTGCCGACGAGGTCCCAGTTGCCGTCCTCGGTGTAGAACTTCACCGCGAAACCACGCGGGTCACGGGCCGCCTCCGACGAGTCCCGGCCACCGATCACCGTCGAGAAGCGCACGGCCACATCGGTGCGCTTCCCGCGCTCCTGGAACAGCTTTGCCCTGGTGTACCGGCTGATCGGCTCGTCGCCCCAGCCTCCGTAGCTCTCGAAGTAGCCGTACGCGGTCACGCCCCGGGCATGGACCACTCGCTCGGGAATGCGTTCCCGGTCGAAGTGGCTGATCTTCTCGAGGAACTGGTAGTTCTCCAGCGTGGCCGGCCCACGCGCGCCGACCGTCCGCTGATTCTGATTGTCGTAGACCGGATGACCCTGCCGGTTGGTGAGCACCGGGCGGTCGTCGTCAGCTGCGGGTCCCTGGCTTGCCACATCTGTCATCGCTCTGATTTTCCTTCGGCACTCGTAGGCACGTGGTTCACGCCACGGTTGATGACTCGACTTACTCGTGTCCGTCCGCGGTCCGGTCACGGCCTTTCCACGACCTGTTCCTGCACTGTCGCCGGCCTGCCTCTGGCCTCAGTGGCGTTTTCCGCCAGTCGGCATTTCCGCTGATACCCGAGTACCGAACAGTACCGAGTACCTCTGCAAATCCGGCGAAGCCATCCTGCCAGCAGCCGCGGCCTACGGGCTGGTACACAGCAATGTCGCCGTGTTTCCCGAAGGGAAAATCATCCGGATGAAGCGGGGATCATCATCTGCTGAGGGGATGGTCGGCCGTACCGGAACTTACCTCCCTCCTCCTCGGCGAGGCGTGCAGTCGCGCCCCGGCACGACTACGCCCCCTGGCCGCCGCACGACGCCGGCACGCCGTCCAGGCGTTCGTCGGCGGCCAGACGCTCATGACGGGCGGGGGCCCGCAGGTCGGAAGACGCAGATCTGGGTGCCGGTCGCCGCGGTGGTGGAGGAGACCAGTTCCAGCGGACGGGCCTGCCCGTCTTCCGGGAAGAGCCGCTTGCCGCCACCGAGGAGTACCGGCACGATCATCAGCCGGTACTCGTCGACCAGGTCGTTCTCGATGAGCGTGTGGGCGAGGCTCGAGCTGCCCATGACCTGCACGTCGCCGCCTTGCTTGGCACGGAGTCCGGCAACGGTGTCGAGAAGGTCACCGGGCCGCACCAGATTCGAGTGGTGCCACGACAGGTCCGACGGCGTCAGGGTCCCCGAGACGACGTACTTGGTGATCTCGTTCATGCGGTCGGCGAAAGGATCCCCGGCCCGGTCGGGCCAGGCGGCGGCCATGACCTGCCACGTGCGCCGCCCGAACAGGAGCACCTCCGTGGCGGACATGGCCTCGTCGATCGCGGAGCCCATGCTCTCCGGGTCGAAGTACGGCATGGACCAGCCGCCGTGCGCGAAACCGCCGTCGGTGTCCTCCTTCTCCCCGCCGGGGGCCTGTACGACGCCGTCCAGGCTCATGAAGTGACTCAGTACGATTCGCATTTCCCGGGCTCCTCGCAACTCCGCAGTAGAGGGCGGGCGTCCGGTCGGCAGACCGCCGGTGCGCCCGCCGCCGGCCGTCCGGGCCGGCGCCGAAACGACGGAACATCCGCCGGTCCGGTGCGTATGGGAAACACGCTAGCGGCGACCACTGACAACGCCCGGACGGCCGGGCCGGCCTCCGGGAAGGCCGGCGTACCGGGTGCCGGTACGCCGGCCCCATCTCTCACTGCTGGGCAGGGGCGCCGACGCGTGTGGCAAGGCGGCGGCAGGCGCGGCTGATGAGGCGGGAGACGTGCATCTGCGACATGCCGAACTGTTCGGCTATGCGGCTCTGGGTCATGTCGCAGAAGAACCGCATGTAGAGGATCTGCCGGTCGCGCTCCGGCAGGGCCTCCAGCTCGGGCTTGACCGTCTGGCGGTCGATGACCAGGTCGAACCCGGCCTCGGTCTCCCCGAGCGTGTCCTGGAGTGAGTAACCGTCTTCGGCGCCGGCCAGTTCGGCGTCCAGAGAGAGCGTGCTGAAGCTCTCCAGGGCCTGGCTGCCGAGCCGGACCTCTTCCTCGGTCATCCCGGTGTGCTCGGCGATCTCCTGGTGGGAAGGCCCGTGGTCGTCCACGCTGCGGGTGAGCTCCTGCCGGGCGGTGCGCACACGGTTGCGCAGCTCCTGTACGCGGCGCGGGACGTGTACTCCCCACAGGTTGTCGCGGAAGTGGCGCTTGATCTCGCCGGTGACGGTGGGAATGGCGTAACTCTCGAAGGCGGTGCCGTGCTCCGGGTCGTAACCGTTGACGGCCTTCACCAGGCCGAGGGCCGCGATCTGCTGCAGGTCCTCGACCGTCTCGCCGCGGTTGCGGAAGCGCAGCGCGAGGCGCTCGGCCATCGGCATCCACGCGCAGACCAGACGCTGCGCGAGCTCCTCGCGCTCGGGGCCGTCGGGCAGGCCGGCCAGGCGACGGAAGTCGGCTTCCGTGTCCGGGGCGTCATGGTGCGGGTGCCGTCCACGACGGCCCGGGGCGGGGGTGGTCGCCTCGCGCTGCCGGCGGGTCCGGCGGGCGGGCTTGCCCGGCGGGCGAGTACGGGACGTCTCCCCGTGGCGACGGGCGGTGGTGCGCCGCGCCACGGTGGTGCCGTCCGCCGCCGGCTCCTGCCCGGGGCGGGTGCCCTCGTGCTGGACCTCGGTCCGAATCCCGTTCTGGGGGTCGTCCTTGGGCTCGTTCTCCGTGACCGTGTTCGTGGTCGTGGGGGGCGTGCTGAGCATGGTCCTGGCTCTCCCTGGTCCTCGACACTCTTCTTGCCGGGTCCGTGGGCGGAGCAGCGACCAGCCAGACGCGCCCGCCAGGAAGCCACTTCTCCCACGGGGCGTGCCTACAGTCCGAAGCACGTGATTTTCTGCCTGCCCGACCGTGTGGGCGGTAAACATGTCTTCGAGCCGGGCTCAGGAAACCTGCCAGTAGATCGGTCGTGGGTGCCCCGGCGACCTCCAGGTCCTGGTCGGCCGGACGCGCCGTCATCTCGTAGCGGCCGCCGCCTCACAGCCGTGGTCGATGGGGAGCACCGCGCCGTCGTGATGGGCGACTACCGGGGCCTGTTGTTCGGTAATCGCCGGTTTTGGTGGCTGATAGGCGACTAATCTGAGGACTCGGAGGGCTCATGAGGCGTTCATGGCCTCATGCGGCGCAATCACCCATTGGCGGACGCCCTGGACGGCGTCGAGACGAAAGCGGTGGTCCATGACGAGTACTCGAATATCCCGTGGGAGACGCGGGGCTGTTCACGCGGCGGCGGCCGGGCTGTTGTCGCCGCTGTTAGTGGTCGGGCTGCAGTCGGCGCCCGCGCACGCCGCATCCGGCTCCTGGTGCGGCGGCATGCAGGGGCCGTACCAGAAAGAGGCCGAGAGATTCCTCGGGCGGAAGGTGGACGGCAGACAGTCGGTCGGCGACTGCCGCGCGATCCGGGATTTCCAGCGTGGGCACGGCATCTATCCGCAGTACGGATACGCGGGGCCGGTCACCTGGAACGTGATGAAGGTCGTGAAACAGCAGCGGGCCGCGGGGAAGAACCCCAATCGGGCGGGCAACTGCCCCGTGAACAAGGGCCGTATCGCGTGTGTGGACCTGACCCGGCAGATCAGCTGGATCCAGGACGGCCGCAAGCTCGTCAAGGGGCCCGTGCCGGTACGCACGGGGCGGAACAAGCACGAGACGCGCACCGGACTGCACCAGGTCTACTGGCGCCACAAGGACCACGTCTCCTCGCTGTACGACGTGCCGATGCCGTACAGCCAGTTCTTCGACGGCGGCGAGGCGTTCCATGCCATTGACGGCAGCGTGTGGTCGGCACCGGGCTCGCACGGCTGCGTCAACATGCGGACCGCGGACGCGAAGAGCTACTGGAAACTGCTGAAGACCGGCGACGAGGTGTACGTCTACGGACGCAAGGCCGGCACCTGACGTTGTCCATCGCCGTCCCCGTCCTGGTGCTGCCGGACGGGGACGGCACGATGCGGTGCGCCCTTCCGGGCGCGTGGCTGGTCGGCTGACGTGGTCAGCCGGTCGGCACGACGCTGTGGGCTTCGCGGAGTTGCCTGAGGGCCGAGAGTGCGTCTTGCAGTGTGAGGGGGCGCCGTGTCCCTGGTTGCGTGGGGCCTGGTGCCCAGCCGGGGCCGCAGAGCAGTATGGCGGGTTGTCGGCGCGCGCCCTTCATGCCCCACTGTGTGGCGGCCAACTGCCGGGCGAGGGACGGGCCGGCGGTGCCGCGCGTCTGGGACCAGAGGACGATTGCCGGGGGGCCGGTGCGCCGTACGGCCGCGGCGAGGGCATCGACCGGTACTGCCGCGCCGAACATACGGGTGGGCAGGCCGCGTTCGGAGAGTGCGGCGTTGAGCGCTTCGAGGGGCAGCGTGTGCTGCTCCTCCGGTACGCAGGCCAGGAGCAGCGGCGTGCCGTCCGTCGTCGGGGGTGCGGTGACACGGCGGAGTGCGGTGGAGACGTGCCAGGACAGCAGGTGTTCGGCCTCTACGTAGCGGTCGCTGGACGTGGTTTCCCATTTACGGCCGACAGCGTGCAGGGTCGGCACCATCACCTGGTCCCAGACCGTCACCAACCCGTGCGCGTCGACGAGGGACGTCAACCGGTGGGAGATCGCCGGGGCGTCGAGTCGCGTGGCGGCGCGGATGAGGCCCCGGCACTCCAGGCGCGCGTCACCGGGGCGCAGAGCACTGCGTGAGGAGGCCGGGAGTGCAGCGGGCGCGGGCTGCTCCTCGCCGCGCTCCTCTCGCCGACTCGCTGTCGTGGCCCACTCCTTGGCGGTACGGGCCGCCTCGGCCGGGGGCACGCCGGCGGACGTGAGGCGGCACATCTCCTCCAGTACGGCGACGTCCCGCGGCGTCCAGCGCCGGTGCTGACCCTCAGGGCGCACGGCCGGGCCGAGACCGTAACGCCGTTCCCAGGAGCGCAGCGTGGTGGGCGCGACACCGAGACGCCTGGCAAGAGCGCCCGTCGTCATCGCGGTACCGGTACCGGGCCCGGGGCCACCCGGCTGTCGGTCGGCGTCCCCTGTGCGTGCGTGCTCCGTATGTCCGCGCTCCACGGGCCGAGCATACGACGCACAAACGACGCGAGTTGCCGGGACGGAGGAAGGGTTTTCAGGATGGGCCGCCGTCCCGCCCGCAGGGCCTGTCAGGAGGCGTAGCCGTCATGTCCGCAGACCGTACCGCCGCGCTCCGACCGGCAGCACCGCAGCCCCCTTCCGCTCCGCAACCCACGGACGCCCCGACGCGGGATCCGCTCACGGACGAGGAACTCGTGCGCCGGCTCGCCGCGGGCAGCGAGGCGTGCCTGGCGATCGCGTACCGCCGCTGGAAGCCGCTGGTCCTCGCCATGGCCCGCAAGGCGCTGGGCGACTCGCAGGAGGCGGAAGACGTCACCCAGCAGGTCTTCCTCGCCGTGTGGCGGAACCGGCACCGGTACCGGGCGGGCCGCGGGCCGGTCACCGGGTGGCTGATCGGGATCGCCCGGCACAAGATCGCGGATGCGTTGGCGGCACGCACGCGCCGGGCCCGGCTGATCGCTGCGGCGGGCTCGGCCCTGTCGGACGCCGACGAGGCGATCGGCCAGCCGGACGAGGCACTCGACCGTGTACTGGTCGGCCAGGAGCTCGCCCGGCTGCCGGAGCCGCAACAACAGGTGCTGCGCATGGCCTTCTACGAGGACCTCACCCAGGCGCAGATCGCGGAACGGACCGGCTGGCCCCTCGGCACGGTCAAGAGCCACGCCCGGCGAGGGCTGCGCCGGCTCCGCAGCGGCCTGGAGCCGGGCCGGAGCAGCGCCGCCGCGCCGAAGAGCTGACCAGGCAGGCGGCACCGGGCGCGACGTCGAGCCCTCTCAGGTGGGTGAGTGTGTGATGTCAGCCTGCCGCCGTGCAGTCACGCGGAATTCACGTCCGGCGTCTACCCGCATAGACGACGGCGGTGCACTATGAGCGCGCCACTCCCCCGCAGTTGTTCGGCTCGGAACGTCTCGGAACGAGGAGCGTGTCATGCACATATCCGTTCGCCGCCGTGGCGCCGTCGTCGCGAGTGTGGTGGCAGCTGCCACCGCCGCCATGAGTCTCTTCGGCAGCGTCCCCGCGCAGGCCGCGCTGCCGACTCCCGTCAGTGCCGCTACCGCCCGTTCGTATCTGGCTTCGCTCAGCGTCAGTGCCGAGCATTCGCGGGACGGGTACAGCCGGGACCTGTTCCCGCACTGGACCACCATCAGCGGGGCGTGCAACACCCGTGAGACGGTGCTCAAGCGCGATGGCACGAACGTCGTCACCGACTCCTCCTGTGCCGCGACCAGCGGCAGCTGGTACTCGCCCTACGACGGCGCCACGTGGTCGGCCGCCTCCGATGTCGACATCGACCACCTCGTGCCGCTCGCCGAGGCGTGGGACTCCGGCGCGTACGCCTGGACTACCACCAAGCGGCAGAACCTGGCGAACGACCTCACGCGGCCGCAGCTGCTCGCCGTCACCGACAACGTCAACCAGTCCAAGGGCGACCAGGACCCCGCCACCTGGTGGCCCTCCCGTACCACCTACAAGTGCACCTACGCGCGGGCCTGGGTCCAGGTGAAGTACTACTACGGCATGAGCGTCGACTCCGCCGAGAAGAGCGCGCTGTCGTCGGTGCTCAACGGGTGCTGATCACCGGGGTCCGTTCCGGCGGGCCGATGTCAGTGGTGCGGTTTACGGTGATCCCATGCCCGACTCCGATGACGTACGCCGGATCGCCTTCTCCCTCCCGGAGACGGTGGAGAAGGAAGCCTGGAGCATGCCCACCTTCCGGGTCGCCGGGAAGATGTACCTCACGCTCCCCGACGACGAGACCTCGTTCGCCGTGCGGTGCCCCGTACTGGAGCGGGGCGAGCTGATAGCGGCCGAGCCGGAGAAGTTCTGGGTGCCGCCGCACGAAGCGAGTTCCGCCTGGGTGCGGGTGCGGCTGGCCGCGCTGGAGGACCTGGACGAGCTGCGGGACATCGTCGTGGACTCCTGGCGGCAGGCCGCGCCGAGCCGCCTTCTGGACACCTTCTCCGGGGCGGGCTGAACGGGCACGTCGGACGGGGCCGGCTGAGCACGCCGGCGCCCGGACGGGGCCGTCTCCCCGGTCCGCTCAGGACGGGGATGCCTGCTGCAGTACCTCGGCGAGGCGGGCGAGGGCTTTCAGTACGCGTTCCCTGTCCTCGCCCAGCCCTTCCAGCAGCTCGGCCTCGATGGCGAGCTGGCGGGGAAAGAGGGCGTCGACAGCGTCCTTGCCGGCCTGGGTGACGGTGACGAGCGCGGCCCGGCGGTCGGCCGGGTTCGGCGTGCGGGCGATGAAACCGCGCTTCTCCAGCTTGGCCAGTGCCTTGCTGGCGCCGGCCCGGGAGATGCTCATGCGCTCGGCGAGGCGGCGGGCGATCACCGGCTCGTCCGCGTGCCGGAGCGGGATGAGCAGGTCCACCTCGGGCGCGGTGAGCGGCGCCCCCTCGTAGAGCGGTTCGACCGCGCGGTCGACCAGGGCCGTGATCTGCTTGAGCAGTGCCACCACCTCCATCGGCGAGGTGTCCAGCCCGGGATGGTGCGCGGCCCACTGCTCGCGGACGCGGGAGGGGGGAGGCAGCATGAGGGCGCCTTTCGGGTCTCGGTCAATGCGGCTCGTCGATCAGTCGGTCAACTGGTTCGGCAGCCGGCTCTCGGCGTTTTCGTTAACTGGTGAACCATCAGTTATCTTTTTGCCATGATATCCCGCTCCCCCGCTGCCGCGGACCCCGCGCACGCCCCGCCCGGCACATCCAGCACCCCCGACACCACCCCGCCCGCAGCACCGAGGCGTGCCGGCGCGCTGATTGCCGTGCTCGGTGCGCTCACCGCCGTGGCCCCGCTCGCCACCGACATGTACGTGCCGGGCTTCCCCGCCATGGGTGCCTCGTTGCACGCCGGCAGCTCCGCGATCCAGCTCACCATGACCGCCTTCCTGGCCGGGCTCGTCGTCGGCCAGCTCGTCATCGGGCCGCTGAGCGACAGCCTCGGGCGCCGGCGGCTGCTCGTGGCGGGCTCCGCGGGCTTCGCACTGTTCTCCGTGCTGTGCGCCGTCGCGCCGGGTGTGGAGGTACTGACCGTCGCCCGCTTCCTCCAGGGGGCGACCGGCGCCGCCGGCATGGTGCTGGCCCGGGCGGTGCTCACCGACCGCTTCCACGGGGCCGACATCCCGCGCTACTTCGCCCTGCTCTCCCAGATCCTCGGCGTCGCGCCGGTGGCCGCACCCGTGCTGGGCGGCGCGGTCCTGTCGGTGTCCACCTGGCGGGCCGTCTTCGTCGTCCTCACCGTCATCGGCGTCCTGCTTCTGTTGGCGGTGCTGGCCAAGGTGCCGGAGTCGCTGCCTCCGGAGCGGCGGCACGCCGGCGGGGTGCGCGGTACGTTCCGGGCGATGGGCCGGCTGCTGGGGTCCCGGGCCTTCATGGGGTACGTGCTCGTGCTCGGCTGCACGGCGGCGGCGCTGTTCTCGTACATCGCCGGCTCCAGCTTCGTCTTCGAGAACCTGCACGGCGTCTCCCCCACCATGTATTCGCTGATCTTCGCCGTCAATGCCCTCGGCATGCTGGCCGCCGGGGCGGTGTTCGGGCGGCTGGCGCGCCGGGTGCGGCTGAACGTCCTGCTGGTCGCCGGGGTGGCGCTGGCCGTGGTCGGCGCGCTGGCGCAGGTCGTCCTGGTCACGGTCGCGGGCGAGACGTTCGCCGGGACGTGGCTGTCACTGTTCGTGACCACGTGCGGTATCGGGCTGGTCTTCCCCGCCACCATGAGCCTCGGGCAGACGCTGGGCCGGTCGGCGCCCGGTGCGGCCTCCGCGCTGCTGGGCGGCTTCCAGTTCCTGTTCGGCGCGGTCGCGTCGCCGCTGGTCGGCCTGTTCGGGGAGGACAGCTCCGCGCCGATCGCGCTGATCATGCTCGGCGCGCTCGTGGCGGCGGGCGGCTGTCTGCTCGTCCTCGCCCGGCCTTGGCGCGGCGCCGGCGAGGTCGCCGCGCGGGAGCGCGACGCGGGCTGACGGCCCCCATCACGGGACCTCAACTTCCTTGACGGAAAAGGCCGAACGCGGAACAACGCCGTCCGCCCAACTGTTCATCAAGGTGACTCAACGTCACGTACCAACGAGCGCAGGAGGACTGGTGGCCCCTTCCGTCGAGGCTCCTTCCGTCGAGCACCGGTTCGTCGATGTCAACGGCGTCCGGCTGCACATCGCCGAGCAGGGGCAGGGGCCGCTGGTCCTGCTGCTGCACGGCTTCCCGGAGTCGTGGTACTCCTGGCGGCACCAGTTCGGGCCGCTGGCGGCGGCCGGGTACCGGGTCGTCGCCCCGGATCAGCGCGGGTACGCCCGCAGCGAGCAGCCGACGGACATCTCCGCGTACACCATGCTGCATCTCACCGGGGACGTGATCGGGCTGATACGGGCCCTCGGTGAGGAGCAGGCGGTCGTGGTCGGGCACGACTGGGGCGCGCCGGTCGCCTGGACGACCGCCATGCTGCGCCCGGATGTGGTGCGCGGTGTCGCCGGGCTGAGCGTGCCGCCGGCGCCGCGTGGCACGGCCGCGCCGCTGCCGGCCCTGCGCGCGCAGCTCGGCGAGGGGTTCTACCAGCAGTACTTCCAGGAGCCGGGCGTCGCGGACGCCGAGCTGGCCCGGGACGTACGGTCGACGTTCCGCAGGCTGCTGTACGGCGGTTCCGGGGACAGCCCGATGACCGACCCGCCGGTGCCGTGGGTGATCCCCGAGGGCCATTCGGTGCTGGACACGATGGAGGAGCCGAAGGAGCTGCCCGGCTGGCTCACCGACGACGACATCGATGCCTTCGCGCGCGACTACGAGGAGCACGGCGACCGGGCGTTCACCGGCGGCCTCAACTGGTACCGCAACATCGACCGCAACTGGGAGCTGCTCGCGCCCTTCCACGGCCGGGGCATCGACATACCCGCGCTGTACGTCGCCGGGGACCGGGATCTGGTCCGGGCGTTCCCCGGCATGGACCGGCTGCTGCCGGCCCTGGACCAGGTGCTGCCGCGGCTGCACGCCAACGTCACACTGCCCGGCTGCGGCCACTGGACGCAGCAGGAGCGCCCCGACGAGGTGAACGCGGCACTGCTGGACTTCCTCGCGCAACTGCCTGCACGCGACTGAGTACGGGGCGCCCGCCTCGGTGCCGCGCACCCCGGCGCGCCTCCGTGCCCCGGCGAACGCCGCGCCCACCGGCCCCGTTCACAGCGGGGCCGGTGGGCGCGGCGGCAGTGTCTCAGCCCGGCGTCAGGCCGAGCGGGTGCCGGCTGTCAGCTCGTCGGAGCTGAGGATCTCCTCTCCATAGAGGTCCTGCAGCCAGTTGGACTGGTAGATGGTGTCGAGGTAGCGCTCGCCGAGGTCAGGGGCGATGGCCACCGCTGTCAGGTCGCGGTCCTCATGACGCGCCAGCCAGTCGGTCGCGCCGCTGACCACCGTGCCCGTGGATCCGCCGAACAGGAATCCGCTGCGGGCCAGGCGGTGGCAGGCACGGACGGTGTCGGCCTCCTCCACCCGGATCACCTCGTCCACATAGGACTCGTCCAGCAGCGCCGGGCGGACACTGGTGCCCAGGCCCGGGATCATTCGGCGGCCGGGCGGGCCGCCGAAGGTGACCGAGCCGACGCTGTCGACCGCGATCACCCGCACCTTGCGGTGCCACTCCCAGAAGTAGCGCGCGCAGCCCATCAGCGTGCCGGTGGTGCCGGCGCCGACGAACAGCACGTCCAGGTCCGGGAATTGACGGGCGATGGCCGGTGCGGTGGTGCGGTAGTGCGCCTTCCAGTTGCCCGGGTTGGTGTACTGGTTCAGCCAGACGTACCGGTCGTCGGAGGCGCACAGGGCGCGCACGTAATCGATCCGCGCGCCCAGCCAGCCCCCGTTGGCGTCCGGTTCGGCGATGAGGTGGACCTGGCTGCCCAGGGCCTCCATCATCCGCCGCGACGACAGGTTGCAGCGCGGGTCGGTCACGCACAGGAACCCGTAGCCCTTGCTCGCCGCGATCATGCTGAGTGCCACGCCCAGATTCCCGGACGAGGATTCCACCAGGACCGATCCCGGCATCAGTGCGCCCTCGCGCTCCGCGGCCTCGACCATCTCCGCCGCCGCCTTCAGCTTGATCGACCCGGCGAAGTTGAAGCCCTCGCACTTCAGGAACAGTGGCTGTCCGAAGATCGAGCGCAGGTCGACGTAGAGCTCTTCCTCATTGAAGTCCAGGGGAACGGATATGACTGGCACGATGACCCCCTCATTTGATGACCCCCCATGTGCGGCCGTAGGACCCGGCCGCTCATCCGTACCGGCGCAGCTCGTGGAAGAAGCCGTCGATGACGTGCAGCTCCCCCGAGCGGACCACTTCGTCGTAGACGTACTTGCCGACCGCCAGGTCCAGGACCCCCAGCCCGAACGGCGAGAAGACCAGCGGACGGTCCGCCGGTGGCCGCACTTGCCCCGCCATCACCTCGGCCAGCGTTCCGTGCAGGAAGTCCCTGCCCCCGGAGAGCTGTTCGGCCAGGTGGGGTGAGGTGTCGGCCTTCAGGCAGTGTTCGACGTCGTCCACGATGTTGGCAGAGGCGAGCACGATCTGCGGCGCGAGGTCGCGCAGCGAGACGTGCAGCACCAGCGGATGGTGTGCGAACCACGACACGTCGCTGACGTGCGGCCGGCCCGCGACGGTGGCGAAGATCACCAGGTCGCTCAGCCGGATGAGCTGTTCGGCGCTGTCGTGGATGGTGATACGGCCGCTCGTACCGGACTGTTCGAGGTACGTGCGGAAGCCCGCCGCGCTGTCGGCGGACACATCGTGCACGCCGATCTCCTCGAACGCCCAGCCAGTGGCGGCCAGGAACGTGTGGATGTAGCGGGCGATGAGGCCCGTACCGAAGAAGCCGACGCGCACGGGCCGCGGCCGGCCGCGGCTGAGCCAGTCGGCCGCCGACGCCGCCGAGGCGGCCGTGCGGGTGGCGGAGATGATCGAGCTCTCCAGGCACGCGAACGGGTAGCCGGTGTCGTGGTCGTTGAGGATCAGGACCGCCGACGCCCGGGGAATGCCGGCCGCGACGTTCTCCGGAAAGCTGGATATCCATTTCAGGCCGTCGACCGGTTCCTGGCCGCCCACCGATGCGGGCAGCGCGATGATCCGGGAGGACGGCCGGTCGGGGAACCGCAGGAAGTACGAGGGCGGGTTGACCGTGTGGCCGGCGCCGTGCAGCCGGTAGGTCTCCTCGACCAGCTCGACGAGTTCCCGTTCGCGGCCCTGCAGGGCGCGCTGGACCTGGGAGCCGGAGACCACCGCGAACGGCGGCACTTTCCTCGGCCCCTGGCCGGTGGCTTCGGCGGCGGTGGGGTGGATGGTCGTCACCGGGGGCTCACCTCGATCGTGGGCGCGCAGTCGGCCAGCCGTACCCCGTCGGCCATCGCCACCAGCACCTCGCGCGGGCCTTCGAAGGGCTCCCTGCTGTGCGCGGTACGGACGTTGTCCACCAGGAGCAGATCGCCGGCCTGCCAGGGCTCGCGGGCCGTGTGCTTCTCGTAGACCTCGTTGAGCAGTTGCACGATGTCCTCTCCGATGGGGGCGCCGTCGCCGAAGCGGGTGTTGAACGGCAGCCCGTCGGCGCCGTATTCGTCCACGAGGTACTCGCGCACCTCGGGCGCCATGGTCCATTCGTTCAGGAAGGCGATCTGGTTGAACCAGCAGCGCCGGCCGGTGACCGGGTGGTGTACCACGGCGCTGCGGCGCTGGCGGGTGTGCAGGATGCCGTCCTTCTGCCATGCGAAGTCGATGGCGTTCGCGCGGCAGTACCGCTCGACCTCCGCGGGGTTCTCGGTGCCGAACGCCTCGGCCCAGGGCGCGCCGATCTCTTCGTTGTAACTGCGGGTGAGCAGCCAGCCCTCCCGCTCGAAGCGCCGCACCAGTTCGGTGGGCAGCGCGTCGAGCACGGCGGACGCGTCGGCCACCGCGGTGGCCCCGCCCTCGGCCGGCGCGGTCAGGCAGGCGAACATCATCAGGCCGGGGAAGGTGAGGGTGTAACTCAGCTCGTGGTGCATGCACATCTGCTGGTTCGGCGGCCATTTGGTGGAGGAGTAGACGCCCTCCTCGGGATAGGTCCGCCGGGGCGCGAACGCCTCCTGTTCCCTCAGCAGGTCGGTGGCCAGCAGCCGGAAAACAGCTCCGGTACCGGCCGGGTCCCGTAAGCCCAGGCCGCGGACGAGCACCGCGCCGTGTTCGGCAACGGCGGCGCGCAGGGCGTCCCGGTGCTCGGCGACCCAGCGCGGCGCGTCACCTGTGATCTCGGCCCGCACCATCGGGGGCCTGCCTGGCTGGCGTTCCACGTCGAGG
This sequence comes from Streptomyces ochraceiscleroticus, assembly GCF_000720485.1. Classification (GTDB taxonomy): domain Bacteria; phylum Actinomycetota; class Actinomycetes; order Streptomycetales; family Streptomycetaceae; genus Streptomyces; species Streptomyces ochraceiscleroticus. Next base: position 93,546 of record NZ_JOAX01000015.1, on the reverse strand, counting down.
AGGGACGCCGGGAATAACGACATTTCCGATCTTCCTTTCGTTGTTATCAAGAAGAAGCCAACAAAGCGGCGGCGGCCTGTACGGCCTGTGCCGCCCGGTCGGGGCGGGTGCGCAGGAAGTAGTGGCCGCCGTCGGCCAGTTCGTGCAGCGTCACGTCCTCGGCGAGCAGCTGCCAGTCGAGGTGGCGCAGGCGGGCGTCGGCCGTGACCGGGTCGTCAGCGGCGACGACCACGGTGACCGGTGCGGACAGCTTCTCCGCCGGCGGGTCCTGCAGCAGGCCGGCGAAGTACTGGTGGGCGGCGAGGCAGTCGTGGCGGTAGGCCGCGCCGACGTGCTCGGCGCGCTGGGCGTCCAGCTCCTCCAGTTCGGTGTAGCCGCCCTCCGCCGACAGTTGCGCGGCGATGCGCGCGTTGTCGCGGGCGGCGAGTACGGTCATGGCGGCGCGCCGGGCGGCGGCGTCGCCGGGCAGCTGGGCGGCGAGGAAGAGACGCTGGACGGTCACGCCGCGCTGTTCCAGGCGCCGGGCCGTCTCGGCCGCGAAGGCGGTGCCCGAGGAGTGGCCCCACAGCAGTACGTTGTCCAGGCCGCGCCGGACGATCTCGGTGACGGCCTGCTCGGCCACGTCCTCCAGGGACGCGAACGGCTCGCTGTGTGCCGCGAGGTCGTGCCCGGGCAGTTCCACGGCGTACACCGCGCGCCCGGTGCCGCGCAGGGCACGGGCCAGCGGCTGGAAGTTGACCGCGTTGCCGCCGGCGTACGGGAAGCACACGAGCGCCCCGGCGGTGCCACCGCCCGGCTCCGCGAGGGCGTGCAGCAGTCCCTCGCGGCGTACGGAGCGGCCGTCGACCACGTCGGCCAGGTCGGCGAGGACCGGGTGGCGGGTGACGTCCTTCAGGGAGACGGCGCGCTTCAGGGTGACGGCGAGCTTCACCGCCGACAGGGAGGTGCCGCCGCGGTCGAAGAAGTGGTCGCGCCGGCCGATGCGTTCCTGCGGGATGCCGAGCACGGTGGACCAGGCGGCGGCCAGCCGCCGTTCGGTGGCGGTGCGCGGTGCGTGGTAGTCCTCCTCGGCCATCCCCAGCCGGCCGGCCAGCGCGGTCAGCGCCTTGCGGTCGATCTTGCTGTTGGCGGTCAGCGGCAGGCTGTCCAGGTGGTGGAAGGCGGCGGGCACCATGTAGCCGGGCAGCGACTCCCCCAGCCCCTGGCGCAGCACCGTGACCTCCAGTTCGCGTCCGGAGTAGAAGGCGATGAGGTGCTTGCTGCGGTCGGCGCGCTCGGCGACCACCACGGCGCCGTCCCGTACGCCGTCCATCCGCAGCAGCGCGTTCTCGATCTCACCGATCTCGATGCGGAAGCCGCGGATCTTGACCTGGGTGTCCCGGCGGCCGAGGAACTCCAGCTTGCCCTCCGCCTGCCAGCGGCCCCGGTCCCCGCTGCGGTACAGCCGGGCGCCGGGGCGGTGCGGGTCGGGCAGGAACGCCTGCCGGGTCCGCTCCGGGTCGTTCACGTAGCCGCGGCCGACGCAGACACCGGAGAAGACGATCTCGCCGGGGGCGCCGAGCGGTACCGGGGCGAGGTGGTCGTCGACGACGCGGACGTGCACATTGCGCACGGCGGGGCCGAGCGGCACCCGGTCGCCCTCGGGCGCGCGGAGCATCACCTCGTGGTTGGTGTCGTCCGAGGTCTCGGTGAGGCCGTAGGCGTTGACCAGCTTCAGGCCCGGCAGGACCGTGAAGAACCGCTGGGCCAGCTCCTTCTTCAGGGCTTCTCCGGTGACGGACACGCAGTGCAGGTCGGGCAGTTCGCGGGGCGCCGCCTCCAGCGCGGACAGCACGACTTCGAGGTAGGACGGGACGACCTGGACCACGCCGGCCCGGCCCTCGGCGACCGTGTCGATGAACCGCTGGACGTCCAGCACCGCGTCCTGTCCGACCAGCAGCGTGCGGCCGCCGACCAGCAGTGCGGAGACGAGCTGCCACAGCGAGATGTCGAAGCACTGGGGTGCGGTCTGGGCGACGACCTGTCCCTCGCCGATGCCCAGGTCCTCGATCTTGGCGTAGAGGTGGTTGAGCATCCCGGCGTGCTCGCACATCGCGCCCTTGGGCTCGCCGGTGGAGCCGGAGGTGAAGTAGATGTACGCGAGCTGGTCCGGCTCGATGACGATGCCGAGGTCGTCCTCGGTGTGTCCTTCCTCGTACGCGGTGCCGATGAGGAGCTTGCGGGCGCCGGGCACGGCGGTCAGCGCCTCGTCCAGGGTGCCGGTGCTGCCGGGTTCGGTCAGCACGAGGCCGCACTCCGCCCGGGAGAGCGTGGTGGCGATGCGGTCGGCCGGGAAGTGCGGCTCGATGGGCAGGTAGACGCCGCCGGCCTTGAAGACCGCCAGCACGGCGGCCATCCAGTCCAGGTTGCGTTCGGTGACCACGGCGACGGCGCCTTCCCGGCGCAGGCCCCTGGCCAGCAGGGCGCGGCCCAGCCGGTTGGCGTGGGCGTTGAGCTCCCGGTACGTCCACTGCCGGGTGCCCTGTACGGCGGCGACGGCGTCCGGGTGGGCGCGTACCCGCTGCTCGAACAGCTCGTGGAAGCGGGCGTCGGGCAGCTCGCGCTGCGGTCCGGCCAGCTCGTCGAGCTGGTGGCGGAGTTCGCCCGCGGACAGCAGGCTCTGCCGCGTGTGGTCGGCGTCGGGCCCGGCGGCCAGCAGCGCCAGTGCGCGGCGGTGGTAGCCGGCGATCCGGTCCACGCACGCCGCGTCCAGCGCCTCGGTGCGGTACCGCAGCCGCAGTACCAGTTCCTCGCCGCGTGCCGTGACGCCCATCCACAGCACGGTGTTACCGGTCGGCTCGCCCTCGCCGCCGGTCGGGTCCCACACCGTCTCGAACTCCGGCCCTGTGACGCTCAGTTCGCGGCGGAGTTCCTCCACCGGGAACTCACGGTGCGTCAGCAGCTCGGAGACGGCGCGGTCCACGTCGTGCACCAGCGCCCGCCAGGTGGCGGCGCCGGTCGTCAGCGGGCAGGGCAGCGGCCGGCCGTCCCGTACGGCGACATGCCCGGTCACCACGTCCCGCTCGCCCGCCAGCGCCGCGAGGACCTTGGCGTGCGCGGCCAGCAGCAGTGAGTCGAACGGCACCGCCAGCTCCTCCGCCAGCCGGCGTACCGCCGTGACCACCTCGGCCGGGACGCTCGCCACTTGCTCGGCGACGCCCGGCACCGGATGCCGGGTCCACCGCGGGAGCGCGGTGGCGCCGCCTCCCACGAGTACACCCCGCCAGAATTCCCGACCGCTCTCAGCCGGCATTGCCATGGGATCTTCCCCCTCCGTGCACCGCTGTCACGGTGCCGCGCGCCGCCGTCCGGAGCGGCGCGGTCGTTGTCGTCGGTTTCCTGGCCGGCCCCCCGGCCGGCCTCGGTGCCCGGTTCCCGGTACGTGCCGATGGCGGCGGCCCCGCCGCCCTCTCCGTGCCAGGGGGCCGCTGCTCCGTCCCGGTCGGCGCACCGCGGTTCATGTCGTCCGGCATGTGCGGTGGTCGCTGGGTCATGCGGTCCGCTGGGGCGCCCGGTGCGTTTCGGCGGCCGGGTTTCCCGCCCACCGTGCGTGCTGCGGGATCTCCTCGCCCTTCATCAGGAAGGAGTCGGCGGCCAGTACCGCGCCGTCGCCCATCGTCACGCCGTAGTGGACCAGGGCGCCGATGCCCAGCGTGCAGCCGGCGCCGATGGTGCTGTGGTCGGATTTGAAGGTGCCGTCCTCCTGCGAGTGGCACTGGATCTTGCTCCCCATGTTGAGCGTGGCGTCGTCCCCGATGGCGGTGAGGGTTCGCTCGGTGATGTAGCAGCCGTCGTCGAAGACCCGCCGGCCGAGCCGGACGCCCAGCATCCGCCACATCAGGTTCTTGAACGGGGTGCCGTTGAAGGCGTTGAAGTGGTTGTCGGGCACCTTCCACAGGCGCTCGTGCCACCAGAAGTACGGCTCGTAGATGGAGCAGAGCTGCGGCCGCAGCGAACGGAACCGCAGGATGACCCGCTCCGTCATGCTGAAGTACACGGCGGTGAAGGCCATGCTGAGCGCCATGTACGCCGCGATCAGCAACTGCTCGACCACGCCGTACAGTTCGATCGCCGCGACGGCCAGCACGGTGAGCACGAAGACGTGCACCCACCGCAGGAACAGATGGAGCGCCATCGTGACGGTGTTGTGCCGGTTCTTCGCGGCGAGCCGCCTGCGGAACTCCTCGCCCGTGCGGAAGTGGTCGAAGCGCGTGTCGCGCTCCACGGTGCGGGGGATCTCGAAGCTCGGCGAGCCGAGCAGCCCCACCCCTTCGCGGATCTCGCCGTCCAGCGGCACCATCACCTTGGTCGCGAGCAGGCAGTTCTCCCCCGTCCTGCCGCCCGAGGGATAGGCGATGAAGTTGCCGAGGAAGCTGTGCGCGCCGATCTCCGCCGTGGAGACGCGGAAGGACGTGCTGGAGAAGTCGGCGTTGATGATGGACAGTCCGTCGGCGACCATCGTGCCGCTGCCGATGGTGGCCAGGAACGGGGTCTCGTGCGCCACGTCCGTGCCGAAGTTCGACCCGGTCTGCTCGATCCGGGACATGTTGTACCCGAGGTAGCGCAGGTAGTGGACGATGTAGGAGCTGTCGCCGAAGAGCCACTTGAAGAACTTGTTGTTGGTCATCCGCGTGACGGCGCGGTGCACCGAGTAGTGGAAGCCGTACAGCGGATACACCTTGTCCGGCTCGATCATCAGGTTCAGCAGGCGCGGCACGGTGAACAGCCAGACCATGCCCAGCAGGGTGAAGCCGAAGAACACCACCACGGAGATGACCAGCGCGTCGAGGTACAGCGCCGCCGAGGTGAGCCCTTCTGTGCCGGGGCCCAGCCACCTGCCGAGTGCGGGGACCTCCGTCAGCAGGAAGTACATCGCGCCGACGCTCAGCGGCACGTAGACGAGGCACACCTGGACCAGGGTGAGGAAGCCGTACCCGAAGCGGCGCAGGGTGCTGCAGCCGGCCGGTGCGACGCGTACGTAGTCCACGTCCGTGCGCTGCGCCGGTGAGCCGTGCCACCGCTGCCCGGCCGGCACGGCCTCGCCGCTCTGCAGCGCGGAGGCGTGACCGATCTGGGCGCCGTCGCCCATCGACGTCTTGATGTCCAGCACGGTGCGCTCGCCGATGAAGACGTCCCGGCCGAGGGTGACGGGGCCGGTCTGGATCCGCCCGGCGTGCGCCCGGTAGCAGAGGAAGTACGCCTCCTTGCGGATCACCGTGCCGGCGCCGATGGTGAGCAGGTCGGTGCAGACGGGGACGGCGGGCGAGAGGATCGTGACGTTCTTGCCGATGCGTGCGCCGAGGGCCCGGAGGTACAGCACGTACAGCGGATTGCCGATGAAGAACCTCATCGGGTTCGCGTGGATCAGTACCCGGACCGTCCAGAAACGCAGATAGGCCAGGCTCCACACCGGGAATTCCATGGTCCGCCAGCGGCCGACGAGAATCCATTTGGCCGCGACCGGAAAGAGGCACATGCCGAGAAATCCGGCGCTGCCGAAAAGGGCCGACCGCAGGTAGATGCCGGTCAGGCCGGAGCCCGCGGAGACCCAGGTGAAGCCGCGGATGGTGACCAGTCCGGCGAGGTAGGAGTAGCCGAGGAAAATCAGGAGCTGGAGCGCACCGCACAGCACGTACCGCGGCGTGCTGCCGGCCGGCGCCGGGTCCTCGGGGACGGCCGGTGCCTGCTCTTCGGCGGTGGCGGGCGGGAGGACCGGCAGGGACATGGCCAGGCTGCGGATGGTCGGGTGGCGGTAGACGTCCTTCATGGAGACCGACGGCAGGTCGCCGCGCTTCCTGATCCGCGCGCAGAACTGCGCCATCACGAGGGAGTTGGCGCCGAGGTCGTCGAAGAAGTGGCTGTCCACCGGCACCCGCTCGGCGCTCACCACACCGGCCAGCACCTCGGCGAGGATTCGCTCGGTGCCGGTCGTCTCCGGCACGGTGCTTCCATTGCTCCCATTATTAATAGTTGAAGATTCAACCAGATCCGCTGCCGAAATCTCGGCAGGTTTTCCCACCACGTGAGCTCCTAGTAAGTCAATGTCGTCGGCTGTGGTCGAATTCAAGGCATTCGGCCTGTGCGGTGGGGGGACTGGTGCGAATCCGTGGACGGCGAGCCGGAATCGGGGCGGGGCACTGGGCCCGGACAGCTCTGCCGCCAGTACGGCGGAATCATCGACGCCCTCGGCGGCCGACTCCCCGTACAAGGGAGGAAACGGCCGCGAGGCACGGAGAGAAGGGGCGGACGGCCGCCGCCCGCCGCCGGGCCCGCCGTCAAGGCGTGCGCTGCCCGGGTTCCGGTGCGGTCGTGGTGATCGCTCTCGCCGTCGTCCTCGGCGTGGCCCGGATCCTCTGTGGGGTGAGGATCCTCGGTGCGGTGGCTGGAGCCCGGCACGGTGTCCAGACCCTGCGCTGCGTCCGGAGCGACGCCCCGGCCGGTGAAGTCGGCCTTCAGAGCGGCCCGGTCAAGGTATCCGCACCTCGTCAGGCGTCTGCTGCGCGCCGGGTCAGACCGCCGCGTGCGGTGGCTCTCCGCGGCCCGCCCGAAGGGCGCGGAACAGGTCATCCGACGCGACGGGACACGGCGCGGCGGCACGGTCGCCGAGCACGCCCCCGCGGCGCGCACGGCCGGAGCCGGCCTCTCGTACGGCGAACGCTCGTCATACGGCGAGCGATCCAGGAATTCCCCCCGTTCCCCGTGAGTGCCTGGGCCCCCCGACCCGGGCACTTCCCCCCTACCAACCAGGCTGTCGTAACCCTGCATCGACGTCATGAGCACGGCTCCCCCTCGAGACGCGCATAGGTGGTGACAGCAGATTAAGCACGCCCGGACCTGGGAACCATCCGGTGGCCGAACTCGGCCGGAAGCGGTTCACCCACAGGTTTTTGTGCAGGTAGCAGGACTGCACAACGGAACCGGGCGGCCTCACACGCCACGGCCCGGAGGGGGTGGGGGCGCACGCAACGAGCATGCGCCCGCGCGCACCCCCCGCTGTCAACACCGGAGTGCGCCCCACCGCCCGCCGCCGCGAGTGCAACGAGGGGCACCAGCCGCTTCCCGGTGCTGGTGCCTGCCCGGCGGCGCCGTCGCACGGTGTGTGATTTAGCCGACTCCCACGGCCGGGGAACGGAGCCAGTCGATGAGGAGGCGGTTCACCTCCTCGGCGCGTTCCTGCTGGATCCAGTGTCCGCAGCCCTCCAGGAGGTGGCAGGAGACCAGGCCGGGCAGGGTGGTGGGGTACGCCTCGATGGCCTCCCTCATCCAGGTGGTGGAGGCGTCGAGGGTGCCGCCGAGGAAGAGCGCCGGCTGGGTGACCGGCGCGCCGTCCCAGGGGGCGAGGTCCGCCCAGTCCCGGTCGACGTTGCGGTAACGGTTGAGCGCGCCGGTCATGCCGGTCCGCTCGAACTCCCCGGCGTACACGTCGAGATCGGCCTCGGTGAGCCAGGAGGGCAGGACGCCTGCGGGGAAACGGTCGCGGAGCCGCCCGCCCTCGGGCACGAAGAAGAGGCTGCCCTCGCCGCCGCGCGGCATCGTGTCGGCCGAGAGCCCGGCGTAGAAGCCGGCCAGCCAGCCGCGGACGTCCGGTTCGATCTCGGCCTCCGCCCGGCCGGGCTGCTGGAAGTACCCGACGTAGAACTCCTCGTCGCCGCCGAGCCCGGCGAACGCCTCGGTGGGCCGGGGCCCGCCCCGGGGCGCGTACGGCACGCTCAGCAGCCCGACGGCCGTGACCAGGTCCGGCCGGAGCAATGCGGTGTGGGCGGCGATCGGCGAGCCCCAGTCGTGGCCCACGACGATCGCGCTCCCGGCGCCGAGGGCCTCGATGACGGCGGCGGTGTCCTCGACGTGGTCCAGCATCCGGTACGCGTCGACCGCGGCGGGCGCGGAGGAGCGGCCGTACCCCCGGACGTCGAGGGCCACCGCGCGGAAGCCCGCGGCGGCCAGCGCCGGGAGCTGGTGGCGCCAGGAGTACCAGGACTCCGGGAAGCCGTGGACGAAGAGGACCAGGGGGCCGGTGCCCTGCTCCACGAGATGGATACGGCCGCCGGGTGTGCGGACCAGGCGGTGCTGTACGGGAGTCGGCTGCGGCATGTCTCCTCCTGCGGTGTAAGCGGGCGTGGTCCCGCTTTCCGTGATCATCGGGCGGCCGCGTGGCGGTGGCGAGCTTTCTTGCCGGTCCGGCAAAGAGGGTGTGCCGGTGCCCGGTTCCGGCCGCTTCCGTGGCGGTGCGGGCCCGGGGCCCGCCCGGGATGTCCGGTGACTGTCGCGGCGGCTGGGCTGTGTGGGTACAGACGTGTGCCGCGCGGCGGGCCGGGCCCCCGTTTTCCGGCCCCGGTCCCGCTGACCGAATCGCCCAGAGCCAGCCCGGGGACCGCCCGGACGGCGGGCGGGCGCGGCGGCCGTGCGCGTGCTGGTGGCGGCGCGGCCGCGGCGCCCGCGCGCGGGCCGGCGGCGGACGGCCGGTGTCCGGATCGTGTCCGGGAGGGCACAGTAATCGTTGGCCTGGTACGGGTGGTGGCCCTCGGGGACCGGATTCCGCTCCCGGCGGCCGCCGGTCGTCCACCATCGCTGAGGGCAGGCGGACCGGCTACGCAGGAGGGACCTATGACAGCGGACCGGCACGGGCACCGGATGAGCAACACCGGCGCCGATGCGCTCGTCCACTACGAACGGGCCCTGGACCACCTGGTGTTCTTCCGGCCCGAGGTGGTCGAAGCGGCCGACGCGGCGCTGGCGGCATCACCACGGTCGGTGATGGGGCAGGTGCTGGCCGCGTACCTCGGTGTGCTGGGTACGGAGGAGAAGGACGCGGCCGCAGCCCGGGACACCTTCCTCCGCTTCCGCTCCGGTCTGGACGAGGAGACGCTCACGTCCCGGGAGCGGATGCATCTCGCCGCCGCGGCCGCCTGGCTGGACGGGGACCTGCACGGCGCCGGACGCCTGCTCGGTGACCTCACCGTCGCCCACCCCCGCGATGTGCTGGCGCTCTTCGCCGGACACCAGCACGACTTCCTCACCGGGGACGCCCAGCGCCTGCGCGACCGCATCGGCGGGGCGCTGGGCGCCTGGGAGCCGGACGACCCGCACCGCGGCCCGCTGCTGGGCATGTACGCCTTCGGGTTGGAGGAGTCGGGGCACTACGAGCGCGCGGAGGAGGCGGGCCTCGAAGCGCTCGCGCGCCATCCGCACGACGTGTGGGCGATCCACGGCGTGGTGCACACGTATGAGATGCGGGGCCGCTTCACCGACGGTATCCGCTTCCTCGACGCGCGCACCGAGGACTGGTCCGACGGCACCCTGCTGACCGTGCACAACTGGTGGCACTACGCCCTGTACGCGCTGGAGATGGGTGACGCGGCGCGGGTGCTGGAGATCTACGACGCGGCGCTGCACCACGAGGAGTCCGCGGGCGTCGCCATGGAACTGCTGGACGCCGCCGCCCTGTTGTGGCGGCTGTACCTGGCGGGCGAGGACCAGGGCGTGCGGTGGGCGCGGCTCGCTGACGCGTGGGAGCGCCGCGACGACGGCGCGCACTACGCCTTCAACGACGCGCACGCGGTCATGGCGTACGTGGGCGCGGGCCGCATCGGACTGGCCGAGCGGCTGGTGGCGGACCGGCAGCGGTGGCTGGCCGGGGCCGCGCCGGCGGTGTCCAACCGCGCGATGACCGCCGACATCGGACTGCCGGTGTGCCGGGCGCTGATCGCGTACGGGCGGCAGGAGTACGGCCGCGCCGTCGATCTGCTGCTGCCGGTACGGCACCGGCTGCACACCTTCGGCGGCAGCCACGCGCAGCGGGACGCCGTGCAGCGCACGCTGGTCGAGGCGGCGCTCCGCGCACGCCGTACGGAACTGGCGCGCACGCTGCTGAGCGAGCGCATCCAGCTGCGCCCCGTCTGCCCGTACAACTGGTCGGCGCAGGCGCGGCTGGAGGAGCAGCTCGGCGATCCGGAACGGGCCGCGGCGGCGCGCGAGAAGGCCGCTGCCCAGGCGGCGTGGTGACGGACGGCCCGCCGTGACGGTTCCGGCCAGCGGCGCGCGCTCCGCCGCCACACGCCGCACTCGATCCGCCACGCACCGCGCCCGCCCAGGTCAGCGCGGTGCGGCCCGCCTCCGCCGCGCGCTGCCGGGGAGGCGGCAGGGACGGACGTGACGGGCGCTTTCCATGACGCCACGGAATAGGGATTCCGCGCGTCTGATTACCGGTCCCGGCACTCTCGCCGATTCGGACAACCTACTGAATTCGATGGCCCCGGCACGCAGCCCACGAAAACGCTTGTCATGCCCCGGTGTCCGTACCGAGAGCACGGCGTACGCCCGGCTCACCGGCCGGAGTTCCGGCCTGCCGGTTTCCCGCTCCGATCAGCGCTTTTCCGCAGGATATCGACGCCTTTGGACCCGTACCGGAGCCGGGCATACGGAATTCAGGATTCACGGCAATTTCCTGCCCTCTCAGTAAGTCGGCTTCTGTACTGTCCGTCCCGATGAGTGCAGAGTGCGACTCAGCGCTCACATCGTCACGCAGTCGTACAGGCGCCGTCCGGCGGAGGATGCATACATGCTGATCAGGCAGGGGGGCCTGACGCACCCGGCAGCACTGTCCCGTCCGAGCTCACCGGAACGCGCGGGCCCGCCCCGTGCGCCATTGCTCCGACGGCCGTGACATCGGATCGGTTCCCTCCGGCCCGCACCTTTTTCGTTACCACTGTCGCGTCGCGTCGAGCACGCACATCCACCAGGAGGACAGCACCATGGCACGTATTTTCATCGTGGGTTCCGGCGTCGTCGGCACGGCCACCGGTAAGGGCTTTTTACACGCCGGCCACGAGGTGACCTTCATCGACATCTCACACCAGCGGCTCGAATACCTGCGCTCGCAGGAGCTGGACGCGCGTGACGTGCTCGATCTGCGTAATGCACCGGACGCCTTCATTTTCCTCACGCTGCCCACGCCCAACGTCGGTCACCGCTATGACCTGACCGCCTTCGAGGACGGGACCGCCTCGGTGGGCGCGGCCCTGGCCGACGCCACCGGTGACCACACCGTGGTCGTCCGGTCCACCGTGCCGCCGGGCACCACCGAGGGCCTCGTCCAGACGCTGCTGGAGAAGCACTCGGGCAAGTCCGTCGGCGAGGGCTTCTCACTGGCCGGCAACCCCGAATTCCTGCGCGCCGCCACGGCGTTGGAGGACTTCCGGCACCCGTGGATGACGGTGATCGCCTCCCGCAGCAACCGGACGGTGGAGCGGCTGACCGAGCTGCTGGCGCCGTTCGGCGGGGAGCTGCGTACCTTCTCCAACCCGGCCGCGGCCGAGCTGGTCAAGTGCGCCCACAACATCTACAACGCCACGAAGATCAGCTTCTGGAACGAGATGTGGCTGGTGAGCCAGACCCTCGGGCTGGACCTCGACCCCATCGCGCAGACCGTGGCCCGGTCCGCCGAGGGCTCGTACAACCCGCTCTACGGCATCCGCGGGGGAGCGCCGTACGGCGGGGTGTGCCTGCCCAAGGACACCCAGGGCTTCCTCGGCCTCGCCGAGTCGCTGAGCCTGGACATGCCGCTGCTCAAGGCCGTGGTCCAGGTCAACGACACGCTGATCGAGCGGGCCGACCGTGAAGCGGACGAACTGGCCGCCGAACTGGCCTGACCGTCGCGGACACCCCCCTCAGAGCCCCCACTCCCCCCTTGCCCGGCCTCGGCTCACCCGTCATCGAGAACGGAACCATGAGTGCCCTACTAGACACCACGCTCTACGACTTCCGGTACTACCTGGTCTACCTGCCGCTGGGCATCCTGGGCCTGGTGCGCTGGGGCTGCTGGCTCGTGCGCCGCGCGCCGGCCGCCCTGTACCGCCCGGTGCGGAACGACTTCCGGCTGCCGCTGAGCATCGTCGTCCCGGTGTACCAGGAAGACCCCGACATCTTCGCGCACGCGATCGAGTCCTGGCTGGCCAACGACGTCGAGGAGGTCGTCCTCGTCATCGACGTCACCGACGAGGCGTGCAAGGAGGTCGCGGCCCGCTATCCCGTGACCGTCGTCATCACCGACGTGCCCGGCAAGCGCGACGCGCTGCGCCGCGGCTGGGAGGCGTGCAGCACCGACCTGGTCGCGCTGGTGGACTCCGACACCATCTGGGCGGACGACGTGGCCGCCGAGGTGTGCAAGCCCTTCGCCGACCCGAAGGTCGGCGGCGTCGGCACCCGGCAGAACGTCTACAACCCGCGGGGATTCCTGCAGCGGGTCAACGACATGTACCTGGACTACCGGTACTTCGACGAGAACGCGGCCCAGACCGCCGTGGGCCGGGCCGTCTCCTGCCTCTCCGGCCGGACCGCGGTCTACCGCCGGGAGCTGCTGCTGGAGATATCCGACGAGTTCATGCACGAGACGTTCATGGGCGTGCCGTGCATGTCGGGCGACGACAAGCGGCTGACCACGCTGACCCTGGCGCGCGGCCACCGTACGTACATGCAGCGCTCCGCCCGGGTCTGGTCGACCTTCCCCGGCACCTGGCGGATCTTCATGAAGCAGCGGCTGCGCTGGTCCCGCAACACCTGGAGATCAGACCTCAGAGCGCTGTCGTCCCGCTGGATCCGGCGCCATCCGTTCCTCGCCTTCACCATGGCCGACAAGGCGGTGAGCAGCTTCACGCTGCTGATCGCGCCGTTCTTCATGATCTGGGCGATCGTGCGGGAGGACTGGTTCTTCGTGGCCTGCCTGGCCGCCTGGTGGTGGATCAGCCGGGCGATGAAGATGCTCCCGCACCTCGTGCGCAGGCCGTCGTCGTTCTTCCTCGTCCCCGGCTTCGTGCTGGTGTCGTTCCTGATGGCCGGGGTGAAGATCTGTGCCCTGCTGACCATCCGCAGGCAGCGCTGGCTGACCCGGCAGGTGTCCGTCGTCAACGGTGTCGCGGTGCGGACCTCACCGCAGGCCGCAGGTTCGGAGGCAGGCGCATGAAAACCGTACACCGTTTCGGGGCGGCCGCGGCCGCCCTCTCGGCCGTCCTGGCCGTCGGCGTCCAGGGGACGCCGGCGGCGGCCGTCGGCCTGCCCGAGGACATCGCCGCCTGGCAGCGCACCGGGCAGCCCGACAAGCTGATGGTGCTGCGGCCGCGCAGTGTGAGCCTGCTCGACCACGGCGTCGTCGTGCGCCGGCTGTACCCGGGGACGCCGTCCGTCTCGCTGGGCTGGCTGGCCGCCAACGCGGGCCGGGAGTGGATCGGTTCCGAGCCCGGCCGGCCGTCCACCGTCCGCATCCGTACCGCCATGCTGCTCGCCCCCGACACCATTTTGCGCATCGACGACCGGACGAAGAAGGTCCTGCTCACCGCGGGGCGGACGGCCAGGTCGGGGACGTGGATCAGCGGCAGCCGGGCCGCCCTGGACGTCGACAGCACCACGCTGGCCTCGGTCGCCGAGGACGGCTCCAGCCCCGCGCCCGCCAGTGCGCCCGGGCGCCCGTACCTCTCGATGGGCGCGGGTGGCCGGATGGACTTCCGCAACGCCACCGTCAGCGGGTTCGGCCGGGTCAGCCAGTCCACGACCGCCGACCAGTCGGGCGTCACCTGGGCGCGGGGCAGCACGGGTTCGGCGACCGGCACGACGTTCGAGGACAACCACACCGGGCTGCGGCTGGCCGGCTCCAAGGACGTCAGCCTGAAGAACATCACGGCCACCGGCGCCACCGAGGACGGCATCGTGCTCAAGGGCGACAGCGGCACCAAGGCGAGCGGCCTCGTGGCCGAGTCCAACGGCCGTACGGGCATCGCCCTCGGCGGTACCGACAACCGCAGCCTGACCGGCTTGAGCACCCGTGACAACGACGGTGCCGGGATCAAGGCCACGCTCCAGCGCGGCCTGCGGCTGACCTCCCCCACCTCCCACTTCGACATGGGCGGCGGCATCGACCTGACGTCCTGCCGGCAGTGCGTCGTGCACAAGGCCACGGTGGAGAGCTCCTCGCGCGCCGCGGTGCGCGTCTCCGGCGGCGACAGCACGGTCTCCGTCAAGGATCCCGAGCTGACCGGGCACAACGGCAGCGAGCCCGGCATCCTGCTGGCCGAGGGCATCGGGGGCGCCACGGTCTCCGGCGGTTCCCTCAGCGGCTTCGACCGCGGCATCGGCATCACCGGTTCCCGTGTCCGCGTCGAACGCACCTCGTTGTCCGCCAACCGCACCGGCATCGCCATCGGCGGCGGGGCCGACCGGGTCGCGCTGCGCGACGTCCGGGTGGACGGTGGCGAGACCGGCGTACTCGTCTCCGGGGCGACCCGGCACATCACCCTGAACGGCGTCCGGGTCAGCGAGGCCAGCCGCAAGGGCCTGGCCTCCAGCTCCCCCGGGCTGCGGGTCACCGGCGGCGCCCTGTCCGGCGGCACCACGGCCGTCGACCTGGGTGCCGCGGCCCGCCTGGAGAACGTGTCGATCGGCAGCTCCCACCGCGGCATGCATCTCGCGGAGGGCGTCCGGGCCTCGGGCAAGTCCCTCGACATCCTGGCCGAGCGGCAGGGCATCGACGCGGACGCCCGGTCCCTGCTGGACCTCACCGACTCCCGCGTCCGGGCCCCGGTGGCCCTGGACGGGGACGGCGAGGTCAAGCGGCACGGCAAGACCGAGATCACCATGCCGCCGTTCCCCTGGCTGGGCTTCGCCGCACTGGTGGCGCTCGCGCTGGCCGTCGTCCTGCAGACCCTCCATCACGTCCGGCACCGTGGCACCCCACGGCCCAAGGTCGCCGGACATGTGGAGAACACGGCCTGACGCAACGTCAGCCGTGCACACACCGGCCGCCGCCCCACCGGGACGGCGGCCGGAGAACCGGAGAAGGAGTCGCACACCATGACCGACCGCTCATCCGGCGTCATCAGAACCCTGCGCGCGGGCATCGTCCTGCTCTCGGCGGGCACGCTGGTCACCGGCCTGACCGGCGTGCTCGCCCCGCCCGCACAGGCCGCGGCCTGTTCCGGACAGGTGCGGTACGCCTCCAGTACCAACACCCTCTATCTCATGTCCGGCACGTCGTCGCCTTCCGGCATCAGCACACTGTGCCCGAGCGCTCCCCTGCACCAGGTCGACGGCTCGCCCGGCACCTGGCAACTGGACGCCAACCTGGTGATCCAGAACGGCGCCACCCTGGAGCTGCACGGCTCCGCCGCGGGCGGAGAGGTGGACACCCTGCGGCTCAGCAGCCCGGCGGGCGGCGGGCCCACCGAGGTCGCCTCCATCACCGCGCAGTACGGCACCATCGACATCGACCGCGTGGACATCACCTCCTGGGACGAGCAGGCGAACGGGCCGGACACCGATCCCTCCGCCGCCTCCGGGGAGCGCGGACGGGCCTTCATACGGGCGCTGTCCTACCTCGACACCGACGGCACGCCCCGCGAGTCGACGATGAACATCTACCACAGCGACATCGGGTACCTCGGCTACTACGCGGCCGAGAGCTACGGGGTGGCGTACAAGGCCCGCGGCTGCGACATCACCCACCAGGACGTCTGCGACAAGCTGGACGTGTTCGGCGACCAGATCGGCAGCCGCTTCCACCACAACTACATGGGCACCTACACCTTCGGTGCCTACGGGATGACGTTCGACCGCAACGAGTACGACCACAACGTGGCGTACGGGCTGGACCCGCACGACGACTCGGACTACCTGACGATCACCAACAACCACGCGCACGACAACGGCAATCACGGGATCATCTGCTCCCAGCGGTGCGACCACCTGGAGATCGTCGGCAACGAGAGCGACCACAACGGCATCCCGCCCTACCTGCCGCCGGGCGACGACGACGCGTCGGACAACCAGGTGCACGGCATCATGCTGCACCGCGGCGTCACCGACTCCGTCGTGCGCGACAACAACGTCCACGACCAGCCGAACGGCGCGGGCATCGCGGTCTTCGACAGCAGCGACGACGTCATCGAGAACAACACCGTCACGCGGGCGAAGTTCGGGCTGCGCTACAGCGTCGGTTCGCAGGACATCACCTCGGCGAACAACACCGTCACGGACAGCGGGCAGTACGCCGTCTACACGTACCAGGGCTCGGACAAGCCCGTGTACACCAACGACACCGGCAGGCCGGCCCGGCTGGCGTTCACCGGCAACACCTTCGACGGCAGCGGGAGCAACGTCCTGAAGATCGGGCAGAGCGACGACCTGACGTTCAGCGGGAACACCTTCACCGGCACGCTCGCCTCCGGGGCGCTGACCCAGCAGACCACCGGGACGTACTTCGACCGGAACACCGCGCCGTCCAGGCTGACGTACTCCGTCAAGGGTGACTCCGGCACGCCCGGGTCGATCGCCTTCCGCGACCAGAACCCGGTCAACGTGCAGCTGGACTCGGCCAGTTCCGCGGCGTTCACCGCAACTGGCCTGAAACCGGGTGCTTCGTACAAGCTCACCGCGGACGGCCGTACCGTGGCCACCGGAAAGGCGGACTCGATGGGCACCGTGACCCTGCGCGCCAAGCAGGCGAGCACTTCGGCGGTGTCCTACCGCATCGCCGCCGCCTGACAGCAGGCCGCCCCGCCGCCCGTGCGGCGGGGCGGCCGATGCCCCCGAGCCAGGACAGGAGCACCCGGCCCATGGACCGTCGGAAGTTCGTCGCCGCGGGAGCGGCCTCGCTGGCCGCCCTCCTCGCCTCGTGCTCCGGTTCGGACGAGAAACCCCCGCCGCGGGAAACGGACGACCCCTCCCCCGGCTCCTCCCTCGACTGGGACACCGCCGCGGTGGCCCGGTTCTTCGGGCCCCGGCTCAGGCCGCGCGAGGAGGGCTCCTTCGGCCTGTCCCGCGCCGCGCTGCGGCACCATCCGGTGTACGGGCCGGTGCTGCGGGTGCGTTATCCGGCCCGCTCGGCCAGCCCCACCGTCGCCCGCCGCTACGGCCGCCCGGAAGGCGGCGCGCAGCTCTACCTGCCGCTCCGCTCGGGCCCGACCGACTCCCTCCACCTGCGCTACTACCTGCGTTTCCCGAAGGGCTTCGACTTCGTCAAGGGCGGCAAGCTGCCCGGCCTGTACGGCGGCTCGGTCACCGGCGGCCGGCACATCCCCGACGGCGAGAACGGCCTGTCCACGCGGTACATGTGGCGGCGCAAGGGGCGCGGCGAGGTGTACGCGTACCTGCCGACCTCCGTGGAGCACGGCACCTCGCTCGGCCGCGGCAAGTGGAAGTGGCCGACCGGCCGCTGGGTCTGCGTGGAACAGTCCGTGCGGCTCAACACCCCGGGTGAGGACAACGGTTCAGTCGAGGTGTTCCTCGACGGCCGCCGGGTGCTCCGCGAGGACGAGCTGGAGTTCCGGACCTCGGAGAAGCTGCAGATCGAGGGCGTGTTCTTCTCGACCTTCTTCGGCGGCTCGGACCCGAGCTGGGCGACGCCCGACGCGGATTACGCGGACTTCGCGGCGTTCGCCGTCTCGCGCGAGCGCATCGGTCCGGTACGGCGCGACTGACCCCCGCGCGCGGGTTCGGGCACGGGCTCTCAGGAGGACTCGCGGACCACCAGCTCCGTGGGCAGCGTGAGGTGCTGCCGCGGGGCCGTGGGGTCGGCGATCTCGCGCAGCAGGACGCGGGCGATGGTGGTGCCGAGCTCTTCGACGGGCTGCCGGACGGTCGTCAGGGGCGGATGGGTGTGCCGGGCGAGGAAGGAGTCGTCGAAGCCGACGACCGCCACGTCCTCGGGGACGCGCCGCCCGCGGGCGCGCAGCTCGCTCAGGGCGCCCACCGCCATCACGTCGGAGGCCACGAAGAGGGCGTCCAGGTCCGGGACGCGGTCCAGGAGCGTGCGCACGGCGGCCCGGCCGCCCTCCTCGGTGAAGTCGGCGCGGGCCACGAGCCGTTCCTCGGGCCGCGCACCGGCCGTGCGCAGGGCGTCCTGCCAGCCCTGGAGCCGGCCGCGGCCGACGTCCATGTCCATCGGCCCGGTGACCGTCCCGATCCTGGTGCGGCCGCGCTCCAGCAGGTGCCGGACGGCCGCGTGGGCGCCGCCCACGTTGTCGGCGCAGACGTGACTCAGCGTCTCCCCCGGTGCGCGGCGGCCGGCGAGCACGGTGGGCAGGCCCATGTCCTCCAGCAGCGCGGGCAGCGGGTCGTGCTCGTGCACCGAGGCCAGCAGGACGCCGTCCACCCGCCGCTCCGCGACGGACGCGGTGAGCCGGTCGCGTTCGCCCTGGTCACGGACGAGGATGAGCTGGAGCTGGGTCCGGGTGTCGGCGAGGCCGGTGCTCACGCCGCGGATCACGGCGGCGAAGTACGGCTCGGCGCCGAGCCGGGACTCCGATTCGGGAATGACCAGCGCGATGGAGTTGGTCCTGCTGGTGACCAGGCCGCGGGCGACGGAGTTCGGTACGTACTTCAGCTCGGCTATGGCGGCCAGGACGGCGGCCCTGGCCTCGTCGCTGACGAGCGTCGAACCATTGATGACGCGGGAGACCGTGGTGCGGCCGACGCCGGCGCGTGCCGCCACGGTTTTTATCGTCGGCCGCTGTCCGCCCGGCATCGCGCCACCCCCGCCGTGTCCCGTCCCCGCCCCGTTCACCAGCGCATTGTGCCAGACCTCCGGCGCGCCCCGTACCGCCTTCGGGCAGTGTGCTGAGCGGAGCGTCAACTCCCGCCTGTGTTCAAGTCATTGACACACGCGATGAGTGCCGTCACTCTTCCGGAACATCGGTGGGCACGTTCCCAGTCGCTTCTGTCGGCGAATGGGAACGTGCCCATGACGGCCTGGCTCTGGGAGGGGAACGGCGATGAGCGTTCGGAAAACGATGACGAGGAGATCCCTGGCGGTGGTGGCGGCGGCCGCCGCGCTGGGCCTGGTCGCCGGCTGCGGCGGGAGCGGCGCAGCGGACACCGGCGGCGGGATCAAGGACGGCAAGGTCACGATCACCATGGGCCTGTACGGCGTCATGGGCTTCAAGGAGGCCGGCCTGCTGGAGCGTTACGAGAAGGAGCACCCGAACGTCACGATCAAGGCGGAGATCGCCGGGGACGAGCAGACGTACTACACCGCGCTGCAGACCCACCTCGCCGCCGGCAGCGGCCTGAAGGACATCCAGGGCATCGAGGTCGGGCGCGCCAAGGAGCTCGTGGACACCCGCGCGGCGACCTTCGCCGACCTGTCAAAGGCCCCCGGAACCGGACATTTCCTTCCCTGGAAACGGAACCAGGTCACCACGGCGGACAAGAAGCTCATCGGCCTGGGCACCGACATCGGCCCGATGGCCGTCTGCTACCGCAAGGACCTCTTCGCGCAGGCCGGGCTGCCCACCGACCGCGAGAAGGTCGCGGAGCTGTGGGCGGGCGACTGGTCGAAGTACGTCGACGCGGGGCGGAAGTTCAAGTCCGGCTTCAAGGGCGACGGCGTGGCCTTCATGGACAGCGCCAGCG
Organism: Streptomyces ochraceiscleroticus; assembly: GCF_000720485.1. Classification (GTDB taxonomy): domain Bacteria; phylum Actinomycetota; class Actinomycetes; order Streptomycetales; family Streptomycetaceae; genus Streptomyces; species Streptomyces ochraceiscleroticus. The sequence continues at coordinate 74,112 of NZ_JOAX01000015.1, read as the reverse complement.
GTCTGTTCAACGCCATGATCTACGGCAGCTCCCAGCAGTTCTACGACACCAAGGGCGAGCTGATCTACAAGGACAACCCGGTCGTCACCGGCGCCTGGAAGCTGGCCGCTGAAGCCGCCTCCTCGGACCTGACGGCCAAGCTCCGCCAGTTCCAGCCCGGCTGGGACCCCGGACTGGCCAACGGCACGTTCGCCACGACGGTGTGCCCGGCGTGGATGCTCGCCCACATCAGTGAGAAGGCGGGCCCGAAGAACAAGGGCAAGTGGGACGTGGCCAAGGCGCCGAAGGGCGCCAACTGGGGCGGCTCCTTCCTCGGCGTCATGGAGCAGAGCCCGGTCAAGGACGAGGCGAAGAAGCTGGTCGCCTGGCTCACCGCGCCCGAGCAGCAGGCGTATCTCTTCGAGAAGCTCGGCAACTTCCCGTCCTCGCAGCAGGCGCTGAAGGCTCCCGAGGTGGCGGGCGCGAAGTCGGCGTACTTCAGTAATGCGCCGATCGGCGCGATCTTCGGCGCCGCCGCCCGGGAGATCCCCGACAAACAGGTGCTCGGCCGCAAGGACGGCACGATCAAGGACATCTTCTCGCAGGGCCTGACGCTCATCGAGGCACAGCACAAGAGCCCCGAGACCGCCTGGAAGACCACCGACGACCGCATCAAGAAGGCCACCGGCTGACGTCCGGCCGCCCGACCGACACAGGAGGACCCCGGTGGCCCTGCAGACCTATCGGCGGCGTACGTTCTGGCACCGGCTGGACGTGCGCGGCGCCCCGTACGCCTTCGTCGCCCCGTTCTTCGTCGTCTTCGCCGCGTTCAGTTTCTATCCGCTGCTCTACACCGCGTGGATCTCGCTGCACCGCGTGGAGCTCTCCTCCATGGACCTCATGGAGTGGGTCGGACTGGACAACTACACAGCACTGTGGGGCGATGACCGCTTCTGGAACGCGCTCGCCAACACCTTCACGCTCGGCGTGCTCTCCACCGTCCCGCAACTGCTGATGGCGCTGGGCCTGGCGCACCTGCTCCATTACCGGCTGCGCGGCTCGGCCTTCTTCCGGGTCGCGGCGCTGACGCCGTACGCGACGTCCGTGGGCGCCGCCGCGCTGGTCTTCACGATGCTCTTCGAGCGCGACTTCGGGATGATCAACTGGCTGCTGGGGCTGGTCGGCATGGACCCGGTGAACTGGGAGAACGACAAGTGGGCCGCCCAGCTCGCCGTTTCCTCGATCGTCATCTGGCGCTGGACCGGCTACAACGCGCTGCTGTACCTGGCGGCGATGCAGGCCGTGCCGGACGAGCGGTACGAGGCCGCCGCGCTCGACGGCGCCTCGCGCTGGCAGCAGTTCCGCATGGTCACCATCCCCGGCATCCGGTCCACCATCGTCTTCACCATCGTGCTGTCCACGATCGGCGCAACCCAGCTCTTCGGCGAACCACTGATCTTCGGCCAAGGTCCGAACGGCATCACCGGCGGCGCCGACAACCAGTACCAGACCCTGGGCCTGCTGCTGTACGAGGAGGGCTGGAAGAACTACCAGATGGGGCGTGCCGCGACCATCGCCTGGGCGATGTTCCTGCTGCTGATCCTCGTCTTCGTCGTACAGCGCGTCGTGAAGCGCCTCGCCTCCCGCGCGGCCGGCCCCCGGCACGTCCTGTCCAGGAGCAGCCAGTGATGACCACCGACAGTATCGAGGCCCCGGCGGCGGACCGGCGCCCGCGCGCCGCCGAGCGCCGTACGCGTCCGCCCGTACGCCGCCGGCTGTCCCTGCGGCCCGGCGCCGGACGCCAGCACCACGCGGGCCCACTCGCCTACGCCCTGCTCGCCGTCGCGACGCTCGCTTCGCTGTTCCCGCTGTACTGGACGCTGGTGGCGGCCTCCAGTGACAACACCCGGGTGTCGCAGACGCCGCCGCCGTTCCTGCCGGGCCCGCATCTCTTCGAGAACCTGGGCAAGGCGTGGCAGGACGCGGCACTGGGCAAGGCCATGACGAACAGCCTGATCGTGGCCGGCGTCATCGCCCTGTCGACCGTACTGTTCGCCACCCTCGCCGGCTTCGCCTTCGCCAAGCTCCGCTTCCGGGGACGGAACGTCCTGCTCATGCTGGTCATCGGCACGATGATGGTGCCGCCGCAACTGGGCGTCGTGCCGCTGTTCATGATGATGAGTGAGCTGGGCTGGGGCCAGCGGCTGCCCTCGGTCATCTTCCCGACCCTGGTCAGCGCGGTGGGCGTGTTCTTCATGCGGCAGTACCTGGCCGAGGCGCTGCCCGACGAGCTGGTCGAGGCGGGCCGGGTGGACGGCGCGCACTCGCTCCGGATCTTCTGGAGCATCGTGCTGCCGGTCGCCCGGCCGGCCATGGCCGTCCTCTTCATGATCACCTTCGTGCACGCCTGGAACGACTTCTTCTGGCCGTTCATCGCGCTGGACATGACCAACCCGACGGTCCCCGTCGCACTGACCCAGCTCAGCGCGGGTTACGTCCGCGACCAGTCGCTCATCATGGCCGGCGCGCTGCTCGGCACGCTGCCCCTGCTGGCGATGTTCCTCGTCTTCGGCCGCCAGATCGTGGGCGGGATCATGCAGGGCGCGGTGAAGGGATAACCGCCCGGTCCGCTTCCGTCTCCCCCGTTTCCCCTTCTGCCGAAAGGAACCCCTTGACCACCGCATCGCCTCATCTCGCCGCCGGTCCCCGCCCCGCAGTTGCCCGTTCGTTCCCGCCGGGCTTCCTCTGGGGCACGGCCACCGCCGCCTATCAGGTAGAGGGCGCGGCCGCCGAGGACGGCCGCACGCCCTCCATCTGGGACACCTTCGCGCGCACGCCGGGCAAGGTACGCAACGGCGATACCGGCGACATCGCCACGGACCACTACCACCGCTGGCGCGAGGACGTCGCGCTGATGGCCGAGCTGGGCGTGGGCGCGTACCGCTTCTCGCTCTCCTGGCCGCGCATCCAGCCGACCGGGCGCGGGCCCGCCGTGCAGAAGGGCCTGGACTTCTACCGCCGGCTGGCCGACGAGCTGCTGGAGAAGGGCATCCAGCCGGTGGTCACGCTCTACCACTGGGACCTGCCGCAGGAGCTGGAGGACGCGGGCGGCTGGCCGGAGCGGGCGACCGCCGGCCGGTTCGCCGAGTACGCCGCGCTGGCCGCCGACGCGCTGGGCGACCGGGTGCGTACCTGGATCACGCTCAACGAGCCCTGGTGCAGCGCCTTCCTGGGCCATGCCTCCGGGGTGCACGCGCCGGGGCGTACCGAACCGGTCGCCGCGCTGCGTGCCGCGCACCACCTCAACCTGGCGCACGGCACCGCGGTCCAGGCGCTGCGCGCGGCGCTCCCGTCCGCGGCCGATGTCGCGATCACGCTCAACGTCCACCACGTACGGGCGCGTACCGAGAGCCCCCAGGACACGGACGCGGCGCGCCGCATCGATGCCCTGGCGAACCGGGTGTTCACCGCCCCGCTGCTGCACGGCGCGTACCCGGACGACCTGCTGGCCGACACGGCGCGGCTGACCGACTGGTCCTTCGTGCGGGACGGCGACACCGCGGCGATCCACCAGCCGCTGGACTTCCTGGGCGTCAACTACTACACGCCGACGCTGGTGTCGGCGGCGGACGGCACGGAGCCCGACCACTCCTTCGACGGGCACGGCGAGAGCGGGCACAGCCCGTGGCCGGGCGCCGACGAGGTGGTCTTCCACCGTCCGCCGGGCCGTACGACGGCGATGGGCTGGGCGGTCGATCCGAGCGGCCTGTACGACCTGCTGCTGCGGCTGAAGGGCGACGTTCCGGACCTGCCGCTGATGATCACTGAGAACGGCATCGCGTGCGACGACTACGCCGACCCGAGCGGCGCGGTGCACGACCCGGACCGGATCGCGTACCTGCACGGCCACTTGACGGCCGTGCACCGCGCGATCGAGGCCGGCGTGGACGTCCGCGGCTACTTCCTGTGGTCGCTGCTGGACAACTTCGAGTGGGGCCACGGCTACAGCAAGCGCTTCGGCGCGGTGTACGTGGACTACCCGACCGGGCGCCGCATCCCGAAGGCCAGCGCCCGGTGGTACGCGAAGCTGTCCCGCACGAACGCCCTGCCGGCGGCGGACGCCGAGTAGCGAGAGGCCCTCACGTCAGGAGGGCCAGTAGGTGGGTACAGGCCGCGGCCTCGTCCGGGTGGCGGGCGATGACCTCGTAACGGCCGCGTTCGTACGCACCGGTCTCCCACGCCCCGTCCGGCGTCCTGCGCAGATACAGGAAGTCGGGGGGCGTGGGGGCCGGCTCGTGCACGCCTTCGATGCGGTAGTGGCCGTCGGCCACCCCGGCCGCGCGCAGCGCGGACCGCAGCCGCTGCCGGTCCATGGCGTCGTCCGCCGTCCGGCTACGCGTCCGCCGGCGCGAGGTACCGGTGGTCCAGCAGCCACTTCACGTTGAGCCGCTGCCCCTCGCCCGGGTTCAGGAACACCGAGTCCAGCTTGATCTGCTGGCCGCCGCCGGGCTGTTCGAACCAGGGGGCGATGCTGCCCTGCCACACCCAGAACGGCTTGATCACCTTGTACGTGTGGTAGTCGCACGGCGAGGCGGCTTCACGGGTGTTGAGGTTCTGCGGGGGCAGCGCGCGCTCGGCGTACGGGTCGCCGGCCGGCGCCAGGTACCCGCCGAACACGGAGCCGAAGCGGTCCAGCCGCTGGCCGGTGCGCAGCTTCGCCGGTTCCTTGTCGATCTCGCCGTTGACCTCGGCGAACCCGTCGTTGGGCGGGTACTTCCAGCTACCCGAGTCCGCCGGCCCCTCCCAGTACTTCTTGAGGAACGCGGCGGGCGACAGCGCGCCCGTCCGCTGGTACCCCTTGAGCAGCGGACCCACGGGCGCCAGGTTCTTGTTCGGCAGCCACTTCGGGCCGAGCCGCGCGTCACCGTTGAACTTGCCGGTGCAGGGCTGGGGGCGGGCGGCGGCCTCGGCCGCCGGGCGCTTCTCCTGCTGCTGCGGCGCGGCGCTCGCGGCAGGGGCGGCCGCCAGCCCGGCGGCCAGGCCGAGCGCGGCGAGCAGGGTACGGAGTCGGTTCACTCAGGGCTCCTTGTGCGGTCGTGCAGACCTGCTGCGTGGGGACGGCGTACCGGGCCGACGGCGTGGGCGGGTGTACGTGCATGCGTACACCCTGCTGATACGCCATCAGCTCGGGCCGTTCCGCACGGTAACCGGTCGTTCACGCAGGGCGGTAGCACGCTACGCCGATTTCCGGCCACCTGCCGCGGGCACGCGGGCCGGCAGGGACACGGCACAGCAACACGCAGCAGGGGCCGCCACGCGGGCGGCCCCTGCTGCGTGGGTACTTTCAGAGGGCCGGTCCTGTCAGAGGCCCAGCAGCCCCAGGCCCAGGAGGCCGCCCTTGCCGCCACCGCCGAGGAGGCCGTTGTTGCCCGGCTGCTTCGGCGTCTCGCCCGGCTGCGCCTCGCCCGGCATGGCGTTCTGCTCCTGCCCCGGGACGGCGCCCGGCTGCTCGGTCTCCGTGTCGCCCGCCATGCCGGTCGGGCCGTTGACGGGGTCTTCGTCGCCGGGGTCGGCGACCTGCACTGCGCCGGCGGCGGACGCCGGTGCGTAGGCGGCGGCCACGGGGGCGCCGAGAAGGACGATCATGGAGGCGGCGGCTGCCGCACCTGCCGCGAGTCGGGTACGCACGGTGCTCTCTCCCTCGCATCATGGATGTGACGTGTCCGTCCTTCCGCGCGGTGGCGCATGGCTAACGGAACTTCACCCGACTACCGGCACAGAGATCACTGAATCGCACGGTGCCCCAGGCTAGCGCCGGTCGTTGCACCGTGAGGTGGCTGTCGTGTCACCGTGAGGTGGTTGCCGCTGCGCCGTGAGGTGGTTCACGCGAAAGAGGGGGCGTTGCGCGTGCGGGGCTGGGTACGGGCCCCCGAGATCGCCGAGCGGGATACCGGTATGAAAGGGTGGAAACTCGGCTAAAGCAACGCGAGAAAGGAGCCGTCATGTCGTCCAAGCGCCGCCGCAAGAAGAAGGCACGTCGCAAGAACGGTGCCAACCACGGCAGCCGTCCGCAGTCCTGAAGGACCGGACGCCAGCAGGAGGCCGGCGGGCTATTGCCCGCCGGCCTCCTGCTTCCCCTCATCGGGCTCTACTGAGGGGTACTCCCCGTACCGCCCGTACCCCGTCCGGGTGAAGAGACGTCAGTCCAGCGCGTACTCGAAGGCGTAAGGGACGGACGGTGCGCCGTGCACGGCGGTGAAGGTGCCGGTGCCGCGCAGCCCGGCCAGCTCGCCGGTGCCCGTTCCCGGCACCACCTCGAAGGCGCAGCGCACGGTGCCGTCGGGCTCGAAGGAGCCGCGTTCCTCGACGACGAAGGTGCCCGCGCGCCCGTCGACGCTGCCGGTCAGCAGTTCCATGCCGGTGAACGTGCCGGTCTTCTCAGTGGCGTAGACGATGGTGTACTCGCACGTCGTGCGGGTGGCCTCGATGCCCCCGGTGAAGGAGTTGGTGACGGAGGCGTGCGCGAGCTTCGGGTGTGCTCCGTCAGGGCCGACGGTGCGCTCCTGCCAGTCGGCGTAGGTGAAGTGGCCGGTGGTCCGTGCGGGCATGGCCGCCCTTTCGATCGGTCGCACGGCCTGTGCCGCGCGGTGTGTGACCAGCCTGTCCGCCGTACCTGACACCTTCTGTCAGGTACGTGGTCCGCCGCACAATGGCTTCCATGCGTGCCGACCGGCTTCTCTCCCTGCTTCTCCTGCTCCAGAACCGTGGGCGGATGACGGCGTCCGCACTCGCCGCTGAGCTGGAGGTGTCGGTCCGCACCGTGTACCGGGACATCGAGGCGCTCGGCGCGTCGGGCGTCCCGGTGTGCGCCGACCGCGGCCCCGAAGGCGGCTACCGCCTGATGGACGGCTACCGCACGCGGCTCACCGGGCTCACCGACGCCGAGGCCGACGCGCTCTTCCTCGCGGGGGCGCCGGGCGCCGCGGGCGAGTTGGGCCTCGGCGCGGTGCTGGCCACCGCGCAGCTCAAGCTGCAGGCCGCGCTGCCGGCCGGACTGGCGGACCGGTCGCGGCGCATCCAGGACCGGTTCCATCTGGACGCGCCCGCGTGGTTCCGCGAGGCCGATCCGGTCCCCCATCTCGGCCTCGTCGCACAGGCCGTGTGGGAACAGCGCGTTTTGCGCGTCCAGTACCGGAAGTGGGGCGGTGACAACCACCGCGCGCTCGACCTCAGCCCGCTCGGCCTCGTCCTCAAGGGCGGCATCTGGTACCTGGTGGCGCCGGCGGGCGAGGCGATCCGCACGTACCGGATCTCCCGCCTCGTGTCCGTCGACGTCACGGAGCAGACCTTCGACCGGCCGGCGGAATTCGACCTGGCCGCACATTGGGCGGACTCCTCCCGCCGCCTGGAGACCGCACTCCACCAGGGCGTCGCGCACCTGCGGCTCTCACCCCGCGGCCGCCACCTGCTGCCCATGCGATTCGGGGCAGCGGGCGCACGGGCCCTCGCGGCGGCCGGACCCCCCGACGACGAGGGCTGGGTCCGGGTCGAGCTACCGGTCGAGACCCCGGCCGTCGCAGTCGGCGACCTGCTCGGACTGGGCACAGAGACAGAGGTACTCGGCCCACCCGACCTACGCGCGGCCGTCGCCCGAACGGTCACCGAACTGACGCACCGTTATACGACGGTGCCCTGACCGAGCGAGCCCAAGCTGTACCCCGCCGCCGTGCCCAAGCCCTTCATGCTCCGGCTCCAGGCTCAGACGCGCCCGAAGAACAGGCTGCCCGGTGCGTCCGGGTCGTTCGAGAAGAAGTGCTCACGCATCGCACGAATGAATTCGAAGCGCGAAATCGCACCGTCCCCGTCGGTGTCCAGCTTGGCGAACGCGTCCATCGCGTCGGGCGCGTCGCTCCGCCACACGTCCCTCAGGAAGCGGGCGAACTCGTCCTTGCTGATCTCGTTGTCACCGTCGACGTCGATGACATCGAAGATCGCGTGGCCGCCGCCCTCGGTCACATTGAGCCGGCTGGTGTCGATGGCCGCGAGGCGGTTGGCCGTGACGAACTGGTCCTTCGTGAGCCGGTCCCCGTCCACGCCCGCGTGGCGCAGCAGCTCCAGCCAGTAGATCTGGCAGAAGCTCTGGAGCGCCCTGGCCCGGCGGTCGCCCTTGTCGAGCTTGTAAGCGTCTATGTAGCGCTCGGCGAGCCGCTGGTAGTCCGTCCAGTCCAGATAGCCGTCGTGGTTGGCGTCCATGGTCTCGAATTCGCGCTCGAACTTGATGGTGATGATGTCCTGCGCCATGTCGCGTCCTCCTTGGGATGGGACGGGGGCGGCAACGCTTGCGGTCATCGCAAGCCTTGCGCCTCCACCGCTCCCGCGAAATCGAACATGACATATTGACTCAAAAGCACATATGAGGCTGGATATAAGGTCACGCTGAACTGGTCAGCCGGCCGGGCTCGTGGCGTTTTCGATGAGGCGGTGGGCTGCGGCGTCGATGCGGGGCGTGTCGCCGGTGACCAGGCGGTCCTGGCACAGGCCGCGCAGGCCCGAGACCAGGAGTGTGGCCCGGACCCTGGCGTCCTCTTCCGCGTAGCCGAGCCGTACGTAAGCGGCGGCGATCGGGCCGACCATGACCTCGACCGCGTCGGCGGCCAGCGCTCCGTACGGCTCCGGCTGTGTGGTGGCCAGGCTGAGCAGTTGCAGCAGCATGCGGACGAGGCCGCGCTGTCTGCCGACCGTGATCGCTTCCCACAGTGCGCGGGCGGCGCGGTGCAGTCCCGCCGCGTCGTCGACGCCGCCGAACATCGCCTCGGCGTCGGGGCGGCTGGCGGCCAGCGCCTGGGCCAGCAGGTTCTCCCGGCTGCCGAAGTAGTAGAGCAGCATCCGTTTGCTGGTGCCCACCGCTTCCGCGAGTGGGCTCAGCGAGAGGCCCGCCAGGCCGTGGTGCTCCAGATGCTGCACCACCTTCGCCAGCAGTTCGGTCCGTTTCCGTGAATCGGTCACACGAGGCACCCCTTGACCGTACCGATCGGTACACCTACAGTCCAACGCGAACCGTTGATGTACCGATCGGTACATCAACAACCGCGAGACGAGGAGGCAGGGCATGGGCGCAACGGGCCCGGAGATCGCGATCGTGGGAGCCGGCATCGGCGGGCTCACCCTGGCACTCGCCCTGCGGGCACGCGGCATCGACGCGGAAATCCACGAGCAGGCGCCGGAGTTGCGGGAGGTCGGCGCGGCGGTGGCGCTGTCGGCGAACGCCACCCGGCTGCTCGCCCGGCTCGGCCTGGGCGCGGAGCTGACGGCCGCCGGCGCCCAGCCGACCGAGCTGGTGTACCGGCACTGGCGGGACGGCCGCCGCATCGCCGCGCATCCGGTCGGCGACGCGTACCGCGCGCGGTTCGGCGGCCCCTACCTGGGCGTGCACCGCGCGGCGTTCCAGCGCATCCTGGGCGACGCCTGGGGAAGCGAGCGGCTGCATCTGGGCACCGCGGTCGGCGGGGTGCACGAGGACGCGACGACGGAGGACGGCGGCGGGATACGTCTGGACCTCGCGGACGGCCGGAGCATACGGGCCGGTCTGGTCGTCGGCGCGGACGGCGTGCACTCCACCGTGCGGCGCCACGTCACGGCCGAGGACGTCACCGCGTACTCCGGTACGAGCGGCTTCCGCGGCCTGGTACCGGCCGGGGCGCTGCCCTCGCTGCCGGACCCGGCGGCCATCCAGTTCTGGATGGGACCCGGTGCGCACGTGCTGCACTACCCCATCGACAGCGCCGGTACGGTCAACTTCCTCGCGGTGGTGGAGGGCCCGGACCGGTGGACCGAGGCCACCTGGCGGGCCGAGGCCGCGCCCGAGGAGCTCCTCGCGGCGTTCGACGGCTGGCACCCGGCGATCACCGAGATGCTCGCGGCCGCGCCGCAGAGCGCACGGTGGGGCCTGTTCGGGCAGGCGCCGCTGCGGCGGTGGAGCCGCGGCCGGGCGGTGCTGATCGGGGACGCGGCGCACGCGATGCTGCCGCACCACGGGCAGGGCGCCAACCAGACCATCGAGGACGCGGTGACGCTGGCGGACTGCCTGGCCGACGCGCGGGCGGCCGGCGGATCCGACGCGTACGACGTGGCCCTGCGGCGGTACGAAGGGCTCCGGCGGGTGCGCACCCGCCAGGTGCAGCGCAGCTCCTGGGTCACCTCCGGCCTGCTGCACCTCCCCGACGGGCGGGCGGCCGAGCGGCGGGACCGGAAGCTGGCCACGTTTGCGGCGGACTTCGGCTGGATCCACGCCCATGACGTGCAGCGGGAGCCGGTGGCGGGCCCGCGCGCTTCCTGACGATGCGTCATGCGCCAGTAAGCACAGTGGCGGTGTCGCCCCTGCGTAGGGGCAACACCGCCACCGGACGGCACGACAGCTCAGCCGTCGCCCGGGCCGGTCAGACCTGGCCCGCGTCGACGAGCCCCATCCAGTAGGCGGCAGCCCGCGAGTCACCCACGGTCACGACGCCGTCGTGCCCGCCGACGCTGGTCATGCTGCTCGCCGAGCCGCTCAGCCCGCCGCCTCCGCCGTGGTTGTGGTCGTGCGCGGAAGCGATGCCGCTCATCGGAACCAGGGCGGCCGAGGCCAGGGCGAGAGACGCCGCGGTACGAGCGAAGGTCTTGCGCATGTCATACCTCTTCAGGTAGGTGGGTTGATCGCCCCCATGCTTCTCCGCCCTACCGCTTCCCGAAGCGTGGCGCTCGGGCAATTGACCCTGATGGCCGACCGCGTTCCGCCTGGTCACCCAGTCGTCCGATTGTCACTCCGCGGATCCTGTTGCGTCGCGCCGCGGGCCACTGCACGGAACTGCTGCGGCGTGCGGCCGTCGCGCTTGCGGAAGAACTTGGAGAAGTCGCCCGGTTCGCGGAAGCCGAGCCGGCGGGAGACCTCGGCCGCCGCGGCATCGGTGTGCACCAGAAGACGCTTGGCCTCCAGGAGGATGCGGGCGTCGAGGTACTGCTTGGCGGTCAGGCCGGTGGCGGCCAGCGTGGCGCGGGTGAGGGTACGGACGTTGTAGCCCAGCGCGGTGGCGTAGTCGGCGACGCGGTGCGTGTCGGCGAAGTCACGCTCGACAGCAGCGTGGTAATGCGCGAAGGCGCCACCGGGTCGGTGCGCGGCGGGGGCCTCGGGGCGCGCGTGGGCGAGCCGCAGCAGCAGCACGGCCAGCAGCAGACGCAGCGCCTCGATGTGTGCCTGGAGAGGGATGGAGGCCAGGTCGGCGTACTCGTGGATGAGGTGGCGCAGGGCGAGCTGAGTGGCGCGGGCGTGCGGCCCGTCCGGCAGCAGCGGAGTCTGCTCGAAGGGGGCCTCGGCGTCGGCGAAGCCGGGCAGCCAGATCACGATGGTGCCGCGCGCGGCCGCCAGGTCCTCGGGGGCGTACTGGTGCACCTGGCCCGGCTGGATCCACAGCCAGCTCCCGGCGGGCAGGACGTGCTCGGAGAAGTCCACGGTGTGCCGCAGGGTGCCGGAGCGCACGTGGATGAGGTGGTGGAAGCCGGGGCGCTGCGGGGTCCCGAGATCGATGCCGCGGCGGTGTCCGCGGGCCCGCAGCTCGGCGAAGTCCAGGACGTCCATGCCAATGGGCGCCCCGAGAGAGGGCCGGTAGGCGACGTCCGTGATCGAGAGCTGTCCGTTTTTTCCCATGCTGAGTCCGTAGCGTACCGCTGTCGTCCCCGTACCCCCTCCTACGGTCGCACAAGAGGCAGCGAGAGCCGGAAAGCTGCCGGAGAGCGAGGTGCGACGTGCGGCTGATCGTGGGAATGACCGGTGCGACCGGTGCTGTCTTCGGGATCCGGGTGCTGGAGCATCTGGCCGAGCTGCCCGAGGTGGAGACCCATCTCGTCCTGAGCCGCTGGGCCCGGTCCACGATCGAGCTGGAGACCGGCCGGAGCGCCCGCGAGGTCGCCGGGCTGGCCGATGTAGTGCACAGCCCCGAGGACCAGGGCGCGGCCATCTCGTCCGGGTCGTTCCGGACGGACGGCATGATCATCGTGCCCTGCTCGATGAAGACGCTCGCCGGGATCCGGGCCGGTTACGCCGACGGCCTGGTCGGCCGCGCCGCCGATGTCGTGCTGAAGGAGCGCCGCAAGCTGGTGGTCGTCCCGCGGGAGACGCCGCTCAGCGAGATCCATCTGGAGAACATGCTGGCGCTGGCGCGGATGGGCGTGCAGATCGTGCCGCCGATGCCCGCCTTCTACAACCACCCCGCCACGGTCGACGACATCGTCGACCACATCACCGCCCGCATCGTCGACCAGTTCGACCTGCCGGCGCCCGCCGCCAAGCGGTGGCAGGGCATGCGGGCGGCCCGTACCAACAGCAAGGAGCAGACATGGCCTACGACGACCTCCGCAGCTTTCTGACCACCCTGGAGGGCGAGGGCCAGCTGCTGCGCATCACCGACGAGGTGCTGCCCGAGCCGGACCTGGCAGCGGCCGCCAACGCGGCGGGCCGGATCGGCGAGGGTGCCCCCGCCCTGTACTTCGACAAGGTCAAGGGCTTCACCGACGCCCGGATCGCGCTGAACGTGCACGGTTCCTGGCGCAACCACGCCCTCGCGCTCGGCCTGCCCGCGGCCACCTCGGTCAAGGACCAGGTCGAGGAGTTCGCGCGGCGCTGGGACGACTTCCCCGTCGCGCCCGAGCGCCGCGAGGACGCGCCCTGGCGCGAGAACACGCAGGAGGGCGCGGACGTCGACCTCTTCGAGGTCCTCCCGCTCTTCCGCCTCAACGACGGGGACGGCGGCTTCTACCTCGACAAGGCCGCGGTCGTCTCCCGCGACCCCGACGACCCGGACCACTTCGGCAAGCAGAACGTCGGCACGTACCGCCTGGAAGTCATCGGCCGCGACCGGCTCGCCATCCAGCCGGTCCCGGTGCACGACGTGGCGCTGCACCTGAAGGCGGCGGAGAGCCGCGACGAGGACCTGCCCATCGCGATCACGCTGGGCAACGAGCCGGTGATGTCGATCGTGGCCGGCATGCCGATGGGGTACGACCGTTCCGAGTACGAGATGGCCGGCGCGCTGCGCGGCGCGCCCGCGCCGATCGCCACGGCGCCGCTCACCGGCTTCGATGTGCCCTGGGGCTCGGAGGTCGTCATCGAGGGCGTGATCGAGGGCCGCAAGCGGCAGATCGAGGGGCCGTTCGGCGAGTTCACCGGCCATTACTCGGGCGGCCGCCGGATGCCGGTGGTCCGCATCGACCGCATCTCGTACCGCACGAACCCGGTCTTCGAGTCCCTCTACCTGGGCATGCCGTGGACCGAGGTGGACTACCTCGTCGGGCCCAACACCTGTGTGCCGCTGCTGAAGCAGCTCCGCGCGGAGTTCCCCGAGGTGCAGGCCGTCAACGCGATGTACACGCACGGCCTGGCCGTGATCATCTCGACGGCGAAGCGGTACGGCGGCTTCGCCAAGGCGGTCGGCATGCGCGCGATGACCACGCGCCATGGGCTCGGGTACGTCGCCCAGGTGATCCTCGTCGATGAGGACGTCGACCCGTTCAACCTGCCGCAGGTGATGTGGGCGATGTCGTCGAAGGTCAATCCGGCGGACGACGTGGTGGTCATCCCGAACCTCTCGGTCGTGGAACTGGCGCCGTCCGCCTCCCCCGCCGGCATCACCAGCAAGATGATCATCGACGCGACCACGCCGGTCTCCCCCGACAACCGCGGCAATTTCAGTACGCCGGTCCGCGACCTGCCGGAGACCAAGGAGTGGATCGACCGCCTGAACTCCCTCCTGGCCGCCCGCTGAAACCGCCACCGCACGACTCCCCCGAGGTCCTCATGATCTGCCCCCGCTGCGCGCACGACGCGCTCGACACCCTCGCCCACTCCCCCGTTCCCGGCGTCTGGGACGTGCTCCAGTGCGCCCGCTGCCTGTACACCTGGCGCACCACGGAGCCCGACCGCCGTACCCGGCGCGAGGCGTACCCCGCGCAGTTCCGCCTCACCCAGGAGGACATGGACAACGCCATCGAGGTCCCGGCGGTGCCGCCGCTGCACGCCGGCTGACGCCCCTTCGGCACACGCGACCGGGCCCCGCTCTCCTCTTCGGAGGGCGGGGCCCGGTACGCCTGCGGTCAGTCGTTGTAGAGGTCGAGGTCACGGCCCATACCGGTCTCGATGGAGGCCGTGGACGACCACGCGCCGCAGGTGTGCACTCCGTGCGGCCCGGCGTCGGCGCAGTCGTGATACGTCGTCGTGATGACGATCCTGCTCTTCAGGAAGTCGTCGTCTTCATCGTGCGCGGACGCCGTACCACCGGCGGCCAGGACGAGTGCCGTCACGGGGAGTGCGACCGCGGCCAGGCGCAGAGCGGAGCGCTTCATCGATACCTCCATCGGTTGCCACAGGAGAGGCAGCGTTTCCGCGCCGCCTCGTTGGTCGATGAGTAGCCAAGTCGCTGAATCGACACACGTACCGCCACTCGAACGGCTGGGCCGTGCCGCTGCCGCGTCCCGCGTCCCGCGTCCCGCGTCCCGCGTCCTACGGCTGTACCGAGATCTCCCCGATGCCGGTGCCGAGGCTGCCGCAGTGGGCGGTGGACTGCCCCGACTGGCCGGGGTTGAGCGTGACGTGCTCGCCGTCCACGTCGGGCGCCCAGCCGCAGACCAGATGCACCCAGAAGGTCTGCGGGGCGCCGCCGTTGTTCCGGCAGAGCGCGTAGCCCGTGTACTCGTCGTTGGCGTGCTTACCGGTGTCGCAGGACAGTCCGGGCGGGACGGCGGAGGCGGCCGGTGCGCCGCCTGTGGAGCGGGTGGTCGGGGCGGACGGCGCGCCGGCGGCGTACGCGGTGACGGACGGGGAAGAAGTGGCGGCCGGGACGGTGAGTGCGGCCACCATGACGGCGGCGGCCGTGGTGGCCTTCATCCCTGTGGCGGTCAGCTTCATGGTCTCTCCTGGACGTTCTCGGGCCGGGCCCGTATGCGTGGAGCGCTACGGAACTCCGGTCGCATGCCAGGAATTGCTCCCACTCGCCCGATCCCGGAAAACCAGGGAGATCGTGACGCTGAGTGAGCGACACGGGCGGAACGCGGGCGGCAAGAACGTGCTCGCATCAGGGGTTCCGGTAGCTTGCGGATGCGCTGATCAGTGAAGGAGTGGGTGCGGGCATGGAGACGACCGGAGGCGGGAGGCCGGGGACGGCCGTGGTGACCGGGGGCTCGTCGGGGATCGGTACGCGGTATGCCGAGCGGCTTGCCGAGGGCGGCTGGGACCTGGTGCTCGTCGCGCGGCGGGCGCAGCGGCTGGACGAGCTCGCCGGCCGGCTGCGGGAGACGGCCGGCGTCGCCGTCGAGACGCTCGTCGCCGACCTGGCCGTACCGGAGGATCTGACGCGGACGGCCGAGCGGGTCGCGGCGGAGGACGTGGCGCTGCTGGTCAACAACGCGGGCATCAACGGCTATGGATACTTCACCGAGGTCGACCCGCTGCTGCTGACGCGGGTGCTGAACGTCAACGTCACGGCGCTGACGGTACTGACCCGGGCCGCCGTTCCCGGGATGCTGAAGCGCGGCCGGGGCGCGGTGGTCAACGTCGCCTCCCGCCTCGCGTTCGCCGGCTCGCTACCCCCCGATCCGCTCCCCCGGCGCGCCGTCTACGGCGGCACGAAGGGATACGTCGTCACCTTCACCCGGACCCTCGCGGCCGAGCTGGCGGACACCCCGCTGCGCATCCAGGTGCTGTGCCCGGGGCTCACCGCCACCGAGTTCCATCTGACGACGGGTGAGGAGTCGGTCGCGGGTACGGAGCAGCGGGTTCACGCGGAGGGGGGAATGCCGGTGGACGAGGTGGTGACGGCCTCGCTGGCGGCGCTGGAGCGGGGCGAGGTGGTGTGCGTACCAGGTCTCGCGGACCCCGCGGAAGCGCTGGACCGGCTGGTCGCTGCCGAGGTGGGGATGCGGGGGTTTCCGCAGCCGTGAGCGCCGGGCGGCGCGGCGCGGCCGCCGGAGCGCGGCGGTCGGCGTGCGCCGGGCGCGAAACGGCGCGGAAGGGAGGTGTACGCGGCGCTCCAGAATGGCAGGTTTGCCCTGTCCCTGTTCATCCGTACGAAGGAGCCGGCCGATGCTGTTCGGCAAGGAACACGTGAAGCGGTACGTCGAGACCGACGGGGCGGAAGGGCACGAGTGGCAGGGCACCACGACGCTCATCCTCACCACCACCGGCCGCAAGAGCGGCGAGCAGCGCAGCACGCCGCTCATCTACCAGCGCTTCGGTGACGATCTGCTGGTCGTCGCCTCCAAGGGCGGCTCGGACACGCCGCCCCTGTGGTACTTGAATCTGCAGGCGGAACCCGAGGTCCTGGTGCAGGTGAAGGGCGACCGGTTCCCCGCGCGCGCCCGTACGGCGACGGCGGAGGAGAAGCCGGCGATGTGGCGGACGATGGCGGCGACCTGGCCGCAGTACGACGAGTACCAGCAGAAGACCGACCGGGACATCCCGGTCGTGGTGCTGGAACGTACTGGCTGACGGGCCGGGTGACGCGGGGTTTGCCCAGGTGGGCCGCGGGATACCTGTGCGGCGTACTTTCCGGGTGATTCCGGGCGTTGTGAGCCTGAGGAGGCATGTCGTGACAGCACAGGTCAGCACCGAGTTGTGGGACACGTTCCACTCCGTCGTCAATATGACGTCGCGTGAGCTGCAGGAGTGGCTGAGCGTCCAGGCCGCGGGCCAGGAGTCGGAGGTGGTCCCCGACCAGGCCGGTGCGCCGCTCGGACGGCACGTACTGGAGATCCTCGGCAAGCGCCGCACCGACCTCACGGAGGACGACGCGCAGGTCATGCGGCGGGTGTGCGAGATCGTGGAGAGCCAGCGGGCCGACCACCGCGACCCGCAGGCGGGCGGCGCGGACTGGCGCCACGGCCTGATGAACATCGGCCATGACCCGCTCAAGCCTGCCTGACAGCCGTCGGGACGGGCCCGCCCAAGCCCGTCCGACGGCCCCCGATACGGGCCCCGCCATGGACAGCGGGGCCCGTATTTGCGTTCCCGCATGGGGTGTTGACACATCTGGTGCAGACCTTTAGGTTCACCGACCATCGCGCCTGTCCAAAGAGGCGACCACCGTTCACATACAAGGACGGAAACCCCCCATGCCTGTGCAGAGACGCCCCCGCCACGCGGCACGCACCACCGGCACCGCCCTCCTCGCCGCCACCGCCCTGCTGGCCACCCTCGGTGCGGCGCACGCCTCACCCACCGAGCACACCGAGCGCACCTCGGCCGCCGCGCCGGCCGCCTTCACCCACCCCGGCGTTCTGGTCTCGCGCGGCCAGCTCGACTTCGTCCGGGACAAGGTCAACTCCGGCGCCGAGCCCTGGAAGAGCGCTTACGACCGGATGAAGGCGAGCAAGTACGCCGCGCTCGACCGCGCGCCCAAGCCCCGCGCCGTCGTCGAGTGCGGCTCCTACTCCGACCCCGACCACGGCTGCACGGACGAGCGCGAGGACGCCATCGCCGCGTACACGCTCGCGCTGACCTGGTACATCAGCCGGGACGAGCGGTACGCCAAGAAGGCGATCGAGATCATGGACGCCTGGTCGGGCACCATCCAGGATCACACCAACTCCAACGCCCCGCTGCAGACCGGCTGGGCGGGCTCCTCCTGGCCACGGGCCGCCGAGATCATCCGGTACACCTACACGGGCTGGGCGCAGGACAAGGTGGACCGCTTCAAGGCCATGCTGCGCACCGTCTACCTCCCCGAGGTCATCAACGGCTCGCATTCCAACGGCAACTGGGAACTGAGCATGATGGAGGCCGCCGTCGGCATCTCCGTCTTCCTCGACGACAAGGCTTCGTACGACAAGGCGATGGCGAAGTTCCGCGGCCGGGTGCCCGCGTACGTGTACCTCAGCAGCGACGGCGAGCTGCCGAAGACCGCGCCGGGCAGCGGGCTCGACAGCCGCGAGAAGATCATCAAGTACTGGCAGGGTCAGTCCACGTTCGTGAACGGCCTCTCCCAGGAGACCTGTCGCGACTTCACCCACACCGGTTACGGCATCTCCGCCATCTCGCACATCGCCGAGACCAGCCGCATCCAGGGCCAGGACCTCTTCGCCACCGACGTCGGCGAGCGGCTGCGGTACGCGCTCGGCTTCCACGCCAAGTACGAGCTGGGCGAGGCGCCGCCGAACTGGCTCTGCGGGGGCAGCATCAAGCGCGGCCTCGGGCCGGTCACCGAGGTCGGGTTCAACGCGCTGCACGGCCGCCTGGGCCAGCCCATGACGAACACTCAGGCGCTCACCGAGCGTGGCCGCCCGGCCGGCTCCAACAACCTCTTCGTCGCCTGGGAGACGCTCACCCACGCACAGAATCCCAAGTGAGTCCGGCCGGTGCCGCGGCCCCGCGGCACCGGTTACCGGAGGCGGTCCAGGACCGTGCGGGTCGCCCGGCGCAGTGCGGTCACTATCGGCCGGTCGCGGTCGCGGGTCCGCCAGGCGAGGGCCGTGTGGCACGGCGGCAGGTCGGTGACCTCGGCGTACGCGACGCCGTGCCGCTGGTAGAGCCAACGGGCCGGCTCCGGCGGGAACTGCACGCCTTCGCCGAGCGCGATGGCCGTGAGGGCGGGCTCGAACTCGGCGATCTGGTGGGCGGTGTAGCGCGCTGGACTGCCGTCGGGGCGGGGGTCGACCGCCCAGAAGTCCCGCCAGACCTTGGGGATCTCCGGCGACCAGCCGATGTTCCGCCGCCCGCTGAGCCGGCTCAGCGTCAGCGGGCCCGCGTCCGCGAGCGGGTCGGAGGTGGCCAGGCATACGACGCGGCGCAGGTCGGCGAGGCGCTGGGT
Organism: Streptomyces ochraceiscleroticus; assembly: GCF_000720485.1. Taxonomy (GTDB): domain Bacteria; phylum Actinomycetota; class Actinomycetes; order Streptomycetales; family Streptomycetaceae; genus Streptomyces; species Streptomyces ochraceiscleroticus. The sequence goes on along the minus strand of NZ_JOAX01000015.1, from coordinate 55,303 downwards.
CTGGATCCCGGGCGGCACGGGCGGGAAGAGGAACGCCGCGTCCACCCCGCCCGCGAGGACGGTGGCCGCGGAGTCCGCGAAGCCCGTCCGGACGATCTCCACCTCGATCCCCGGATGCCGCGCCTTCAGCTCCTCCAGGATCTCCGGGATCGGGTGGACGGAGGTGATGGCCTCGAAGGAGCCGATGACCACCCGGCCCGAGAGGGTACGGACGCGCTCGCCGGCGACCTGCCGCAGCCGGTCGGCGGCCTGCACCATCGCCCGGATCTCGGGGAGCAGTTCCTGCCCCGAGGGGGTCAGCCCCGCCGTGCGCGTGGTGCGGTCGACCAGGGTCAGCCCGAGGCGCCGCTCCAGCGAACGGATCTGCTGCGAGAAGGCGGGCTGGGTCATGAACACCCGCTTCGCCGCCCGGCCGAAGTGCATCTCCTCGGCCAGCAGCAGGAACAGCCTCAGTTGATGTGTACTCGGATCCGTCGGTGCGCTGTTCTCCCGGCCGGTCGGTCCGGCGTCCCCCGCCATGGGCGCATCGTAACAACGCGCACCCTGTCCGTTACCGCGGAAAGCACACCTCCCACGACCGTCGGACACAGAAGCCTCACATCTCTTTACCGGCAGCACACGGGGAGCACACCGGCGGCGCACCGGCCGTGCACAGAGAAAAATACGGAAGACCCTCCGCAGCCGCGCTGTTAGCGTCCGCGACCATGACCGACATCTTCAAGGATTTCACCGAAGTGCAGCGGATCGACACCGATCCCGAGGTGGCGGCGCATCCGCTGATCGCACTGGAGGAGGGCCGGCACAGTTGGTACAGCGGCTATCACCACCAGGAGTCGTTCGCCGCACGGCTGCGCTACGCCTTCGACGACCGCACGGAGTACGGCGGCACGGGCGTGCCCCTGGACCGGCTGCGGATCGGGAACTTCTGCCAGTTCGCCTCGGGCACGGCCTTTCTGCTGGGCGGCAATCACGGGCATGACACCCACGCCGACGCGGTGACGCCGTACGGCTTCAACTTCTTCGCGCACGAGCACGACGCCTGGGCGCCGGCAGGCGACACCGTCGTGGGGCACGAGGTGTGGATCGGGTACGAGGCGGTCGTGCTGCCGGGCGTGCGCATCGGGACCGGCGCCATCATCGGGGCACGCGCCACCGTCTCGAAGGACGTCGCCCCGTACTCCGTCGTGGTGGGCGACAACAGGACCGTCCGGCACCGCTTCGACCCGCTGCGCCGCAAGCTGCTGTGGCGGATCGGCTGGTGGAACTGGAGCGACGAGCGGATCGCGGAAGCGCTCCCACTCCTCCAGGGGCGCGACGTGGCGCAACTGGCCCGGTATGCCGGAATCGACCCGGAGGATGTCGCAGCGGACGTCGACCCCTGCACGCTGACCGGCGCCAGGGCCGTTCCGCACCGCTCTTGACCTGCACGTTTGTGCACATGTCGAAAGGTCCGGCGGACAGGGTGTGACATCTGTACATGGTGAGTGGCGGGAATTCTTCCTAGCGTCTGCGTAACGCAAGATCGAACCCCCGTGACCTTCCGGGTGACCCCGGAGGGCCGGGGAATCCCGGGACACCGGGCCCCGGATGCCGGGCGTCCGCCCGCAGCGCGCCGCCGGCTCCCCGCCTCCCCCACGCGACGCACCTCATCGCGGCCCGCCGTACCCCGCGGCGTGCCGCGCCCTGCCCCGCAGGGATGGAATCCCACCGAAATGCCGAGGACCGTATGAGCACGCAACCGACGACCGACGTGGCTCCTCCCCCACCGTCCGCCCCTGGCGACGGCCCGTCGGACGGCCTGCAGGCCGGTCTCAAGAACCGCCATCTGTCCATGATCGCGATCGGCGGGGTGATCGGCGCCGGCCTGTTTGTCGGCTCCGGCTCCGGCATCGCCGCCGCCGGGCCCGCCATCCTCCTGTCGTACGCGCTGGTCGGCGCGCTGGTCGTCTTCGTGATGCGGATGCTGGGGGAGATGGCCGCGGCCTATCCCAGCTCCGGGTCGTTCTCCGCGTACGCGGACCGGGCGCTCGGCCGCTGGGCCGGCTTCTCGATCGGCTGGCTGTACTGGTTCTTCTGGGTCGTGGTGCTGGCCGTCGAGGCGACGGCGGGCGCGGAGATCCTGGAAAGCTGGGTGCCGGCCGTACCGCAATGGGGCTGGGCGCTGATCGTGATGGTGGTGCTCACCGCGACGAACCTGGCGTCGGTCGCCTCGTACGGTGAATTCGAGTTCTGGTTCGCCGGAATCAAGGTCGTCGCGATCGGCGCGTTCGTCGTGATCGGCATGCTGGCCGTCTTCGGCGTGCTCCCCGGAGTACACAGCGACAGCGCGGGCATCTCCAACCTCACCGCGCACGGCGGGTTCATGCCGCACGGCCCGGGGTCGATCCTCACGGGCGTGCTCATGGTGGTCTTCTCCTTCATGGGCAGCGAGATCGTCACGCTCGCCGCCGGCGAGTCCGAGAACCCGCAGCGCGCCGTCACCAAGGCGACCAACAGCGTTATCTGGCGCATCGGGGTCTTCTACCTCGGCTCGATCTTCATCGTGGTGAGCCTGCTGCCGTGGAACGACAAGTCGATCACCAAGGACGGCAGCTACGTCGCGGCCCTGAACTCGATCGGCATCCCGCACGCCGGGCAGGTCATGAACGTCATCGTGCTGACGGCGGTGCTGTCCTGTCTGAACTCCGGGCTCTACACCGCCTCCCGTATGGCCTTCTCGCTCGGTCAGCGCGGCGACGCGCCCAAGGCGTTCGCGCGGACCAGCGCCCGCGGCGTGCCGCGCGCCGCGATCCTCGCCTCCGTCCTCTTCGGCTTCGTCGCGGTGTTCTTCAACTACGAGTGGCCGAACACCGTCTTCGCCTTCCTGCTGAACTCCTCCGGCGCCGTCGCGCTGTTCGTGTGGCTGGTCATCTGTTTCGCGCAACTGCGGATGCGCGGGATGATCCTGCGGGACGACCCGTCGAAGCTGGTCGTGAAGATGTGGCTGTTCCCGTATCTGACCTGGGCGACGATCGGCATGATCTCGTTCGTGCTGGTCTACATGCTGACCGACCCCGACGGGCGGCAGCAGGTCACGCTGTCGCTGCTGGCCGCGGTGCTCGTGGTGGGGATCGCGCTGGTACGGGACCGGATCCGCGGTTCGCGGACGGCGTAGCCCCGGACAGGGACGTCGCCACTATTGCTGGTGACGCGGTGGGCCCATCCGTACCAGGATGGGCCCATGTCCGAACCCAACGCTTCCACCGGTCAGGCCGGCTCCACCGCCGAGCCGCTGCCCCGCCAGGTCGCCGACGCCTATGTCGACGCCCTGATCGCCCTCGACCCGATCACCGGCACGTTCCTCGGCGTACCGGAGAGCTCCGGCAAGCTGCCCGACTTCTCCCCCACGGGGCAGGAGGAGCTGGCCCAGCTCGCCCGCACGACGCTCGACCGGCTCGCCGCCGCCGAGGCGCGGCCGGGTGGCGACAGTGACGGCGAGCGGCGCTGCGCCCGGCTGCTGCGCGAGCGGCTGACCGCCGAACTCGCCGTCCATGAGGCGGGCGAGGGCCTGCGTGCCGTCAGCAACCTCAGCTCGCCGCTGCACTCCGTGCGCGACATCTTCACGCTCACGCCGACCGCGACGGACGAGGACTGGGCGGCCGTCGTGCAGCGGCTGCGCTCGGTGCCCGCGGCGCTGGAGGGGTACCGCGCCTCCCTCGGCGAGGGCCTGAAGCGGGGGCTGCCGGCGGGACCACGGCAGGTGCGGACGGTGCTCGGGCAGCTGGGCGAGTGGATCGGCACGGACCGCAGCTGGTTCGCCGACTTCGCCGCGACCGGGCCCGAGAGCCTGCGCGCCGACCTGGACGCCGCGGCCGCCTTCGCCACCGGCGCGCTGACCGAGCTGCGCGACTGGCTGCGCGACACCTACGCGCCGGCCGTCGAGGGCGCCCCCGACGTGGTGGGCCGCGAGCGGTACGCCCGCCTCGCCCGCTACTACAACGGCAGCGACCTGGACCTGGACGAGGCGTACGCGTACGGCTGGTCCGAATTCCACCGGCTGCTCGCCGAGATGGAGAAGGAGGCCGAGAAGGTCCTCCCGAGCGCCAAGACCCCGTGGGAGGCGCTGGCCTGGCTGGACGAGAACGGCGAGATGGTCGAGGGCGTCGAGGAGACCCGCGAGTGGCTCCAGTCGCTGATGGACGAGGCCATCGAGAAGCTGGACGGCACACACTTCGAACTGGCCGAGCGGGTCAAGCGGGTGGAGTCGCGGATCGCGCCCGCGGGCAGCGCGGCCGCGCCGTACTACACCAGCCCCTCACTGGACTTCACACGCCCGGGCCGCACCTGGCTGCCGACCATGGGCGAGACCCGCTTCCAGGTCTACGACCTGGTCTCGACCTGGTACCACGAGGGCGTGCCCGGCCACCATCTCCAGCTCGCGCAGTGGGCACACGTCAGCGACGAGCTCTCCCGCTACCAGACCACGGTCGGCATGGTCAGCGCCAACGCCGAGGGCTGGGCGCTGTACGCCGAGCGGCTGATGGACGAGCTGGGCTTCCTCAGCAACGCCGAGCGGCGCCTGGGCTACCTGGACGCCCAGATGATGCGCGCGATCCGCGTGATCATCGACATCGGCATGCACCTGGAGCTGGAGATCCCGGCGGACTCGCCGTTCCACCCGGGCGAGCGCTGGACGCCGGAGCTGGCGCAGGAGTTCATGGACGCGCACTGCAGCCGCTCGTCCGACTTCGTGGAGAGCGAGATCATCCGGTACCAGGGCATGCCCGGCCAGGCGATCGGCTACAAGCTGGGCGAACGCGCCTGGTTGAACGGCCGCGAGGCCGCCCGCCGCCGGCACGGCGCCGCCTTCGACCCGAAGAAGTGGCACATGGCGGCGCTCTCCCAGGGCTCGCTGGGCCTGGACGACCTGGAGAGCGAACTGTCGGCGCTGTAGCCGGAGGTCCCGGAAAAGCCGTGGCGGGCAGGGCGGACGGTCCGTAGGGTCCAGCCCCATGACCGTCCTTTTCCTCTTCCCCGGTGATCCGCGCCAACCGGGCAGCCCGGGCCCGGACTTCGCGTCCGAGGCCCGGGCCGCCCGCGCGGCGGGTGCGCGGGTCGCGGTCGTCGACCACGAGGCGCTGCTCGCGGGCGACGCGGCGCGGGCCGTCGTCGGCGTACCGGCCGGGCCCGGCCCTGTTCTGTACCGCGGCCGGCTGCCCTCGGCGCGCCGCACCGCGCTGGCCGCCGCGCTCGCGGACCGGAACCGCACCCTGATCACCGGCCCGGACCTGCAGGAATTCGAGGCGCTGGTGGCGTCGGGCTGTCCGCTCGCGCTCACCGCCGGGCGCGTGACACTGCGGGCGCTGCCGCCGGCCGAGTGCGCCCGGCTCGCGGACGGTGGTACGGCCGGGCTGGTCTGGGTGGACGGTGAGCCGCCCGAGGGCACGGTGGAGGGCGCCGGGATCATGGTGCAGCTCGCGTCGGCGGGGCTGTACCGGCCGGGCTGGGGCACGTACGCCGTCACCCGTACCGAGGACGGTGTGGCCCTGGGCGGCATCGGCTTCCACGGCCCGCCCGACGAGTCCGGCACGGCCGAGCTGGGTTATGACCTGTCCCCCTCGGCGCGCGGCGCCGGCTGGGCGACGGAGGCGGTACGGCTGCTCGCCTCGTGGGCGGCTGCTCGTCCCGAGGTACGCACACTGCGGGCCGCCACGGAGCCCGCGAACCTGCCCTCGCAGCGCGTCCTGGCACGGTCCGGCTTCGTGCGCGCGGGCGAGGAGTCGGGGATGTACGTGTTCGAGTACGCGGGGAGCGGGAGCGGTGCGGCGGCCGGTACGGAGGAGGCCCAGCCGCTCAATGCTGGAAGCCGCCCTCCGAGTTGATGACCTCGCCGGTAATCCAGGCCGCCTCGTCCGTTGCCAGCCAGGCGATGAGGCGGGCCGGGTCGTCGGGGACTCCCCACGCGCCGCCGGGGAAGCGCCGGGCGACCCACTCACGGAGCTCACCGACGGCGTAACCGGTGTCGACCGGGCCGGGGTTGACGGTGTTCACCGTGACGCCGAGCGGCGCGAGCGTCGTGGCGAGCGTACGCGTGGCCGACGCCAGCGCGCCCTTGGCCAGCCCGTACGCCACCTCCTCCGGCATCCCGCCGCCCTGGTCCTGCCCGGACGTCATCATCACGATGCGGCCGCCGGGCTGCCCGGGGGCGCGGTGGCGGGCGTACGCCTGCGCCAGCAGGATCACCGACCGGGTGTCGATCGCCCAGTGCGCGTCCAGCATGGCCGCGTCGATGGTGTCGAGATCGCCGTCGCCGCCGCTGAGCGCGTGGTTGGCGACGAGGATGTCCAGGCGGCCGCCGAGCGCGTCGGCGGCGGTGCGGAGGAGCCGGGCCGGGGCCTCGGGGTCGGCGAGGTCGGCCGGGCCGTGCGCCACCACCGCGCCCGGCACGGCCGCTTCCCGTACGCCCGCCGCGACCGCCTCGGGCCCGCCCGGGTCGGCGCCCCACGGCTGCCGCGCGTCGTGCGGGACGTGGTGGTGCAGGTACACGCTCGCGCCGTACGCGGCCAGTCGGCGGGCGACGGCGTATCCGATGCCGCCGCGCCGGCTCGCACCGGTGACCAGCGCGGTACGGCCGCGCAGCGGGTACGGTGCGCGGCGCAGCGCGTCGGCGGACGGGGAGGGTTCGGTCGCTTCCGGTTCCGTGTTCCGGTCGTGGTTCCGGTCGTGCGTCATGGCCATGGCCCACCACCCTGACCGCTGACGCGCCCCCTGTCACCCCGTTTTCCCACGTTCCTCCTCTCCCGAGAAAGGGCTTCCGCCATGCCGCAGGCCCCCCTTCCCCTTCCCGCCGACCCCACCGTGCTGCACCCGATGCCCGAGCAGCCGCGGGTCGTGCTGCTCAAGCCGCTCGTCACCTCGCCGCTGATCGAGGTGGGCGAGTTCTCCTACTACGACGATCCGGACGATCCGACCGCGTTCGAGACCCGCAACGTGCTGTATCACTACGGGCCGGAGAAGCTGGTCATCGGGAAGTTCTGCGCGCTGGGCGAGGGCGTGCGGTTTCTGATGAACGGTGCCAACCACCGGATGGACGGCCCGTCGACGTTCCCGTTCCCGATCATGGGCGGCTCGTGGACCGAGCACTTCGACCTGATCACCGGCCTCCCCGGCCGCGGCGACACCGTCGTCGGCAACGACGTCTGGTTCGGCTACCGGTCGACGGTGATGCCCGGCGTACGCATCGGCCATGGCGCGGTCATCGCCTCCGGCTCCGTCGTCGTCGACGACGTGCCCGATTACGGCATCGTCGGCGGCAACCCGGCCCGCCTCCTCCGCCACCGGTACAGCGAGGCGGACATCGCCCGCCTCCTGGACATCGCCTGGTGGGACTGGCCGCTCGACCATCTCACCACGCACCTCCGCACCGTCATGTCCGGCAGCGTCGACGAACTGGCGGCCGCGGCGCCGGTCCGTGCCGGAATGGATCTTCCCCGGGAAAACCCTTGATCCGCCGGGGATTCCACTGCTAGACAGCGATCATGACGAGTTCTTCCCGGTACTCCCCCGATGCCACCGACTGGCGCATACTCGACGCTCTGCAGCAGGACGCGCGTGCGGGCTACGCCGAGCTGGCGCGGGCGGTGAACATGTCGGCCAGTGCCGTCACCGAGCGGGTGCGGCGGCTGGAGGAGGCCGGGGTGATCCGTGGGTACGCGGCCGTGGTGGATCCCGAGCGGATCGGGCTGCCGGTGCTGGCGTTCGTACGGCTTCGGTATCCGGACGCCGACTACAAGCCGTTCCACGACCTGCTGGAGAAGACGCCGGAGATTCTGGAGGCGCATCACGTCACGGGTGACGACTGCTTCGTCATCAAGGTCGCGGCGCGGTCGATGCGCCACCTGGAGGAGGTGGCGGGGCGGATCGGCGCGCTCGGCGCGGTGACGACCAATGTGGTGTACTCGTCGCCGCTGGCGGGCCGGCCTCTCCGCCCATGACGCACTGTCAGCCGGCGCTCTCGGGGGTGCGGAGGCGGACGGACGAGCCCGCGCGGTTCTTGACGACCTCCAGTTGGGCCGGGATGCGTTGGCGGAGGTCGGCCACGTGGCTGACGATGCCGACGCTGCGGTCCCGTTCGCGCAGCGAGTCGAGGACGTCGAGGACCTCGTCGAGGGTCTGTTCGTCGAGGCTGCCGAAGCCCTCGTCGATGAAGAGGGTGTCCAGGCGGGTGCCGCCGGCCTCGTCGGTGACGACGTCGGCGAGGCCGAGGGCGAGGGAGAGCGAGGCGAAGAAGGTCTCGCCGCCGGACAGCCCGGCCGTGTCGCGTTCCTGGCCTGTCCATGCGTCGATGACGTGCAGGCCGAGGCCGGAGCGGCGGGCGCCGCCGGCCCGTTCATCGGAGTGCACGAGCGTGTAGCGGCCACCCGACATGCGGGTGAGGCGGGCGCTGGCGGCGGCCGCCACCTGTTCGAGGCGCGCGGCCAGTACGTACGACTCCAGGCGCATCTTGCGTTCGTTGTCCGCCGAGGTGCCCGCGGTGAGCGAGGCGAGGCGGGCGACGCGGTCGTACTCGGCGCGCAGCGGGGCCAGTTCCCGGGCGTCGTGCTCGGCACGCGCGGAGAGGCGGTCCAGTTCGGCACAGCGTTCGCGGGCCGTGGCCTGGGCGGTGGCGGCCTCGCGGAGCCGACGCGCCGCGGCGTCGGAGGCGGCGCGGGCGCGGTCGGTGTCGGCGGGCGGCAGGGCCGCGGCGTCGGCGGTGCGCGGGTCGGCGAGTTCCGCGGCGACCGCGACCTCCTCGGCCTGCCAGGCGTCCAACTGCCCCTGGACGCGCCGCCATTCGTCGTCGCTCAGCAGGGCAGCGGCGGCCTCCCGCGGAGTGTCGAAGCCCGCCTTGTACGCGGCGTCGGCGAGGGCCGCGTCGGCTTCCTTCAGGCGTTCGGCGGCGGTCTCGGCGTCCCGTACCGCGGTCACCGCCTCGGCGAGCAGCGCGGTCTGCCGTTCCAGGCGGTGGGCGCGCTCGGCGACGCTCGCGCTGTCGCCGCGTGCCCGGCGCAACCCTTCGGCCAGCGCGTTCTCCTCGCGGTCCAGCGCCTCGCGGCGGGAGTCGCGGGCCGCGGTGCGCTGCTGGGCGGCCTGCTGTTCCGCACGGCGCTGCTCGTACTCGCGCTCGGCGTGGGCGAGGGCTTCGCGGGCGGCGTGCAGCCCGGCGCCGGTGGCGTGCGCGGCGTTGTGTTCCGCCCGCAGCTCTTCCAGTTCCTGGGCGAGCGCGGCGACCGGCGCGTTGCCGGCGCCCGCGGTGGCGGCGGCCAGCTCCTCCTTCACGGACTGCCCGGCCCGCTCGGCCTCCTCGCGGGCGGAGACGGCACGCTCGTACGCGGCGAACGCGGCCTCCTCCCGCTCGCGGTCCACGTGACCGGCTTCGGTACGGGCGGGCGCCGGGTGTTCGGTCGCGCCGCAGACGGCGCACGGCGCACCGGCTTCCAGGTTCTTGGCCAGTTCGGCGGCGATGCCGTGCAGCCGGGCTTCCCTGAGCTTCAGCCACTCCTCGTGGGCCTCGGTCGCGGACTCCCTGGCGCGGAGCAACTCCCGCTCGGCGTCGGCGAGTTGGGCGGTGGCGCGGTCGCGGCGGCGGGCGGCGGCCAGGCGGGCTTCGGCCGGTTCGAGGCGGGCGCCGAGCTGTTCGGCGCGGGCCGCCGCCTCCTGGGCGGTTTCGATGCGGTGCTGGTGCGCGGTGCGGGTGGCCTCCCAGCCGGTCAGCCAGTCGGCGGCGTCCAGGAGGGTCTGTTCATCGGCGCGGGCCTCGCGGTCCAGTGCAGCGCGTTCGGTGGCGATGTCAGCGGCGCGGCGCTCGTCGCGGCGGGCCGCGTCGAGGGAGCCGAGCTCGCCCCTCAACCGGTGTTCGAGCGCAGCCAGTTGGTCGCTGCCCGCGTCCACGAGGTCGGGGCGCAGCCGCTCGCGGGAGCGGCGTTCGGCGGCCTGCGCCGCTACGTGGTCGCGCCAGGCGGCGTCGCGCAGGGCGAGTCCGGGGGCGACACGCTGGGCCTTGCGGGCGCGGTCCAGCCGCTGCCGGGCCCGGTCGCGGTCGGCCGTCTGCGCTTCGAGCGCGTCGGCGCGACGGCGGGCCTCGGCGTGCCGCTGCTGGAGCCGGGCGCGTTCGAGGGTCTCCTCCAGGGTGCGGGCCGCCTCGGCAGCGGCGGTCTCGGCCGTGGTGGCCGCCGCCTCGGCGATCTCCAGCCGCTCGCGCGCACCGGCCCGGGCGACGGCCGCCCAGGCCAGGACGGAGGCGTCGAAGCCCGGTTCGCCGGGCGCGGGCGCGCCGTCCGTGCGTACGGCCGGCTTCTTCGCCCTCGTACGGGAGCCACGGGCCGTGCTGCTGGCGGAACCGCGGGCCGTACCGGTGGCGGGCTCCTCCGCCGGTCCCGGCGCGGGCACCGACGGGTCGCGCAGGTCAGGGGTGTCGCCCGCCGCCTGTGCCATCCGGTGGGCGAGCGCGAGCAGCCGGTCGTCGGCGGCGGTGACCCGGTCGGCCGCCGTCTTCCGCAGCACGGCGAGCCGTTCCTCCAGGGCGGCGAACCGGCGGGTGTCGAAGAGCCGGCCGAGCAGCTTGGCTCGGGCCTCGGCATCGGCCCGCAGGAACTTCGCGAACTCGCCCTGGGGCAACAGTACGACCTGGCAGAACTGTTCCTTGCTCATGCCGAGCAGCTGCTGGATCTCCTCGCCGATCTCCTGGTGGGACCGGCTGAGCGCCTTCCACTCCCCCGCCGCCGGGTCGTACTCGCGCAGCGCGCTGTACGCCTTCTCCATCGTCGTGCCCGTGCCGCGCTTCTTCAGGCGGGGCTGCTCGGGCCGCCGGGTGATCTCCAGCCGGCGGTCGGCGACGGTCAGGTCGAGGACGACCCCGGTGGACGTGCCGGGGGCAGCGAGGGCGCTGCGCAGGGACTGGCCGCCGGGGCGGGCGCCGGGCACGGAGCCGTACAGCGCGAAGCAGACGGCGTCCAGGACGGAGGTCTTACCGGCACCGGTCGGGCCGTGCAGCAGGAAGAGCCCGGCGCCGGAGAGCCGGTCGAAGTCGACGGTCTGGGCGGCGCCGAACGGCCCGAAGGCGGTGAGGGTCAACCGGTGCAGCTTCACGCCGACTCCTTTGCCGCCTGGTCGGTCCGTACCTCGTCGAGCGCGGCGCCGAGCAGGGCGCGTTCCGCCGCGTCGGCGGCGCGGCGCGGCCGTACGTGGGCCACGAAGTCCTCGGCGATCTCCTGATCGCTGCGGCCGCGCAGCCGCTGCGCGTAGGAGACGTCGGGCCCGCCGTCGCGCGCTTCGGGCTCGAAGGCGAGTGCGAGGGTGTGCGGGAAGCGCTCGGTGAGCCGGGCCATCGGCTCGTGCGGGCGTGCGGGGTCGGTGAGGGTGGCCTCGATCCAGGACTCCTCGTGCTCGGCGAGGCCCGGGTCGGCGAGCAGGTCCTCCAGGCGGCCGCGGAGTCGGGCGAGCGGGCGCGGTACCGGGCACGGCAGCCGCTCCGCCTCCACGGCGCCGTCCGCGCCCAGGTCGATCAGCCACATCGACTTGCGATGGTGCACCTCGGAGAAGGAGTACGCGAGCGGGGAGCCGGAGTACCGCACCCGCTCGGTGATCGTCTGGCAGCCGTGCAGATGGCCGAGGGCCGCGTAGTCCACGCCATCGAAGACATCGGCCGGTACGGAGGCGACGCCGCCGATGGTGATGTCGCGCTCGCTGTCGCTGGGCGCGCCGCCGGTGACGAAGGCGTGCGCGAGGACGACGGAGCGGGTGCCGGCGGGGCGGGTCGCGAGATCGGCCTGTACCCGGTCCATGGCCGCGCCCAGCACCTGGGTGTGGCGGGCCTTCTCGGCGCCGAGGGTGTCGCGGACCAGTGCCGGCTCCAGGTACGGCAGACCGTAGAAGGCCACGTCCCCGTGGTCGTCGGTGAGTACCACGGGGGTGCCGCAGCCCGCCGGGTCGGTGCGCAGGTGGATGCCGGCCTTCGCCATGAGGCGGGCGCCGACGCCGAGGCGGCGGGCGGAGTCGTGGTTGCCGGAGATCATGACGGTGGGCACGCCGAGGTCGGCGAGGCGGTGCAGTGCGTCGTCGAACAGCTCGACGGCGGCGAGCGGCGGGACGGCCCGGTCGTACACATCGCCCGCGACGAGCACGGCGTCGACCTGCCGGCTGCGGACGGTCTCGATGAGGTGGTCGAGGAAGGCGCGCTGGTGGCCGAGCATGTTCACGCGGTGGAACGAGCGCCCCAGGTGCCAGTCGGAGGTGTGCAAGATTCTCAACAGACGGCTCCGACCTGCATGGTTTCCTTCCTCCGCGCGATGCGTCCGCGACCGGCCCGCGGCCGGTGGTCAACGGCACGCACCACGCTAGCGCCCCTGGGCCCCCGGTTTCCCACGGACCTCGGTTTTCGGGCGGGCGGGCCGGAGCCGGGCTGCTCCAACACACACGCTCTAGCGACCGCTTTGTCTCCGGCGCCGCACGACGATCCGGCGGATCAGGAAGCCGAGCAGGACGAAGGGGGCGAGGAGGAGGGCGAACGGCACCACTTCCCGCATGGTTCTGCTGATGAGGGGCGAGAGCAGGAACACGAGCACGATGCCGGAGACCAGTACTCGGTTCGACAGCTGCTTCCGCACGGGCGGGGCGACGGGCGGGGCGGCGGACGGCGGCACGAAGGCCGGTGACGGGGCGACGGGCGGTGCCATGGTCGGCGGCGGGCCGAAGCCCGGCGCGGTGGCCGCCGGCACGGGCGCCTGCCACGGCGCGGGCGGACCGTCGGCCGGCCCGCGCAGCGACCGTTCGCGGGCGGCCAGCTCCTCGGCGAGCGCGGCGGGGACCGCCTGCTGCCACTGGTGCGCGCGAGCGCCGATCCGTTCCAGCTCCTTGCCCAGCACGCTCGCCGTGGGCCGTTCCTCCGGCTGCTTGACCAAGCAGGAAGCCAGCAGCGGCCGCAGGGCCTCCGGCACCCCGCCGAGGTCGGGGTCCTCGTGGACGATGCGGTACAGCAGGACGGGCGCCGAGGCGTTCTCCTCGGGCCGGGTGAAGGGGCCGTGTCCGGTGGCGGCGTGGGCCAGGACGGCGGCCAGCGAGAACACGTCGACGGGTGCGGCGGTCCCGGTTCCGGTGGCCTGCTCGGGCGCGAGGAAGCCGGGTGAGCCGATCATGCCGCCGGTATGGGTGTGCCGGGAGTCGTCGGCGGCACGGGCGATGCCGAAGTCGATCAGCCGCGGGTGGTCACCGGCCAGCAGGACGTTGCCGGGCTTGACGTCCCGGTGGGCGAGACCGGTGGCGTGCACTGCCTGGAGCGCCCCGCACAGTTCGGCGGCGAGCGCCAGCAGGGCCGGCTCGGGGAGCGGCCCGTGCTGCTCGACCCATTCGCCGAGCGACGGTGCCGGTACGTACTCGGTGGCCAGCCACTGCGGCCGCTGCCCGGCGGCGCTGTGGTCCACGACGGCGACGGACCACGGGGAACGGACCCGGTCGCTGTTGCGGATCTCCCGGTCGAAGCGCGCTTCGAAGCCCAGCTCGGCGCCGAGGTCGGAACGGACCGTCTTCAGCGCCAGCGGCCGTCCGGATGCCGTGCGGGACAAGTAGACCTGCCCCATGCCACCCGCGCCGAGTCTGGCCAGCAGCGGGTAACCGCCCAGGGCCGGCGGATCCGCGGGTTCGAGACCGTGCATGAAGTGTTCGTCCCCCTCGTCTCTTTGTCGGCCCTGCGCGACGACCGCAGTGGATCACCGGACGATCAGCCTAAAGGCTGAGTTCGCGGGACGGGCACGGGGGGATCGTGGCCGTCACCGTCACACGACCTTGCCCGGGTTGAGGATGCCCTGCGGGTCCAGGGCCCTCTTGATCGCGTGGTGCATGTCCAGGACGGGTGCGGACAGCTCCTGGGCCAGGCCGTCGCGCTTGAGGAGTCCGACGCCGTGCTCGCCGGTGACCGTGCCGCCCAGGTCGATCGCGTCCGCGATGATCTCGTGGAAGGCGGCCTGCGCGCGCTCCTGTGCCGCGGTGTCGCCGGGCGGGGTGATCAGCAGCGGATGGAGGTTGCCGTCGCCGGCGTGCGCGATGTTGGCGATGAGGGTGTCGTGGCGGGCGGCGGCGCGCTCGATGCGGGCGAGCATCTCCGGTACCGCGGCCTTGGGGACGCACACGTCCTCGGTGAGGACCGGGCCGAGGCGTTCCAGCGCCGGGTAGGCGAGGCGCCGGGCCGCGAACAGCGCGTCGGCCTCCTCCTGGTCGGTGGACTGCGCGGCCCAGGTGGCGCCCGCCTCCTCGAAGCAGGCCAGCATGTGCGCGGCCTCCTGCTCGCCGGCCGGCCCAGGCGCGTCCGTACGGCCGAGCAGCACCACGTCCGCGTCGACGGAGAGGCCCATGTTCTTCCACTTGTCGACGGCGGCCAGGCAGTGCCGGTCGATCAGCTCCAGCGCGGAGGGGGTGAGCCCGGCGGCGCCGACCGCGGCGACGGCGCGGCCCGCGTCCACGACGGAGGAGAAGTACCCGGCGACCGTGCGCTCCGGCTCGCGCTGCGGGCGCAGCCGTACGGTGATCTCGGTGATCACTCCGAGCGTGCCTTCGGAGCCGACGAGGAGTCCGGCGAGGTCGTATCCGGCGACGCCCTTGGCCGTCCGTCGCCCCAGCCGGACCAGCTCGCCGGTGCCGGTCACGGCCTCCAGCCCGAGTACGTAGTCCCGTGTGACGCCGTACTTCACGCAGCACAAGCCGCCCGCGTTGGTCGCGACGTTGCCGCCGATGGTGGACCAGGGGGCGCTGGCCGGGTCCGGCGGGTACCACAGGCCGTGCTCGGCGCAGGCGGCACGCAGGTCGTCGTTGACGACGCCGGGGCCGACGACCGCGAGCCGTTCGACCGGGTCGATCTCCCGGATCGTGTTCATGTGCTCGGTGGAGAGCACGACGCAGCCCTCGACGGCGTTGGCACCGCCGGAGAGGCCGGTGCCGGCGCCGCGGGTGACGAGGGGGACGCCGTGCCGCAGGCAGGCGCGGACCACGGTGCGTACTTCCTCCGCCGTGCGCGGCCGGACGACGACGCGGGGCGTCCCGTGCGGCGCCCACTCCGCCTCGTCGTGCACGAACCCGGCGGCGACCTCCGGGTCCTCGACCAGCCGGCCGTCCGGCAGTTCCTGCCGCAGCTCATCGATCAGCACGCCGGACCACCCGCCCATCCCTCGACCACGTCTGCCATGTCCGCACGGTATCCGCAGGCCGCGGGGCGGTGATCAGCACCCCTCGGACGGCTTCTCCCTGCCCGCGCGCCATTCCGGGGCGAGTACCGACCAGACCTCCATGTCGTGCCGCTTTCCCCGGTAGGGGTAGCTCTCGCGCAGGACGCCGTCCTTGGTCATGCCGAGGCGCCGGGCCACGGCGATGCTGGGTGCGTTCGCCGAGGAGACGTGCCACTCCACGCGGTGGATGCCGCGCTCCTCGACGGCCCAGTCGATGAGCACGCGCACGGCCCTGGTGACCAGTCCCCTGCCCGCCGCCGACGGCTCCAGCCAGCAGCCCGCCTCGGCGGTGCCGCTCGCGAGGTCCATCGTCCGGAAGAGGACCCCGCCGACCAGCTTGCCGTCCATCCAGATGCCGTGGATGCGCCCGGTGTCGGCCGCGGCCTTCTCCGCGTACGAGCTGAGGTGCGCGCGGCTCGACTCCAGGTTCGTGACGACGTCCGGCAGGCCGACGTACTGCCCGATGAACTCCCGCCCCCGCTCGATGTGGGCCAGGAACTCCTCGGCCTGCCACGGTTCGAGCGGGCGCAGCTCCGCGCCGTCGTCGCCCAGGGACCTCGCGTACATCGTCATCTCCCCCGTTTCCTGCGGCTCACGGCCGGGAGAGCTGTCTGCTGATCACCAGCCGCTGGATCTGGTTCGTCCCCTCGAAGATCTGCATGATCTTGGCTTCGCGCATGTAGCGCTCGACCGGGAAGTCCCGCGTGTAACCGTATCCGCCGTAGACCTGCACCGCGTCGGTGGTGACCTTCATCGCGGCGTCGGTCGCGATGAGCTTGGCGACGCTGGCCTGGCGGCTGTAAGAGCGGCCGGCGTCGCGGCGGCGGGCGGCGTCGAGGTACGTGGCGCGTGCCGAGTCGACGGCGGCGGCCATGTCTGCGAGGACGAAGCCGAGGCCCTGGTGGTCGATGATCTTCCGGCCGAAGGCGGTGCGCTCGTTGGCGTAGGTGACGGCCGCGTCCAGGGCCGCCTGTGCGACGCCGGTGGCGCACGCCGCGATGCCCAGCCGCCCGGAGTCCAGTGCGGACAGGGCGATCTGCAGGCCCTGGCCCTCGCTGCCGATCAGCCGGTCCGCCTCGATGAGCGCGCCGTCCCAGTGCGCCGCGGTGGTCGGGATCGCGTGCAGGCCCATCTTCTCCTCGGGCCGTCCGAAGGTCAGCCCTTCGGTGGCGCCGGGCGCGAGGAAGCAGGAGATGCCGCGGCTGCCGGCGGCGGTGCGGGCGAAGAGGGTGTAGAAGTCGGCCTTGCCGCCGTGGGTGATCCACGCCTTGCTGCCGGTGATCCGGTAACCGCCCGTCTCCCGCACGGCCTTGCAGGTCAGCGCGGCGGCATCCGAGCCGGCCTGCGGCTCGGAGAGGCTGTAGCCGCCGATCCGGCCGCCGCCGAGCATCCCGGGTGCCCAGCGGTGCCGCTGCTCCTCGCTGCCGTATGTCATCAAGGCGTACGCGGACATGGTGTGCACGCTGGCGGCCACCGCGACGGCCGCCCAGCGGGCCGCCAGCTCCTCGATGACCTGGAGGTACACCTCGTACGGCTGGCCTCCGCCGCCGTACTCCTCCGGGTAGGGCAGACCGAGCAGCCCGGCCGCGCCCAGGGTGGCGAACAGGCCCTCCGGGTAGCGCTCTTCGCGCTCGTGCTTGTCGACGCGGGGCGCGAGCTCCTTGTCGGCGATGTCACGGGTGAGGTCGAGCAGGTCCTCGGCCTCCTGGGTGGGCAGCAGCCGGTCGACGGTCATCGTGCCTCCGTGTGCGTGCCCGCTGCGGCGCGGGCGGGGGTGGTACCGAGCGCCGCGAGTGCGGCGCGGGCCTGCTCGCGGAAGTCCGCGACGCGCGCGAGCTTGATGTCCTCGTACCCGCGAACGAGGTCCGGCAGCTCCGCGACGGCACGGACGGCGTCGGTGTTCTCCGGCGTGAGGTGCGCGAGCGCGCCGCGCACCAACTGGCGGTACTCGCCGATCAGGGCGCGCTCCACGCGGCGTACCTCGGCGTACCCGAAGAGGTCCAGGGAGGTGCCGCGCAACACGCGGCCGGCGCGCAGGGCCCGGAAGGCGGCCGGCGCGGTGCGGCGCAGCCGGATCTTGCGCTTCATGCCGAGGGCGCGCAGGACGGGCGGGTGGAGGAGGACGGAGATGGCCGATCCGGCGCCGAACTCGTCGCGCAGCTTCGCCTGTTCGGTGGCGTCGAGGTGGAGCCGGGCGACCTCGTACTCGTCCTTGTACGCCATGAGCTTGTGCAGGCCGTGGGCGTAGGCGAGGGCGATGGAGGTACCGGCTTCGGCGCCGCCGCGCTCCTGGGCGAGGGCCGCGACGCGGGCGACGTCGTCGGCGTACCGGCGGGCGTACTGCTCGTTCTGGTAGCCGATGAGGTCGGCGGTGCGGGTGGCGACGGCGGTACGCAGCTCCTCGTCGGAGGTGTGCGCGGCGGCGATCGACGCGGCGGCCCGGGTGATCTCGACGACCGGGCGTTCGGGGGCGGCGAGCGCGGCGGTGACGGCCGCGCGGTCGAGTACCGCGGCGCGGCCCCAGCGGAAGGCGGCGAGGTTCTTCTCGACGGCGGCGCCGTTGAGGCGGATGGCGTCCTCGACGGCCTCGGCGCTGATCGGGAGGCAGCCGTGCTGGTAGACGGCGCCGATGAGCACCATGTTGGCCGGCATGTGGTCGGCGAAGAGGGCCTCGGACAGGCCCTGCGCGTCGAGGTAGAGGTTGTCCTCGCGGCTGGTGACGGACTCGATGCGTTCGAGGGCGTCGTCGGGCGAGCCGGGCAGGACGACGCGGCCGGTGACCATGGCGGCGGTCGGTACGACGGCGGTGTTGACGACGGCGACGGTGTGACCGGCGCGCGCCACCGCCATGTTGCTGTCGGAGGCGGCGCCGAGCAGGTCGAAGCCGATCAGGACGTCGGCGGTGCCACGGGAGGCGCGCAGCGAGCCGGTCACCGGCGTCTTGGCGATCCGCAGGTCGCTGAGGACGGGGCCGCCCTTCTGCGCGAGGCCGGTCTGCTCCAGCCCGGCCGCGTACAGGCCGTCCAGCCGGGCCGCCATCTGGAGGATCTGGGAGACGGTGACCACGCCGGTGCCGCCGACGCCGGGCATCCGCAGCAGGGTGCCGCCGGGGCCGAACCGGCGGGCCGGTTCGCTCAGTTCCACCGGCAGGTCCGGGATCTTCCGGGGCTCCTTGCGGCCCGGCTCGACGAGCAGGAAGGAGGGGCAGTCCCCCTTGAGGCAGCTCAGGTCGGTGTTGCAGGACGCCTGGTGGATTCGGGTCTTGCGGCCGAACTCGGTCTCGACGGGCTGGACGGACAGACATGTCGATTTGTCGCCGCAGTCTCCGCAGCCCTCGCACACCCGCTCGTTGATGGCGACCTTCTCCACCGGGGTGGGCAGCGCGCCGCGCTTGCGCAGCCGCCGCTCCTCGGCGGCGCAGCGGTCGTCGTGCAGCAGGACCGTCACGCCTTCGGTGGCGGCCAATCCCCGCTCCGCATCGGGGAGTTCATCGCGGTGCCGCACGGTCGCGATCGGGTCCAGCCGGACGCCGCGGTAGCTGCCGGGGTCCGCGGTGGTGACGACGACCTTGCGCACGCCTTCGATGGCGAGCAGCCGGATGACCGCGGGGATGTCCAGGCGGCCTTCGGCGCGCTGGCCGCCGGTCATGGCGACGGCGTCGTTGTAGAGCAGCTTGTACGTCATGGTGACGCCGGCGGCGACGGCGGCGCGGACGGCCAGCGAGCCGGAGTGGTGGAACGTGCCGTCGCCGAGGTTCTGCACGAAGTGCGCGTCGTCGGTGAAGGGCGCGATGCCGATCCACTGGGCGCCCTCGCCACCCATCTGGGTCAGTCCGATCTGCGTGCCGCGCCCGGCGCCGTCCAGCGCGATCATCGCGTGGCAGCCGATGCCGACGCCGACCAACGTGCCGTCGTCGGTGCGGGTGGAGGTGTTGTGCGGGCAGCCGGAGCAGAAGTACGGGGTGCGGGCCGCGACGGTGGGCAGGGTGATGCGGGCGGGGCGGGCCGGGGCGAGCGCCTCCAGGTGCGCATGGGCCCCGTCGGGCAGCCGGTCGGCGCCGATGCGGCGGGCCAGTGCCCGGGCCACGTCCTCGGCGCCCAGCGTGCCGCGCGCGGTGAGCAGCGGCCGCCCGTCCTCCTCCCGGCGCCCGACGACGACGGGCGCGTCAGCCGTCCGATACAGCGCCTCCTTCAGCAGCCCCTCCAGGAAGGGCACCTTGTCCTCCACGACGAGGACCTGCTCCAGGTCGCCGGTCATGGCCACCAGGTCCTCGTCCGCGACGGGGAACGGCATGCCCATCCGGATCAGCCGGAGGCCCAGCGCCTCCATGGCCGCCTCGTCCAGGCCCAGGTCGTCCAGTGCACGCTGCACGACGGCGTAGGAGGTACCGGAGGCGAGCACGCCGAGGGTGGCGCGGCGGGCGCTGAAGGTCACCTTGTTGAGCCCTGCCGTACGGGCGTACGCGCGGGCCAGGTCGAGGCGGCGGGTGAGCATGTCGTGCTCCGCGTCGAGCGCGGCGGGGCCCACGAGGGCGGGGGCCGTGGGGCGCGCGGTCCGGTCCGGCTCGGGGATGCCCTGGCGCACCGCGTCGAAGTCGACGGTCGCCGAGGCGTCGGCGATGTCCGCGACGATCTTCAGGCCGGTCCACAGGCCGGTGGCGCGGGAGAGCGCGACGGCGTGCAGCCCGAATTCGATGATCTCCGCGACGGATCCGGGCGCGAGCACGGGCATCGCCATGCTCTGGCACATCCGCTCGCAGGAGCTGGGCACCGTGGAGGACTTGCTGCCCGGGTCGTCGCCGATCCAGGCCACCGCCCCGCCGAGCGGCGCGGTGCCGGCGAGGGTGGCGTGCCGGATGGCGTCGGCCGCGCGGTCCAGGCCGGGGTTCTTGCCGTACCAGTAGCCGGTCACACCGTCGTGCCGGCGCCCCGGCACCTGGCCGAGCATCTGGGTGCCGGCCACCGCCGTGGCGGCCAGCTCCTCGTTGACGCCCGCCTGGAAGACCACGCCGGCCTCGTCCAGGAAGCGGGCCGCGCGCCCCATCTCCAGGTCTACGCCGCCCAGCGGCGATCCCTGGTATCCGCTGACGAAGGCCCGTGTGTCGAGGCCGCGGGCCTCGTCCAGCCGGCGCTGTTCCAGCGTCAGCCGTACCAGGGCCTGAACGCCCGAGATCAGCGCCCGGCCATCGGTGGCCGTGTACTTGTCGTCGAGCGACACCGCAGCGGGTGGGGTGCTCACGCAAGCCTCCTCGACATCGTTGTGAAGGGACCGGGAAAGGGAGTGGAAATGAGGTGGTGACGAACGGCCCACAGCACAGCAACAGGAAGCGGAACGCACAAGACTCGAAAGGAAACTCGCCGCCAAGCCGCAAACTATTTACGAATGACAGGCTCCGACATACATTCCTTTGCATGACTGAGGTCGACGACATCGATCACCGCCTGCTGCGGCTGCTGCGCGAGGACGGCCGCCGGACCTTCTCCGAGATGTCCGCCGAGGTGGGGCTTTCGGTCGCCGCGGTCAAGCGGCGCGTGGACCGGCTCAAGGACATCGGGGTGATCACCGGCTTCGCCGCGCAGATCGACCAGAGCAAGCTCGGCTGGGGCATCGAAGCCTTCGTGGAGCTGCGGTACGCCGGCACGACGCGGGTCAACGAGATCGTGCGCTCGGCCTACAACGTCCCCGAAGTACAGGCCGTGTTCACCATCGCGGGCGACCCGGACGCCCTCATCCAGGTACGGGTACGCGACATCGCCCATCTGCAGCAGGTCATCGACGGCCTGCGCAGCGCGGGCCGGGTCACGGGCACGAAGACGCTGATGGTCCTGGGGTCGTGGAGCCGGACCTGAAAGCCCGAGTCACGCCTCGTCCGCCGCGTCCGCCTCGTCGTTGATGTCCGCCTCCCGTGATCGATCGCCCTTGCCCGGTGCCGCCTGCCGCTCCGAGGCCCTGAGCTCGCGGTCGACGGTTTTCTGGTCACGGTCGTCACTGGCGTCCGCGCGGCGCAGTGCCGCGTGGCTCCGCTCGAGGCCGGCGGCGGTCGCGTCCAGCAGGGCGCGGGACCGCTCGACCGCCTCGTACGACCGCTGCCGACTGCCGGCCGTCATCATTCCCATCTGCTGTGCGCGGTGGTCCAGCCGGTTCTGGAGCTCGCTGAGGCGTAGCTCCCGCTCGTCCAGGGCGCGCTCCCGCTTGTCCGCGAGGCGCTCCCGTTCATCCGCCAGGCGTTCGCGCTCGTCCGCGACGCGGTCGCGTTGATCGGCACGGCGGTCGCGCTCGTCCGCGCTGCGGCTCTGTTGTCCGGCCGGGTCTTCGCGTGCGTACGCGTCACCCCGACCAGTGGCTGTTGTGTCCGACGACTGGCTGCCCATGCCGCCAGTATGCGTCGCTCCGCCGTCCGCCGGGCTTCTGCTTAGGCCACGTTCGAGGAAGCGCTGCTCGTCGCCACTCATGGCATATGCCCGGATTGACGTCAGCCGACCGCGGGAAGCCGTGGGTACATGGCAAAGGATCACACGCAGGCCCCGGTTCTCGAAGCGCTCGCCGACTACCGCGAGCTCGGGCGGCTCTCCTTCACGCCGCCCGGACACAAGCAGGCCCGCGGTGCCGATCCCCGGGTCCGCGAGGTGCTGGGCGATGCCGTCTTCCAGGGCGACGTGCTGGCCAGTGGGGGTCTGGACGACCGGCGGACCTCGGGCCGGGTGCTGGAGCGCGCCGAGAACCTGATGGCCGACGCCGTGCACGCCTCGCACACCTTCTTCTCGACCTGCGGCAGTTCGCTGTCCGTCAAGGCGGCGATGCTGGCCGTCGCGGGGCCGCACGAGAAGCTGCTGATCGGCCGGGACGCGCACAAGTCCGTGGTGTCCGGTCTCATCCTCTCGGGCGTCAACCCGGTCTGGGTGGAACCGCAGTGGGACGCCGACCGGCACCTCGCGCACGCACCCTCGGCCGAGGCGTACGAAGCCGCCTTCGACGCCTGCCCGGACGCCCGCGGCGCACTGGTCACCAGCCCCACGCCGTACGGGAGCTGCGCCGACATCGCGGCCATCGCCGAGGTCTGCCACCGCCGCGGCCGGCCGCTGATCGTCGACGAGGCGTGGGGCGCGCACCTGCCCTTCCACCCCGATCTGCCCTCCTGGGCGATGGACGCGGGCGCCGACGTCTGCGTGACCAGCATCCACAAGATGGGCAGCGGTCTGGAGCAGGGGTCGGTGTTCCATCTGGGCGGCGACCTGATCGACCCGGCGCTGCTGAAGTCCCGCGCCGACCTGCTCGGCACGACCAGTCCCTCGGTACTGCTGTACGCGGGCATGGACGGCTGGCGGCGGCAGATGATGCAGCACGGCGAGGAGCTGCTCGGCCACGCGCTGGAGCTGGCCGCCGAGGTGCGGACCGGGATCGAGAAGATCGACGGGCTGCACGTCAACGACCGCGCCGACTTCTGCGGCCCCGGGCTCGGGCACGACTTCGATCCGCTGCCCGTGGTGATCGACGTCAGTGCGCTGGGCACGACGGGGTACTGGTGCGCCGACTGGCTGCGCGCGCACCGCGGCATCGACGCCCACCTCTCCGACCACCGCCGGATCAGCACGCAGCTCACGCACGCCGACGACCGCGCCACCGCCGACCGGCTGCTCGCCGCGCTGCAGGACCTCAGCCGGGCGGCGCCGGAGCTGCGCCCGGCGCCGGAGATCGAGATCCCGCCGCCGGCCACGCTGCGGCTGGAGCAGGCGTGCCTGCCGCGGGACGGGTTCTTCGGGGCGACGGAAGATGTGCCGGTGGCCAGGGCGGCCGGACGGATCGCGGCGGAGATGCTGACGCCGTACCCGCCGGGCATCCCCGCGGCACTGCCCGGCGAACGGCTCACCGAGCCCGTACTGCGCTATCTGCGGACCGGCATCGAGGCGGGCATGAACCTGCCGGACGCCAGGGACACCACGCTCGGCACGGTCCGGGTCCTGCTGGAGGCGACGCACCCGTAGACGCGCGGAGGCGCGTCCCGCGCGTGCCTCAGATGCCTTCCGTGACCGTGAAGAGGCCGCCTTCAGGGTCACGGAGGGTGGAGCGGTGGCCGCCGCCCTCGGTCTCCACCGGCGGGGAGACGACCGCGCCCCCGGTCGCGACCGCGGCCTCGGCGGCCGCCTTCACATCCGGTACGCAGAAGTGCACGTGCCAGCGGGGCCGGACGTGCGGATCGGGCGCCGACTCGATCGCTCCCCCGCGCAGCTCGGCCACCGTGTGATCGCTTTCGCGCACGATCACCCGCTCCTGCTCGTACGCCACGTCGCAGCCCTTGCCCTCCTCGGCCGCCCACTGCAGGACCTCGGCATAGAAGATGGCGGCGTCGAACGCGTCACGGGTGCGCAGCTCCAGCCAGGCCGGCGCGCTGCCCTGGCCGACGGACCAGCCGGTGGGGACGCGCCCCTCCCAGATCCCGAAGGTGGCACCGTCCCGGTCGGCGGAGATCGCGGCGCGGCCGGGCCCGAAGGACCGGGGGCCGACGGCGACCGTGCCGCCGCGCTCCCTGATCCGGGAGGCGCAGTCGTTCGCGTTCGCGACGGCGAAATAAGGGGTCCAGGCGACGGCGACATGCAGGGCGCCCGCGAGCTCGCCCAGGCCCGCGACCGGATTGCCGTCCACGAAGGCGACGGAGAACTCCTCGCCCAGCGCCCCGGGCCGGAAGGTCCAGCCCAGTACCGCGCCGTAGAACTCCTCGGCCCCCCTCAGGTCACGCGCGCTCAGGCTGACCCAGCACGGAACTCCTGGCACAGGTTCGGTCGACGCCATGCTGGACGTCACTCCTTTCGCTCCGGCCGGGCTGCCCCGCACCGGCCTCCCGCTCCGCGGCGCACGGGGTCCGGGCCCGGCCTGATCCGTTCGCCCCACAGTGTCATCCGTGGGCCGGGAACACGCGTGGACGACACCCCGGTGCCTCCCGTCCGAAACCGCCGGACGTATGGACCGCGGGACCGGTCCCGTGCTCGGGCGCTCAGCGCACCGGCACTCCCGAGGCTACGCCTGCGAGCGGAAAGCGGCAGGCCAGGCGGTGTCCGGGCGCCGCCTGGCCTGGGGGCGGCGGCGCCCCGGCGAGAAGACCAGCTTCGAGGACCCGGACCTTACGCCGGTACTCCTGTAGCCGCGCGGGACTGCACTCAGCGGTCGCCATCGCGCCGGGCGCTGCACCGTGCGCACACCGGCAGTACGAACCAGCACAGCACGAACCATGCCAACATGCCGCCCACCAGCCAGACCGCAGCGGTGCTGCCGTGCAGCGCGACACGCAGGATGAGCAGCATGGCGGACACCATCGTGCACAGCAGCAGCACCAGTCCGAGCACGGTGAGGCGGGAGGCCCAGGTCACGGTCTGCGGCTTGAGGCGGTGCCCCGTCACCAGCCGGTGCAGTGACACCGGGCCGATGAGGGAACCGGTCGTCGCGGCGCCGAGCACGACCGTGACGACGTAGATGTCCCGGCCGACGTCGTCCAGACGCGCGAAGCCGGGCTGGAAGACGACGGTGAGCAGGAAGCCGAAGAGGATCTGTACGCCGGTCTGCGCGACGCGCAGTTCCTGGAGCAGCTCCGCCCATCGCCGGTCCGCCCGCTCCTCAGGGGTCTCGTGCCGGCCTCTGGCCAGGCCGTCCGGCCCGCCGTCCTCGGTCATCGGTCGGGCTCAGTCGGGCGGCTCCGGCGCAGGGGCGCCGGGCGGGGTCTCCGGCCGCTCCTCCGGAGGCGCGTCGGGCGCGGCCGGTCCGGGGGTGGGCGCCGGTTCGTCGGGGGTCTGCTCGGGCGGTTCGGGGTCGCGCGGTACGGGTTCCGGGTCGCGGGGAGCGTCGCCGGGCGCGGGCCCGTAGCCGGTTTTCGGTGCAGCGGTGCTGGTCATCGCACCTCCTCACGCATAAATGGTGTGCCGTGACCGGTTACCCCGCACCGAAGGGCTCAATCAGTCCGGGCACCGCTCCCCGGTTCGGTCGGCCGCCTATCCCTCGCCGTACGCCTCGCCGCCCAGCTCCAGCGTGGCCGTGCCGGCGGTGGCGTCGGCGAGCCAGGCGCGGAAGGCGGGCAGCTCGCTCTCGGGGAGGCCGATCTCGATCGTGACGGCCTCGGCGTAACGGACGTCCCGGACGTCGCGCCCGGTGGCCCGCAGGTCGTTCTCGACCTTGCCGGCCCGCTGGTGGTCGACGGTGACCGTGACCAGCCGGAATCGACGGCGGGTGACGGTGCCCAGCGCGTCCAGGGCCTCCCCGACCACCCCGCCGTACGCCCTGATCAGCCCGCCCGCGCCGAGCTTGATGCCGCCGAAATAGCGGGTGACGACGGCGACGACGTACCGCATCTCGCGCCGCACGAGCATCTGGAGCATGGGGACGCCCGCCGTGCCGCCCGGCTCACCGTCGTCGCTCGCCTTCTGGACGCCGCCGTCGGCGCCGATGACGTACGCGAAGCAGTTGTGCCGGGCGGTCGGGTGCTCCTTGCGGATACGCGCGATGAACTCCTGCGCCTCGGCCTCGGTCGCCACCGGCGCGAGCGCGCAGATGAAGCGAGACTTGTTGATCTCGATCTCGTGGACGCCTTCGGCGGCGAGGGTGACGTACTGCTCCTGCATCACGCCACCCTAATGGGCGCGCACCGGTCCCCCCGCAGGCGGACCGGCGGCACGAGCCCCTCTACAGGCGCACCGCCAGGGCGGTCAGTCCTGCAGGCGCACCGGCAGGGCGGTCAGCCGCCAACTCCCCGGTACCGGCGCCCGCTGCAGGTCGGCCGGGTCAACGGCGAGGGACAGACGGGGATACCGGGCGAACAGTCGGCCGAAGGCCACCTCGCCCTCCTGGCGGGCGAGCGAGGCGCCGAGGCAGTAGTGCATGCCGTGGCCGAAGCCGACGTGGTCCTCGGCGCGCCCGGCCGGGTGCCGGGTCAGGTCGAGCCGGTCGGGGTCGGCGTAGTGGCGGGGATCGCGGTTGGCCGCGACCAGGAGGAGCTGTACGGCTTCGCCCTTGCGGATGCGGGTACCGGCGATGTCGGCGTCCTCCGCGGCGTACCGGAGCTGGGTCATGTGCACCGGCCCGCACCAGCGCATCAGCTCGTGGACGGCGGGCGGGAGCAGCGCCGGGTCCGACCGGAGCAGATCGAGCTGGTCGGGGTGGGTGAGCAGCGCGGCCGTGCCGTTGGTGATGAGGTGCGCCGTGGTCTCGTGCCCGGCCAGGACCAGGGTGAGGATCATGGTGACCATCTCGACGTCGCTGAGCCGGCCGCCGTCGTCGTCATGGGCCCGGATCAGCTCGCTGATGAGGTCGTCGGTGAGCGCGCCGCGCCGCTCGCTGACCAGCGCGTGTATGTGCTCGATCATGGCGGGGAACACCCTCCTCACCCGCTCCGGGTCCATCGTGATGAGCTCGGCGCCCCAGGCTCGCCACTGCGGGCGGTCCTCCTCCGCGATGCCGACCAGTTCGCAGATGACGGTGATCGGCAGCGGGTACGCGAAGTGCTCGAGGAGGTCGACGACGCCGTCCTCGGCGTGCTCGGGGAGGCGGTCCAGCAGGTCGTCGGCTATCTCCTCGACCCGCGGCCGCAGATCCATGATCTTGCGCGCCGTGAAGGCCCGCGACACCAGGCGGCGGAGCCGGGTGTGGTCGGGGGCGTCGTTGTTCAGGATGGAGCCGCGCATGTAGACGTGGAGGTGCTCGGGCATGCCGAGCATGTCCAGCAGCCGGGTCAGCGGGTTCTCGCGGGTACCGTCCGCCGACACCACCGCCGGGTCGTTCACGAACCGCGGGTCCCGCAGGACTTCACGTACCTCGTCGAAACGGGTCACGAACCACACGGGCGAGTCGTCCACGAACCGGCCGCGGACGACGGCCCCCTTCTCCCGCAGCGCGCCGTAGCCGCCGAACGGGTCGGCGATCAGCGCCGGGTCGGCGACGTTCGGCTCGCCGGGGTGCTTGCCGACGTGGGCGGTCATTGGGGAGGACGGGGTGGCGGGTGCTTCGGTCATCGGGCGTTCCTCCAGGTCGTGGGGGGTCGGTCACGTCAATGACGCAATTGCCGCCGCATTTCCTGCTCGCTGAGCTCTTCAAGGCGCTCGTAGAGCGGGATGATCTCCGAAGCGGCGGCTTCCGCGGCCGCGCGGGTTCGGGCGGCGGCGGGTTCGGTACCGGTACCGGAGCGGGGATCGGCTGAGGTCTCCAGCGCGCCCCGCAGGGTGTGGGCGAGGATGTGGGCCCGTTCCTCCGCGGCGTGCGGGGCACGGTCGTGGAGCAGCGCTTCGGTCAGGAAGAAGCCGGAGGCCGTCGCCAGCAGCGCGTACTGCTGCTGCACGACGTCCATGTCCGCCCGTACGAGCCCGTGTTCGCGCAGCACTTCGAGCTGGCGGCGCACCACCTGATCTCCGTACGCCGCGAGTTCGGCGAGCTCCTTCTTGGCGATGTCGTTGAACCGGCCGAGGACGTCGGTGTCGGCGCTGTAGACGGCGCGCAGTACAGGGTCCGCCAGGAAGTCCCGGTACACCCCGCTCATCATCCGGCTCGGCAGGACCTCCAGCGGGTCGACGCGCATACGGGCCGTCTGGGCACGGTGGCTGCGGAGCTTGGCCTGCAGGACGACGGCCAGGAAGAGCGCGTCCTTGGTCTTCCAGTGCAGATAGACCGTGCCCTTGCCGACCTGGGCACGGCGGGCGATCTCGTCGATGGTGACGCGCCGGTACCCCCATGCGACCAGCAGCTCCCCCGCCGCCTCCAGAATCCGCTCGCCACGCTCCACGTGCCCGTCGCCCCCCCGTGCCGCCTACCGATCGACTGTTCTGACCTCGTGACCAATTTCGAAATCTGGTCATGAGGTCAACGTAGAGCGGCTGGAAGCCTGCCGTAAGACGCTTTCCGGCCAGGAGCGCCGAACCGGCGGCCGGCCGCCCTACGAGCCGCCGAGCCTTGGCCAGCACCGGGTACATTGCGCACGACAACCGCTAGGAGGCACCCATGTACGGCGATGACGACTCGGCGACCATCCGCAGGATCCTGACGGAGCTCGGGGACACCTGGGCCGTCGTCGGCCTGTCCTCGAATCAGCGGCGGGCCGCGTACGGCGTCGCGGACGTACTGCAGCGATTCGGAAAACGGATCGTCCCCGTGCATCCGAAGGCAGAGACGGTGCACGGGGAACAGGGTTACCCCTCCCTCGACGCCATCCCCTTCCGGATCGACGTCGTCGACACCTTCGTGAACAGCAGCCTTGCGGGGCAGGTAGCCGACGAGGCCGTCGCCATCGGCGCCAAGGCGGTCTGGTTCCAGCTCGGTGTCATCGACGAGGCGGCCTACGAGCGCACCCGTGCCGCCGGACTCGACATGGTCATGGACCGCTGCCCGGCGATCGAGATTCCCCGGCTGGGCTGACAGCCGTCAGCGCCCCGACCTGTGCCGGGGCGCTGACGGTGGCTACGGGTGGTCGACGGTCCAACTACAGACCGTCGATGGACTTACGGGTGGTCGGGGCTCTGGTCGGCCGGTACGCCGCCGCCCGGGCCACCGCCCTTGCGGCCCTTGTCGGTACCGTGCGCGTGCTCGGCGCCGCCGGGGCCCACCTTCCGGTCGGAGCCCGCCTTGGCCTCGGCCGCGTCCTGAACGGCGGCGCTCTTGCCACTGCGGCGCAGCTCGTTCGACTGCGGGTTCTTGCTCTTGCTCACCACGTCCTCCTCAGGAGTTCCGCCGGCTCAGGACTTCCGCTGGTCGTCGCGCTCGTTGCGCTGCCCCTTCGGGCCGAGCCCACGCTCCGTCCGGGGGCCGTGGGTCTGCCACTGCGGATCGTCCTCGAGCCGCCCCTTCGCGTCCTCGTTGGCGTGCTTGTCCGGGATTCCCTGGTCCTCGGCTTCCCGACGGAGCTGCGCCCGTCGCCTGTCGAACTTCTTGCTCCCTGGTTCGGGCATGGCTTTCACACCTCCACTGGACCGGTTCTCCTCTCCCAGCGTCCCAAAACCACCAAAAAGCCGCTAATGGTCAATGCACTGCGCTCATGACTCACGCGCGCGCTCACACGCACGCGCACGTGCGCTAGCGTCCCGTCATGATCGAGATACGACAGGCAGGCCCCGAGGACGCCGAGGAACTGGTACGGCTGCGTCGGCTGATGTTCGCGTCGATGCACGGCTCCGACGAGCCCGGCAGCTGGGAAAAGGACGCCGCGGAGATCGCACGCCGGCAGCTCTCGGGCCCCGACCCCGTACTGGGCGCCTTCGTCGTGGACGCGGACGGCGCGGCGGACGGAGGCACCGCTCCCCGGCTGGCCGCCTGCGCGGTGGGAACGGTCGAGCAGCGGCTCCCGGCACCGCAGCACCCCACGGGCCGCTTCGCCTTCATCTTCAACGTGTGCACGGACCCGGAGTACCGCGGCCGCGGGTACGCCCGTGCGACGACCGAAACGCTGCTGACCTGGCTGGCCGAACAGGGCGTGTCCCGCGTCGACTTGCACGCCACCGACGAGGCGGAGGCCCTGTACCGCAGCCTCGGCTTCGCGGAGCACTCCACGCCCCTGTCCCTCGACGTCCGCGCCCACGCCGCCACGCGCCGTCCCTGACCAGCCACTTCGGCCATACACTGCCACCCAGTTCCCGTTCCGGTCCCACTTGAAGGAAACCACCACCGTGGCCGACTCCCCCGCCGGCAAGGCGCACCGTACGTCCGTCGTCATCATCGGCGCCGGCCCCGCCGGGCTGACACTCGCGAACGTCCTGCGTGCCGCCGGCGTCGGCTGCGTCGTACTGGAGGCGGAGAGCCGGGAGTTCATCGAGCAGCGGCCGCGGGCCGGCTTCATCGAGGAGTGGGTGGTCGGCGCGCTGGACCGGCACGGGCTGGCCGGCGGACTGCTGGAACGGGCCGAGCGGCAGCGGACGTTCGAGTTCCGGTGGGACGGCGAGCGGCATGTGGTGGAGCCGGGCAAGTTCTCCGGGCAGAGCCATTTCGTCTACCCGCAGCCGCTGTTGGTGACGGACCTGGTCGCCGCCTACGCGGACGCGGCGCGCGGCGACATCCGCTTCGGCGTACGGGACGTCCGGCCGGCCGGCATCGACACCGACCGGCCCTCCGTCTCGTACACCGATCCGGAGACGGGCGAACGGCACCGCATCGACTGCGCGTACATAGCCGGCTGCGACGGCGCGCGGAGCGTGGCGCGCGCCGCGCTACCCGCCGACCAACTCCGCATCTCCCGCCTGGACTACGGCATCGGCTGGCTCGCGCTGCTCGCCGAAGCCCCGCCGTCCGCCGAGGGCGTCGTCTTCGGCCTCCACGAGCGCGGCTTCAGCGCCCACATGGCGCGCACGCCCGAGGTCACCCGGTACTACCTGGAGTGCCCGCCGGGCGACGACCCCGCCAACTGGCCGCACGAACGGATCTGGAGCGAGCTGCGCACCCGCCTCGCCGCGACCGGCGCGCAGCCGCTCACCGAGGGCCGGATCATCGAGAAGACGGTCCTGGACATGCACAACTACGTGGTCGAGCCGATGGGGTACGGCCGTGTGTACCTCGCCGGCGAATCGGCCCACCTGGTCGCGCCGATCGCGGCCAAGGGCATGAACCTGGCCATCCACGACGCGCTGCTGCTCGCCCAGGCACTCATCGCGGCCTGCACGGCCGGTGACGAACAGCCGCTCGCCCGCTACTCGGACGCCTGCCTGGCGAAGGTCTGGCAGTACCAGGAGTTCTCCCAGTGGCTGTCCGAGGTGATGCACGGGGCTTCGTCCGGCGACCGTTTCCGCGCGGGCACGGCGGCGGCCCGGCTGCGTCAGCTCCTCGCGTCGGACGCCGCGGCGGCGGCCTTCGGCGAGACGTATCTCGGCTCGGCCACCGACATCGCGGCACTCTGAGAGCCCGCGTCCTGGATACGGGCTCTAGGCCCCGACCGGACGCCCCAGCCCCTCCAGCACCCGGGCCCCCGGCAGGGTCGCGAGCGCCTCGCCCGGGACGATGAGCTTGCCGCGCCGGGCGCCGCTGCCGATCAGGAGGTACGGCGCTTCGGCGACGGCCGCGTCCACCAGGAGCGGCCAGTCGGCGGGCAGTCCGATGGGCGTGATGCCGCCGTACTCCATGCCGCTGCGGCCGACCGCGGTGTCCATCGGGGCGAACGACGCCTTGCGGGAGCCCAGTTCGCGGCGTACGACGCCGTTGACGTCGACGCGGGTGGTGGAGAGCACCAGGCAGCCGGCGAGGGTGACGGTGTCGCCGCGCTTGCCCGCCACCACGACGCAGTTCGCCGACTGTTCGAGCAGCCAGGAGCCGTAGTGCTCGACGAGCAGCGCGGTGTCGGCGATGGCCGGGTCGGTGTCCACGTGCAGGAGCTGCTTGACGTCCACCGGCCCCTGCCAGTCGCGGATCGCGGCGGCGACGGGCTCGGGCAGCAGCTCCAGGCACTCGACGGCGGGCCGGACATCGTCGAAGGCGTCCATGGGGGTGGGCGCGGACGAAGAGGAGGGGGTGGGGGAAGGCGTTGATGTCGGCATGACCGTCAAGCTAACAGGATCATGAGCGTGGCTGACTCCTGTCACGACTCCTGTCTCACTTTCCGGACCCAACGGCCGGGCGCCCCGCCGCCGGGCCCAACGGCCGGAGCCAACGCCCGGACTCAGCGGCCGGAGGGAACGACCACCGCCATCGTCATCTCCATGACCTCCTCGCCGTCATTGCGGTACTCGTGCGCGGCCGACGCCTCGAACGTGGCCGACGCACCCGCCGGGATCGCATGCTCGTCCCCGTCCACGACGAGGACCAGCTCCCCGCGGCGTACATGGATCAGCTCCGTCGTCCCCGCCGGATGCGGGTCCGACTCGCTGCGCTCACCCGGCATCAGCCGCCAGTCCCACATCTCGAACGGGCCGGGCGCCTCCGTGCCGACGAGCAGCGACGTGTGACTGCCGGCCTCGGTGGACCACATCCGTACCGCCTCGCCGGGCGCGACGATCCGCACCTGCGGCCCCCGGTCGTACTCCAGGAGCGTGGTGATGCTGACGCCGAGGGCGTCGGCGATCTTCACGGTCGTCCCCACACTCGGGTTCGTCCGCGCCTGCTCGATCTGGATGATCATGCCGCGGCTCACGCCCGCCCGGGCGGCCAG
Source organism: Streptomyces ochraceiscleroticus (assembly GCF_000720485.1). GTDB lineage: Bacteria > Actinomycetota > Actinomycetes > Streptomycetales > Streptomycetaceae > Streptomyces > Streptomyces ochraceiscleroticus. Next base: position 22,981 of record NZ_JOAX01000015.1, on the reverse strand, counting down.
GGCATCGAGCGTGTAGCCCCTGTCCGTGCGCCAGTGCTTGAGATTGCGCGCCAGCGACTGCGTGAGCTGATCGAGGTCCGTCACCGTTCCGTCCAGTCCAGTCCGCTAGAAAGGTCGAGGGGTCAAACATATTGGATGACGCGGTGCATCATCCTGAACTACGCTGTCCTGTACTGCATCGTTCATCACACTGTACTTGCGAGGACTGACACCATGACCGCGGTATTCGCCTTGGCCAGCAGTTTTCTGTGGGGAGCCGCCGACTTCGGCGGCGGACTGCTCACCCGACGCATGCAGGCGCTGACCGTCGTGGTCGTCTCGCAGGTGATCGCCGCGGCGGTGCTCGGCGCGATCGTCGTCGCCACCGGCGCCTGGCACGCGGCGGCGCCGCAGCTCTGGTTCGCCGTCGCGGCCGGCGTCATCGGCCCGGCGGCCATGCTCTGCTTCTACCGCGCGCTCGCGCTCGGCCCGATGGGCGTGGTCTCGCCGCTCGCCTCGCTCGGCACCGTCCTCGTGCCGCTCGGCGTGGGCTTCATCGGCGGCGAGCGGCCGGGCCCGGTGCAGATAGCGGGCATGACGGTGGCCGTCGTCGGCGTGGTGCTGGCCGGCGGACCGCAGCGCGGCGGCGGCGCGGTCACCCGCGAGGCCATCGTCCTCACGCTGATCGCGGCGTTCGGTTTCGGCGCGGTGATGGCGTTCATCTCCGAGGCTTCGACGAACGTGACCGGGCTCTTCCTCGCCCTGTTCGTGCAGCGAGTCTGCAACGTCGCGGTCGGCGGCGCCGCCCTGTATGTGGCGACCCGGCGCGGCACACCCGCGCTGCCCGAAGGCGGCCTGGCCGTCATCCGCGCAGCGCTCCCGGCACTGGCGTTCGTCGGCATCGCCGACGTCGCGGCCAACGGCACGTACGCCATCGCCACGCAGAGCGGCCCGGTCACCATCGCCGCGGTACTCGCCTCGCTCTACCCCGTCGTCACCGCGGTCGCCGCGATGGGCCTACTCAAGGAGCGGCTGCGCGCCATCCAGACGGCAGGCGCCTCACTGGCCCTCGCGGGGACGGCTCTGCTGGCTTCCAGCGGGTGAGCCGACCGAGGCGGCGGAGACGGTCGTGGCGGTCGATCCCGCCTCCGACTCGGCCAGCGCCAGGAGCTGGTCATGGGTGACGCCTTCGGGGATCGGTACGGGCGGCGGCGTACGCAACGGGGGCTGCCAGCCCGCCGCCGGGTCCCAGGTGCGGACGACCTTGGCGGGCGCCCCGGCGACCACGGCGTGGTCGGGCACCTCGCCGCGCACGACCGCGCCCGCCGCGACTACGACATTCCGGCCCAGCCGCGCGCCCGGCAGGATCACCGCGCCCGCGCCCAGCCAGGACCCACGGCCGATCTCGACGGGCGCGGTCCGCGGCCACTGCTTGCCCACAGGCTGCGCCGGATCGTCGTACGAATGGTTGTCGCTGGTGATGTAGACGTACGGGCCGCAGTAGACCTCGTCGCCGATGGTGACGGTCTGCGAGGCGACGACATGGCTGCCCCGGCCGAGTACGACGCCGTTGCCCAGCCGCAGCACCGAGTGCGGGCCGAGATCGAGCCCCGGCATCATCCCGGCGGTCAGCGTGACCTGCTCGCCGATGATGCAGTACTCGCCCAGCTCGATCCACTGCTCACCGAAGACCGTGCCCTGGGGATAGGCGAGCCGGGTGCCGCCCCCGATACGGCGGAAGCGGTACGGCCCGGGCCGCTCCGCCGTCACCGCGCCGGCCTCCTGGACCCAACGCGTACCCCGGTGCACGACCCACGACGCGGCCCGGCGCCGCCAGGCCCCGACAGATGAGAACACGTTCTTCTTCGCACGCACCCGCTCACCGTACTCACCAGTAAGACCAACGGACCCCGCCCCGACCTGTGATCTTCACCCCACGAGCCGCCGCTCCCCGTCCTCCGACAGCTCCGGCGCGTCGATCCGCCGGACGGTCCGTACCTCGTTCACCACCCGCTCCGTATGTTCCGCGATCTCCGCGAGCGTGGTGACCCACATACCGGCCATCCCCCGCACAGCCTCGATCAGCCCCTCCAGCGCGGCAGACCGAGCCGGCCGCCCGGAGAGAAAGGGATGGCTGGTCAGCACGTAGCAGCCGCCCTCCGCGTGGTACGCGGCCGCCTCCTCACGCCACATCCCGCACGCCTTGCGCGGGCTCTCGATGACCCCGCTCCCGGTCCACCCCGGATAGAAGGCGTACTGCTCCCAGTCGTCCAGCCCCCAGTGCACGGGAATCTCCACCAGAGTGGCGCCGGGCTTCCCCTGCTCCTCCCGCAGCCGGTACGGCACATCGTCGTCCAGCAGGCTGGAGTCGTACCGGAATCCGCGCTCGATCAGCAGCCGCGGCGTGTGCCAGTTCATCTCCCACCACGGCGCGCGATAGCCCGTCGGCCGGATGCCCAGCCGCTCCAGCGCCGCCAGTCCCCGGTCGATGGCCCGCGCTTCCGTCCGGGCGTCCATCCCCCGCGTCTGTTCATGCAGATACCCGTGGTGGGCGACCTCGTGGCCGTCGTCGACGATCGCCCGCACCATGTCGGGATACGTATCGGCGGTGAAGCCCGGCACGAAGAACGTGGCCCGCACGCCCTGCCGACGCAACACGCGCAGCAGCCGTGGCACGCCCACCCGGGGCCCGTACGCCTGATGCGACATCAGCGACATGCGGGAGGCGGCCGACGGATCGTGGGCGAGCACGCACGACTCGGCGTCCACATCGAAGGTGAACGAAGCGGCCGCACGGTACCCATCGGGCCAAGGGAAGGTCATCACTGGTCGTCTCCTCGGTGGGAAGCACTGGGCGCACTGGGGGTGCTGGGAGCACTGGACACACTGGATGTACTGGACGTGGTGGACGTACTGGATGCGCTCGCAGGGGTCAGTCTCCTCGCCCGGGCCGCCGCCCGGGGCCCCAGCACCGCGTAACAGACCGCACTCGTCAGCCCGCCGGCCAGCCAGGACAGGTCCACCCCGCCCAGCGCGACCGCGACCGGCCCCTGGAAGACCGGTATCAGCCCGTACATGAAGAGCCAGGTGACGAACACGCCGGCTCCGAACGACACCAGCCCGGCACCGTTCACATCCGGCAGCCGCCGACTCCCCACCGGATCGAACAGCCGGTCAATCACCACCTCGCCCGACCCGCGATCGCTCCGGTCAGTCCGGTCACTCAGTACGCGCTCGATCCGCAGGTAATGGACGAGCATGATGCCCGCCCAGGCCGCGACCCAGGCGACGAGGCAGACCAGCCAGCTGTCCAGGATCGCCGCGAAGTCGGCCTGGTAGACGAAGAAGACCACTGCCGCCATCGACAACACACCCACCACCGCACTCAACGTGCGCCGGCGGACCTTGATGTCGAGCGCCTGCGCGGCGACGGTGAAGGTGTAGATGTTGAGGATGTTCGTCGCGATCGGACCGTGCAGGACGAGCAGCAGTACGGGCACTGCCAGCGCGCCGAAGTTGTCGACGATCAGCCCGCCGGGGTCGGCCTGCCCGTTCTTGGTGGCGAGCGTGGCGCCGAGTGTGCCGAGCCAGACGACGGGGATGAACTGGCCGAGCGTACTGGCAAGATAGAGCTTGCGGCGCGGCATCCGCCGGCTGACGAAGCGCGAGTAGTCGGCGGCGTACGTGAACCATGTGATGCCCCAGCCGATGCCGATCGCCGTCATCACTCCGGTCATCGCGGCGAACCGGTCTCCGCCGGTGAGGATCCTGCCGGGCGGCCCGGCGTACGACCAGTCGATATGCAGGAAGAACCAGGCGGCGACGGACATGACGACCAGTACGAGGATGGTCGGCGGTACGGTCCAGCGCTCGAAGGCGGAGATCGCGCGGTAGCCGATCCAGGAAATGGCGACCTGGATGGCCATGAGCAGCGCCGCCACGCCCACCTTCCAGCCGTGGTTGGCGGCGTGCGGATCGACCGCGCCCAGCTTGCCGAGCAGAGCCATCACCAGATCGAGGATGATCCAGGTGTTGACCGAGCACCAGCCGACAGCGAGCAGCGCCTGTATGGCCGCCGGCAGGTAGTTGCCGCGCCGGCCGAACGCGGCCCGGCCGAGCACCATGCCGGTCACGCCCGTGCGCTGTCCCAGCAGTACGAACAGCCCGAAGAGCGCCATGCCGATCAGGTTGCCGACGGCCAGCACGGTCAGGGTGTCGGCGAGGCCGAGGCCGAGGTGGATGCCGAGCGCACCCAGCACCCAGTTGATCGGGGCGATATTGGCCCCGCACCAGATCCAGAACTGCCCGGACACGCTCCCGGTCCGAGCCTCCTCCGGCACCGGCCGCAGCATGGCCTCCACGTCATTCATCACGGTCGTGCCGGATACCGGTGCCGACGAGCCCGGCTCTTGCGAACGTGCCATCGGATGACCCCCATTGCTTGGTGGGTGCATTACTCGGTGGTTGCGTTACTCGGTGGGTTCATTGCTCGGTGGGTTCATTGCCCGGTGGGTGTTGGCCGCTCATTCTTGGTGTCCTGACCAGCCCAGACAAGGGACGGTCTGTCGCACAGACAGTCCGTGGTGCTAGACACATCGTCATGTGCAGCAGGTCATCCATGCCGAGCACGTCGAGTTCGCCGATCCCCTCGCGTACGCCCATGTCCCTGCCGCGGGTCCTCGCGCACCCCAGCCTCTCCCCCGCCCGGCCCCGAGTGCTGGCAGGCCAGGACGGGCTGGAACGGGCCGTGCGCTGGATCCACTCCAGCGAGGTACTGGACATCGCGTCCCTGCTGCGCGGCGGCGAGCTGCTGCTGACCGGCGGCAGCGTGCTCGCCCGCGCGACCGCCGACGAACAGCGCACCTACATCCGCAAGCTGGCCGACCGCGGCGTCGCGGGCGTCGCCATAGAGACCGGCGCTGCCCTCCCGGCCGTGCCCCCGCCGCTCCTCGAAGCAGCCACGGCCGCCCGATTCCCGGTCATCGAACTACGCCGAGTAGTACCGTTCGTCGAGGTCGCCGAGGTCATCAACGGCGTCCTGGTCAATGACTCGGTGACCCGCCTCCGGCTGGTGGGCGCACTCTCCCAGCACCTCTCGGGCCTCCTCGCCGAAGGTGGCGGGCCGCAGGAAGTACTGGACGCCTTGACCCGCCAAGTGGGCGCCCCCGCAACCCTCCTCGACCCGGCGAACCGCGTCATAGCCGTATCGGGACACACGACACCGGCACACCGGCCGACTGCCCCGACCGACGGCACAAGCGTGCGCCTCACCATCCGAGGCGTACCGACAGCCACGCTGGTGGTGCACCCCGGCCCCGGGGCCGACCTGGAGATGATCGAACTGGCCCGGGACCGCACCGCGGAAGCCCTGCAGCTGGCACTTCTCCGCTCCCGGCCGCCGGGCCCGCGCGAACTGGCCGCCGGCGAACTGGTCCGCCTCGCCACCGGAGGCACCACCCACCCCGACCGGTTGCGCCGGCTGGCCGCGTCCCTCGGGTTCGCGGCCGAGGCACCGGTGATCGGCATCGCGGCCCTGACCGCAGGCCCCGCATCCGGCTTCCACGGCCTGGAGGAACTGCTGGGCCGGCACGGGCGATTCGCCGTGGACATGCCTTCGCCACTGTCCCTGCACGCACTCATATCGGTGCGCACTCGGCCGCGAACCGGACAAGCAGCCAACTCCCGCGCACGCCTCCTCAGCGACCTCACCACCTGGTGCGCGACCGGCGACAACGACACCACGGTGGCCGTAGGCCCGCTGCTCCCCGACATCGCCGACTGCAGCGCCTCGCTGAAAGCGGCACTGGAATCCCTCCACCTGCACCAGCCCTCCCTCTCCCCCGCACTCCCTCCGCGTACCGTCATCGACGCGACCGACCTGAGCGTCGAACGGCTACTGCTGGCCGACTCCTTCCACGCACCGGCCGACGCACTGGTCCATGAGCAGCTCGGCCCGCTCCTGGCGCTCCGCGCCCCGGAGCGGGACCCGCTGCTCACCACGCTGGAGACCTACTTCGAGACCGGCTGCCACAAGACCCGTACTGCCGAACTCCTCCACCTGCAGCGCCAGTCCCTCTACGCCCGTCTGCGCCGTGCTTTCACCCTGCTCGGCGGCGACCCGACAGGCACACCCCGCGCACTGGCCGTACATCTGGCCCTCCGCCTGCACCGCCACACACGGTGAGGAACACGCTGCCCAAGGAAAGCGCTAGGCCATAGGGCAGACCCGAGGGGGTGGGTGCGGGATGCGGCGCGCGGGATGTGGCACGGTGCAGGTGCGTCTCACGGCTGGGGCCGCCCCCGTGCGGAGCCCGCGCCGCGGGACGTGAACGCAAGCACAACGAGGAGGAGAGCCCATGTCGAATCCGCCGCTTCCCGAGGCCGCCGTCGCCATGCTGAGGAAGCCGAACCCGGCTGTCATCACCACGCTCCGGTCCGACGGCCAGCCGGTGTCCACGGCCACCTGGTACCTCTGGGACGACGGACGGGTGCTGGTCAACATGGATGAAGGCCGTAAGCGGCTGAGCCATGTGCGCAAGGACCCCCGGGTGACGCTCACCGTGCTCGACGAGGAGAGCTGGTACACGCACATCAGCATCATCGGGCGCGTCGTCGAACTGCGTGACGACGACGGCCTGGCCGACATCGACCGGCTGGCCCAGCACTACATGGGAAAGGAGTACCCGCAGCGGGACCGCAAGCGGGTCAGCGCCTGGATCGAGATCGACCGCTGGCACGGCTGGGGCACCCTGAAGGACAGCAGCCAGCCGGGCTGATCCGCTGCGGCTGTCGCTACCGCTACGCCTCGTCGGGCTGTGCCGGCTTGGCCGGGGCGTAGCCGGGCTGGACGGTCTCGCGGTGGCGAATGGCGAGGTCGACGTAGACCGCGGCGTTCAGCTTGATCGACTCGCGTTCTTCGTCGGTCAGCTCGCGCTTGACCTTGGCCGGCACTCCGGCGACCAGCGAACCGGGCGGTACCTGCATCCCCTGCGGGACCAGGGCCTGCGCGGCGACGAGGGAGCCGGCGCCGATGCGGGCGCCGTTCAGTACCGTGGCGCCCATGCCGACCAGCACGTCGTCCTCGATGGTGCAGCCGTGCAGTACCGCGTTGTGCCCGACCGACACGCGCTCGCCGACCGAGACCGGGAAGCCCGGGTCGACGTGGACGGTGCAGTTGTCCTGGATGTTGCTCTCGGCGCCGATGGCGATGGGGCCGCCGTCGGCCCGCAGGACGCTCTGGTACCAGACGCTCGAACCGGCAGCCATGGTGACCTCGCCGAGCACGACGGAGGTGGGAGCGGTGAACGCCCCGGGGTCGATCCTGGGCTCCGGCCCGCCGACCCCGGAAATCAATGCCTGTTCCGCCATTGCTGTCTCCTCGTCGCGTGCCGTCGCGTCTCGTCGCGTCTGTGCAGGTGCGTGATCGTGTTGCGCCGAGAGCACCGTAGGCGGCGTACGACGGGACCTCACCCCACTGGGGCGAAGATCACAAGAGGAAGATCACCGGTGTCGCGTGAGGCGCGCGGAAGGTGCCGGGGCCCCGGCGCAGCGGTCAGTCCGTTGCCGCGGTGGCGGCCGGCTGGCGCTCCTGCTGGTCAGTGGCGGTGGCCTTGGCCGCCCGGCGCTTCATGACGACCAGCGAGCCGAGGCCGAAGAGGACCGCGGCGACCAGGCCCAGCCAGGAGAAGCGCTTCAGCCAGGGCTCCGCGACGATGCCGACGCTGTAGATCAGCGCGGTGGTGCCGCCCGCCCAGACGATGCCGCCCAGGACGTTGGCGATCAGGAACTTCCAGTACGGCATCCGCAGTACGCCCGACAGCGGCCCGGCGAAGATCCGCAGCAGGGCGATGAACCGCCCGAAGAAGACCGCCCACATGCCCCACTTGTCGAACTTCGCCTCGGCCATCGCGACGTGCTCGGGCCCGAAGTGGCGCGGGAATTTCCGCCCGGCCCAGTCCAGCAGTGGCTGGCCGCCCTTACGGCCGATGACGTACCCGATGGAGTCGCCGACGATCGCGCCGACCGACGCGCACACCCCCAGCACGACCGGGTTGATGTGGTCCTGCGTCGCGGCCAGCAGAGACGCGCTGACGAGGACGATCTCACCCGGCAGCGGAATGCCCAGGCTCTCCAGCCCGATGACCACCCCCACCAGGAGGTAGACGCTCACCGCCGGTACGGACTCGAGCCACTCCTGGACGTGCAACGCGGCTTCCTCCACCTCATATCGGGCCCATCCACGGGCCGCCCCTCACGCGCGACGCCGCACGTCAGGGAAGGGTACTCGATCTGCTGGTCACGCAGGCTGCCGCCGCGCGTGACGCACGGCAGCCGGCAGTCGCTGCACAGCGGCCTTGGCCACTGTGCACCAAAGGGTGGGACGCAACGTGGACCACATCAGTTGCGCACGGCCGCCGACGGATTCTCCGGCACCATGCTCCGGCACCTGCCGATTCATCGATTAGGCGTTCGGGCGGAGGATCCAGGGGCCCTGGCAGGCTCCTTATCTGTGACGTGGGTTACTCGCACGTTTACGAGTGACGCCCTGGGCCGGCGCGTCGCTGTAGAAAATGCCGACTGGTCATCGGCTGCGCGGTCGTCTTGAGTGGTTGCGGTCCCCCCCGCCTCACGGTTGCCGCGCGCGGCGCGGGCAGCTGCCAGCTGGCCGCCCGCGCCACTTCCACTGCATCGCCGGCAAGGGCCGCACCGGCTTCGGGAGGGCGATCCTGCTGCTCGCGGCAAGCGCGGCGGGCGAAGGGATATCCGTGGCTAGTTGCGGTAGTTCGGCGCCTTGATCAACAGGTGCCGGCGGTCCGTGAGCTCCGGGACGCCGACGGACTCGTTCCAGTCCGCCTTGGCCACCGGCTCCAGGGCGATCGAGACGGCACCGTCGTGGACGCCGAAGTGTTCCATGACGACCGTGGTGACGGCCTCGGCAAGTCGATGGTGCTGCTCCTCGGTGAAGTCCTTGGGGAAGTGCTTGATGTTGACGTGCGGCACGGCGTTCTCCTTTGTATCGCTGGTGGGTTCACTTGCCGAGGCGGTCGCGGATCGCCGCGACCAGTTCGGCGACGCCGCGCTCCTTCAGCACGCTGTAGTGGTCGCCGTCGAGGTCAACCACTGTCGGGGGTTCGGCGGAGTAGCCGGAGTGGCCTTCGATGAAGGAGTAGTCGTCGCCGGTGGCCTTGAAGAGGGTCACCGGCGCGTTCAGGCGGCGCTCGGCCAGCTCGCGAAAGCTGTACTCGAACGCGTAGGTCCGGCCGACGATCCGGGTGATCCGGCGGATCAGCTGCTCGTCCAGGGCGGGGTACAGGTCGTGGACGAAGGACACGAAGGCGGCTTCGTCGCGTACCGTCGCGAGGCATCGCTCCAGGTCGGGGCCGCTGATGACGCCCGCGAACACGGAGAAGAGGATCGTGAGGTACGCCGGATTGCGGTACGAGGCGGTGCGGCCGTGACGGTCTCCGTCGGCCTCGCGGACCTTCGGGTTCCCGGGACAGATCAGCAGCAGGTTCGCGACCCGCTCGCCGGACTGTTCCAGCTGCCAGGCCGCCTCGAACGCGACCCGTGCGCCGAAGGAGTAACCCCACAGGGTGTACGGGCCTTCGGGCTGTACGCGGCGGATCTCGGCGACGTCGGCGGCGGCCATCTCCCGGACCGTGGCGTAGGGCGTCTCTCCGGCGTTGATGCCGTGGGCCTGGATGCCGTAGAAGGGGCCGCCGAGTTCGGCCTCCCGGCCCAGGAGACGGAGGTTCATCGGGTAGCCGCCGAGGCCCGGCCAGCAGAACACCGGGCTGGCCGTGTCCGTACCCTGGTCCGCCGTTGCCAGCGGCACCAGCCGTGAGGCGGGCTCGGCAGTATCGATGGAGCCGTCGATCCGGGCCGCGAGGTCGGCCAGCTTCGGGCACTCGAAGACGACCTGGAGCGGCAGCTGCGTGCCGAACTCCTTGTTGATCTTGTTGACGAGCGCGACGGCGGTCAGCGAGTTCCCGCCGGAGCCGAAGAACTCGTCCTCCACGGACACGTTCTCGTACTTGAGCGCGGTGCCCCACGCCTCGGCCAGCCACCGTTCGGTCCGGGTCGCCGGGGCCACGTACGGGCTGCCCGTATCCGCCGAGCGCACCGCGTCGGAGCCGGCCAGTGCCTTGGCGTCGACCTTGCCGTTCGCGGTGAGCGGCAGTGCGTCGAGGACCAGGACCCGGTTCGGGATCATGTAGTCGGGCAGGAGCCGGCCCAGCTCGTCCTTGATCATCTCGGCCGGGCCCTTCATATGGACCGTGTCCTCGCGCATGCCCTCGCTGCGGATCTGCTCCAGGCTGACCCGACCGCCGAGGAAGAAGTACGAGGGGCCCGGCGCGATGCCGCAGGCGGACAGGATGTCGTCGATGCGGCGCGCGGCCGGCAGCGGGTGGCCGGTCTTCGAGCTGTAGCCCGAGGACATGAAGCCCAGGCCGAGGCCGTTGCGCTGGAGGTGGTGGAGCTTCTTCCCCAGGGTGATGTACTCCAGCCACGGCTGGTCCGCGCGGCTGATGGCGCTGATGCCGAAGCCCGCCCGCTCGTACACGCCTTGGTTGATGGCGATCACATGCCGGGCCTCCACCAGACCGTCCGAGACGCGTCTCAGCTTGCCATGATCATGACAGTATTGACCGGCCGTCAGGTCCACGACTCCGCCCGGATGCGCCTGCACATAGATCTCGGTCGGGTCCTGCCGAGGCGTCCCGTCGTTGGCGTGGACCTCGAACGTGCCCAGGTAGTAGTCCTCGTCAGCGACGTCCAGGCCGTCCTTGACGGCGGGCAGACGGTCCAGAGGGCTGATGTTCAGCCCGTACTCGGGCAGTACCTCTTCGAACAGCCCCACCATGTGCCCGGCCTCGAACTCCAGCACTTCCTGGATGTTGTTCTTGTAGACCGGCTCGATCGCCCGCTTCTTGCCGAGGAAGTGGACGGAGAGGTACGGGCCGGCGGCAGTGGCGGAACCGGCCGCGGCGTCACCGATGCGGACGAGGCTGTGGTCGACGGGGTGGTAGTAATACGCGCCGGCGTCGAGGCCGGCCACGCCGCCGCCCGTCTCCAAGTACAGCTGCGTGGCGTACAGCGCGCCGGGGGAGGCGTAGGCGTACTTCGCCAGCAGCCGCTCCTCGCTCCGATGCTGCCCGAACCACCGCAGGATCTCCCCGAGTTCGGCATACGTCAGCTCATCGAGCCCACGGAAGCAGCCGCTGACCGGCCGCGGCGCGAGGAGTTCCAGGAGGTCGTCCCTGGTGACCTTTCCGCCCTCGTAGAAGCGGTACGTCTTGCGGGCGAAGGTCTCCCGCCGCTGGCGCTCGGTCGCCTGCTTGCCGGGCAGGTCCAGCGCAGGGCAGCCGTCCAGCTCCTCGGGGTCGCGCAGACCCGGGTTGGAAAGCTGCGCCTTGACCTGGAGCTTGCTCGACTTGGACTGGTGGTGACCACCATGGTTGCCCTGGTCCATCAGGGCGGCTTCCTTGGGGTTCAGCTCGACACAGGCGACCAGGTTCTGAAAGCCGGTCCGCGCGTCGTCGGTGACGATCGTCGCCGCCCGCTTGACCCAGGTGTGCTCCTCGATCGCGACCGCGATCTCGTCCAGCTCGACGCGGTAGCCGCGCAGCTTGATCTGGTTGTCCACCCGACCGGCGAACTGGACGGTGCCGTCCGGGTTCCAGTACGCGAGGTCGCCCGTGCGGTACAGCCGCTCGGTGGGCACGAACGGCGAGGGGACGAACCGCTCCGCCGTCTGCTCCGGGCGGTGCAGGTAGCCGCGCGCCAGCTGGGCGCCGCCGATGTACAGCTCGCCGGTCTCCCCGATGTCCACCGGGGCGCGGTTCTCGTCGAGGATGAAGCACTGGGTGTTGTCGACGGGCACGCCGATGGGGACCGTGCCCGCACCGTCACCGATCTCGTCCGGGTCGACCAGATGCGCGGTCGCGTTGATCGTGCACTCGGTCGGCCCGTACAGGTTCACCAGCGACACCCACGGAAGCTCGTCGGCGAGGGCACGGGCGAGCCGGTTGGAGAGCGCCTCACCGCCGGAGAAGACCCGTCTGAGCGAGGTGCACAGGGAGAACTCCTCGTCGTCCACCAGCGCTTGGAGCAGGGTCGGCACGCACTGGAGCGTGGTCACCTCGTGCTTGACGATGGTGTGGACCAGGGCCTGGGGGTCCCGGTAGATGCCCGCCGCTCCCACGACGACCCGGCTGCCCACCGCGGGCGCCAGTATCTCCCACTGCGCGGCGTCGAAGCTCATCGGCGTCTTCTGCAGCACCGTGGTGTCCTTGCCCAGGTGGCCGCAGGCGTGCATCCAGCGCATCTGGGACGCGATGCTGCGGTGCTCGATCAGTACGCCCTTGGGGCGCCCTGTGCTGCCGGAGGTGTAGATGACGTACGCGAGGTCGTCGAGGCGAGGAACGGCCGGGCCGATGCCGCCACCCACTGCTTCCGGGTGCTCCGCCGCATCGGCCAGGGTGACTATGCGGATGCCCTGCGGGGCGAGCTCGGCCAGGCGGGCGGCCAGGTGTTCCTGGGCGACGATGACGCGGGTGCGGCTGTCCTCGATCATGTAGCGCAGCCGGTCCTCGGGGTACTCCGGGGACAGTGGCAGATACGCGGCACCGGCGAAGAGGATGCCCCAGGCGCCGGCCATCAGGTCCAGGGACGGCTCGACGAACAGGCCGACGGTGTCACCCGTATCCACGCCCAGTTGACGCAGGTGGGCGGCGAGCCGGCCGCCGGCCCGCGCGAGCTCCCGGTACGTCAGGCTCTGGTCCTCGCCGATGACCGCTACGGCCTCGGGCCGTGACGCCGCCTGCTCCTGCAGCAGATCGGGCAGACTGGGGGCGAGGCGGGTGTCACGTATGTGTGGGATGTGCCGGGTGGTCGGAGCGGTGTTCACGGTTTCCCGATCAGTGGCTGGTGCGTGTGTCTGTGCGTGTGCGTAGGCCGGTACGTGATTACGACGCATGGGCGGTCGGCTCCTCGGTGACGCGCCCGTCGGCGTTGGGATCTGCGGTCCGCGCCGGGGAGCCTGTCCGTCGCCGCCTGGGCTGGGCCAGGAAGACGGCGGCGACCACGGCCACCGCCCCTGCTCCCTGGAGCAGCGACAGCGCCTCGCCCAGGAAGACGTAGCCGAGCACCGTCGCGGCCAGCGGGCTGGCGAACCCGAGGATCGACACCGCGAGCGCGGGGAGCCGCTCGATGCCGCGGAACCACACGGCGTACGCCACCAGCGCCCCGATGACGCTCAGGTACGCGAATCCGGCGAGATTGGTACCGGTGATGTGACTCGGCAGGCCCTCGGCGAGCAGCGTGGCAGGTGCCAGTACGAGACCGCCGACGGCGAGCTGCCAGCCGGTGAACGTCAGGACGTTCACGCCTGCCGGCCGTCCCCAGCGCTTGGTGAGCACGATGCCGGAGGCCATGCAGACCGCGCCGCCGAGCCCGGCCAGCACGCCGACCGCGTCCACGCCCGCCTGGGGCTGCAGGACCAGTAGGGCCACGCCCAGCAGGCCGAGCGCGCACGCCGCCACCTGGGGCGGCCGGATCCGGTCCTTCAGCAGCGCCGCCGCGAGCAGCAGCACCAGCATCGGCTGGATCGCGACCACCAGGGCGGCCACGCCGCCGGGGAGGTGGTAAGCGGCCAGGAACAGCAGGTAGAAGAAGGCGCCGATGTTCAGCACCCCGAGCACCAGGGCGCGCCACCACCACACTCCGCGCGGCAGCACGCGGCCGATTCCGAGCAGTACCAGTCCCGCGGGCAGTGCCCGCACCGTGGAGGCCAGCAGGGGACGCTCGGGAGGCAGCAGCTCCGTGGTCACCAGATAGGTACTGCCCCAGACCGCCGGAGCCAGCGCGGTCAGGAGCGAGTCGAGTGCGAGTCGGTTGCCCTTCACCTGGCCACCTCGGTCCTGGGGACGGGAACGAGGACCGCCTCGGCCCTGGGGACGGGGGCGAGGCGGACGAGGGGGCGGAAGGACAGGCGATCGCCTACTTGCGGGCGATCGCCGATGGGTGGTCGGGCGGCAGCAGGGACGTGCTGCGCCGACCGTGCGGATTCGGGCACGATGAATCTCCGAATTAGACAGAAATGAGCGGATAACTGAACCCGATCGCGCGTCCGTCCGTCGCACCCGGATCCAGCCGGGCCAGACCATAGATCAGGTAAGGCTTACCTAACAAGGGTGGTCACTCTATGGACCGGGCGACCTCAGGCGGGGGGATCGGGCGCGCTCGCGGACGATGCGTCTCCTCCTCGCCACAGTCCGCCAGTTGAGCCCACTCACCTGCTCGGCCGGGCGCAACAGTCCAAGACGGCGGTGATCCACGTCACCCCCTCCGGCCTGATGTATCCATCCCCGAGGGCGTGCCCGGAAGGCCCTGGTCACAGTCACGCCGGCCTGTGCCCGCCGAATTTCTCGGCTGCCGAGCGGCTGCGTCACACCTCACCGTGACCGGCGTCGGCAAGACGCGGCCGGCGCCGGCGGCAGCGGACGGACTGCAGCGCCAACTTCGCGAGGGGGCATGGCTGGTGGAACTGTCCGCTCTGCACGACGGCGCGCTGCTGCCGCGCACCATCGCCGAAGCGCTGCCACTCGCCGACCGGACCACCCGCGCCATGATCGACGTGCTGGCGGCCTATCCGGCCGGACGGGAACTACTGCTGGTGCTGGACACCTGCGAGCACCTGGTCGAGGCGCGCGGGATGGCGATCGAGGTGCTGACACGGGCCGTGCTGCTGGCCGAACGGGCCGCCCAGGCGGTCCCCGGATTCACCGTCACCGACGCCAACCGCCCCGACCTCGCACGGCTGCGGGTCCGGCCGGGAGGGCCGCTACTACCTCGACCGGGCCCTCGCCCTGGACGAGGACCCGAGCCGGGCACGCAGCAAGGTGTTGTGGGCCTGCGGTTTGATCTCATCGGGTCTCGGCGACGCCCAGGCTGCCGACGTGCAGGATGCGGAATGCATCGCCGAGGCCGAGCGTCACCGTTCCCAGGAGCGTCGGTCCTTCACAGGCGGAGGTTCCAGCGGTCGGCGCGGCCGGTGAGGTGGATGGGAGTCAGCGGGCGGAGGTCGATGCGCCAGAACGCGTGCGCGGGTGCGGTCAGGGCATGCACGACGGCGGCGCGGGCCACGGCGGGGTCGGTAATGGCCAGGACCCGGCCGACAGTGTCGGGCAGGTGGTCCAGCCAGTCGGCGACGCGCCGGCACAACTGGTCGACCGATTCACCGCCGTGCGGGGCGGCGGCCGGGTCAGTTGTCCAGGCCGCCACCGCGGCCGGGTCGGTGGCAGCCAGGTCGTCGAGCGTACGGCCACGCCAGTTGCCCAGGTCGAGGTCGCGCAGAGCGGTGTCGACCGCAGGGTCCAGCCCGAGGGCGGCGGCGGTCTCCCGGCACCGCAGGGAAGGGGCGGTGAGTCGGCAGTCGGCCGGGGGCACGTCACCTGCGACGGCGCGGGCCTGCTGCCGGCCTCGCTCGTCCAGTGGACCGTCGTCGTCGATGCGTGCCTCACGCAGGGCCGGGCCGGGGGCCGGGGTGAGGAGGGTCAGCCGGATGGTCACGGCGGCAGGCTAGTCGTGTACCGGTGGTGCGGCGCGGGCGGGAGCGGAAGTGGAAGTGGAACGAAAGTGAGGCATGCCACCTTGGCCGCCAAGTGGCTGGCCTGTACCGTCTGGTGAGATAGGACGACGGCGCGAACGGAAGCCCGGTGCAAATCCGGCACGGTCGCGCCACTGTGTGCTGTGCAGCCCCTCGTGCCGAGCGGGGAGCTGCCGGTGAGTCAGACCCGGCGCCGTCGTCGCGTGCTCCAACTAGCGGGACGCGTGTTCCCGAGGAGGTACCGCCATGGCTCACTCCGCAACTGCCCCTTCCCCCCTGTCCACGCCGGTCACGGCGAAACTGCCGAACAAACTGCCGATCCGGGCGATTCTGCCCTGGGCGGCGTTCTTCGGCCTGCTGATGCTGGTCCTGCTGTACTTCGTCGGCGCCGAGCAGGGCGCCACCTCCCTCTTCTCCGGCTCGGGCGTCCACGAGTGGGTGCACGACGGCCGGCACCTGCTCGGCTTCCCCTGCCACTGAGCTCCGGGGGAAAGCCTCATGAACTCCGTCACCGTGCGCGCGCTGCTGGTACGCGGCATGCTCGCCGGCCTGGCCGCAGGGCTGCTGGCCTTCGGTCTGGCCTATCTGATCGGCGAGCCGGGGGTGAACGCGGGCATCGCGTTCGAAGACTCCCGCTCCCACGAACACGGCGTGGAAGTGGTCAGCCGGGCCATGCAGTCCACCGCCGGTCTGGCCACCGCGGTACTCATCTTCGGTACCGCGGTGGGCGGCATCGCCACGCTGGCCTTCTGCTTCGCTCTGGGACGCATCGGCCCCTTCGGCGCACGGGCGACCGCCGCCCTGGTCGCCGCCGGGGCGTTCGTCACCGTCTGCCTGGTGCCGTTCCTGAAGTACCCGGCCAATCCGCCGGGGGCCAGCGACCCTGACACCGTCGGCCAGCGCACCATCTTGTACTTCGGGATGATCGCACTGTCCGTACTGGTCGCCATCGGCCTGATCATCATCGGCCGCCGCCTGGCCGGCCGACTCGGCAACGGGAACGCCGCTCTCGCCACGGCGATCGGCTGCACCGCGGTCATCGCGGCGGCCATGGCATTCCTGCCGGCGGTCAACGAGACGCCCAAGGACTTCCCGGCCACCGTGCTGTGGCAGTTCCGTCTCGCCTCGCTCGGCATCCAGGCCCTGCTGTGGGCAGCCTTCGGCGTGATCTTCGGCTTCCTCGCCGAACGGGTCCTGCAGCCGCACCCCACCCGCTCCGCTCAAGGCGCCACGGAGGTACCCGGGACCGCCTGACCGGCCGGTCCAACGTGCGGGGCCCGTACCGGGGGCGCGACCGGTACGGGCCCCGCACGTACGCCGCGACGATTCCTGTCCCGTGGTACGAAGCAGGATGATCCGCAGGCGTTCCAGAAGTTCCGCCCGGCCTGCCCACCGCGGTCGGTCCCCACCGACACCACGCGCCGCGTCACCACGGCGTCCGGCCCTAACGTCCGCTCAGAGAGCGGCGGTTGTCGGCAGTCCTCACGGGCGATGGATGTATTCGGCGCACAGCACGCCTTGGCGTGTAGTGCCCCGAATGCCTCCGCGGTCACAACCGTCACTGCTGCAGCGCTCCGCTCATCGTCGGCCGGCTCAATAACGTTGCCGCTGTTCGCCGAACAGGTACAGGCGGGGTCAACGAGCTCTCAATACTGCTTTCGTGCACCGGCAGGCTCAGTACAACGACGCACGGGCATCCGATACCGCCGAATACCGTTGCGTCATTTCATATTTCAAGCGCTCGGGACATCTTGGCCCAATGGCACCTAATACATCCCAGGCCGGTGGGGCCCTCGCCGCACCGCCGTACTCATCGCAGCCGACCGCCGCACCAACCGTCCGCAGGCTGGTCGGTGTCGATCTCGCCCGCGGCTTGGCGGTACTGGGCATGTACGCCGCCCACGTCGGCCCCGACCCGATGGACGGCGGGACGCTGGGTTTCCTGGTGGAAACCACTTACGGCCGGGCCTCCGCCCTCTTCGCCCTGCTCGCCGGGTTCTCGCTGGTCCTGCTCACCGGCCGTCCGGAGCCGCGGACCGGCCGTGCCGGGCGGCAGGCGGTGGGCAAGGTCGTCATCCGGGCCGCCGTGCTGTTCGCCATGGGCATCGCCCTCATCGCGCTGGACACCCAGATCGACGTGATCCTCGCCTGCTACGCGCTGCTGTTCCTCCTCGCCCTCCCGTTGTACCGGCTGCGCGCCGCGACCCTGGCCGTGATCGCTGCCGGCACCGCGCTGATACTCCCCCAGGACCTGTACCTGATCAAGGTCTCCATCGAGGAGGGAAGCTGGGCCGACGCCGTAATCGCTCTCGACCCGCTGGCCAGGATCACCGATTCGGACGGCTTCATCGAGATCCTGTTCACCGGCGCCTACCCGATCCTGACCTGGATACCGTTCGTGATCGCCGGCATGGCGGTGGCCCGGCTCGACCTCGCCCGGGTCCGCGGCCGCCTGGCCCTGACCGGCGGCGCGCTGGCCGTGCTCGGCTACGGCGGCTCCTGGCTCGCCCTGCACCTGGTTCCCAACGCGTACGCCACCATCGCCGCGCGCACGGACGGCAATTCCGCCGGCTCGGCCTGGTGGTCGGACACGGTCGGCGAACCCGACGGCGCGTTCCGCGAATGGCTCCTGGTGGCAGCACCGCACAGCCAGACGACCTTCTCGATCGTGGGCAATGCCGGGGTCGCCCTCGCCGTACTGGCCGGCTGCCTGTTCGCCGTGGACCGGCTGCCGCGCGTACGGCGTCTCGCCGCACCGGTCACCGCGGTCGGCATGATGTCCCTGACCGCCTACGTCCTGCACATCGTGGCCATCTGGGCGCTGTGGGAAGAGGACCTGCCCAGCAGCTTGCTGGTGCTGTTCGCGTTCACCGTGGCCGCGATACTGATGGCCGTCATATGGTTCCGGCTTTTCCGGCGCGGTCCGCTCGAAAACTTCGTGCACAAGGCCACCACGCTGGCGAACCGCATCAAGTGAGTCCCGTGGCCCAGAGGGCACATGGTGATAGCTGGAGGACGTCCGCGCCCTCCCGGAACATCCACCGGAAGCACTGAACAGGCCCGTGGCCTATTTGGATGGATTGGGGAAGGATGGTGGTCCGAACAAGAGCAAACGGGGGGCAAGGTGGGGGACGAGTCGGCAAGAGAGCTGTCCGCGAAATCTGAAGACCAAGAGATCGCGCTCGGCAAGCCGGGGAACATCCGCAAGCTGAAGCTCACCGCTTTGGGCAACCGGCCGTACGCGTGCCCGGAGATCGTCCCTTCCTGGTGGAAGCTGCGAAGCACCCACAACAGCGTGACAGGCTTGTTCGACACCCTTCATCTGGTACGGACCACGCGGGCGAAGCAGAAGAACGCGGAGACCCGGGGGCGACTGGGACGGGATGAGCAGGACCTCCTGCGGGCGGCGATCGTGTTCACCTCCGCCGGGGTGGATGCCGCGGTGAAGTCACTGATCGCGGGCTGTGTCCCTGTACTGATCACGAAGCCGGGGACGGCGAAACTCAAGTACGAAACATTCGTCGAGAACCAGGTCAGGTCGCCAGAGGTGGAAGGTGACTTCGTCGCCGCGTTGAAGTCGGTCGACCCAGCCGCGCAGATCCTGCAGCTTTACGTCAGGAGCAAGACGAAGGCCAGCTTCCAGGGCAGCAGTGATCTGCGCGAACGGGCCGGTGGCGCCCTGGGCATCACCGCCCAGCAGATCCCCAAGAAGCGCTTCGCGGACCTGGACGAGTTCTTCACCGCCCGCAACGACGTGGCCCATCAGCTGGACATGGACGACCCTGCCCGTCTGGACGCGGCTCCTCCTCGCAAGACACGGTCGCAGCGCGACGTCGAGCTCATGTGTGACCAGGTTCTGCTCCTGGTCCGGGACATCATCAGGGCCACCGCGCAGAATGTCGGGAACTGCCACTGAGCTGTCACGATGACGGCAGCCGGCATCGAGGTCGACGAGCGAGACAATCAGCAGTGCTCCACACGCCTGGGTGTCGATGCCTCATGATGGTTCGGACATGAGAGGGAGCGGCCGGACCGGGAGAGCTTGTCGCCTCGCGTTGCGGGCCACGCTCGGCAGGCGGGCGGCGGCTCTCCGCGCGGCGGTTTTCGCCTTCGCCGGTACGGGGCTCGGGACAGCCGGGCACCATCTCATGTCGCAGGGTTCCGCGGACTGGGGGGCAGTGCTACCCGCATTTCTGGTGCTGTTCGTGGCGGCGCTGCCGCTCGCGCGCCGGCACAGGTCGCTGTTCACGGTCTGCTCGGCAACCGCGGCCGGACAGCTGGTGCTGCACTTCTGGCTCGCGTGGGCCGGCGAGCACCACGCCATGGCTCACGGCGGGCACCCCATGCACGCATCGCAGCATGATCCGCATGCCATGTGGCATGCCGGTCAGCACGGCGGTACGGCGATGACCGCCGCCCATGTCCTGGCCGCGCTGCTGGTCGCATGGTGTCTGCAGCGTGCGGATGCGGCCGGGCAGAAGCTGGTCCGGCTGGCGGCCGGGATGGTTCGGCGTCTCGGCGACGCATTGGTCGCGCTGGCCAGGACCGTTGTACGGGACGGGCGCCTGACACGCGCGCGTCGGCAGGGACTCGTGCGAGCGGTCCGGGCCCGGGCTCAGTCGCCACCGGATGCCGCGGCAGTGCTGACGTACGAAGTGGTGCGGCGGGGGCCGCCGACGATGGGTGCGTTTCCCGTCGCCCGAGCGGGCCGCATTCTCGCGCACCCGCATTACACCTGAACACCCGGGAGTTACCCGTGTATCGCAGCCCCCGCGCGCGCACCGCGCGCCGCTTTGCCGTGATCGCCACCGCCATCGCGGCGGCCTCCGTCGTCGCCGTCCCGCCCGCCGCAGCCCATGTCGAGGTCGAGGCAAAAGGCGCCCGCGCCCTCGACCAGAACGTCACCCTTTCCTTCAACGCCGAGTCGGAGTCGGCCGACGCCGGCATCACCAAGCTGGAGGTCATCCTGCCCCAGGGGCTCTCCCCTAGGGACATCACGTACAAGGACGGCCCCAGGAACTGGAAGTTCGTACGCAGTGAGCGCGGTTACGCCGTGTCCGGCCCCGCTGTACCCGCCGGAAAGGACGCCGCGTACTCGGTCACCGTGCGGCAGTTGCCCGACGTCGAGTCGTTGGCCTTCAAGACCCTGCAGAGCTACGAGGGCGGGCGCACCGACCGTTGGATCGAGCTCGAGAAGCCCGGTGAGCATGACCACGCGGACGCCGGCGGCCACGGCAATCAGGCGCCGACGCTGGAGCTGAAGCCTGCGGCGGCCGACGCCACGCCCCTCTCCCCCAGCCCCTCGGAGTCCAAGACATCTGCAGCCCCTTCCGGGAGCAGCACTACCGCGGAAGGCAGTACGGGCGCCGAGCAGGCCGAGGAGAAGGATGATGGCTCCTCGCCCGCGATCCCACTGATCTCAGGGCGGGCGCCAGTGCCTCCTGCGGCGGTGTCGCCCTGATGAGGCGGCGGATGCGCTCGGCCGGGTCGGTTCCTGTCATCGCGGGCAGCCCGGACACGGTGACAGTGGGACCCACGGCGCACATCTCCAACAGCGCCGAGGCCACGGCGCGCCGGCCGTGCTTCTGCGCCGCCTGGTCATCCGCGGCCATCTCCGCGAGGCGGCGCACCTGTTGTGCGTAGCCGCGCGAGAGCCCGCTCCAGCCGAGGGCCGCGGTCAGGACGTCCGCGGTGAGAAATGCGCGGTGGTGGCGGTACTTCAGGTGGGCCCGCTCGTGGGCGAGAGCGGCGGCGAGTTCGGTGTCGGACAGCATGTCCAGGGCCGTCGTGGTCACCACGATGCGTGCGCCGTTCCGTGTGCCGGGGATGCAGAAGACCGCCGGGGCCGTGTGCTCCAGCACCCGCACGTCCGGGTCGTGGATGCGGTGGTGCTTGCCCAGGGCGTCGGCGGTGAGCAGGTGCCGGTTCCGCTCCCTTCGAAGCCGCAGCAGACTGCGCAGGGTGAGACCGATGAGCGTGACGGCACCGAGGAACAGGACGGCCAACGCGACCCGGGGAATGTCCGCCACCAGCCAGGAGCCGCCGTAGGCGTCGTGCACCAGCGGCTCGTCGGCGCTAAAGAGCCACACCATCGCGTGTTCCCACAGGTCGTGCGCGACCACGAGGAGGAAGCCCACCACCGAGGCCAGAAGGCTCAGCGCGCAGGCGTGCCAGCTGCGCAGGGCGGCCTGCGGGAAGCGGGTGACCCAGCGGGCACGAGTCAGCAGACGAGCGACCGGCCCGCCGAGGAGTACCGCGTAGGCGAACAAGGCTGCGATGACTAACACAGTGGGACCTCAGTGGTCGGTGTCGAGGACGAGATCGGTATCGCGGTCGGGCTCGGTACCGGGGTCGGAGTTGCGGTCGGGCGGCATGGTGTCCAGTGCCTTGCGCAGGGCCACCGCCTCCTCGGCGTCGAGACGGCCGGCGAAGTGCAGCAGCGCGTTCGCGCGGTCGCTCGATGAGGCCAGGGCCTGTTCCATCAGTTCGGCCGTGTAACGCTCCTCATTGAGGACATCGGTGAGGCGCTGGATGCTGAGGGATTCCTCACTCGCCCACACCACGCGCATGATGTCCGATTCCAGTTCACCGAATGCTCTCAACTGCTCCGACCTGCCTTTCCCTCTCTTGGCTGTGCGAGCCGCCTGCAGAGGCGACGTCGGTCCACCATCGCTGGGACGGCATGACTTCCTACGTCGTGTAGTAGTTTGGGGAGGTGGACGTCGACCGACACGCTTCGGCGGCTTCGAGTTCAGCGCCGCCCACCGCTGGCATCTTCGGGGCACTCACCCGCGCCTCTCACATGCGCGTCTCTCACCGGTTTTCCTACCGCGACCGCGACCTGTGCCCGCTGTTGGGCAGGCCGCACGGCCCGCCGTTCACGACCTCGGCACACCGCTCCCATGCCCCTGCTCCCCCCTCGCCCGCCCAAGCCGACGTGCACCGGGCGGCTCGTGTCAGCCGCGACCTGATGCACACCCGATGCCGCACCCACACGGCCCAGCCGACAGGTCTGCCTGTCGTTCCCATCGTCGTTGTCACCGCACCGGCCGCACAATGCAGTCGGCTCGCAGGTAAGCACGGCAGCGGAGCCGTCCCGTACACCTACGGCGTACGTCTCGTACGCCCTGCCGCCGCCTCACCACCCTCGGGCGATCCGCAAACGCGGCACCTCGGATGTGCACGTTCCCGGATCGGTCGCCCCGCGCAGCACCGCCCCCGCCGTGGGAGCCGGCCATGACACCCCGCGCGGCCCAGCAGCCGCTCACAGCACCCCTGCCATCAATTGCCCGCAGCACAAGGCAGGCCACCATGCAGTCACTCATCGAAAACGCCCGCGCCTTCCCGTCGAGCGTCGCGGAGCGCCGCGATGATCTCGCCGCACTCGCCGAC
>NZ_JOAX01000014.1 GCF_000720485.1 Streptomyces ochraceiscleroticus | reverse complement strand
AGATGTGTATAAGAGACAGGCCCCACCCCCTCCCCACCTCCACTCAGTTGTAGGTACGCAGGACAAGGCACGGGCGCAGGCGCATGCCCGCCCACCCAGGCCCGGCCCAACGCGGGACCGGACCGCCCCCGCCCGGGCCCGCCCCCGTGCCGTAATCGGCCAGGCCGGGGCAGTGCGTCCTCCCGCCTCGTCTCACGCGTTGGTCATACGTCCCCCAGATGGCGGCGGGCGAAGTCCAGTTCCAGGCGGAGTTGCTTGATGCGCTCCTCCACCACCAGGGAGCCGTGGCCCGCGTCGTAGCGGTAGACCTCGTGCGGGTGGTTGCGGGCCTTGAGGCGGTCGACGTAGTTCTCCACCTGGCGGATCGGGCAGCGAGGGTCGTTCACCCCCGCGGAGATGTAGACCGGCGCGCGGACCGCGTCGACGTACGTCAGCGGGGACGACGCCTCGAACCGCTCCGGCACCTCCTCCGGCGTGCCGCCGAGCAGCGTGCGGTCCATCGCCTTCAGCGCCTCCATCTCGTCGTGGTACGCCGTGACGTAGTCCGCGACGGGGACCGCGGCCAGGCCCAGGGCCCAGGACTCCGGCTGGGTGCCGAGGCCGAGGAGGGTGAGGTACCCGCCCCAGGAGCCGCCGGAGAGCACCAGCTTGCGCGGGTCGGCGAGGCCGGACTCCACCGCCCAGTCGCGGACCGCGGCGATGTCCTCCAGCTCGATCAGGCCGACGCGGTGCTTGAGCGCGTCCGTCCACTCCCGGCCGTAACCCGTCGAACCCCGGTAGTTGACCCGCACGACCGCGAAGCCGTGGTCCACCCAGGCGGCCGGCGCCGAGGCGAAGGCGTCGCTGTCGTGCCAGGTCGGGCCGCCATGGATGTCGAAGACGGTCGGGAACGGGCCGTCACCGGCCGGCTTCTGGATCAGGGCGTGGATGCGGCCGCCGGGGCCCTCGACCCAGGTGTCGGTCACCGGGACGGAGCCCGGGGCCTTCATGCCGGGCGGGTCGAGCACGACCGCGCCGCTCGTGGAGCGCACCTCCGGGGGCTGCGCCGCGGAGGACCACAGGAACTCCACCGTGCCGTCGGGGCGGGCCGTGGCACCGGAGACCGTGCCCGTCGGGGTCTCGACGCGGGTCAGCTCGCCGTCCTCGGGGACGTACTTCCACAGCTCGCCGCGGGCCTGGAACTCGTGCTCCACCAGCAGGGCCGAGCCGTCCGGGTACCAGTCGGCGCCGACGTCGCCGGGCAGCTCTATGGCGAGCGCGGTCTCCTCGCCGGTCAGCGGATTCCAGATCATCGGCTCCCAGCGGCCGCGGCGCTGGTGTCCGACCAGCAGCCGGGCGTCGCCGTCGACGGGCGCGAAGCCCATCACCGACAGGCCCAGCTCCTCGGTGCCGCCCTTGGTGTCGTCCAGCTCGGCGACGGTGGAGCCGTCGGGGCGCACGACGCGGATCGCGGAGTGCATCGCGTCACCGTGCTCGGTGTGCTCGACGGCGATCAGCGAGCCGTCGTGGGAGAGGGCGCCGACGCCGGCCGACTCGCGGTGGCGGTAGATCTCCACCGGGTCCTGGCCGGGGCGGACGATATGGATCGTCGAGCCCTCCTCGTCGGTGGAGCGGCCGATGACGGCCGTGCCGTCGCGGCCGAGGGCGAGCCCGCCGGGGTAGGAGGGGGCGAGGCCGGGCGCGGCCGGCTCGTCCTCGCCGCCGCCGAACGGCTGGCGCATCCAGATGCCGAACTCGTCGCCGTCGGTGTCCGAGAACCACCAGATCGACTCGCCGTCGGGCGTGAGCGTGCCGTCCGTCGTGCCGTTCGGCCGGTCCGTGACCTGGCGCTGCGCACCACTGGCCCGGTCCCACGCGTACAGCTCGAAGGTGCCGGTGGCGTTGGACACGAACAGGGAGCGCGCGGGGGCGTCCTCGGCCCACTCGGGAAGGCCGACGCGCGGGGCCCGGAAGCGCTTCTCCCAGTCCGGCATGGACTCGGTGATGGCAGTGGTCTCGTCAGTCATGCGATCCATTCTGCGCCCGGCGAGGCATATCGCGTCGGGCCGCCCGCTCGCCTGTGGAAAACTTTCGCCACGAGCATGTCAGCGGTGTGGTCGGCAGTACCGTCCGTGGCGCCGCCATCGATTCTTCCGCGGGGGCGTCAGGAGTCCGTTCGCGGTGCGGTCGGCGGTCCGTCCGCGTGCCGTCAGTGATCCGTTCGCGATGCCGTCGGTGACCCGTCCGCACGCCGTCGGCGATCCGCTCGGCGGTGCCCTCAGCGTTCCGTGCGCGGTGCCGTCAGGAGGCGGCCGCCGGGTCGTCGCGTGCTGCCAGTAGAGTGCGGCTCCGAACCCGCTCGACCTCCGAGGTAGCCGGCTGTGACCCCCGCCACGTCCCCACCCCCCACGCCACCGGCCGTGACCGTCGTCGGGATCGGAGCGGACGGGTGGGGCGGTATCCCGTCCGCCTCGCAGACCGTGCTGCGCGACGCGGACGTCGTCATCGGCGGGCCGCGCCAACTCGACCTGCTTCCCGCCGAGTGCGCGGGGCGGCGGGTGGCCTGGCCGTCGCCGCTGCGGCCCGCCGTGCCCGGGCTGCTCGCGGCGCACGCCGGGCAGAAGGTCGCGGTGCTGGCCAGCGGCGACCCCATGTTCTACGGCATCGGACGGACGCTCACCGAAGTACTCGGCGACGGGGCCGTCGGCACCGACGCGCTGCGCATCATGCCGCACCCCTCCTCCGTCTCCTACGCCTGCGCCCGGCTGGGCTGGCCTGTGGAGGAGACCGAGGTGGTCACGCTCGTCGGGCGGCCGGCGGCGCAGCTGTCCGCCGCCCTGCACGACGGCCGGCGGCTGCTCGTCCTCAGCGCGGGCCCCGGTACCCCCGCCGAGGTCGCCCGGCTGCTGGAAGAACAGGGCTTCGGGCCGAGCGGGATGCGGGTGCTCGAACAGCTCGGCGGTGAGCGGGAGCGCGTCCTGGCCGGCACCGCCGAGGACTGGCCGCACCCGCCCGGGGACGCGCTGAACATCATCGCCCTGGAGTGCCGCCGCGCCCCGGACGCGCTGCGCCTCGGCGCGGTACCGGGACTGCCCGACGACGCGTACGAGCACGACGGGCAGCTGACCAAGCGGCACGTGCGCGCCGCCACCCTCGGGGCGCTCGCGCCGGCCCCAGGCGAGCTGATGTGGGACATCGGCGGCGGCTCCGGATCGATCGCCATCGAGTGGATGCGGACCCACCGTTCCTGCCGTGCCGTCTGTGTCGAGCGCGACCCCGTACGGGCGGAGCGCATCGGGCGCAACGCCGACCGGCTCGGCGTACCGGCGCTGCGGGTCGTCACCGGCCCGGCCCCGGACGCCCTGTCCGACCTGCCGGTACCGGACGCGGTCTTCATCGGCGGCGGACTGACCAGCCCCGGGCTGCTCGCGGCCTGCTGGGACGCGCTGCCGCCCGGCGGCCGGCTGGTGGCCAACACCGTGACGCTGGAGTCCGAGGCGCTGCTCGCCGACTGGTACCGGAAGCACGGCGGCGAGCTGGTACGACTGGCCGTGGCGCACGCCGTACCGGTGGGCGGCTTCACTGGGTGGCGGCAGGCCATGCCGGTCACCCAGTGGGCCGTGCGCAAGGACCCCCGAAGCGACGGCTGTTCTCAGGACGACGGCCGCCCCGAAGGCACCGACGACTACGACGCACCCTCAGGAGACGACAGATGACCGTGTACTTCATCGGCGCGGGCCCCGGTGCCGCCGACCTGATCACGGTGCGCGGTGCCCGGACGCTCGCCGCCTGCCAGGTCTGCCTGTACGCGGGCAGTCTCGTACCCCGTGAACTGCTCGCCGAATGCCCGCCGGACGCCCGGCTGGTGGACACCGCGCAGCTCAACCTCGACGAGATCACCGCCGAGGTGATCAGCGCGCACGAGGCCGGGCACGACGTGGCCCGGCTGCACTCCGGTGACCCGTCGGTCTTCTCCGCGGTCGCCGAGCAGATGCGGCGGCTGGACGCCGCCAGTGTGCCCTACGAGGTGGTGCCCGGCGTCCCGGCGTTCGCGGCGGCCGCCGCGGCGCTCAAGCGGGAGCTGACCGTGCCCACGGTCGGCCAGACGGTCATCCTCACCCGTATCGCGCAGCAGGCGACCGCGATGCCCGAGGGCGAGGACCTGGCCACCCTGGGGCGCAGCGGCGCCCTTCTGGTGCTGCACCTCGCCGCCCGGTACGCGGACCGGGTCGTCGAAGAGCTGCTGCCGCACTACGGGGCCGACTGCCCGGCCGCGGTCGTCGCGATGGCCAGCCGCCCCGACGAGCTGGTGCTGCGCGGCACCCTGGAGGACATCGCGGACCAGGTGAAGGCGGCGGGCATCGTCCGTACCGCCGTCATCATCGTCGGCCGCACGCTGGGCGCCGAGCAGTTCCGGGACAGCCACCTGTACTCGGCGGAGCGCGACCGCCACGTGTGCTGAGACCGGCGCGGCGCACCGTACGTCAGCGCACCGTACTGCGCCCCACCACGTTGCCCGCGCGGTCGATGCAGATGACGTCGACCGCTACGGGTGCGCCGCGCAGCACTTCGAGGGCCTGATCGCGGGCGGTGGCCGCCACCAGGTCGCCCAGCGGGACCCCGGCGGCCGCGCACAGCTGGAGCGCGGCGAGGCCGGTGTTGGCGGCCGCGACCTCCGCGGCCAGCGCCTCGTCCGCGCCGCCCTGCCGGGCCAGCCCGGCGAGGAAGCCCTTGTCGACCTGGGAGCGCGCGGAGTGCAGGTCCAGGTGGCCCGCGGCCAGCTTGGAGAGCTTGGCGAAGCCGCCGCAGATCGTGAGCCGCTCGACCGGGTGCCGGCGGATGTACTTCAGTACCGCGCCCGCGAAGTCGCCCATGTCCAGGAGGGCGTCCTCGGGCAGGCCGTACTCGGCCACCACCGTCTTCTCGGACGTCGAGCCGGTGCACCCGGCCACGTGCGTACGGCCGGCCGCCCTGGCCACGTCCACGCCGCGCCGGATCGAGTCGATCCAGGCCGAGCACGAGTACGGCACGACGATGCCGGTCGTCCCGAGGATGGACAGGCCGCCCAGGATGCCGAGCCGCGGGTTCCAGGTGGAGCGGGCGATCTCCTCGCCGTGATCCACCGAGACGGTGAGCTCGACGTCCGCCTCGCTGCTCCCGTGGCGCGCGGCGACCTGCGCCAGGTGGTCGCGCATCATCTGGCGCGGTACCGGGTTGATGGCCGGCTCGCCGACGTCCAGGGGGAGCCCGGGGCGGGTCACCGTCCCCACGCCCGGTCCGGCCTTGAAGACCACGCCGGAGCCGGGCGGCAGGGCACGGACGGTGACGCGGACCAGCGCGCCGTGCGTGACGTCGGGGTCGTCGCCCGCGTCCTTGACCACACCCGCCGTCGCGCGCCTGCCCGACGGCTCTCCAGGCGCCTCCCCGGGCCCGTCATCGGCCAGCTCCTCCACCGCGAGCGCGAAGGCCGGGGTCTGGCCCTTGGGCAGCGTGATCGTCACCGGGTCGGGGAAGTCGCCGGTCAGCAGCGCGGTGTACGCGGCGGTGGCCGCCGCCGTCGCGCAGGCGCCGGTCGTCCAGCCGGGCCGCAGACCGGTGTGCTTGAGTTGGGCGCTGCGCCCGCCACTCGCCTCACTCATGGAAGGTTCCGATGCACGCCGCGACGCACGTACTGATACTCGGCGGGACGACGGAGGCCCGCCGTCTCGCCGCGGCGCTGGCCGACGGCCCGCAGGCCGGCGACGTACGCGTGACGACCTCCCTCGCGGGCCGTGTCGCCCGCCCCGTGCTGCCGCCGGGCGAGGTCCGCATCGGCGGCTTCGGGGGTGCGCAGGGGCTCGCCCAGTGGCTGCGCGCGCACCAGGTGGACGTGCTCATCGACGCCACCCATCCTTTCGCCGGAACGATCAGTTTCAACGCGGCG
The DNA here is from genome assembly GCF_000720485.1 of Streptomyces ochraceiscleroticus. Classification (GTDB taxonomy): domain Bacteria; phylum Actinomycetota; class Actinomycetes; order Streptomycetales; family Streptomycetaceae; genus Streptomyces; species Streptomyces ochraceiscleroticus. The sequence continues at coordinate 182,781 of NZ_JOAX01000014.1, read as the reverse complement.
ACGGCCGCGGACATGGCCCATGTTCCCCTGCTGGCGCTGCGCCGGCCCGGCTGGGTCCCCGGGGACGGCGACGACTGGCACTCGGCCGGGTCGCTCCAGGAGGCCGCCGCGCTCCTCCCGGAACTGGGCCGGCGGATCTTCCTCACCACGGGCCGGATGGGCCTGGCCGCCTTCGCGGACCTCGCGGACCTGTGGTTCCTCATGCGGTCCGTGGACGCGCCCGAGAGCCCGTGCCCGCCGCGCATGGAGGTGCTGCTCGACCGCGGCCCGTTCACCCTGGAGGGCGAGCGGACGCTGCTGCGCGAGCACCGGATCGACGTCGTGGTCACCAAGGACAGCGGGGGAGCGGCCACCGCGCCCAAGCTCACGGCCGCCCGTGAGGCCGGCGTCCCGGTGGTCGTCGTCCGCCGCCCGGCGGTCCCGGCCGGCGTCCCCGTCGCGGACGGTCCGGAAGAGGCCGTCCGCTGGCTGGCAGAGCACCTGGGCGGCCCGTTCCGTACGGAGGCGTGACCCCGGGACCGCAGCCCCGGAAGAGACCGTCCCCGAAGGACAGCCGCTGCCCTTGAAGGACGGCCGTCGCCCCCGAAGGACAGCCGCTGCCCCCGAAGGACAGCCGCTGCCCTTGAAGGACAGCCGCCGTCCCCGAAGCTCGCCTCAGTCCTCCGGGTACCGTCGCGGCGTCCAGACGATCTGCTCGCCGTTCTCGCGCCGTACGGTCTGCGTCTGCGAGGAGCCGACGATCAGGAGGGTGCGCATGTCGACCTCGGCCGGGTCCAGGTCGGCCAGCCGTACGACGCGGACGCTCTCCTCCGGGCCGCCGATGTCGCGGCCCAGGATGACCGGGGTGTCCGGCGCGCGGTGTTCGAGGAGCAGCTCGCGGGCCTTGCCGACCTGCCACGTACGGCTGCGCGAACCGGGGTTGTACAGGGCGAGCACCAGGTCGGCGGCGGCCGCCGCGCGCAGCCGCTCGGCGATCACCTCCCACGGCTTGAGCCGGTCCGAGAGCGAGATCGTGGCGTAGTCGTGGCCCAGCGGGGCGCCGGCGCGGGCGGCGGCCGCGTTGGCCGCGGTCACCCCCGGCAGCACCCGTACGGGCACGTCCGCGTACGCCTCCTGCGCCGCCACCTCCAGCACGGCGGTGGCCATCGCGAAGACGCCGGGATCGCCGCCGGAGACCACGGCCACCCGCCGTCCCCGCCGCGCCAGGTCCAGCGCGAACTCGGCGCGCTCGGACTCGACCTTGTTGTCCGAGCCGTGCCGCTCCTGCCCGGCCCTGACCGGCACCCGGTCCAGGTAGGTCGTGTAGCCGACCAGGTCGGTGGCGTTGTCGAGGGCGCCGCGCGACTCGGGCGTCAGCCAGGGAGCCCCGGCAGGGCCGGTGCCGACGACCGTCACCTCGCCGGTCTCCGGGACCGCGGGCCCGGTGTCCACACGCGACGGCAGCACGGCCACCGAGAAGTACGGCACCGAATCCGGGTCCACGTCCGCCAGCGCCGCCGTGCGCTCGCCCTCCATGTACGCCCGCTCCACGTACCGCGCGTCCGCCAGCCGGCCCGTGCGCTCCAGGGCGCGGCGCACGGTCGGGAAGGTACGGCCGAGCTTCATCACGACCGCCGAGTCGGCGGCGGCCAGCCGGGCCGTCAGCTCGTCCTCGGGCAGCGTGCCCGGCACGATCGTCAGCGTTTCCTCGGCCTCGACGAGCGGCTCACCGAGCCGGGCCGCGGCCGCGCTGACCGAGGTGATCCCGGGGACCACCTCGGTGGGGTAGCGGTGCGCGAGCCGCTTGTGCATGTGCTGGTACGAGCCGTAGAAGAGCGGGTCGCCCTCGGCGAGCACGGCGACCGTACGGCCCGCGTCGAGGTGCGCCGCCAGCCGGGCCGCGGCCTCCTCGTAGAAGTCGTTCAGCGCGCCCCGGTAGCCGCCGGGGTGGTCCGTCGTCTCGACCGTCACCGGGTAACGCAGCAGCTCCTCGATGTGATCGGGGCGCAGATGCGGCTCGGCGATCGCCCGGGCGCGGGACCGGCCGTGCCGGGCGCTGTGGTACGCCACCACATCCGCCTCCGCGATGGCCTGGACGGCCCGCAGGGTCATCAGGGACGGGTCGCCGGGGCCCAGCCCGACCCCGTACAACTTCCCGGTGTTCTGGGTGCTCTCGACGGCGCCGCTCTCCGTGGGGGTGCTCATTCCGCGGTGCTCGCAATCGCGTTGACGGCGGACGCGGCCATCGCGCTGCCGCCGCGACGGCCCCGCACCACCAGGTAGTCCAGGCCCAGCGTGTTCGCCGCGAGGGCGTCCTTCGACTCGGCCGCGCCGATGAAGCCCACCGGTATGCCGAGGACGGCCGCGGGGCGCGGCGCGCCCTCCGCGACCATCTCCAGCAGCCGGAACAGGGCGGTCGGCGCGTTGCCCACGGCCACCACCGAGCCCTCCAGCAGGCCCCGGTCGCGCCAGAGCTCCAGCGCGGCGGCGCTGCGCGTGGTGCCCAGCTTCTCGGCCAGTTCGGGCACGCCCGGCTCCGAGAGGGTGCACACCACGGAGTTGTCGGCGGGCAGCCGCTTGCGGGTGACCCCGCTGGCGACCATCTGCGCGTCGCACAGCACCGGCGCGCCCGCCTCCAGCGCGGCCCGGGCCCGGCCGATGACCTGCGGGCTGAAGGCGAGGTCGCGGACGAGATCGGTCATGCCGCAGGCGTGGATCATCCGGACCGCGACCTGGGAGACGTCCGCGGGCAGCCCCGCGAGGTCCGCCTCCGCGCGGATGGTGGCAAAGGACTGGCGGTAGATCTCCGCCCCGTCCTTCTCGTAGTCGAACACGGTGCTCTCGCTCATCTCGTCACTGCGTCAGAGGGGTGTGGGTGCAGGCCGTCGCCGTACGTGCTGACGCTACGGCGGCGGCGAGTGCGGCGGGTGCCGTCGGGGGAGTGGGCTCGGTCACGGTGGCGGGCGGCGGTCCCTCGGGGGAGGTGCCGCGTACGGAGACGCGGTAGCCGTCCTGTTCGGCGACCACGTCCACCCAGTCGCCCTGCGGGTGGCCGCAGCGGCGCGCGCAGCCCGACCAGTACACGGGCAGTCCGCCGCCCGTGCCGAGTGCGGTGGCGGCATCGGCCCGTACGTCCGCAAGGGACTTGGCGCAGCCGGGGCGGCCGATGCAGGCGCCGACGCCGTGCCAGGGGGAGGCGGGGTCGGTGATCAGGCCGGCCGCCGCCAGGTCGCCCAGCCGGGCGTCGGCGGCCGCGTGGTCCAGCCCGGGGACGACCACGCCGCGCCACGGGGTGAGCCGTACTTCACCGGCACCGTCCGCGCGGGCCACCTCGGCCAGCAGCCGCCACTGTGCGGCGGTCAGCGTCCCCAGGGGGGCGAGGACGGACAGCGCCCGATGGCCGTCGGGGCCGCTGACCACTCCGGGGGCAGGCGCCGCCCCCGTAGGCAGCGAGGTCCCCGCCGCATACGTGCAGCCGATGCCCGCCGCGTCCAGCCGTCGTGCCGTCTCGCGTACCAACTCCTCGGTACCGTCCGGCAGATCGCTCACCCGCCAGGCGCGGGACCGGCTCTCCGCCGCCGTGTCCAGGAAGACCTCGGCCGCCACCAGCGCGGCCCGAGGGGCGTCGGTGCCGCGCACCCGAAGGGCGCCGCCCGCGCCCCCGATGTGCAGCACCGCGCCACCAGAAGCAGCGCCCTCCACAGGGCCGGAGGCAGCGCTACTGGAAGCAGCGCCCTCCACAGGACCAGAGGCAGCGTCACCAGAAGCAGCGCCCGCCGCACCAGAGGCGATCAATGTCACATCCGCGCCCAGCGAAGCGACATCCCCGCGCCCGTCGTCCAGTGCGAACAGGAAGCGCCCCGAGAGCGCGGTCGCGGCCTCACTCGCGCACAACAGGCCGTCCAGGGCGCCCAACCAGGGGCGTACGTCCCCGTGCCCGGCGCCGTCGAGGCCGGACAGTGGCGAGGCGACGATGTTGCGTACCCGCTCGTGGCGGTACGAGGGCAGCAGTCCGGCCGCGTCGAGCAGGCCCGCCAGGGCCGCGCCGCAGTCGCCGTCCAGGCCGCGCAATTGCACATTCCCGCGCGAGGTGAGGTGCAGCGCGCCATCCCCGAGGCGGACCGCCGCATCGGCCAGCGCGGCCGCCTGAGCGGCGGTCAGTACGCCGCCGGGTACCCGGACGCGGGCCAGTGCACCGTCGTCCGCCATATGCAGCCGCAAAGTGCCCGGGCAGGCGTCAAGGCGAACCGATATGGGAGGTTCGTCCCGAGGTGGAGGGTTGGTCGCCGTGGGCATGGCGGCGAGCATACCGATCCCGCCCCGGGCGTCCGCCCCACGCTCCGGGAGTGGCCCTTACTATGCTCACGGCGGGCCATCCGGTCCGTCACCATCGCCGGCGACGGCGACAGGGGAGGAAGCCCGGTGCGAATCCGGCGCGGTCCCGCCACTGTGAGCCCGGCCCCAGCGGCCGGGTGAGCCAGGAACTCCCTTTCCCCCGTTCTCGGTCCTGCGCGAGCAGGGGAAATCCATTCCGACACCGCCCGGGGCGCGGACCCCGAGGAAGGCCCGACGCCGCATGCTGCACTCCTCCGGGGAGCCGAACCCCGAGACCCGCCGGATCCTGCTCCTGTCGACCTCCGACACGGACCTGCTGAGCGCCCGCGCGGCGAGCGGCCCCGTCGGCTACCGCTTCGCCAACCCCTCCCGGCTGGACCTCGAAGAGCTGCCCGCCCTGCTGGACGGCTGCGACCTGGTCGTCGTACGCCTCCTCGGCGGCATCCGCGCCTGGCAGGAGGGCCTGGACCAGCTCCTCGCCGACGGCCGCCCGGTCGTCGTGCTCACCGGCGAACAGGCTCCCGACGCGCAGCTCATGGCCGCCTCGACCGTCCCGGTCGGCATCGCCGCCGAGGCGCACGCCTACCTCGCGCACGGCGGCCCGGCCAACCTGGAGCAGCTCGCCCGCTTCCTCTCCGACACCGTGCTGCTGACCGGCCACGGCTTCGAGCCGCCCGCCGCCGCGCCCTCCTGGGGCCCGCTGGAGCGCACGCCCCGTACGGACGCCGCCACGAGCACTGACGCGCCCACCGTCGCGGTGCTCTACTACCGCGCCCACCACATGAGCGGGAACACCGCCTTCGTGGACGCCCTGTGCGGCGCCATCGAGGACGCGGGCGCACGCCCGATGCCGCTGTACGTCGCCTCCCTGCGCGCCCCCGAGCCCGAGCTGATCGACGCGCTGCGCGCCGCCGACGTGATCGTCACCACGGTCCTCGCGGCAGGCGGCACCAAGCCCGCGACGGCCTCGGCCGGCGGCGACGACGAGTCCTGGGACGCGGGCGCCCTCACCGGGCTGGACGTACCGGTCCTGCAGGCGCTCTGCCTGACTTCCTCGCGCAGTGACTGGGAGGAGAACGACGAGGGCGTCTCGCCGCTGGACGCGGCCAGCCAGATTGCCGTGCCCGAGTTCGACGGCCGCCTGATCACCGTGCCGTTCTCCTTCAAGGAGATCGACGAGGACGGCCTCCCGGCATACGTCGCCGACCCCGAGCGGGCGGCGCGCGTCGCCGGCATCGCCGTACGTCACGCCCGGCTGCGCCACATCGCGCCCGCCGACAAGCGTGTGGCGCTCGTACTGTCCGCATACCCGACCAAGCACTCCCGCATCGGCAACGCGGTCGGCCTGGACACCCCCGCTTCCGCCGTCGAACTGCTGCGCCGCCTCCGTGCGGAGGGCTACGACTTCGGGCCCGAGGAGGAGATCCCCGGTCTGGTTTCCGGCGACGGCGACGAGCTGATCCGCGCGCTCATCGAGGCCGGCGGCCACGACCAGGACTGGCTCACCGAGGAGCAGCTCGCCCGCAACCCCGTCCGCATCCCGGCCGCCGACTACAAGCGCTGGTACGCGACGCTCCCCGCCGAGCTGCGCAAGTCCGTCGAGGAGCACTGGGGCCCGGCGCCCGGCGAGATGTTCCTCGACCGCAGCCGCAACCCCGAGGGCGACATCGTGCTGGCGGCCCTGCGCCGCGGCAATCTGCTGATCCTCATCCAGCCGCCGCGCGGCTTCGGCGAGAACCCGATCGCGATCTACCACGACCCCGATCTGCCGCCCTCGCACCACTACTTGGCGGCCTACCGCTGGATCGCCGCCGCTGCCGAGGACGGCGGCTTCGGCGCGGACGCGATGATCCACCTGGGCAAGCACGGCAACCTGGAGTGGCTGCCGGGCAAGAACGCGGGCCTGTCCGCCGCCTGCGGCCCGGACGCGGCCCTCGGCGACCTGCCCCTCATCTACCCGTTCCTGGTCAACGACCCGGGCGAGGGCACCCAGGCCAAGCGCCGCGTCCACGCCACCCTCGTCGACCACCTCGTCCCGCCGATGGCCCGCGCCGACTCCTACGGCGACATCGCGCGCCTGGAGCAGCTGCTCGACGAGTACGCGCAGATCTCCTCCATGGACCCGGCCAAGCTGCCCGCCATCCGCGCGCAGATCTGGACGCTCATCCAGGCCGCCAGGCTCGACCACGACCTGGGCCTGGAGGACCGCCCGGACGACGACGGCTTCGACGACTTCCTGCTGCACGTCGACGGCTGGCTGTGCGAGGTCAAGGACGCCCAGATCCGCGACGGCCTGCACGTACTCGGCGGCGCGCCGACCGGCGCCCCGCGCGTCGACCTGGTCCTCGCCATCCTGCGCGCCCGGCAGATCTGGGGCGGTACGTCCGCCCTTCCCGGCCTGCGCGAGGCGCTGGGCCTGGACGAGTCCGCGGCGACCCGTACGACCGCGGACGCGGCCGAGGAGCAGGCGCGCACCCTCGTACAGGCGATGGAGGACGCGGGCTGGGACCCGGAGGCCGTGGCCACCGTGGCCGCCGGACACTCCCAGCAGGTCGCGGACATCCTCGACTTCGCCGCCCGCGAGGTCGTCCCGCGCCTCGCCGGCACCACGGCCGAGCTGGACCACGTCGTGCACGCTCTCAAGGGCGGCTTCGTACCGGCGGGCCCGTCCGGCTCCCCGCTGCGCGGCCTGGTCAACGTCCTGCCGACCGGCCGCAACTTCTACTCGGTCGACCCGAAGGCCGTACCGTCCCGCCTCGCGTGGGAGACCGGCCAGGCGCTCGCCGACTCGCTGCTGGAGCGGTACAAGTCGGACAACGGTGACTGGCCCACCTCCGTCGGCCTGTCCCTCTGGGGCACGAGCGCGATGCGCACCGCGGGCGACGACGTGGCAGAGGCGCTCGCGCTGCTCGGCGTCCGTCCCGTCTGGGACGACGCCTCGCGCCGCGTGACCGGCCTGGAGCCCATCCCGCTCGACGAGCTGGGCCGTCCGCGTATCGACGTCACCCTGCGCATCTCCGGCTTCTTCCGGGACGCCTTCCCGCACACCATCGGCCTGCTGGACGACGCGGTGCGCCTGGTCGCCGGGCTGGACGAGCCCGCCGAGCAGAACTTCGTACGCGCGCACGCCCAGGCCGACCTGGCCGAGCACGGTGACGAGCGCCGCGCCACGACGCGTATCTTCGGGTCCCGCCCGGGCACGTACGGCGCGGGCCTGCTCCAGCTCATCGACTCCCGCGACTGGCGCACCGACGCGGACCTCGCGGAGGTCTACACGGTGTGGGGCGGCTACGCGTACGGCCGCGGCCTGGACGGCTGTTCGGCCCGCGAGGAGATGGAGACGGCCTACAAGCGCATCGCCGTCGCCGCGAAGAACACCGACACCCGCGAGCACGACATCGCGGACTCCGACGACTACTTCCAGTACCACGGCGGCATGGTGGCCACCGTGCGCGCGCTGAAGGGCACGGCCCCGGAGGCGTACATCGGCGACTCCACCCGCCCTGAGACGGTGCGCACGCGCACCCTCGTGGAGGAGACCTCGCGCGTCTTCAGGGCGAGGGTCGTGAACCCCAAGTGGATCGAGGCGATGCGCCGCCACGGCTACAAGGGCGCCTTCGAACTCGCCGCGACGGTCGACTACCTGTTCGGGTACGACGCCACCACCGGCGTGGTCGCCGACTGGATGTACGACAAGCTCACCCAGGCGTACGTGCTGGACCCGGAGAACCGCGCGTTCCTCCAGGAGGCCAACCCCTGGGCGCTGCACGGCATCGCCGAGCGGCTCCTGGAAGCGGAGTCGCGCGGCATGTGGGCCGAGCCTGACCCGGCCGCGATCGAGGCGCTCCGCGAGATCTTCCTGGAGACGGAGGGCGAGCTCGAGGGCGACGGCTGACGGACGCGGACCGCGCCCGGCCCGCCGCCCGCAGGCGGTGGGTCAGGCGCGGCGCGTCGGCCGGTTGAGGCCGACGAGCAGGGCGCAGCTCAGCACCGCCAGTACCGCGGCGCCGGCCAGCAGTCGGGGCATCGGGAAACTGCCGCCGAGCGTGCTGAGCAGCAGCGGGGCGAACATCCCGAGGTAGGCGACGCTCCAGAAGTACGAGGTGAGGCGGGCCAGCCCGCCCGGCGCCGCGAGGGCGGCGGCGGTGCCCAGGCCGTACGTGAGGACCAGCCCGTAGCCCGCGCCCAGCACCGCTCCGGTGACCAGGCCGAGGACCGGCTGCTGGTTTGCGGCGGCCGGCCCGGCGAGGGCGAAGCCCCCGGCCATCACCAGCAGCCCGGCGACCGCGGTGAGCAGTCGGCTCCGCCCGCTCAGCCAACGGGCCAGCGGCTGGACCGCCACCCCCGCACCGGGGACGACGGCGGTCGCCACCCCGGCGTACACCACCTCCCAGCCGCGCAGACCGCCGTCCACCAGCCCGGGAAGCGTGGCGAACCCGACCATCGGGGCGGCGAACACCCAGGGCGCCATCGGTAGCACGGCCCGCCAGAAGCCGGGGCGCGCGACGCGAGTACGGGCGCCGGTACACGCAGCAGTACGCCCGGAGGACGTGCTCGCGGCGGCACGCCTGGCGGAGTCCGTACCCCCGGCGGTACCTCCGGAGCCCGCCGGACAGGTTTCCGGGCTCCCCTGGGCCAGCCCCCAGGCAAGTACCGCCAGTGCCAGATGCGGCAGATAGGCGAGCACCATCGGGTGGGGCGCCCACTGGGCGATCAGCGCGGCGGCGAGCCCGCCCGAGGCGAAGCCCAGCGAGACGAAGACGCCGGAGCGCCGGGCGGCCACCGTCTCCGTGCCCGCCGGCGCGTACGGCGGCGAGGAGAGCTCCTTCACCCAGGCCCCGCCGGCCGCCAGCAGCGCCCCGGCGCTGACCCCGGTGAGCAGCCGGCCGGGGCCCAGCCACAACGTCGAGCCGGCGCCGAGCATCAGCAGCAGCGTGGCCACCGCGTTGAGGGCGAGCGCGCCGAGCGCCACCGGTCGCCGTCCGTACCGGTCGGAGAGCGGGGCGGTGGCGAGCAGCCCCGGTATCAGCCCCACCGCGTACACCGCGAGCAGCGCGTTGACCGCGGCGTCCGACAGCCCGGCGCCGGAACGGTAGGCGCCGAGCAGCGCGGCGAACTGGTTGGCGCTCCAGCCCGAGGCGGTCATCATCAGCGCCGTCCGCAGGCCGTACCGGCGAGGGGCGGGCGGAGCGGAGGCGGGCGGGGTCCGGGCGAGTACGGCGTCGGCGGTATCGGTCACGGAACCCGTTGTACGAGCCGCCGCACGCCCTCCGCCGCCCGCCTTCACGAATCGTGAACGGTCCTCCGCACCGGCCACGACCGCGCCGTACCCTGGGCAGTCATGGACCTCCGGCTGCTCCCGTCATTCCTGGCCGTCGTCGAGGAACAGCACTTCGGCCGGGCGGCGGCCCGCCTCTTCCTCTCGCCGCCCGCCGTCACCCAGCACATCCGCCGCCTGGAGAGCGAGCTGGGCACCCCGCTGCTGCACCGCAACCCCGTCCGGCCGACCGCCGCCGGCCTACGCCTCGCCGAGCACGCCCGCACGTTGCTGGCCGCGGCCGACGCGGCGGTCGAGGACGTCCACGAGGCGGTGCGCCGGGAGCGCGAGGCGACCGCGCGCCCCCTGCGCGTCGGCATCATGGGGCACGGCTCGGCGGAGATCACCCCGGCCGCGGTGAACGCCTACCGCAGGGCCCGGCCCGAGGTCCCCGTCGAGGTGATCCAGCTCAACTTCACCGAGCACGTCTCGGCGCTGGTGGAGGACCGGGTGGACCTGGCCTTCATCCGGCCGATGCCCGACGACGACCGGCTGGTCGGCGACGTGCTCCTCACCGAGCAGCGGATCGTGGTCGTCCCCGGCTCGGCGCCGCTCGCCGACGCCCGCACCGAAGGCGTACGCGTCGCCGACCTGGCCGACCTGCCGATCTTCCGGGTGCCCGACCACACGCCGGCGATCTTCAAGGACTACCTCTACTTCCACAACGAGGCCGCCCGCCGCGGCCGCAGCATCGCCCTCTTCCCGCAGGAAGTCCTCACCGGCGTCCTCACCGGCCACGGAGCCGGCTCCGGCCTCCGCTCCTTCGCCCGCTACTACAACTGGCCCGGCGCCGTCTTCGTTCCCGTACTGGACGCCCCACCGGAGTCCAGCCACCTCGCGGCCCGCGCCCACGACCCCAACCCGGAAGTCGCCATCTTCCGCGCCCTGGCCACCACCCTCGCCCGCGAACTGGCCCCCCGCATCAACAACATGCCGTTGCCCTGACCTCTGCCCACGACCTCTCCGTCCCGAAGCCCGGGCTCTGTGCGGCTCGGCTCGGTTCCGTTTGGTTCGGTCAGAACCTGAATGCTTCCCTGACCTTGGTGGCGGCCTGCTTCAGGCTCCCCAGCGTGCGGTCGGCCCTGCCTTCCCGCTCCATCCGCCTGTTGCCGCTGGCGCGGCCGATGGTCTCCTTGATCCTGCCCCTGGCTGCCTGCCGTTGGTTCTTGATGGTCTGCCCCACGTTCATGGCGGTCCTCGTCTCAGGTCTTGGTGGCCGTCGTGCTGGGATCGTGGGCGTGCGGACCTGCGGGCTCCCTCCGGCCGGTCAGCCGTGCGCGGCCCGGCTGGTCATCCGTGCGCGGCCATGGCGCCGCCCTCCGACTCCCACACCTCCGCGCGGCTCGGCGCGTACGCCTCGGCCGGGGCTAGGGGGTGGGTGTCCGACTCGGTCGCCATGAGCGTGCTGCTCGTAAGGACGATCCGCGGATCGCAGGCAGCGGCCATGAGCCGTGCGGCGGCGGCCGCGCCGGTCTCCGGCGGGATGACCAGCAGGTCCCAGCGTCCTACGCGGTAGGACAGCAGCAGGAGTTGGTGCGGGTCCTGCTCATCGGCGAACCAGCCCACCTTGACCGTATGGCCGTGGACGGGGACCTTGCGCGGAATGACCGGCCAGTACGTCGGGTTCACCGCGACGCGCGTGATGCGGCCCCACAACGGGTCCAACATGGCGGCAAGGGCAGGCAGTTCACGAGTGAGGTCCCGGGAACGCGGCCACCAGGCGCCGTCGAGCAGCCCGCACTGCGGGCCTGGAGGCTTGAGGGAGAGCCGTACCGCTGGGTGGCCGGAGGCGCGGACGGTCAGTGTGGTCGGCGGGGGGCGTTCGGTGATCACCGTCATGGTGTCGACCCGTCCCCGGACCTGGCGTGCCCGGCCCGGTGCTATCGCCCCGAGAGAGATACCGGCATGGCAGCCGGTCGAGGAATGCTCTCAGGTACTCCCAGCGTACTCCTGTGCCGGGCCAGAAGCGTGGGGCCAGAAGCGTGGGGGGCAGGAGTAGGCTGGAGTGACCGAGGGTTCTTCGTACGCTGGCCCCGACGCCCGTGTCGTTCTCGGCGAGTCACCACACCGGGCACTGCCCGGGGCGAGGTCATGTCATGACCACGAACGCACTCAGTCCGCCGCCCGGCGCGGCCGTGTTGAGGATGGAGACGACTCCCCGCCGTGACGGGACCTTCGACGGCGCCTGGTGGCCGCACTCCCGGGACCTCGAAGCGCAGCTGCCCGGCTTGCTGCGCGCACTGACCGAGCGGCTGGGACCCATCGCACGTGTCGGCCTGGACGCGAGCGCCTGGGACGTCCACAGGCGTTACGTGATGTCCGACGGCCACATGGTCCGTATCGACTGGTCCGCCGTCGACGACAGCACGATGCTCATCACCCGCGGACGCCAGGACATCTTCTCCTTCCTGATGCTCCCGCCCCAGACCGCCGGGCCTGCCGCACACAACGCCATGACCATGGCCGTACAGGACGGCAACAGCGCATCAGCCGCGGAGATCCTGCTCACCACGGGAATCACTCCTGCTTGAGCCCTGGCCCGGTGGCCGGTGCCCCGCCCCAGGCCGCAACACAAGCGAGCCGACTCCTCCCAGGAGGAGTCCGGCGACCGGAGCGAGGGGCTGTACGCCCGGCCGGATTGGCGCGCACAGCGGAAGGAACTGCGCACAGCGGTCGCGCGGGGGAGCTGGAGGAGGCGTGCATCGCCGTTCAGCTGGTTGCGCGGCTGGGCATGGGTCTTGCCGTTTTTCGCATCGCGCTGATCCACAGTCACCGCACTCGATCACTTTCTTGCCGGCTGCCATGCCGTGTTGCGGGATTCGGCAAGCTGCTGCCTTTCATGCCGGACAGGGGCTGGAGGAGCGATCGTGACCATGCGGAGGCAGCAGGCGGTGGGGAACCTGCCCGGGGAGAAGGGGGAGTTGATCGGGAGGCGGTCGGAGCTGGCACAGATCAGCCGGTCGATCGGGGCGACCCGGCTGGTGACGCTGACGGGGGCCGGCGGGGTGGGCAAGACCCGGCTGGCTCTGGGGGCGGCGGCCGAGGCACAGCCGTCCTTCCGGGACGGTGCCTGGTGGGTGGAACTCTCGCCGCTGCGGGACGACGCGATGCTGGCGCACACCATCGCCGAGACGCTGCCGCTGGCGGACCAGACGACGCGGCCGATGATCGAGGTCGTGGCGGAGTATCTGGCGGGCCGTGAGCTGCTGTTGGTGCTGGATACCTGCGAGCACTTGGCGGACGAGTGCGCGCTCGTGGCCGAGGCGCTACTGGCGGCGGCGCCGGGGCTGCGGATCCTGGTGACCAGCCGCCGCCCCCTGGGCATGGACGCGGAGCGGCTGCTGACCGTTGCGCCGCTGCCCGTGCCGGACGGCGAGGCAACGGGCAACGCTGCCGGTGGCGCGGACGCGGTCGCGCTGCTTGCCGCCCGTGCTGCCGAGGCGGTGCCCGGTTTCACTGTCACCGACGCCAACCGCAGCGACCTCGTACGGCTCTGCCGCCGTCTGGACGGTCTGCCGCTCGCGATCGAACTGGCCGCCGCCCGCCTGCGTGAGATGTCCGTGGCCGAGCTGACCGACCGACTGGAGGACCGCTTCGCCGTCCTGGGCACGACCGATGAGGTGGTGCGCGGGGCCGAGCCTCCCTGGCACCAGGCGTTGCGTACTGCAATCGGCTGGAGCCATGAGCTGTGCAGCCCGGCCGAACGACTGGCCTGGGCCCGGCTGTCGGTCTTCGCCGGCTCGTTCGACGCCGAGGCGGCCCGGCGGGTATGCGCCGATGAGCGACTTCCCGAGGGAGCGATCCCGGGTCTGCTGGACGCGCTGGTGGACAAGTCGATCGTGACCTGGGTACCGACGGGCGGCGGTGAGCGGTACCGGATGCTGGACACCATCCGCGAATACGGTGCCCACTGGCTGCGCGGGCTGGGCGAAGAAGACACGGTGCACTGCCGGCACCGGGACTACTACCAGGCGCTGGCCGACCGGGCGGAAGCTGTCTGGATGGGACCGGAGCAGATTGCCTGGTACGAACGCATGGTCACCGAATACGCCAACCTCCGCGCCGCGCTGGAATTCTGTCTTGCCGAGCAGGACGGGCACAGCGCGCTGGAGCTGGGCGGGACGCTGTGGTTCTTCTGGACCTCCTGCGGCTTCGCCAAGGAGGGCCTGCACTATCTGGACCGTGCCCTGGCCAAGGACCCGATCCCCGGTCCGCACCAGGGCAAGGCCCTGTGGGCCGGCGGCCACGTCGCCGTCATCCTGGGCGACACGGAGACCAGCCTCCGTCTCGCCGCTGCCTTCCGGGAGGCCATGGCCCAGGAGGCCGACGAGAGCGCCGGGTTCGTCGCCGCGTTCCTGGAGGGCATCAGTTACTCGCTGCGCGGTGAACTGACACGGGCCGCCGAGGCGCTCGACACGGCGCCGCGCACCCGGCCCGGGACCGGGACGTACGACCCGGCCTGGTTCTCGGTGAAGGCCACCCGGGGCTTCGTCCACGTCTACCTCGGGCAGTTCGCGGATGCCGTGGCCGTCGGCAACGACCTGAGCGCCGAGGGCACCCGGCGCGGCGAGACCTGGGCCCGCGCCTGGGGCGACTACGTGCTCGCCCTCGCCGCGCTGGGGCTGGGACGGACGGAGGAGGCCGCGGCCCATGCCCGCACCGCCCTGGATGGCAAGCGCCGCTTCCGCAACGGTGTCGGCATCGCCATGGCCGTCGACGTGCTCGCCTGCGCGACGGTCGCGGCCGGGCGTGCCGAACAGGCCGCCCGGCTCCTCGGCGTCGCCGATCAGACCTGGCACACCCTCGGTATCCCCCAGATGGGCACCCCCTCACTCGTCGCCGCCCGCCAGGAGTGCGAAGCGCAGGCCCGTCGTCTCATCGGGGACCACGCCTACCAGGCCGCTTTCCACGTCGGCTACGACACCGACCTGGACTCCGGCATCACCTACGCCCTCAGCACGCCAGGCACCACCCCACCGCAGACTCCGGTCAACTAGGGCCACTCGGCGAAGCCATCGCCAACGCCCTTATGTGTCCTACCTCACGAGGGTTTCGCTGCCGCCGGATGATGCCCCGGGAAAACAGGACTCCAAGATCGTCCCCCGGTTTTCTCCCGGTCTTCTCCCAGAGAGCCCGGAGATACAGCAAGGGCCTGGTTCTCAGTGAGAACCAGGCCCTTGACCTGTGTTTCTTCAGTCGGGGTGGCGGGATTTGAACCCACGACCTCTTCGTCCCGAACGAAGCGCGCTGCCAAGCTGCGCTACACCCCGAAGCAACGAGCTCTACTTTAGCGGACCGATCCCCGTACGCGAAATCCGGTATCCGGGGCGCGGGGGAGCGGGCCTGACCTGGTCGATTGCGAGGAGGGCCGCGGCGAGGAGGTAGAGGCCCAGGAGGCAGAGGAGGGCGTGGGCCAGGACGGCCGGGTAGCCGTGGGTGACGGTGTTCAGGAGGGGCCAGGGATAGCGGCCGGGGGTGCCCGGGGCGAGCAGGGCGCCGCGGAGGAGGGCGAAGAGGAGGTAGAGGACCGGGTAGGCGAGCCACTGCCAGGTGTGCCGCAGGCGGTACTGGCGCGGGGTGGTCAGCAGGAGCCAGTCCAGTACGGCGCCGAGCGGGGTCACCGTGTGCAGAAGCTGGTCGGCGACGGTGCCTGTGGGGGAGGAGGCGTCGGGGAGCGTGGAGTCGCCGGGGGCGGGCGCGGGGAGGGCGTGGCGGAGGAGGGCGGCGGCGAGTACGTAGAGGAGGAGGGCGCCGGTGATCCGGGGGGAGACGGGGCGGCGGCCGCTTCCGGCGCGGTACGCGGACCACAGGGCGCAGAGCGCGAAGGCGGCGCCGGCCTGGACGGAGAAGTCGCTGAGTACGCGCGGCAGGCCGGCGGAGAGGCTGATGTCCAGAGCGACGCCGGTGGCCGCGGCCGCGGCGAGCAGGAGGCGGAGGACGGCGGCGAGCGGGCGGCGGGCGTGCGGCGCAACCGCGGAGGACGGGGTGAGCGCCGAGGCGCCGGCCGGGCCGGTCGCGTAGTGCGAGGAACGGGTGGGGTCGGACCGGGTCGGGTCGATCATCCCTCCACGCTAGACGGGTTATGGGGGGATTGGGGACGGTACGGGGAGCCTGTGGCGGCCGGAGGTGAGCTGAATCCAGGTGCCGGGGGCCGGCGCGTGATCACGCGGGCCGGACACCGGCCCCGGCGCCCGGCCCGCGCGCCCCGCTTCCGTCGCTCGGGCCCCCGTCGCTCAGGCCCGTTCCACCAGCGTCAGCAGCGTCGCCTCCGGCGGGCACGCGAAGCGGACGGGGGTGTAGCGGTTGGTGCCGCAGCCTGCGGAGACGTGCAGGTAGGAGGTGTGCTCGCCGGCGGTGTGGGTGGAGAGGCCCTTGACCCGGCCCGTGTCCAGGTCGCAGTTGGTGACCAGGGCGCCGTAGAAGGGGATGCAGAGCTGGCCGCCGTGGGTGTGCCCGGCGAGGACCAGCGGATAGCCGTCCGCGGTGAAGGCGTCCAGGGAGCGCAGGTACGGCGCGTGTACGACGGCGAGGGACAGGTCGGCGCCCTCCTCGGGGCCGCCGGCCACCTCGGCGTACCGGTCGCGCTTGATGTGCGGGTCGTCCAGGCCGGTCAGCGCGATCTCGATGCCCTCGAGCTTCAGGCGGCCGCGGGCGTTGGACAGACCGACCCAGCCCGCCGCGTCGAAGGCGTCCCGCAGCTCTTCCCACGGGTTGTGGACGACGCCGACGGCCGGCGGATTGCCGTTCAGGCCATGTCGGCCCTGGACCTTCTCGAGCAGGTAACGAGCGGGATTGCGCAGCTTCGGTCCGTAGTAGTCGTTGGAGCCGAAGACGTACGTACCAGGGAACTCCATCAGCGGGCCCAGCGCGTCCAGTACCTCCGGCACCCCTTCGGGGTCGGAGAGGTTGTCGCCGGTGTTGACGACGAAGTCGGGGCGGAGCCCGGCCAGGGACTGCAGCCAGCGCTGCTTCTTGCGCTGACCGCTGACCATGTGGATGTCGGACACCTGCAGGACCCGCAACGGCCGCATACCGCGCGGGAGTACGGGGATCGTCACCCGCCTCAGCCGGAAGGAGCGGGCCTCGATGCCGGCGGCGTAGGCGAGGCCGGCCGCGCCGACCGCCGTGAGGGACAGGGGTACTCCGTATCGCGCGCGCATGGCCCCATCGTGGCAGAGAGCGGGGTACGGGAGCATCACGGGGCGGATGATCTTGCTGCCGTACCGCTTCGGGAGCCCCTGAGAAACCGCTTGGCGAGCCCCTGAGTAACGGCTTCGAGAGCCCCCAAGAAGGCGTTCAGGCCCGATAACTCCGCGCGGTACCCGTCGCGCCCTGGCAAACTTGGGCCATGACCACGCTCAAGACGAAGCTGCAGGATGACCTCACCGCAGCGATCAGGGCGCGCGACGAACTGCGCTCCGCCACCCTCCGCCTCACGCTGACCGCGATCCAGAAGGAGGAGGTCGCGGGGACCGAAGCCCGCGAGCTGTCGGACAGCGAGGTCGAGAAGATCATCGCGCGCGAGGCGAAGAAGCGCCGTGAGGCCGCCGAGGCGTTCGAGAAGGGCGGCCGGGCCGAGCAGGCGGCGCGCGAGCAGGCCGAGGGCGAGGTGCTCGCCGACTACCTCCCCAAGCAGCTCACCGACGCGGAGCTGGAGAACATCGTCGCTGAGGCGGTGGCGGAGGCCGTGGGCAACGGTGCCGAGGGCCCGAAGGCCATGGGCGCCGTCATGAAGATCGTGAACCCGAAGGTCGCGGGCCGCGCCGAGGGCGGCCGGGTGGCCGCCACGGTGAAGAAGCTGCTGGCGGGCTGATCACGAACTGATCGCGGGTTGAACGCGAGCTGAGTACGGCCTGTGCCGTCTACCGCGTACCGTCCGCCGCGCACTGAAGCGAGAAGGGGCGCCTCCCTGAGCGGAGGCGCCCCTTCGTCATGCCTTACGCGGCCCGGGGAGCCGCACGCACCGGTTGTGCGCGCTGCCCGCGCTCACCCGCCGTGCCCGCGTCCGTTCCCGCCGCCCGGCCAGTTCCAGCCGCCGTCACCGCCGCCGCCCCCGATGACGTCGGGCAGGTCGGGGAGGTCGATGCCGCCACCGCCGGGCTTGTCGTCCGTGCGGGACGGCGGCTTCGCCCGGTTCTTCTTCTTGGCCTTGGGATCGCGGATCGGCACCGTGTGGAAGCCCGGCGCGGGCTTCCCGGCGAGCGCCCCGGCCATCGCGTCGCGCCAGATCGGCCCCGGCACCTGGCCGCCGAAGACCTTGTCGTACGGGCGGCCGCCGATGCTGATGTCCACCATCCGCCGCTTGTGCTCCGGGTCGCCGACCCAGACCGCGCCCGCCATGTTCGGGGTGTAGCCCACGAACCAGGCGGCGTAACGGCCGTCCGTCGTACCGGTCTTGCCCGCGCTGGGCCGGTTGCTGAGCCCGGCCTCCTTGCCGGTGCCGTCCTCGACGACGCCCTGCAGGAGCGTGTTTATGGTGTCGGCCGTCTTCTCCGACATGGCACGGCGGCAGCTCGTCTGCGGGACCTTCATCGCCTTGCCGTTCGGGCCGGTGATGGACTCGATGGCGACCGGCGTGCAGTACTCGCCGCGGTTGGCGAACGCGGCGTATCCCGCCGCCATGGTCAGCGGCGACATCTCCTGGGTGCCCAGGGTGATCGAGGGGACCTGGTCGATGTCCTTGCCGTCGGCCCGCTTGATGCCCATCTTGTCGGCCATCTTCGTGACCGGGCAGATGCCGACGTCGCTGATCAGCGACACGAAGTAGGTGTTGACCGACTTCGCGGTCGCCTCCTTCATGCCGTACGGGCCCTTCTCGCTGCGGTTCTCGTTCTCCACCGGCGCGCTGCCGTTCCACATGCCCTTGCAGGTGGAGACCGGGCTCGGGTACTGCATGCGGTACGGGGAGGGGTACACCTTGTTCGGGCTGACGCCCTGCTCCAGCGCGGCCGCCGCGATCACGGGCTTGAAGGTCGAGCCCGGCTGGTAGCCGGCGCCGCCGCCCATGTCGCCGTCCACGGACAGGTTCATCTGGGTCTGGTGACCCTTGAAGCCGTACGGCCGGGACTGGCCCATGCCGCGGATCTTGCCGGTGCCCGGCTCGACCAGCGCCGCCGCGGTGGCGACCGGGTCGGAGTCGTACACGTGATCGCTGACCGACTTCTGTACGGACTTCTGGGCCTGCGGGTCCAGCGTCGTACGGATCGTCATGCCGCCGCGCTGCCAGCGGGCCAGCCGCGCCTTGGGGGTCTTGCCGAAGACCGGGTCGTTCAGGAACGCCTCGCGGACGTAGTCGCAGAAGAAGCCGGCGCCGTCGACGGCGGTGATGCAGCCGTTGCGCGGGGTGCTGACGTGCAGCTCGATCGGCTTCTTCGCGGCGGCGTCGGCCTGCGCCTGAGTGACGTCGTGGACGTCGGCCATCCGCTGCAGGACCGTGTTGCGCCGCTTGGTCGCCTCCTCCGGGTCGTTGACCGGGTCGTACCGGCTCGGCGACTGGACGATGCCGGCCAGCAGCGCGGACTCCTGGAGGTTCAGATCCTTGGCGGGCTTGCTGAAGTACCGCTGGGCCGCGGCCTCCACGCCGTACGCCTGCTGCCCGAAGAAGGTGATGTTCAGGTAGTTCTGCAGGATCTTCTTCTTGCCCAGCTCCTTCTCGACCTGGATCGCGTACTTCAGCTCCCTGACCTTGCGGCCGATGGTCTGCTGGGTGGCCTCCGCGACCTTGTCCTGGTCGTTGCCCGCCTCCTCGACGAAGACGTTCTTCACGTACTGCTGGGTCAGCGTCGAGGCGCCCTGGGAAACTCCGCCGGACTGCGCGTTCTTGTTGACCGCGCGCAGGATGCCCTTCATGTCGACCGCGCCGTGCTGGTAGAAGCGCGAGTCCTCGATGGCGACGATCGCCTTCCGCATGTACGGGGAGATGTCCTTCAGGTCCACCACCGTGCGATTGCGGAAGTAGACCTTGGCGATCTCGCCGCCGTTCGCGTCCAGGATCTTCGTCTGCTGGCTGAGCGGCGGCGTCTTCATATTGGACGGGATGTCGTCGAACCCCTCGACCGTCCCCTTGGCGGCGAGGCCCAGCGCGCCGGCGGCGGGGAGCGCCAGGCCGGCGAGCACGGCTCCGGCCAGGACGCTGACGCCGAGGAACTTCGCGGCCTGCTGGGTCGCGGTGAGGCCGCCACCGTCGCGCTTCTTACCCATGAGGGCACCCTACGTTCTCAATCACCGGACAGGGGCGCATGTGTTCGCTTACTCTGTTCACGCTTGTCACTCGAACGTGGTTCCGCACCAGCACATCACCCTTTTCTGCCGCGGGACCGGTGACCGGATTGCCCGCATGCGTCGCCCGCGCTTGCCCGTGACCTGTGGGAAACACCCTGAACTGTCCTGGCCTGCCAGAAAAGCGACGTATGCCCTGCGCTCACTCCGTTGGGTGATCTGTCGGATACGCATAGTCCGTTCGGACCATTCAAGATTGGGCCCGAAGGGGGTGTTGCGCCCTGCCTGCCTTCCGTAACGTCCTCAACTGGCAACGGTGAATATGCCGCTTGCCGCCGTGGGGGAGCCTCGATTCGGGAGAGGACGGCGCCAGCATGAGCTGGGTAACCGACTGGAGTGCACAGGCAGCCTGCCGCACGACCGATCCGGATGAGCTGTTCGTTCAAGGGGCAGCGCAGAACCGCGCCAAGGCGGTCTGCACCGGATGCCCCGTGCGGACCGAATGCCTCGCCGACGCGCTGGACAACCGCGTCGAATTCGGCGTGTGGGGCGGGATGACGGAGCGCGAGCGGAGGGCCTTGTTGCGCCGCCGCCCGACCGTCACCTCGTGGCGCCGGCTGCTGGAGACGGCACGTACGGAATACGAGCGCAGCGCGGGAATTCTCGTGGACTGCGAAGACGAGGAGTACGACAACAACTTCGCCGCGGTCGGCTGAGCCGACCCGTGGTGCCCGGCCCATCGGCCGGGACATGACACCCGGCGCAGTTCCGGCCGGGTCAGGTGGGCGCCGACTGCGGCATGGCCGTCGGCGCTTGAGTCGGCCTGTTGAGTCGACGCGCGCGGTTGCCGTGGTCACTGACGCGGTGAGCCCACCAACCTGGTGAGCCCACCAACGTAGTGAGAGTGCCGAGCGTCGCGGCGGCGGAATCGGCCGCCGGTCCTCGATGCGGTGTGCGCTGCTGCTCCTGCGTGTCTACGGGCCGCTTTGCAGGCCGCCTTGGCCTCTGGTGCTGGCGCGCCTGCTCGTTGCTTGCGCCGCTCGTGTTGCCCTGGGCCTGTTTCAGCCAGCGTCGCTCGCGTTGCCTTGCTGTGTGTCAGCCTGCGTCGCTCGCGCCGCCGGTGTCGGCGGCGCCGGACGCGAGGCGGTCGCCGATCTCGCGGAGCCCCGCGACGTCATGGACGTCACCGGGCAGAGCGGCGATCTCGGCCACCGGTACTTCAGGGTGCAGCGCGGTGAAGCGGTCGCGGGTGCGCCGCTCGCGCGCGAGCACCTGCATGCGCTCGGCATGCAGGGTCAGCAGGCCGGCGGCGAGTCGCGCCGACCGAGCCTCGGGGGACTGCTTCGATTCGGGAGTTGCGGAAGAGTCTTGCTCGTGCAGCGCCGGCGCAGCGGGGGAGAGAGCGTCGGCGGTACGTGATCCAGCCTTCCCGCCCTCGAGATCCACAATTCCGTCCTCGTCAAGATTTTCGGCGCGATTCCCGTCCGCCGGTGCGGAGTTGCTCGCTCCGTTCATGTCGGTCAGTGCCTCGACGGCGGCAAGCGCCCGTTCCGCGCTCAACTGGTCGGCGCCGCTGCCGTGTACGCGGTTCAGTACGAGGCCGGCCAGCGGCATCTGCTCGGCGGCCAGCCGCTCCACGAAGTACGCCGCCTCGCGCAGCGCGTCCCGCTCCGGCGCCGCCACGACCAGGAAGGCGGTCCCGGGGGCCTGCAGCAGCCGGTACGTGGCGTCCGCGCGGGTACGGAAGCCGCCGAACATGGTGTCCATCGCGGCCACGAACGTCTGGACGTCCTTGAGCAACTGGCCGCCCATCAGCTTGCTGAGCGTGCCGGTCATCATCGACATACCGACATTCAGGAACTTCATCCCGGCCCGGCCGCCGACCTTCGCGGGCGCCATCAGGACCCGGATGAACTTGCCGTCCAGGAAGGACCCCAGCCGCTTGGGCGCGTCCAGGAAGTCCAGCGCCGACCGGCTCGGCGGGGTGTCGACGATGATCAGGTCCCACTCGTCGCGGGAGCGCAGCTGGCCCAGCTTCTCCATGGCCATGTACTCCTGCGTACCGGCGAAGCCGGCCGACAGGGACTGGTAGAAGGGGTTCTCCAGGATCGCCCTGGCCCGCTCCTTGTCCGCGTGCGCCTCGACGATCTCGTCGAACGTACGCTTCATGTCCAGCATCATCGCGTACAGCTCGCCCCGGCCTCCGGGGCCGCTCACGCCCTTGACCTGACGCGGGACGTTGTCCAGCTCGGAGATGCCCATCGACTGCGCGAGCCGACGGGCCGGGTCGATGGTGAGGACGACGGCCCGTCGGCCGCGCTCCGCCGCGCGGACGCCCAGTGCGGCCGCCGTGGTGGTCTTCCCGACGCCGCCCGAGCCGCAGCAGACGACGATGCGGGTCTGCGGGTCGTCGAGCAGCGCGTCCACGTCCAGATGCGGAGCCGAAGCGTCCAAGGTCGTGTACTCCGATGTCATATCGGTCCCTGTTTCCGCAGTTCCCGGGCCAGCCGGTAGAGCCCCGCGAGGTCGACGCCCTCGGACAGCAGTTCCAGCTCGTACGTCGGCAGCCCGAGCCCGGTGATCTCGGTGTGTTCCGCGCGCTCCAGCGCGACCCGCTCGGCGTGCTCGCGGGCCTGCTCCAGCAGCGGATCGATGAGCCGCTCGGCGCGGCCGCCACGGCGTGCGCCGCCCAGTCCGGCCCCGGAGAGGGCCGCCGCGATGCCCGCACGGGCGCCGTTCGCGGCCAGGTCCACCTCGTCGGGGGCGAGCACCGTGGGCCGGACCATGTTGATGACCACGCCGCCCACCGGCAGCCCGGCGGCGCGCAGTTCGGCGACGCCGTCCACGGTCTCCTGGACCGGCATCTCTTCCAGCAGCGTCACCAGATGGACGGCCGTCTCGGGTGACTTCAGTACGCGCATGACGGCCTGCGCCTGATTGTGGATCGGGCCTATCTTCGCGAGCCCGGCCACCTCGTCGTTGACGTTCAGGAAGCGCGTGATGCGGCCCGTGGGCGGCGCGTCCATGACGACCGCGTCGTACACGAAGCGCCCGCTCTTCTCCTTGCGGCGGACGGCTTCGCACGCCTTGCCGGTCAGCAGGACGTCCCGCAGCCCCGGGGCGATGGTCGTGGCGAAGTCGATCGCGCCGAGCTTCTTCAGGGCGCGCCCGGCTCCGCCGAGTTTGTAGAACATCTGGAGGTAGTCGAGGAGCGCGCGCTCGGCATCGATGGCCAGCGCGTGCACCTCGCCGCCCCCAGGAGATACGGCGATCTTGCGCTCCTCGTAAGGCAGCGCTTCGGTCTCGAATACTTGGGCAATGCCCTGCCGGCCCTCGACCTCGACCAGGAGGGTGCGTCGCCCCTCGGTGGCCAGGGCGAGCGCGAGGGCAGCGGCGACCGTGGTCTTGCCGGTACCGCCCTTGCCGCTGACGACATGGAGCCTGCTCACGCCATGGAGCCTAACCAGTCCGCCCGGCTGCTACGCACGAGACGCCGGGCCTGTCGCGTATGCCACGGTCCGGCGCGCGCCTTCGGGTGTGCGGCAGACGCGTGGAGGGGCGCCGCGGACGCGCGTCCTCGGGCGCCGTGTACAGGCATTACGCTCGCCCCATGACGAAGTGGGAATACGCGACCGTGCCGCTGCTGGTGCACGCGACGAAGCAGATTCTGGACACCTGGGGCGAGGACGGCTGGGAGCTCGTCCAGGTCGTGCCGGGCCCGAACAACCCCGAGCAGCTGGTTGCCTACCTGAAGCGGGAGAAGGCATGAGCCGGGTCGAGGACAAGATCGAGTCGCTCGGCCTGAAGCTCCCCGACGTCGTGCCGCCGCTGGCCGCCTACCAGCCGGCCGTGCGCTCCGGTAACTACGTCTTCACCTCCGGCCAGCTGCCGATGGTGGACGGCGCGCTGCCGGCCACCGGCAAGGTCGGTGCCGAGGTCGGTGCCGAGCAGGCCAAGGAGCTGGCCGGCGTCTGCGCGCTGAACGCGCTGGCGGCCGTGAAGTCCGTGACCGGCGACCTGGACAAGATCGTCCGGGTCGTGAAGGTCGTGGGCTTCGTGGCGTCCGCGCCGGACTTCACGGGCCAGCCCGGCGTCATCAACGGCGCGAGCGAGCTGCTCGGCGAGATCCTCGGCGACAAGGGCGTGCACGCCCGCTCCGCGGTGGGCGTGGCCGTGCTGCCGGTCGACGCGCCGGTCGAGGTCGAGATCCAGGTCGAGATCGCGGACTGAGCGGTTCCCGGCCGGGATCGTGAACCGGCCGGTTCTCCGGCCGGGCTCGCGGACTGGCCGGTTCCCCGGCCGAGACGTTTCCTCCGCCCTGCCGTCGCGCCCGTACGTTCGTTACGTACAGCGCGAGGCGGGGCGGACGCGTCCGGGCGGCCGGACGCCCCAGCTTGAGCGGCCGCAGCTTGAGCCGGCCCAGTCCGAACGGCGCCAGCCTGCACGTCCTCCATCCGTGCTCCAGCCTGCACGTCCCCCACCCGGTTCACCCCACACCCCTCCGGGTACGGGATGAGTGGGGACCCACGCCCGCGCCCATGTATGCGCGCCGCTCCCTCCTCAAACCTCCCCGCGAAGCCCCCAGCCGCGCGAAACCCCGGCCGCGCGGGGCCCCCTCGAACATCCGCGCGTGAACGCATAGCATCCGGCCATGTCGACGACGACCAATGGCCAGTGGTATCCGCCCGAATGGCCGGACCGGATCAGGGCGCTCGCCAGTGGTGAGCTGACTCCGGTCACGCCCCGCCGCGCGGCGACCGTCATGCTCCTGCGCAATTCCGGCCACGGTCCGGCCGTCCACATGCTGCGCCGGCGCGCCTCCATGGCCTTCGCGGGCGGCGCGTACGCGTATCCGGGCGGCGCCGTCGACCCCCGTGACGAGCGGCCGGTCGCCTGGGCAGGGCCGTCGCGCGCCGAGTGGGCGGCCCGGCTGGGCGTCGAGGACGCCGTCGCGCAGGCGGTGGTCTGCGCGGCTGTCCGCGAGACCTTCGAAGAGGCCGGGGTACTGCTCGCCGGGCCGTCCGCCGGCACCGTCGTCGCCGACACCACCGGGGACGACTGGGAGGCCGACAGGGCCGCGCTGGTCGACCGTGAGCTGTCCTTCGCCGACTTCCTGGACCGCCGCGGCCTGGTGCTGCGCAGCGACCTGCTGGGGGCCTGGGCGCGGTGGATCACCCCGGAGTTCGAACCGCGGCGCTACGACACGTGGTTCTTCGTCGCCGCGCTCCCCGAAGGGCAGCGCACCCGCAACGCGTCCACGGAGGCGGACCGTACGGTCTGGACCCGGCCCGCCGAGGCGGTGGCCGGCTATGACCGCGGCGAGCTGCTGATGATGCCGCCGACGATCGCCACGCTGCGCACCCTGGAGCCGTTCGACAGCGCCGCCGAGGCACTCGCCGCCTCCGGTCGGCAGGACCTCGCGCCTGTACTGGCGCGCGCGGAGCTCACGGAGGGGCGGATCGTGCTGAGCTGGCCGGGCCACGAAGAATTCACCAAACACATCCCCACGGGAGCGGCGCCCGGCAATAGTGGCGCCGCGCCCGGCTCCCCCGAAGGGCCCGCCGTATGACCGACGCAGCCGCACTCCCCGGCCAGCCGCGCGGCGGTGTGCTCTCGGGTGCCGCGACCGCCCGCGCGTACTGCGTGCTGGCGCCGAACCCGTCCGCGATGACCCTGGACGGCACCAACACCTGGATCGTCGCCGAGCCGGACTCCGACCTCGCCGTGGTCATCGACCCCGGGCCGCTGGACGACAGCCACCTGAAGGCGGTCGTCGAGACCGCCGAACGGGCCGGCAGGCGCGTCGCGCTCACTCTGCTCACCCACGGGCACCCCGACCACGCCGAGGGCGCCGCCCGCTTCGCCGAGCTGACCCGTACGCCAGTACGGGCCCTGGACCCCGCGCTGCGCCTCGGGGACGAGGGCCTGGCAGCCGGAGACGTGATCACGACCGGCGGTCTGGAGCTGCGCGTCGTGCCCACTCCGGGGCACACCGCCGACTCGCTCTCGTTCCACCTGCCGGCCGACGCCGCCGTGCTGACCGGGGACACGATCCTGGGACGCGGTACGACGGTGGTGGCGCACCCGGACGGCCGCCTCGGCGACTACCTGGACTCGCTGCGGCTGCTGCGCTCCCTCACGGTCGACGACGGCGTGACCACGGTCCTGCCGGGCCACGGGCCGGTGCTGAACGACGCGCAGGGCGCCGTGGAGTTCTACCTCGCGCACCGGGCCAAGCGGCTGGCCCAGGTGGAGACGGCGGTCGAGGCGGGCCACCGTACGGCTGCGGACGTCGTGGCCCACGTGTACGCGGACGTCGACCGCTCCCTGTGGCCCGCGGCCGAGCTGTCCGTACGGGCGCAGCTGGACTACCTGGGGGAGCACGGGCTGGTCTGAGGGGGGCGACGCGCGCCTCTGAGGGCGGGCCCCGCGGGAAGGCGTCCGAGGGCGGGGCCCGAGCGGAAGGGCCCCGTGAAAGGCCCCCAAGCGGAAGGGCCCCGCACGGATGCGGGGCCCTTCACGTATGCGCGCTGACGCGCAGCGGTCAGCGCGACCGCTTCGCGAGGCGTTCGACGTCCAGGAGGATCACCGCGCGGGCCTCCAGGCGCAGCCAGCCGCGGCCGGCGAAGTCCGCGAGCGCCTTGTTGACCGTCTCGCGGGAAGCGCCGACAAGCTGGGCCAGCTCCTCCTGGGTCAGGTCGTGCACGACGTGGATGCCTTCCTCGGACTGCACGCCGAAGCGGCGCGACAGGTCCAGGAGGGCCCGCGCCACACGGCCCGGAACGTCGGAGAAGACCAGGTCGGACATCTGGTCGTTGGTCTTGCGCAGCCGTCGGGCGACGGCGCGCAGCAGGGCAGTGGCCACTTCGGGGCGCGCGTTCAGCCAGGGCTGGAGGTCGCCGTGGCCCAGGCCGAGCAGCTTCACCTCGGTGAGCGCGGTGCCCGTGGCCGTGCGTGGGCCCGGGTCGAAGAGGGACAGCTCACCGATGAGCTCACCGGGGCCGAGGACGGCGAGCATGTTCTCGCGGCCGTCGGGGGAAGTGCGGTGCAGCTTCACCTTGCCGTCGGTGACCACATACAGGCGGTCGCCCGGGTCCCCTTCGTGGAACAGGGCGTCACCACGGGCAAGCGTGACCTCGGTCATCGAGGCACGCAGCTCGGCAGCCTGCTCGTCATCGAGCGCCGCGAAGAGCGGTGCGCGCCGCAGAACGTCGTCCACGAGTTCTCTCCTTGTCGACATGCTCCGGGTGACGTAGGTCCCCATCATGCCGGAATGCAAAACAGTGCGATCAATCACAAGGATGCCGGACAGGTGTCCGCCGCCATAAGGCAGGGGGCCGATTGGGGGCGCGATTCCTGGTGATCGGGCCGGATGTCAGTGGGTGGCCTTAGTCTGGCCGAGTGTCCAATACGCCGGTGAGAGCACAGGACAAGGGGGCTGGACGAGTGAGCGCGGACCGCGATTCTGCTGTGGGCGAACAGGCGAGCGCGAATGCCGCGAAGCCTCCGAAACGGGACTCCGAGCTGTCCGGGTCGGCTACCGCCAAAAGGGCGCCGACGGGGAAAAACGCCGGGGTGAGGGAGCCGGCCGAGGCCGCCGCGCCGTCCTCGGCGGACCCGGCCACGGGCGACGGACCGACCCGCAGGAAACCGGCCACCACGAGCGAGCGGGCAGCGGCCGCGAAGAAGACTGTCCCGGCCGCCAAGAGGGCCGCTGCGAAGAAGACCACCACGGCCCCGAAGAAGGCCACCGCGGCCGCCAAGAAGACGGCAGCGAAGAAGACCACGACGGCCGCCAAGAAGGCGACGGCGGAGAAGGCCCCCGCGAAGACCGCCACCAAGCCCCGCGCCGCCCGTAAGCCCGAGTCCCGCGTCGCCATGGTCCGCCGCGCCCGCCGGATAAACCGCGAGCTCGCCGAGGTGTATCCGTACGCCCACCCCGAGCTGGACTTCCGTAACTCCTTCGAGCTGCTGGTCGCCACGGTCCTGTCGGCCCAGACCACCGACCTGCGGGTCAACCAGACCACTCCGGCCCTCTTCGCCGCGTATCCGACGCCCGAGGACATGGCCGCCGCCGACCCCGAGGCGCTGGAGGAGCTGATCCGTCCGACCGGCTTCTTCCGGGCGAAGGCGAGGTCGCTGCTCGGCCTGTCGGTCGCGCTGCGCGACCGGTTCGACGGCGAGGTGCCGGGCCGGCTGGAGGACCTGGTGACCCTGCCGGGCGTCGGCCGCAAGACCGCCAACGTCGTGCTGGGCAACGCCTTCGGCGTCCCGGGGCTCACGGTCGACACGCACTTCGGCCGGCTGGTCCGCCGCTTCGGCTGGACCGCCCAGGAGGACCCGGAGAAGGTCGAGGCGGAGATCGCCGAGATCTTCCCCAAGAGCGAGTGGACGATGCTCTCGCACCGCCTGATCTTCCACGGCCGCCGCGTCTGCCACTCCCGCAAGCCCGCCTGCGGAGCCTGCCCCATCGCGCCGCTGTGCCCGTCGTACGGCGAGGGCGAGACGGATGCGGAGAAGGCGAAGAAGCTGCTCAAGTACGAGATGGGCGGCAAGCCGGGGCAGCGGCTGCGGCCGCCGGCCGGCTATCCCGGCGAGCCCGCGCCTCCGCTGGGGGCCGGATGACGCACGGCTGACGCCAGGACGGCCCCGGGGCCGGTACGTCGGTGACCACCGCCCGGTGCGTCGGTGACCATCGCAATGAGGGCCTGAGGGGGCGCGTATGACGAGAGCACAGGAGACGGCGCAGGGGATGTGCGGCGAGGACGCGTACGGACGGCAGACGGACGGACAGGGGGCGTACGGAGCGCGGGCGGCCGGCACGGGGGCGGCCGCCCGGGACGTCCGGGTCACCACCGACGGCCTGCCGGAGTGGCTGCGCCCGGTGGCCGACGCGGCGGCGACGGTCCGGCCGCAGCAGCTGAGCCGCTTTCTGCCGCCCGCGACCGGCGGCCGGCAGTCCGCGGTGCTGATCCTCTTCGGGGAGGCCGCCCGAGGCCCGGAGCTGCTCCTCATGGAGCGTGCCGGGACGCTGCGCTCGCACGCGGGCCAGCCGTCCTTCCCCGGCGGTTCGCTGGACCCGGAGGACGGCGATCCGGAGGGCGACGGTCCGCTGCGGGCCGCGCTGCGCGAGGCGTGGGAGGAGACCGGCCTGGACCCGTCCGGTGTGCAGCTCTTCGGTGTGCTGCCCCGGCTCTACATCCCGGTCAGCGGCTTCGTGGTGACGCCGGTGCTCGGCTGGTGGCGCGAGCCCAGCCCGGTCGGCGCGGTCGACCAGGCCGAGACGGCCCGGGTGTTCACGGTCCCCGTGGCCGATCTCACGGACCCCGCGCACCGCGTGACGACCCGCCATCCGAGTGGCCACGTCGGCCCGGCCTTCACCGTCGAAGGGGCTCTGGTCTGGGGTTTCACGGCCGGTCTCATTGACCGCATCCTGCATTACGCGGGGTGGGAAGTGCCCTGGGACCGGGACAAGCAGGTCCCGCTCGACTGGCGCTCGTGAGACGGTGGCGGGCGTGAACGTCCTGGACATCCTGCTGTTGGTCGCTGCCGTGTGGTTCGCGGTCGTCGGTTATCGCCAAGGTTTCGTCGTCGGCATCCTGTCCGTGATCGGCTTCCTCGGCGGCGGCCTGATCGCGGTCCTCCTGTTGCCCGTGGTCTGGAACGAAGTGACCGAGGACGCCACACCGGGCTCCTTCGCCGCCATCGCGGCGGTCGCCATCGTGATCGTGTGCGCCTCCGTGGGACAGGCGCTCACCACCCACCTGGGCAACAAGCTCCGGCGGTACATCACGTGGTCACCGGCGCGCGCCCTGGACGCGACGGGCGGCGCGCTGGTGAACGTCGTGGCGATGCTGCTGGTGGCCTGGCTCATCGGATCGGCCCTGGCGGGCACGTCCCTGCCGACGCTGGGCAAGGAGGTCCGTAACTCCAAGGTGCTGCTCGGCGTGTCCAGAGTGATCCCGGCGCAGGCCGACACCTGGTTCGCCGACTTCTCCTCCGTACTGGCACAGAACGGCTTCCCGCAGGTCTTCACGCCGTTCTCGAACGAGCCGATCCAGGAGGTGCGGCCGCCCGACCCGGCGCTGGCCGGCAGCCCGGTCGCGGCCCGCGCGAAGCAGTCCATCGTGAAGGTCGTCGGCACGGCCAGCAGTTGCGCCAAGGTCCTCGAAGGCAGCGGCTTCGTCTTCGCGCCGCACCGCGTCATGACCAACGCGCACGTCGTCGGCGGCGTCCCCGACCCGACCGTCCAGATCGGCGGCCGGGGCCGGGTCTACGACGCGAAGGTCGTGCTCTACGACTGGCGGCGGGACATCGCCGTACTGGACGTACCCGACCTGCAGGCGCGCCCGCTCCGCTTCACCGACCAGGACGCGCGCAGCGGCAACAGCGCCATCGTCGCCGGCTTCCCGGAGAACGGCGGCTACGACGTCCGCTCGGCCCGCGTCCGCGGCCGTATCCAGGCCAACGGTCCGGACATCTACCACCACGGCACGGTCGCGCGCGATGTGTACTCCCTCTACGCCACGGTCCGGCAGGGCAACTCCGGCGGCCCGCTGCTCACTCCTGACGGCGAGGTCTACGGCGTGGTCTTCGCCAAGTCCCTCGATGACGACAGCACGGGTTACGCCCTGACGGCCGACGAGGTCCGCACCGACATCGAGCGGGGCCGTACGGCCCGGCGGACGGTCGACAGCCAGGGCTGCGCGATGTGAGAAAGGGCCCCGGGGCGGCTGCGAGGGCTCCCCGGGGTCTCCGGGGGCCCAGGTCCTGCGCGGAGCGTCCGCCGCCCTGTGAGCCCGTGCTGCGGGCCTCCGGCGGCGCGGCCGCTTCTGGCGGCGCGGCCCGGGAAGCGGGGGTCAGCTCCGTGGGTGGCGGAGCCGCGCGGTCATCCAGCGCGCACGGCGGCGCAGGATGCGCGGAATGCCGAGTGGGTCGGCGAGCGCATGAGGTCCGCCCGCCCGGAGGTCCGGGGCGCTCCTCTCCTTGGTGCCCAGCGCAGCGGCGTTGCTGCGGCGGTTGCGTGCCACGTCACGGTAGTCGTGCGTCCAGCCCATACCCTCGACTCTGCCCGTGCCCCGCGGTCCGTAACCGCACCGGTGTCGGTCAATTGGCCTATGCGCGAGGCAAGTGGCTGTTCGGCAAACGTACGTTCCCCGCCGTTCTGCGGAGCGTCACGGCGGCGTCCGGCGCACCGGTAACGGGGCAAGCCGCGAGGTCACCGGTCCGGCTCGGGATCCTTCAGCCAGTTGATGAGCTCGGTGGTGAAGGCGACCGGATCCTCCTCATGGGGGAAGTGCCCCAGACCGTCGAAGAGGCGCCAGCGGTACGGCGCTTCAACGTACTCCCCGGAGCCGGCCGCGCTGCGGGTACGCATCACCGGGTCGAGCGAACCGTGCAGGTGCAGCGTCGGCACTCGTACGGGCCACTTCATCCGGCGGTTGAACTGGATCCCGTCCGGCCGCGCCATCGACCGCACCATCCAGCGGTACGGCTCGATCGAGCAGTGCGCCGTGGACGGGATCGTCATGGCCTTCCGGTACGCCTCGACCGCGTCGTCCTCGGGCAGCCGGGGCCCGGACCAGTCCCGGATCAGCCGTCCCACCAGCGCTGCGTCGTCGGCCACCAGCGCCCGCTCGGGCAGCCAGGGCCGCTGGAAGCTCCAGATGTGCGAGGACCGGCGGCTCTGCTTGGCGTCGGAGAGCATGGCCGAGCGCCAGCGGCGGGGGTGCGGCATCGAGGAGACCGCGAGCCGCCGCACGAGCTTGGGCCGCATCACCGCGGCCGTCCACGCCAGGTAGCCGCCCAGGTCGTGCCCGACGAGCGCGGCGTCCGGCTCGCCGAGCGAGCGCACCACGCCGGTGATGTCCAGCGCGAGGTTGGCCGGGTCGTAGCCGCGGGGCGTGCGGTCGCTGCCGCCCACGCCCCGCAGGTCCATCGCCACCGCCCGGAACCCCGCCTCGGCGAGCGCGGGCATCTGGTACCGCCAGGTCCACCAGAACTGCGGGAAGCCGTGCAGCAGCAGTACCAGCGGCCCGTCGCCCATCTCCGCGATGTGGAAGCGCGCGCCGTTGGCCGCGACGTCCCGGTGCGTCACCTCTTTCCCGCCGGGGACGTCGAGCCGTACGACCGACGTGGGCGAGGGCGCCGGCGAGGATTCTGAAGCCGTCATACGGCCGAGCGTGTCACACTCTCGACCGCCGGGTGCTCCTCCACGGCCTGGCGCGGGTGCGGCTTGACGTTCCCCAGGACGGCCGCCGTCTGCTTGGCCGAGGCGACGGTCTTCTGCGGGCCCTTGCCCGCCTTGGCCTTCTTGAAGAAGACCAGCGCGATCAGGCCGAGCAGCCCGGCGACCAGCACGTTGGCCGCGAAGGAGAGCAGGAAGCAGACCGAGAGGTGCCAGCCGCTCCACGCCTGGATGCCATAGGCCAGTGCGAAGCTGAGCATCGGCAGGGAGAAGAGCAGCACGATGGCCGCCGCCCCGCCGGCCAGCCCGCCGACACCGGCCCGCTTCACGTCGTTCCGCAGCTCGGCCTTGGCCAGCGCGATTTCGTCGTGCACCAGTGCGGATACTTCGGTGGTGGCGTGGGCCACCAGCTGTCCGAGGCTGCGGTCCGCACCGCGGGCCGCGCCGTCGTCTGCTGTGCTCATCGACTGCTCCCGTTCTCTGTCTCCCGGATGAATACCCCTCAGATCATGCCGGACCATCCTGCCCGGAGTCGGGGGTGGCGGCCACCTCGGCCCGTCGTCGGTGTTCGGCCGCCTTCGCTTCGTGCAGGGCGGCCATCCGCAAGTGGTACGCGGGGCTGTCCTCTTCGTAGATGTCCGGGATGCCGTCGAGGTCCTCGTCCCGGTTCTCCTCCTCGTACAGCCGCCGGTACTTGGCGTTGCGGATCTTCAGCAGCACCGTGGCCAGTACGGCTGCTATCAGCGAGCCGGTCAGCACGGCGGCCTTGATCTCGTCGGTGAGCATCGGGTCCGAGGAGAACGCCAGCTCGCCGATGAGCAGCGAGACCGTGAAGCCGATGCCGGCCAGCGCCGATACCGCGAACACGTCCGGCCACTTGAGCTCCGGATTGAGCGAGGCCCTGGTCAGGCGGGTGGTCAGCCACGTACCACCGAAGATCCCGACCGCCTTGCCGAGGACCAGGCCGAGTACCACGCCGAGCGTTTCCGGCTTGGTGAAGACCTCGTGCAGCGCGCCGCCGGAGACGGACACACCGGCCGAGAAGAGGGCGAACAGCGGCACGGCGAGACCGGCCGACAGGGGGCGCACGAGGTGCTCGATGTGCTCGCCGGGGGAGTGCGGCTCGCCCTCGCGCCGGTGGCAGCGGAGCATGAGCCCCATCGCGACGCCCGCGATGGTCGCGTGCACGCCGCTGTTGTACATCAGACCCCAGATGACCAGGGCGAGCGGTACGTACACATACCAGCCCCGGACGCCCTTGCGCAGCAGTACGTAGAAGACCACGAGGCCCAGCGCCGCGCCGCCGAGCGCCCAGAAGTTGATCGTGGAGGTGAAGAAGACCGCGATGATCAGGATGGCGAAGAGGTCGTCGACGACGGCCAGGGTCAGCAGGAAGGCGCGCAGCGAGGAGGGCAGGGACGTACCGATGACGGCCAGGACGGCCAGCGCGAAGGCGATGTCCGTCGCGGTCGGGACGGCCCAGCCGTCCAGTGAGCCGCCGCCCGTGGTGTTGACGACGGTGTAGACGAGCGCGGGCATGAGCATGCCGCACAGCGCGGCGACGACCGGCAGCGCCGCGGCCTTGGGGTCGCGCAGCTCGCCCGCGACCAGTTCGCGCTTGAGCTCGATGCCGGCCACGAAGAAGAAGACCGCCAGCAGGCCGTCGGCCGCCCAGTGCTGTACCGAGAGGTCCAGGCCGAGCGAGGCCGGGCCGAGGTGGAAGCCGCGTACCGCCTCGTAGCTGTCGCCGAGCGGGGTGTTGGCCCAGAGGAGCGCGATCACCGCGGCCGCCAGCAGCAGGACACCGCCCACGGTCTCCGTGCGGAGGAGGTCCGCGAGGTAGTTCCGCTCGGGCAGGGACATCCGCCCGAGGAAGACGGAACGGCGGGGAGCGGGCGAGTTCACGCGGTGACCTCCGGGGCGGCAGCTGGGCACGGCTGTTGCAGTTGCCGACCAGACTTCCCGGCGCACCCCAGTTCGTTCGCGCGTTTCTTGACGCGTTCTTCACTCTACCCGGGCGGCGCAGGAACGATCCAGCGATCCTCACGTTACGGGCATTTGGGGCGGGTGGCTGCGTGGCGTACGGCGGGGGCGGGCACTCCGGCGCGCGGCGGCCCGGCCCTCGGGCGAGCGGCCGTGCCCGGCTTTCCGACGCGCGGCAGCCCTCCGGCGCGCTACGGGGCTCGCGCCCGGCTCGCACACGGCAGGTGGCGCCCCGCCGGTGCACGGCGGGGCGCCCCTCAGTGATGCGTACCGGTCAGTCCTCGCTCGGCGCGCTCGGGAGCTGGGTCTGGATCAGCTCCATGACCGAGGAGTCGGTCAGGGTCGAGACGTCGCCCAGGTCACGGTTCTCCGCGACGTCGCGCAGCAGTCGGCGCATGATCTTGCCGGAGCGGGTCTTGGGCAGCTCCGCGACCGGCAGGATGCGCTTGGGCTTGGCGATCGGGCCCAGGCTCTGGGCGACATGCGCCCGCAGCTCGTTCACCAGCGCCTCGTCCTGCTCGACGCCGCCGCGCAGGATCACGAAGGCGCAGATGGCCTGGGTGGTCTGCGGGTCGGTGGCGCCCACGACGGCCGCCTCGGCCACCTTCGGGTGCGAGACCAGCGCGGACTCGACCTCGGTGGTGGAGATGTTGTGGCCGGAGACCAGCATGACGTCGTCCACCCGGCCGAGCAGCCAGATGTCGCCGTCCTCGTCCTTCTTCGCGCCGTCGCCCGCGAAGTACTTGCCCTCGAAGCGGGACCAGTACGTGTCGAGGTATCGCTGGTCGTCGCCCCAGATGGTGCGCAGCATGGACGGCCAGGGCTCGGTCAGGACCAGGTAGCCGCCGGCGCCGTCCGGCACCTCGTTCGCGTCGTCGTCGACGACGGTCGCCGCGATGCCGGGCAGCGGCACCTGCGCGGAGCCGGGCTTGGCCGTCGTGACGCCCGGCAGCGGGCTGAGCATGATGCCGCCGGTCTCGGTCTGCCACCAGGTGTCCACGACCGGCGTCCGGTCGCCGCCGATGTGCTTGCGGTACCAGATCCACGCCTCGGGGTTGATCGGCTCGCCGACCGAGCCCAGCACGCGCAGGCTCGACAGGTCGAACTTGGCGGGGATGTCGTCGCCCCACTTCATGCTGGCGCGGATCGCGGTCGGCGCCGTGTAGAGGATCGTCACGCCGTACTTCTGGACGATCTCCCACCAGCGGCCCTGGTGCGGGGTGTCGGGCGTGCCCTCGTAGAGCACCTCGGTCGCGCCGTTCGAAAGCGGGCCGTAGGTGATGTACGAGTGGCCGGTCACCCAGCCGACGTCGGCGGTGCACCAGTAGACGTCGGTCTCCGGCTTGAGGTCGAAGACCGCGTGGTGGGTGTAGGAGACCTGGGTGAGGTAGCCGCCCGTGGTGTGCAGGATGCCCTTGGGCTTACCGGTCGTGCCCGAGGTGTACAGGATGAACAGCGGGTGCTCGGCGTCGAACGCCTGCGGGGTGTGCTGGTCGCTCTGCTGGTCGACGAGCTCGTGCCACCAGACGTCCCGGCCCTCCATCCAGGCGGTGTCCTGGCCGGTGCGGCGGACCACGAGGACGTTGCGGACGTTCTCCGTGCCGGGCTTGGTCAGCGCCTCGTCGACGGCGGGCTTGAGCGCGGAGGGCTTGCCGCGGCGGTAACCGCCGTCGGCGGTGATCACGACGCGGGCGTCCGCGTCATTGATGCGGGTGGCCAGCGCGTCGGCGGAGAAGCCGCCGAAGACCACCGAATGGGGCGCGCCCAGCCGGGCGCAGGCCAGCATGGCGATGACCGTCTCCGGGATCATCGGCAGGTAGATCGCGACGCGGTCGCCGGCCTCGACGCCCAGCGAGGTCAGCGCGTTGGCCGCCTTGGAGACCTCGCGCTGCAGCTCGGCGTAGGTGATGGCGCGGGTGTCGCCGGGCTCGCCCTCGAAGTGGATGGCCACCCGGTCGCCCAGGCCGTTCTCCACATGCCGGTCGACGCAGTTGTACGCGACGTTGAGCTTGCCGTCGGCGAACCACTTCGCGAACGGTGCGTTCGTCCAGTCCAGCGTCTGGGTGGGCTCGGTGTCCCAGGTCAGACGCTTCGCCTGCTCGGCCCAGAAGCCCAGCCGGTCCGCCCCGGCACGCTCGTACGCCACCGCCTTGACGTTGGCGTCGGCGGCCAGATCGGCGGGTGGCGCGAACCGCCGCTCCTCCTTCATCAGGTTGGCCAGGCTTTCGTTGCTCACGGCATCTCCCAGTCTCAGGGCGTCCGGTTGTCCCGGCTCATAGCTCATCAGCCATGGGTCGCTCTGACAAGGGCTGTTGATAAAAATTGGTGTAGACCTTTACATGATCATCAACCTTCCGGGTGACTTCCGTCAGGGAGTTGACCGAGTGGGGGCGTCGCCGCAGGTCACAGGTGCCCCCGCGGGCCGCCTTGTGCTGTACTACGCCGTGACCGGGGCGACCGGGGTGGCTTCGGGCCGTACGGCCGAGAAGCGGTCCGAGCCGTGCTCCAGTACGTACGCCTGCGCCTCGCCGACGTGGAAGTACATGCCGTGCAGCGA
Source organism: Streptomyces ochraceiscleroticus (assembly GCF_000720485.1). GTDB lineage: Bacteria > Actinomycetota > Actinomycetes > Streptomycetales > Streptomycetaceae > Streptomyces > Streptomyces ochraceiscleroticus. The sequence continues at coordinate 146,205 of NZ_JOAX01000014.1, read as the reverse complement.
CAGCGAACCCTCGGCCACCCGGCGGGCCACACAGTGATGCGTCATCAGGTGGTCGAGCTGCTGCATGACGTTGACGAGCGCCAGGCGCTCCAGGTCGTCGGCGACCGGCCGGTCGGCCAGGCTGACGTCCGCACCTTCGGGCCGTGCCATCCGGGCCAGGCTGGGGCGGCCGTGGCGCAGCCAGCGCGCGAGCGGGGTCTGCGCGCCGGGCTCGTGGCGGTCCGAGCCGAGGAGCGCCTGCATCGCGCCGCAGCCCGAATGCCCGCACACGGTGATCGAGCCGACCTTCAGTACGTCGACGGCGTACTCGATGGCGGCGCCCACGGAGTCGCAGGCGGCCTCCGTGCCCGGCGGCGGCATCAGATTGCCGATGTTGCGCACCGTGAAGAGGTCGCCCGGGCCGCTCGACGTGATCATGCTCGTCACGAGACGGGAATCGGCGCAGGTCAGGAAGAGGTTGGTGGGACGCTGGCCCTCCCGGGCGAGCCGCGCCAGCTCCTCGCGGACCAGCGGTGCCGTATGCCGCTGGAACGCGCTGACCCCGCCGAGGAGCTGGCCGCCACCCAGGAGCTGACCCTCCGCCGTACCGGCGGGTCGCGCGGTCCTGGTGCAGTGGTGGTTGCGCCATGGCGTCCAGGGGCGGCAGGCGTGCGTGCCGGCCGGTTCCCCGATCGGCCTGCCGCCGCGTCCGCCGAGGGTGACCTGGCCGCCGCGCGCCCGGTGCGCGCTCGTCCAGGACTGCAGCGCTTCATAGGCGGCGTGATCCATGAACGAGCCGTACAGCTCGATCACCGCATGGGCCGTCGCGGGCACCTGGGCGAGCGCCCGGGTCAGCCGCGGCACGGCCAGGAACGTCAACTGGCCGCTGACGCGCACTTGGTGCCGACCGCCCTCCTCGATGACGGAGACGCGGGTGTGGGTGAGCCGGCGCAGCGCCAGGAAAACGGCGACGGCGATGCCCAGTCCGACCCCCTGCAGCACTCCGAAGACCACCACACCGCCCAGCGTGAGGGCGTAGACCGGGAATTCGCGGTGCCGCTGGACGTGCCGGATGTGCGCGAAGCTCACCATCCGTACGCCGACGAGCATCACCAGGGCGGCGAGCGCGGCCAGCGGGATCAGCTCCAGCGCGCCGGCGAACAGCCCGGCGCAGAGCACCACCCACACGCCGTGCAGCACCGTCGAAGTGCGCCCCGTCGCGCCCGCCTTCACGTTCGCCGAGCCACGGATCGCGCCGCCGGCCACCGGGAGACCGCCCAGCAGCCCGGAGAGCACGTTCGACACGCCCTGACCGGCCAGTTCGCGATCCAGGTGGGTGCGTCCGGGGCCGGGGCCCGGCTGCTCGGCGGCCAGCTTGTCGACGGCGACCGCGGACAGCAGCGACTCCATGCTCGCCACCAGCGTGACCGTCAAGGCGGCCGCCACCAGGCCGAGCAGCGGCGTGTCCGGGAGCGCGGGCAGCGCCGGCGCGCTCCACGAGGGCAGCTCGACGCGGGGCACCGAGAAGCCCGTACTCAGGGCGGTGGCCGTGGCGACTGCGGGCAGCGGCGCGGGAATCCTGCGCAGTGCGCGCCCCGCCCGCCCGGGGAGGCGCGGCCAGCCGGCCAGTACGGCGACGGTGACCGCGCCGATCAGTACGGAAGCGCCGTGCAGCCCGGCCAACTGGCCCGGTAGTGCAGCGATGTTGGCGAGCGCGGAGCTGTTCGCGCCGCCGCCGAGCACTACGTGCAGCTGCCCGAGTGCGATGGTCACGCCGATGCCGGCGAGCATGCCGTGGACGATCGCCGGGCTGATGGCGAGGGCCGCGCGGGCCACCCGGAGCGCGCCCAGCGCGAGCTGGGCCAGTCCGGCCAGCACCGTGATGGCGCAGGTCGCCTGCCAGCCGTAGCGCTGCACGAGGTCGGCGGTGACGATGAGGAGGCCGGTGGCGGCGCCGCTGACCTGGAGCGGGGCGCCGCCGAGCAGGCCCGCGACGAGACCGCCCACGGCCGCGGCGATGAGCCCGGCCTGCGGCGGCGCACCAGTGGCCAGCGCGAGGCCGAGCGAGAGGGGGATGGCGATCAGGAAGATGACGAAGGAGGCGCCCAGGTCGCGGCGCCATGCCCCCGGGGAGGGGCGGCGGAAGGGCCCGGACGGTTTTCCGGCGGTCCGGGGTCGGTCGTGGTCCTGCTGTGCGTCACGGGGGTCCTGGGACCCCGGCGTGGCCGGCTCGGGTGCGTAAGGCTGCGGCATTCCCGTCTCCTCCGGGGCGACGCGGCCGCGCTACGGGGCGCGGTCGTGGGCGGCGGTGTACTGCGGGGGCTGAGCCGGCCGGGGTGCGTCGCGATGGGTGACGGTCCGGTGACTCTCAGGCTTCGGTAAAGGAATCGTAATGTCGCGCCCGGCCGCAGCGAAGCCAGAACGGGCAAATGAGCTGGTGGTTCCGCCTAAGGGGTGAATGCGGGAGTGGTTGCTCCGCGTGCGTTTGCCGCGGGGCCGGGCGCGGTATCGGACCGCGGGCCCGGCCCCCGTGCCGTGTCGGCCGGCAGCAGGCACCTGGTGCCGGCCGCCGCACGGCCGTCAGGCGGGCTGCGGCGCGGTCGTGGCCATGCCCTCGGAGAGTACGAACCCGGGGTCCACCTGGGACGTCAGGTCGGCCCCGGTCTTGCTGTTGCCCCAGCTCTCGGCGTTCTTCAGATGGAAGTGCACCATCTGCTGGGTGTAGCGCTCCCAGTCGCGCCCTTCGTACGCGGCGTCGGCGGTGGCGTGCAGCGTGCGCAGCGCCTCGTGGTTGGCGTCCTCCAGCTCCACGAAGGGTGCGGGCCTGCCCTTCTCCATGGCGCGCACCCAGTCGGAGTGGCCGACCGTCACCAGCAGGTCGTCACCCACCTGCTCACGCAGGAAGGCGAGGTCGTCCGGCCCCTGCACCTTGTTGCCGACCACCTTGAGCTCGACTCCGAAGTCGCGTGCGTACTCCTTGTACTGGCGGTACACGGCGACGCCCTTACGGGTCGGCTCGGCCACCAGGAAGGTCAGGTCGAAGCGGGTGAACATCCCGGAGGCGAACGAGTCCGAGCCGGCCGTCATGTCGACGACGACGTACTCCTGCCGGCCGTCCACGAGGTGGTTCAGGCACAGCTCCACGGCCCCCACCTTGGAGTGGTAGCAGGCCACGCCGAGGTCGGACTCGGTGAACGGCCCGGTGGCCAGCAGCCGGACCGTGCGGTCGTCGAGGCGCACGTCCCGTGCGCAGGCGGCGTACACCGGGTTGTCCTCGACGACCCGCAGCAGTCGCGAGCCCGCGCCCGGGGGTGTCGTCTTGATCATCGTGTCGGCGGACGCGATGCGCGGGTTGTCGCCGCGCAAGTAGTCCTTGATGAGCGGGAGATGGGCGCCCATGGCCGGGAGCGCGGCGGCCTGGTCCTCGTCCAGGCCGAGCGCGGCCCCGAGGTGTTGGTTGATGTCGGCGTCCACCGCGATCACGGGCGTGGCGGTGGCGGCGAGGTGACGGATGAACAGCGAGGACAGCGTGGTCTTGCCACTGCCGCCCTTGCCCACGAAAGCGATCTTCATGTTCACGAAGCGTAATTGTGAAATTGCCCAACGTGAGTGGTTTACGTGAAGAAGACCACTCCAACGAGGGGTGCGCCCTTGTGGTGCGTAGGGTCGTCCCCATGAGTACGACAGCCGACCCGCTCGCGACCCTCGCCTCGCTCCCCGGAGTCGCCGACAGCGTGGACTCCGTACGCAAGAGCATCGACCGGGTCTACGGGCACCGGATCATGCGGCGCCGCAGTAACGAGGTCACCGCGGAGGCTGCCCTGCGCAGCGCGCGCGGCTCGGCGGCGCTGTCCGGCGCCGACTGGGCGCTGGAGGAGGTGCGCAGGCGCACGGACTTCAGTGGCGACGGCGAGGCGCGCACCGTGGGCGCGGCCCTGCGGCTGTCGGCCGAGGCGGGTCAGCTCCTCAGTGTGTGGCGGCAGTCGCCGCTTCGGGTGCTGGCCCGGCTGCACCTGGTTGCGGCGGGCGGCGACGCGCCCGATGAGAGCGTGGGCCGGCCCCGGCTGGCGGGCGAGCCGGTGGAGGAGCCGCTGATCGAGCTGCCGCTCCCGGATGCCGAGGAGGTGGCCGGCCGGCTGGACGGGCTGGCCCGTCTGCTGCTGTCCGGCACCAAGGCGCCGGCGCTGGTCACGGCCGCGGTGGTGCACGGCGAGCTGCTCGCGCTGCGGCCCTTCGGGTCCTGCAACGGCCTGGTGGCGCGCACGGCGGAACGTATCGTCCTGATCGGCAGCGGCCTCGACCCGAAGTCGATCTCCCCGTCGGAGGTCGGCCACGCGGAGCTGGGCCGGGCGGCGTACGTCGCGGCCCTGGAGAACTACGTGTCCGGCACCCCGGAGGGGATGGCGGCCTGGATCGCCCACTGCGGGCGGGCGGTCGAGCTGGGCGCACGCGAGAGCATGGCGGTCTGCGAGGCGCTCCAGCGGGGCGCTGCGTAGTACGGGCCTTCGGGCGGCCCACGGGCCCTTCAGGGGCCCGGACAAGGGTTGCGGCGGTACCTGGTCCTGCTCGGTACCGCCGCGCTGCACTCTCGCCGGGTTACCAATGCGTGCACGATAGTTGCCGACAGGTCGGAGACTTTGTCCTTACCTGATGCGGCTGGCCCGTAATCGACGGGTCGGCGTCGCGTGGGTGCCCGACGTTCATGCTCGGTCCGTGGGGCCTATCTGCGTTGAAGGTGCTCCTCTCGGAGAATCCTTGGTCTCGCGGGCCGTTAATTCCTTTGTACTCCTGCTGTCCGGTAAGCGGAACCCCTCACCGCACATCTTTACTTTTGCCTTCAAACGGGGGTGATTCGGGCGCCTGTAGGGGCCCGGCTCCGGTTGAGGGGCGCGCGTGTGTGGCCCGTCTCAGGCGGAGAGGGCGCGCGCCGGCGTGCCGCGCCGCCGGCTGGCGTACCAGACCAGACCCGCGGTCGCGGCGGCGGCGCCCACCGCGACGGCGACCAGTGCCGGCCGTGGCGGCATGGCGAGCGACGGGATCCGCTGCTTCAGACGCACCGGCCGGCTGAAGGTCAGCGTCGGCCAGCCGCGGGCCGCGGCCTCCCGGCGCAGCGCCCGGTCGGGGTTGACCGCGTGCGGATGGCCGACGGTCTCCAGCATCGGGACATCGGTCGCCGAGTCGCTGTACGCGTAGCAGCGCGCGAGGTCGTACCCCTCGGAAGCGGCGAGCTCCCGGATCGCCTCGGCCTTGGTGGGACCGTAGGCGTAGTACTCGATCTCTCCCGTGAAGCGGCCGTCCTCGCCGACGACCATGCGCGTGGCCACCACCCGGTCGGCGCCGAGCAGCTCACCGATCGGCTCGACCACCTCGGCTCCCGAGGTGGAGACGATGACGACATCGCGGCCGGCGGTGTGGTGCTCCTCGATGAGGGACGCCGCCTCGTCGTAGATGAGCGGGTCGATCAGGTCGTGGAGGGTCTCGGCGACGATCTCCCGTACCTGCGCCACGTCCCACCCGCGGCAGAGCGTGGAGAGGTATTCCCGCATCCGCTCCATCTGGTCGTGGTCCGCGCCGCCCGCCAAGAAGACGAACTGGGTGTACGCGGTGCGCAGTGCGGCCCGTCGATTGATCAGGCCACCTCGGTAGAACGACTTGCTGAAGGTCAGCGTGCTCGACTTAGCAATGACTGTCTTGTCCAGGTCGAAGAACGCGGCCGCCCGAGGTGCTGAGTGCGGTGCTGAAGGAAGCGAGCTTCGGTTTTCCACAAGGCGAGCATAGGGGGGCACCATTCGGCGTAAGGTGTGGCGCGTGGGTTTGCCTGAGAAGGCTCTCGGGTACACCATGGAAGTCACGGATCGTTCGCGACCGTGCTAACCCGGCCCGGCTCCTCCCCCCCCGAGTCGGCCGTGGAGACGACCCCCGCTCTCCCCCCCGGCGGGGGTCGTCGCATGTCCGGACCCTTTTTCGGGCCATGGGGCCTGCTTCCTGATCTTCCTTCGGCGCTCGGTCGCCGGGCGTCGTTGCGCCCACCGTTCGTAACTTACCGTAATCAGAAGACTGCTCTCAGGAAGTTTTCCATAGTCGCTGGTATAGGTGACCGGGATATTCACAGCCTCAGTAGTTGTCCACAGTTTTCGACCAAGATCCACGAGATTTTCCGGATCGCTGCACCGTGAAAGTCCGCGAAGTTCGCGGATGTACGAGTTGTGTAGCGACAGGGGGACGGAACGTGGCCGGAAGCAACGATTTGGATCGTATGGACCGGGGCCCGCAAGAGCCCGGACCGTTGATCGTCACGGAGGACGAAAACCTCCTCGACGATCTCCTCAGACTCTGCGCGGCGGCGGGCACGCTGCCTGCCGTGGCGCACGGAGGCAGCGCCCGGGCCGCGGGCTGGGAGTCGGCCCCCTTGGTGATCGTCGGGGAGGACTGCGTCCACCGGCTGCGGGACACCGGGCGCCGGGCGGGCGTGGTCCTCATCGGACGGGACGCGCAGGACGCCCGGGTATTGATGCAGGCCGTCGAGATCGGCGCCGAGCGCGTCCTCGGACTGCCGGACGGCGAGAGCTGGCTGGTCGACCGGATCGCGGACGCGGTGGAGGGCGACCGGCGGCCGGCGCTCACGGTGGGCGTGCTCGGCGGCCGGGGCGGCGCCGGCGCGAGCACCCTCGCCTGCGCCCTGGCGGTGACCGCCGCGCGACAGGGCCACCGGACGATACTGATCGACGCCGATCCGCTGGGCGGCGGCCTCGACGTGCTGCTCGGCGGCGAGCGGGAGAAGGGGCTGCGCTGGCCCGCCTTCGCCGAGTCCCGCGGCCGGGTCGGCGGCGGCGCCCTGGCCGAGTCCCTGCCGCAACTCCACTCGCTGCGCGTCCTGAGCTGGGACCGCGGGGACTCGGTCACGATCCCGCCGCCGGCCATGCGCGCGGTGATGTCGGCGGCCCGCAGACGCGGCGGTGTCGTGGTGGTCGACCTGCCGCGCCATCTCGACGAAGCCGTGTCCGAAGCGCTTGCCCAGATCGACGTCGGACTGCTGCTGGTCCCTGCCGAACTGCGCGCGACGGTGGCGGCCCGGCGCGTCGCGGCCCCTGCCCGCGCGGCCCTGCGCGACCTGCGCGTGGTGGTGGGCGAGACGCCGGGACCCGGCCTGCCGGAGGCCGAGCCGGCCCGGCTGCTCTCCCTGCCCCTGGTCGGCACCGTGCCCTGGGATCCCCACCTCGCGGACTCCCTCGCCCGCGGCGCCCCACCGGGCGCGCACGCGAGGGAACCACTGGCCCGGTTCTGCACGGAGTTCTGGGGCCGAGTGCTGGGCGGAGCGGAGGGCGCCGCGGGCACGTCCGGTACTCCCGGCACGGGGAGCTCACGCCCCGGTGGCCTTGCGGGCACGGCGGGCGCTGCACAGTCCCGCTCGGAGGACGGCGGGGAGGCCGTCTCATGAACGGCTTCGGTGGAGTGCGAGAGGAAGACCGGTGGGACGCCGGTGCCGGGCGGGGGAGGCCGGTCCGGCCGATGGCCCTCACCGGGACGCGCGGTCTCATCGGAGCGCGGGGCCTTCCGGGAGCGAGGGGCGTGGCGGGCCCGGCGAACCCGGTCGGCGTGGCGGAGCCGTCCGGGGCCGAGCCCGGGGCGGAGACGCAGGGCCCGGGGGTCGGGACACGCAGCGGCGCGGGGGACAGGCTCCTGGAGGCCGTACGCCGGAGACTCGCCCGGGCCGGTGCCGAGCCGACGCCCGCCCGGGTGGCCGTGGCGCTGCGCGAGGAGGGGCGGCTGCTCGGCGATGCCGAGGTGCTGGGCGTCGTGGCCGCGCTGCGCTCCGAAATGGTCGGCAGCGGCCCCCTGGAGCCGCTGCTCGCCGCACCCGAGGTGACGGACGTGCTGGTCACCGCGCCCGACGAGGTCTGGGTCGACCGCGGCGGCGGACTGCGGCGCACGGACGTGCGCTTCCCCGATGCCGCGGCCGTCCGCAGACTCGCCCAGCGCCTGGCAGCGGTGGCCGGGCGGCGCCTGGACGACGCGCACCCCTGGGTGGACGCGCGGCTGCCCGACGGCACCCGCCTGCACGCCGTACTGCCACCCGTGGCGGTCGGCTCGACCTGTCTCTCGCTGCGGGTGCTGCGCCCGAAGGCGTTCACGCTGGAAGAGCTCGTCGCAGCGGGCACGGTACCGCCGGGCGGCGACCGGCTGCTGCGGTCGGTTCTGACCGCCCGGCTGTCCTTCCTGGTCAGCGGCGGCACAGGAAGCGGCAAGACCACGCTGCTGAGCGCCCTGCTGGGCCTGGTGGGGCGGGACGAGCGGATCGTCCTGGCCGAGGACTCCGCGGAGCTGCGGCCCGACCACCCGCATGTCGTACGACTGGAGACCCGCCCGGCGAACCAGGAGGGCGTCGGCCTGGTCACGCTGCGGGACCTGGTGCGCCAGGCGCTGCGGATGCGTCCGGATCGGCTGGTGGTGGGCGAGGTGCGCGGCCCGGAGGTGACGGACCTGCTGGCCGCGCTCAACACCGGCCACGAAGGAGGCTGCGGCACTGTCCACGCGAACGCCGCCACCGACGTCCCGGCCCGGCTGGAAGCGCTCGGCTCGACCGCCGGGCTCGACCGTGCGGCCCTGCACAGCCAGTTGGCCGCCGCGCTCTCGGTCGTACTGCACCTCGTACGCGAGCGCTCGGGCCACCGTCGCATCGCCGAGATCCACGTCCTCGACCGCGCCCCCTCGGGCCTGGTCACCACGACACCGGCCGCGGTCTGGCATCCGGCCGGCTTCCGGCGGGCCGAGGGCTGGGCGCGCCTGGCCGCCCTCTGCGACCGGGGAAGCGCCATGAACGGGGGAGACGACGTGAACGGGGACATGCCATGAGCGGGGAGGTGGCGGCGGACGCGATGACGCCGGTGTGCGCGGCCCTGCTGTGCGCGGGGGCCGGTCTGTGGAGGGCCGGTGGCCGGGACAACTCCTTGCGGCGCGCCCGGCTCCTGCTGGCAGGCGGTGAGGGCGCCGGCTCCGGGCCTGCCGTACGGCGACGGGGTGTCGGCCAGTGGCCACGTACCGGGCGGCGCTGGGCGTACGGCGAGCGAGCGGCAGGCAGGTGCTGGACGTGGACGGCCACTCGGTCGGCGCGGCTGGGGCATGCCCTGTGGTGCCTGCCCGTCGGGGCCGTACTGGGTCTCCTGGGCCAGTCGTTACTGCCGGTGGCTCTCGGGGTGTTGGCCGTGCCGGTCGCGCACCGGCGGCTGACCGGCCGCGCCGCGCAACGGGAACGCGACCGTCGTCGTGACGACGTGATCGCGTTCTGCGCGGCGGTCGCCGCCGAGCTGCGTGCGGGCTGCCAACCGGGGCAGGCCCTGGTACTGGCCGGGGCGGAAGGCCGGGCGGGCCCGCCCGGATGGGGCAGTGCGGGGGACGCGGTGCTGGCGGCGGCGCGGTTCGGCGGGGACGTGCCGGGTGCGCTGCGCGAGGCGGCGCGGCTGCCGGGCGCGGAGGGGCTGACAGGCGTGGCCGCGTGCTGGCAGGTCGCCGTGCAGGGCGGCGTCGGCCTCGCCGCGGGCATCGAGCGCGTCACGGCGGGACTCCGGGCGCAGCGGGAGCAACAGGCAGAGCTGCAAGCCCAATTGGCGGGCGCCCGTACGACGGCCTTGATGCTCGCCCTCCTTCCGGTCTTCGGGCTGCTGATGGGCAGCGCGCTGGGAGCGGACCCGCTCCATGTGCTCCTGCACACCCCGGCCGGCTGGGCCTGCCTGGCGGTCGGCGGGCTGCTGGAGTGGGCCGGGGTGCTCTGGACGGGCCGCATCGTCCGCACGGCGGAGGGGCGGGCGGAGCGATGACCGCTGAAGCCGCTGAAGTTATCCACAGCCTGGGGATTGTTTTCGCGCTCGCGACTACCTTGGTCTGTACGGCACTGGTCATCCGCCGGGTCGCTCTCACGGCCGCCGTACGACGCCGCGCGACCCGTATTTTCTCAGCTCTTGGGACGGCGTCCCGCACCTCGACAGCGCACGGTGCGGCCCGCCGCGGGCCGGGCGCCGGCTCGGCCGGGCGCGTGCGCCCGGAGCGGTGGAACGACGCCCTTCGGGAGTGGGTCGTGGTGGCCGCCGCGGCGGGTGTTGGCCTTGCCCTGGTCGGCGGGGTTCTCGGAGCCGTACTGGGTGCGGTCGCCGCGTCCGCCACGCGAGGCCGTCGGCGCCAGGTCCGGGCGCGCTCCGCCGCTCAGGCGGCGGAGGTCGCCGTACGGGAGCAACTGGCCACCGCCGCCGATCTGCTGGCCGGCTGTCTCGCGGCAGGGGCGAGCCCCGGCGAAGCGGCGGCCGCGGTGGGCGAGTCCCTGCGCGGCCCGGTCGGCGAGCGGCTGCGCCATACCGCGGCGGAGCTGCGCCTCGGGGGCGAAGCGGACGCGAGCTGGGGGCGGTTCGCGGAGCTTCCGGGAGCACGGGAGCTGGGGCGCTGCCTGGCGCGCGCCGGAACGTCCGGCGTGCCGGCCGTCGAGTCGGTCTCCCGGATCGCGGCGGACCTGCGTTCCGAGTGGGGCCGCGCGGCAACGGAGGCGGCACGCAAGGCGGGTGTGCTCGTGACCCTGCCGCTGGCGGTGTGCTTCCTGCCGGCCTTCCTGACGATCGGGGTGGCCCCGGTCCTCGTCGGTTTGGCCCAGGACTTGCTGCCCCATGTGTGACGACCCAACGACCAACGATCAACGCGCAACGAACCAAACAAGCCAAATGAACAGAACCAACGAACTGAGCAACTGCCAGTCCATCAGGGGGATCTCATGACAACCGCAGCACCTAAGCCGTCCGGACAGCCGGCGACGCCGTCCGAGAAGGCGCTGGACATCGCGACGGCGGGCGGGCGCAGGCCCGCCGCGCCACCGGAAGAGCGAACTGCCGTACCCGCGTGGGCCGCCGCGGCCGGTACCGCCGTACGCGAGGCGAAGCTGGGGGCAGCAACAGCCGCCGGAGGAAGCGGGGATGAGGTGACGGTGGCCGGCGGGCCCGCGGCGTGGGCCGCTTGGGCCGCCTCGTGTCTCGGCTACAGGAAGGTGACGGGGCGGTCGGTGGCGAGGCGCCGGGCCGCACGTTTTCGGAGCGGCGAGTGGGGGCGGCGTCGGCGTGCCGCGCTGCGGCAGAAGCTGGACCGCGGGATGACGACGGCCGAGTACGCCATGGGGACGCTGGCGGCCTGTGCGTTCGCCGCGGTGCTCTTCAAGGTCGTGACGAGCGGGGCGGTGAGCTCGGCCCTGAGCTCGGTGATCGGCAAGGCGCTCCATGTCCAGGTCTGACCCGCTCGGCGGGGCCGCCGAGCCGACAGCCGTGTCGCTGAAGCCGACAGTCGTGGCGCTGAAGGCGGCTGCCGACCGGGGAATGGTGACGGCCGAGGCGGCGGCGGTGATTCCGACGCTGGTGCTGGTCGTGGCGATGCTCCTGTGGGGGCTGATGGCGGCGTGCGCGCAGATCCAGTGCGTGGATGCGGCCCGTGCCGGGGCAAGGGCCGCGGCGCGTTCGGAGCCCGAGGGCGCCACGCTGGCGACGGCCCGGGCGACCGCCCCGCGCGGGGCGCGGGTGGCGCTGCGGCGGGAGGGCGACCTCGTGCGCGTACGGGTCGAGGCGGCGGCTCCGGCGCTGGGGCCGCTGGCCATGACGCTCAGAGGGGAGGCGGTCGCTCTTGCTGAGGAGACGGTGGGGCGGTGAGCCGCGGCGCGGGAGGAGCGGTGAGCTGCCGGGACGGCGCGGGGACGAGCTGCGGAGACGGCGGGGAGACAGGGGCTCCGCGACGGTCTGGGCGGCTGTGAGCAGCATGGCGCTGTGCGCGGTGTTCGCCGTGGTGATCGTGCTGGGGCAGGCCGTGATGGCCCGTCACAGGGCTGGCGCGGCGGCGGACCTGGCGGCTCTCGCCGCCTCGGCGCGGAGCGTGTACGGAGAGGAGGAGGCGTGCGGTGCGGCCCGTCGGGTCGCGGTGGCGCAGGGAGCGCGGCTGGTGCGGTGCGCGGTACGGGCGGCGGTCGCGGACGTGTCGGCCGAGGCCCGTGCCGGGCCGTTCGCCCCGCGCATCCGCTCCCGGGCGGGCCCGTCGGACGCGCCCCTGAATCCGACTGGGCTGCCCCCGCCCGGGAGTCAGCCGCCGCCCCCACCGGCCCCGGCCTCGGCCGCCCCGTCCCCGGCGTCGCTCGCCCCGGCAGCTCCGGCCCTCGGGGCGGGCCCCCCGCCGGCCCCACCCCTGGGCCCAGCGGCCGCTCCGGCACCAGCTCCCGCCGTTCCGGTGTCGGCTCCCGCAGCCCCGGTGCCGGCCTCCGCCGCCCCCCGCAGCAGCTCCGTAAGCAAGCGGACCGCGCCTCGTTTGTGGAGTGGTTCGTTGCCGTTGCCGCATTTGGGGGACTGGATGCAGGAGGGGCAGCCGGCGTCGCACTCGCAGGAGGCGATGGCCTGACGGGTGGCGGTGAGCCACTCGGCCGCGGTGTGGAAGGCGCGTTCCGCGAAGCCCGCGCCGCCGGGGTGGCCGTCGTAGACGAAGACCGTGGGCAGCAGCGTGTCGGGGTGCAGCGGGACCGAGACGCCGCCGATGTCCCAGCGGTCGCAGGTGGCGAAGAGCGGAAGGATGCCGATGGAGGCGTGTTCGGCGGCGTGCAGGGCGCCGCCCAGCTGTTCCGGATTGACCCGGGCCGCGTCGAGCTGGTCCTCGGTCATCGTCCACCACACGGCGCGGGTGCGCAGCGTACGCGGCGGAAGGTCGAGTTTGGTCTCGCCGAGCACTTCACCCGTGATCAGTTTGCGGCGCAGGAAGGAGACGACCTGGTTGGTGACCTCGACGGAGCCGAAGCACAGCCGTGCGTCGCCCCAGGGCACCTCGGTGTCGGTCTCCAGGATGGAGATGGCGGTGGTGTCGCGGGCGGTCGTGGACCAGGGCGGCGTGGACTCTTCAACCAGGGCGACGCTGTCCTCGAGGTCCAGGTGCTGCACGACGTACGTACGGCCCTGGTGCAGGTGGACCGCGCCCTCGTGGACGGTGGAGTGCGCGGCGGCCTCGTCCACCGTGCCCAGCAGCCGGCCGGTGCCGGCCTCCACGACCTGCACGGGGGAGCCGCCCTGGCCGCGGATGTCGGTGAGGTCGGCGGCGCGTTCGCGGCGGGTCCAGTACCAGGACTTCCCGCGGCGGCGCAGCAGCCGGCGGCGTTCCAGGCCCGCGAGCACGTCGGGGGCCTCCGGGCCGAAGAGGGCCAAGTCCTCCTCACCGAGCGGGATCTCCGCCGCCGCGGCGCACAGGTGGGGCCAGAGGACGTACGGATTGTCGGGGTCGAGGACGGTCGACTCGACCGGCTGGGAGAAGAGGGCTTCGGGATGGTGGACGAGGTAGGTGTCCAGGGGGTCGTCGCGGGCGACGAGCACGGCGAGCGCGCCCTGCCCTGCCCGGCCGGCGCGGCCCGCCTGCTGCCACAGCGACGCGCGGGTGCCGGGATAGCCCGCGATGAGGACCGCGTCCAGGCCGGAGACGTCGATACCCAGTTCGAGTGCCGTGGTCGCGGCGAGTCCGAGGAGGTCGCCGGTGTGCAGGGCCCGCTCCAGGGCGCGGCGCTCCTCGGGGAGATAGCCGCCCCGGTAGGCGGCGACGCGGCCGGGGAGCGACCTGTCGACCTCCGCGAGGCGTTCCTGCGCGATCAGGGCGATCAGCTCGGCGCCGCGCCGGGAGCGTACGAAGGCGACGCTGCGGACGCCCTGTACGGCGAGGTCGGTGAGCAGGTCGGCGGTCTCGGCGGTGGCGGTGCGGCGTACGGGAGCGCCCTGCTCGCCGTGCAGGTCCGTCAGCGGCGGCTCCCACAGGGCGAAGACGACCTCCCCGCGCGGCGAGGTGTCCTCGGTGATCTGCACGACCGGCCGGCCGATGAGCCGCGCTGCGGAGTCGGCGGGCTCGGCGGAGGTGGCGGAGGCCAGCAGGAAGACCGGTTCCGAGCCGTAGCGCGCGCAGACCCGGCGCAGCCGGCGTATGACCTGCGCGACGTGGGACCCGAAGACGCCGCGGTAGGTGTGGCACTCGTCGATGACCACGTAGCGCAGCGCGCGCAGGAAGGAGGACCAGCGGGGGTGGGCCGGGAGGATGCCGCGGTGCAGCATGTCGGGGTTGGTGAGGACGTAATTGCCGTACTGACGCACCCATTCGCGTTCTTCGACCGGCGTGTCGCCGTCGTACACGGCCGGGCGGATCGCCGTGCCCAGCGGGGCGGCCAGATCGCGTACGGCGCGCCGCTGGTCGGCGGCGAGCGCCTTGGTGGGAGCGAGGTACAGCGCGGTCGTCCCCCGCCCGTTGGGCGCATCGGAACCGTCCAGCAGGCCCGACAGCACCGGGGCGAGATACGCCAGCGATTTTCCGGAGGCGGTACCGGTGGCCACGATGACGGACTCGCCGCGCAACGCGTGCTCCGCCGTGCGGGCTTGGTGACTCCAGGGACGCTCGATGCCGGCGGTACGGATGGCGTCGATCACTTCCGTACGGATAGATGCGGGCCAGTCGGCATGGCTGCCGATCCGCGGGGGCAAGTGCTCCGTATGGGTGATGCGCGTAGCGCGGATCTCTCCCCTGGCGAGACGGTCGAGGACCATGCCCGGGGAGGGGCGCGCACCCGCATCCGGCGGCGGTTGATTGGAGGCCATCGGCACCGAGTGTGTCACCGGAGTGACGGACAATGCTCTTAAGGCGTCGTGCGCGCCTGCTGGTAAGTGATTGAATGCCATCGCGGCTGCCGATCCATGGGGGGCGACCGCTCGATAGCAAGGTGCTGGAGGATCCGTGGACCTGTCCCTGTCGACCCGTACCGTTGGCGACCGTACGGTCGTCGACGTCGGTGGCGAGATTGATGTATACACCGCGCCCAAGCTGCGGGAGCAGCTGGTCGAGCTCGTGAACGACGGCAGCTACCACCTCGTGGTGGACATGGAGCGCGTCGACTTCCTCGACTCCACCGGGCTCGGCGTGCTGGTGGGTGGCCTGAAGCGGGTGCGTGCCCATGAGGGCTCGCTGCGCCTGGTCTGCAACCAGGAGCGCATTCTTAAGATCTTCCGTATCACCGGACTGACGAAGGTGTTCCCGATTCACACCTCGGTCGACGAGGCCGTGGCGGCAACCGACTGACGGCTGTCCGGTGCCCCGTGCCGTGTGCACGGGGGCAGGAAGCAGTGGGGGGTACCGGACGACGCGTCCGGCCCCCTGCGTAGCACGCCCGCATATCGAGGGGGATGGCAATGGCCACCGTCGAACTTCGTTTCAGTGCCCTGCCCGAGCACGTGCGGACCGCGCGTCTGGTCGCGGCCGCCGTGGCGCGACGGGCCGGGGTGGACGAGGCGGTGCTCGACGAGGTCCGCCTCGCCGTCGGTGAGGCGTGCAGCCGTGCGGTGGGCCTGCACCGCAGTAACGACATCGGCGCGCCCATCACGGTCATGCTGATCGAGGACGAGAAGAAGTTCTCCATCGAGGTCGGTGACGAGGTGCCGGGAACGCCCGCCGGATCCGTGCCAGGCGTCCAGGGCGCCGACGGCGAGCCGGACGGCGCGGAATCCGTGACCGGCGACGAGGCCGAGGACGAGATGGGCCTCGCGGTGATCAGCGGTCTGGTCGACGACGTCGAGGTGTCCTCCAGCGAGACCGGTGGCGTCATCCGCATGAGCTGGCCGACGGTCCCGGACCCTGTCCTGCCGTAAGCGCCCAAGTTTCAACCCAGAGTCGGCAAGCCCGCCCTGGCATCGGCCGCGCCACAGCCCCGACGGCCGCAGGCCGCCAAGCGCCCTGACGGCGCCCTCTGAGTGCCGCGCACTGTCCGGCTGCCCTCGACCGCGCACCGCGCCGCCGGCAGCCTCCAGCGGTCGCCAGAAGCCGTCGATCCCCGCCAGAAGCCGCCGAGCAGCCGCGAGAAGCCGCCAAGCTGCCGAGATAGGCCGCCAGCGGCCGCGCCAATCCGCCCCCGCGTCCACCGAACCGGCCCCGCTCCTGCTGGTGCTCCCACCGGTGCCGTACGCCGGTCCATGCCGTCCGCGTGCGTGGGGGTGCCACGCACACCTGTACCGGCGGGCCTACGCCTGCGCCTACACGTTCGTACGCGTCCGCACACGCGAGCCGCTCCTTTGGCGCCGGGCGCCGGAGCGGAGGCCGCGGCTCCGCGGCGCGCCCCGTACGGCCTGCGCGTAAAGGATCTCGCGCGGCCGCTCTGAGCAGCGGCGTTCAATAGGACAGCGAGATCATCCGGATGCGGTCAGCGAATTTGCTGCATTCCTTCTTCCGGGCTAATTCTCGGAGCGATCACCTATTGATCTTCGCGGCTGCAGGCGAATTCCCTTTGACGCGTACTGTTTTGATCTAGTGCGGCTCCCTACAATCCGTCCACATCTTTGCTCAGGACGCCTGAGCGTGCATTCGCGCGCCCATGTGCCAAACGTCAAGGAGGACGAATGGCGGGGCCTTACACCCCTCAGATGCTCGACACCCCCACATACCTGGCCGAGCCATCGCTGACGAGCGGCAACCGCGGCATGGTGCTGGTGATCGCCCTCGTGGCGCTGGCGGCGCTCGCCGTCGCGGCCGTACTGGTACGGCAAGTGCTCGCGGCCGGCGAGGGCACCGACAGTATGAAGAAGATCGCCGCTGCCGTGCAGGAAGGCGCCAATGCCTATCTCCAGCGGCAGTTGCGCACCCTCGGCGTATTCGCCGTCGTGGTGTTCTTCCTGCTCATGCTGCTGCCCGCCGACAACTGGACGCAGCGCATCGGACGCAGCGCCTTCTTCTTGATCGGCGCGGGATTCTCCGCGGCCACCGGCTATATCGGCATGTGGCTCGCGGTGCGCAGCAATGTGCGCGTCGCCGCGGCCGCCCGCGAAGCCACTCCGGCCGAAGGGGACACGGCGCCCCGTGATCTGACGGCCGTCTCGCACAAGGCGATGAAGATCGCGTTCCGTACGGGCGGGGTCGTCGGCATGTTCACGGTGGGCCTCGGCCTGCTGGGCGCCTCCTGTGTCGTCCTCGTGTACGCGGTGGACGCGCCGAAGGTGCTGGAAGGCTTCGGCCTGGGGGCCGCGCTGATCGCCATGTTCATGCGAGTCGGCGGCGGCATCTTCACCAAGGCCGCCGACGTCGGCGCCGACCTGGTCGGCAAGGTCGAGCAGGGCATCCCCGAGGACGACCCGCGCAACGCCGCGACCATCGCGGACAACGTGGGCGACAACGTCGGTGACTGCGCCGGTATGGCCGCCGACCTGTTCGAGTCGTACGCGGTCACCCTGGTCGCCGCGCTGATCCTCGGCATGGCCGCCTTCGGCGACGCCGGCCTGGCCTTCCCGCTGCTCGTTCCGGCCATCGGCGTCGTCACGGCGATGATCGGCATCTTCGTCGTCGCGCCCCGGCGCTCCGACCGCAGTGGCATGACCGCCATCAACCGCGGCTTCTTCATCTCCGCGGCGATCTCGCTGATCCTGGTGGCCGTCGCCGCCTTCACGTACCTGCCGTCCACCTACGCGGGCCTCGCGGGCGTCACCGACGAAGCGATCACCGGCCGGGCGGGCGACCCGCGCGTGCTGGCCCTGGTCGCGGTCGCCATCGGCATCGTGCTCGCCGCGCTCATCCAGCAGCTCACCGGCTACTTCACCGAGACCAACCGGCGCCCCGTACGGGACATCGGCAAGACCTCGCTGACCGGTCCGGCGACCGTCGTGCTGTCGGGCATCTCCATCGGCCTGGAGTCGGCGGTCTACTCGGCCGTGCTGATCGGCCTCGCCGTGTACGGCGCGTTCCTGCTGGGCGGTACGTCCATCATGCTGGCGCTGTTCGCGGTCGCGCTGGCCGGTACGGGCCTGCTGACCACGGTCGGCGTCATCGTTGCCATGGACACCTTCGGGCCGGTCTCCGACAACGCGCAGGGCATCGCCGAGATGTCCGGTGACGTGGTGGGCGACGGCGCGCAGGTGCTCACCGACCTGGACGCGGTGGGCAACACCACCAAGGCCATCACCAAGGGCATCGCGATCGCCACGGCGGTGCTCGCGGCGGCCGCGCTGTTCGGGTCGTACCGCGACGCCATCGGGACCGCGGTGGCGGAGGTGGGCAGCGCCGCCCACGGCATGGCCCTGAGCCTGGACATCTCGCAGCCCAACAACCTCGTCGGGCTGGTCCTGGGCGCCGCGGTCGTCTTCCTCTTCTCGGGGCTGGCGATCAACGCGGTGTCCCGGTCGGCCGGTTCGGTGGTCTTCGAGGTGCGCCGGCAGTTCCGCGAGCACCCCGGGATCATGGACTACACCGAGAAGCCCGAGTACGGGCGCGTCGTCGACATCTGCACCAAGGACGCGCTCCGCGAGCTGACCACCCCCGGTCTGCTGGCGGTGCTCACCCCCATCGCCGTCGGCTTCTCGCTCGGCGTCGGCGCGCTCGGCTCGTTCCTGGCGGGTGCGATCGGTACCGGCACTCTGATGGCGGTGTTCCTCGCCAACTCCGGTGGCGCCTGGGACAACGCCAAGAAGCTGGTCGAGGACGGCCACCACGGCGGCAAGGGCAGCGAGGCGCACGCGGCGACCGTCATCGGTGACACCGTGGGCGACCCGTTCAAGGACACCGCGGGCCCGGCGATCAACCCGCTGCTGAAGGTGATGAACCTCGTGGCGCTGCTGATCGCGCCGGCCGTGGTGAAGTTCAGTTACGGCAATGACGCGAACGCCGGCGTACGGATCGGGGTCGCGGTCATCGCGCTGGTCATCATCGTGGGCGCGGTGTACCTATCCAAGCGCCGCGGCATCGCCGTGGGTGACGAAGACAACTCGGGGAAGGTCGCTCAGACGGTCGACCCCGCGGTCGCCTCCTAGCGGGCGACGGCACAGCCGCTCAACGGGCGGGTGCGCGAGGTGTTTTGTACGCCTCGGGCACCCGCCCGTCGGCGTGCCGGGCACGAGAGGTATCGGTCACCGTCCCTTGGTGCAAATGGCTTCAATGCGGGTCGTACCGGATGCTCGTCTCATGGTCAAAGCACTCTGGGCGTGTATGTTCCGGGGCCGAGAGCCATGGAAGGGACCAATCCGGTGAACAAGAAGCTTGCGGCTGCACTGTCCGGCGGTGCGGCACTGGTGCTCGCGCTGACCGGCTGCAGCGACGACAGCAACAAGAAGCTCGATGACTGGGCCAAGCGTTTCTGCGACCCGGCGCAGGCTCAGTTCAAGCAGATCCAGGACGCCAACGCGTCGATGCAGACCGCTGACGACGGCAGCACCGACTCCAAGAAGGTCCAGCAGACCGACTCCCAGGCGTTCCAGAAGATCTCGGACGCGTACGCCTCGCTGGCCAAGTCGCTGGGCAAGGCGGGCGCTCCGCCGGTCGAGGGCGGCGGCGCCGACCAGAAGAACGCGGTCAAGGAGCTGAAGGGTCTCTCCTCGGGCTACGCGGACCTGAAGAAGCAGGTCGACGGCCTGGACACCAAGGACAAGCAGAAGTTCGCCGACGGGCTGCGCTCGCTGTCCGACGGAATCAACAAGCTCAACAAGAAGAGCGAGGCCGCCTTCAAGAAGCTGGAGTCCGGCGACGTCGGCAAGGCGATGGCGGGTCAGAAGGGCTGCCAGACGCAGAAGGCGACAGCCACGCCCAAGAAGAGCTCCTGACCGACGCCGCTCCTACGGAGGCCGCGCCGGTCCGATGCGAAGAGACACATCCGTACCGGGCCGGCCGGGTCGCCGTCGTCGTGCCGGTGGTTCGCTGTCAGTGGTTGCCCTGACAATGGGGGCGTGAGTACGCACCTCCCCGTCGCAGACGACCGAGACCCCGAGTCCGCCGCCCGCACCTCCCGGCTGCGGGAGGCGCTGCTGGCCGCCGGCTTCACCGCCGACGGCCTGCTGGAGCTCCTCGGCGCCACCGCCTACGCTGCGCTGGCCCGCAGTGAGACCGTGCCGGCCCTGCGCGCCACGAGAGGCGATGGCCCGCAGGCGACGCTGGTGCGGCTCTTCCTGCTCCAGCAGCCGGTGCCGGCCGCGCGCGCGGGCGCCGCGCTGCCCCTGGACGACTGCCTTGCCGACGGCTGGCTCGTCCGGGACGGCGACGAGGTCCGCGCCACCGTGGACGTACGGCCGTACGGCGGCCCCGAGGGCCAGGACTGGTGGATCGTCTCCGACCTGGGCTGCGCGGTCGGGGGCGCGGGCGGCATCGGCCGCGGCCCGGCCGGCGTGGACCGCTCCGAGCTGGTGCTCGGCGTGGGCGGCGCGTCCACGACCCTCGCCGGGCTCACGCTGCGCCCCCAGGGCGGCGACCCGGCCTCGGGCCCGTCCTTCGACTCCGTACTGGACATCGGTACGGGCTCCGGCATCCAGGCGCTGCACGCCGCGCAGTACGCCACCCAGGTCACCGCCACGGACCTGAACCCGAGGGCGCTGCGCATCGCCGCCCTCACCCTCGCGCTCTCCGGTGCGCAGCCCGCCGACCTCCGGGAGGGCTCGCTGTTCGACCCGGTCGGCGAGGAGACGTACGACCTGATCGTCTCGAATCCCCCCTTCGTGATCTCCCCGGGCGCGCGGCTGACCTACCGGGACGGCGGCATGGGCGGCGACGACCTGTGCCGCACACTGGTGCAGCAGGCCGCCGGCCATCTGAACGACGGCGGTTACTGCCAGCTTCTGGCCAACTGGCAGCACGTCGAGGGCGAGGACTGGCGCGACCGGCTGCGTGCCTGGGTGCCGCGCGGCTGCGACGCCTGGATCGTGCAGCGCGAGGTGCAGGACGTCACGCAGTACGCCGAGCTGTGGCTGCGGGACGCCGGCGACCACCGGGCGGGCCCGGAGGAGTACGCGGCGCGGTACGAGGCGTGGCTGGACGAGTTCGAGGCGCGCAAGACGAAGGCGATCGGCTTCGGGTGGATCACGCTGCGCAAGTCCGGCGCCGAGGACCCCTCGATCACGATCGAGGAGTGGCCGCATCCGGTCGAGCAGCCGCTCGGTCCCGCGGTGCTCCGCCACTTCGAGCGCCAGGACTATCTGCGGGCCACGGACGACGCGGCGCTGCTGGCCGGACGGTTCAAGCTGGCCCCCGAGGTCGTGCAGGAGCAGGTCGGGCTGCCGGGCGCGGAGGACCCGGAGCATGTGGTGCTCCGTCAGAACAGGGGCATGCGGCGGGCCACGAAGGTCGACACGGTCGGCGCGGGCTTCGCCGGCGTCTGCGACGGCACCCTGCCGGCCGGCCGCATCCTGGACGCGATCGCCCAACTGGTCGGCGAGGACCCGGTGATGCTGCGGGACCGCACGCCGGAGGCGATCCGGATGCTGGTCGAACAGGGCTTCCTGGAGCCGGTCAGCGGCCCGGTGGCGGCCGCGGCCCCCGGGGAGGGCTGACGGAGGAGGCGGGCCTACGGAGGACGGCGGGCTGACGGCGGTACGTACCGGGGAAACGGTACGTACCGGGGAATGTGAAGCCCGTACGGGGGAGTTGCCGCGCGCGTTCACCCGCTGTTCGCCCGCGGGCCGTGCGGGAGTGCCAGGGTGCCCGCATGGAAAGTGGACCCGCGGTGTTCTCCGGTGCCGCCTTCGCGCTCTTCGGCAGCGGGCTGCTGCTGTGGCTGGTGGCGCGCGTCAGCCTCCGTGCGCCGGTCGCCCACGGCGTGAGCCGCCCGCTCGCGGTGACCATGACCGCGCTCTTCGGCACGCTGTTCCTGGCGGCCGGCTGCTGGCTGCTGTCCACGGCGTGAGCATCACGGCGTGAGGGCCAAGGCCCGGCCGGGCGTACGTACCGGTCCCCGCCCGGGGGCCGGTCAGCCCACCACGTTCCGTACGACGCCCCAGACGATCGCGGTCGTCAGGGCCGCGGCCAGGGCGCGCGGCGTCGGCCGGGGGCGGTAGCGGCGGCCCCGCAGCCCTTCGTAGAGCAGCCGCCCGCCCACGTACGCCGCGAGCGGCACTCCGAGGAGGAGCAGCGCCACGTTGTCGTGGAAGGCCGCGGACAGATCGCCGTGCAGCAGGTCGTAGACCATGCGGGTACCGCCGCACACCGGGCAGAGCAGCCCGGTCATGGCGTTGAAGGGGCAGCGCGGCAGGAGCTGACCCGGCTGGTGCGGGTCGGTGTGCCACAGATAGGCGCAGGCCGCCGCCGTGAGACCGGTCACCGCCGCGGCGCCCAGCAGCGTCGCCCGCCGCACCCGCCGCCCGTCCTCCGACGCGTCCGGTGAAGCTGCCCCCGACGCGCCCGGGATCGGAGTGGCCGGCGACGCCGGTACCGCACCGGCGGGGATGTCGCGCTCGCTCGTCATGGCCGGTGCCCCCCGAAGACCTCTGTGTGTGACCCGCCACCCATCCTGCCAGCCGTCCGCGCGCCCCTTCCGGGTCCCCGGGCGGCGCCGTCCGACAGCCGTCCACGGCCCCGGAAAGGCCCGGGAGAAATAGGGACGGGACAGGGAAACGGAATATCGTCCGTACCCCTTCCGTCGCAGCTCCGGAGCGTCTGCCGGAGCCGGATCCGGAGTATCCCCTTCCGTGTCGCGCAGCGCCGTCGGCCGCCCTGTCGCGGCCCCTTCCGCCGCCCCTCGGCGGCGCATGATCACGATGAGTGGCGGGGTCCCCGGCGCGCGGTCCGGTCGGCATGAAGGGCTGGACTCGGGTTACCGTTCGAGTGGCGTTGTGGGCTTTTTCCGTTTGACACGGGGGCGGGATGTACCGTCACACTCCGCAGCGTCACCGAAGAGTCGCCCTCGGGAATCCCCTCCCGAGGTACCCCCCAGCGCCGACCGGAGAGAAGAGCGAAGTTGTCCCCGACCAGCGACACCGCACAAGGCGGCGGCCGCCGACTCGTCATCGTCGAGTCGCCTGCCAAGGCGAAGACGATCAAGGGCTACCTCGGCCCTGGTTACGTCGTCGAAGCGAGCGTCGGGCACATCCGTGACCTTCCGAACGGCGCCGCCGAAGTACCGGCGAAGTACAAGGGCGAGCCCTGGGCCCGCCTCGGCGTGAACGTCGACGCCGATTTCCAGCCGATCTATGTCGTGAACAGCGACAAGAAGGACCAGGTCAAGAAGCTCAAGGAGCTGCTGGCCGAGTCCGACGAACTCTTCCTCGCCACCGATGAGGACCGCGAGGGCGAGGCCATCGCCTGGCATCTCCAGGAGATCCTCAAGCCCAAGGTCCCCGTCCACCGCATGGTCTTCCACGAGATCACCAAGGACGCCATCCGGGACGCCGTGGCGAACCCGCGGGAGCTGAACAAGAAGCTGGTCGACGCCCAGGAGACCCGCCGTATCCTCGACCGCCTCTACGGCTACGAGGTCTCGCCGGTCCTGTGGAAGAAGGTCATGCCGCGCCTGTCGGCCGGCCGCGTCCAGTCGGTGGCCACCCGCCTCGTCGTCGAGCGGGAGCGCGAGCGCATCGCCTTCCGCTCCGCCGAGTACTGGGACCTGACCGGCACGTTTGCCACCGGCCGCGAGGGCGACGCGACGGACCCGGGCACCTTCGGGGCCCGCCTGACCACCGTCGACGGCCGCCGCGTGGCCCAGGGCCGCGACTTCGGCTCCGACGGCCGGCTCAAGTCCGACCAGGTCCTGCACCTGGACGAGACGAACGCGCGTGCGCTGGCCGCGGCGCTGGAGGACACGCAGTTCTCCGTCCGCTCGGTCGAGTCCAAGCCGTACCGCCGCTCTCCGTACGCCCCCTTCCGTACGACGACGATGCAGCAGGAGGCCAGCCGCAAGCTGGGCTTCGGCGCCAAGGCGACCATGCAGGTGGCCCAGAAGCTGTACGAGAACGGCTTCATCACCTACATGCGTACGGACTCCACGACGCTCTCCGACACCGCCATCGCGGCGGCCCGGGCGCAGGTCACGCAGCTCTACGGCGCCGACTACCTCCCGGAGAAGCCGCGCAGCTACGCCGGCAAGGTCAAGAACGCGCAGGAGGCGCACGAGGCGATCCGCCCCTCCGGCGACCGCTTCCGCACCCCTGCCGAGACCGGTCTGACCGGCGACCAGTTCAGGCTGTACGAGCTGATCTGGAAGCGGACCGTCGCGTCGCAGATGAAGGACGCCACCGGGAACAGCGTCACCGTCAAGCTCGGCGGCACGGCGAGCGACGGCCGGGACGCCGAGTTCAGCGCGTCCGGCAAGACCATCACCTTCCACGGCTTCCTGAAGGCGTACGTCGAGGGCGCGGACGACCCGAACGCCGAGCTGGACGACCGCGAGCGCCGGCTGCCGCAGGTCGCCGAGGGCGACGGGCTGACCGCCCGCGAGATGTCCGTCGACGGCCACGCCACCAAGCCGCCGGCCCGCTACACCGAAGCGACGCTGGTCAAGGAGCTGGAGGAGCGGGAGATCGGCCGCCCGTCGACGTACGCGTCGATCATCGGCACGATCCTGGACCGCGGCTACGTCTTCAAGAAGGGCACGGCCCTGGTGCCGTCCTTCCTGTCCTTCGCCGTGGTCAACCTCCTGGAGAAGCACTTCGGGCGGCTCGTCGACTACGACTTCACCGCCAAGATGGAGGACGACCTCGACCGCATCGCACGCGGCGAGGCCCAGTCCGTGCCGTGGCTGCGCCGCTTCTACTTCGGTGAGGGCGACGCCGCGGGCGCCGCCTCCGAGGCGGGCAACGGCGACGGCGACCACCTCGGCGGCCTGAAGGAGCTGGTCACGGACCTGGGCGCGATCGACGCCCGGGAGGTGTCCTCCTTCCCGGTCGGCGACGGCATCATGCTCCGGGTGGGCCGCTACGGCCCGTACGTGGAGCGCGGCGAGAAGGACACCGACAGCCATCAGCGCGCCGACGTGCCGGACGACCTGGCGCCCGACGAGCTGACCGTGCAGTACGCCGAGGAGCTGCTGGCCAAGCCCAGCGGCGACTTCGAGCTGGGCACGGACCCGGAGACCGGCCACCAGATCGTGGCCAAGGACGGCCGGTACGGCCCGTACGTCACCGAGATCCTGCCCGAGGGCACCCCCAAGACCGGCAAGAACGCGGTCAAGCCGCGCACGGCCTCGCTCTTCAAGTCGATGTCCCTGGACACCGTCACGCTGCAGGACGCGCTCAAGCTGATGTCGCTGCCGCGGGTCGTCGGCCAGGACGCCGAGGGCGTGGACATCACCGCGCAGAACGGCCGCTACGGCCCGTATCTGAAGAAGGGCACGGACTCGCGCTCCCTGGAGAGCGAGGAGCAGCTCTTCACCATCACGGTGGACGAGGCGCTGGAGATCTACTCCAAGCCCAAGCAGCGCGGCCGGGCCGCCGCCAAGCCGCCGCTGAAGGAGCTGGGCACGGACCCGGTCAGCGAGAAGCCGGTCGTGGTCAAGGACGGCCGCTTCGGCCCGTACGTGACCGACGGCGAGACGAACGCGACCCTGCGCCGCGACGACGACGTCGAAACGATCACGCCGGAGCGCGGTTACGAGCTGCTGGCGGAGAAGCGCGCCAAGGGCCCGGCCAAGAAGAAGACCGCCGCCAAGAAGACGACGGCGAAGAAGGCCCCGGCCAAGAAGACAGCGGCCAAGAAGACCGCCGCGAAGAAGACGACGGCGGCCAAGAAGACGACGGCGAAGAAGACGACCGCCAAGAAGACGGCGGCGAAGAAGACGGCGGCGAAGTCGGCGTCCGCCGACGACTGATCAGGGCTCGCCCGGGCGTGCGCCCGTCAGGGCGCAGCCGGGGGCGCGGGGAACTGCGCGTCCGGCCACGGTGGCGCCGCAGCCGCCAGAGGACCGCAGCGGCCCCACAGATCGTTTTTCTGTTCGGGCGGGCATCCGGCGACACGCCGGATCCCGCTAGGCTGGCGGAATGACGCGTACCGAGCAGCCAACGGACGTGACCCCCACCTCAGGCGCACTCGCCGCGGACTCCCGCGAGCGCGCCGTGCGAGCCCTGTTGCGCTTCCCTCCCCTCAAACGGCTGTGGAGCGCCCAGTTCGTCGGTGGCATCGGTGATGCCCTCGGTGTCCTGGTCCTGGTCCTGCTCGCGCTTCAAGCGGCGGTCTTCACCCCCCACGGAGGCGTCGCGGCCTTCGGCGGCGGATACCGGGGCGCGGCCTTCGCGGTCGCCGCCGTCTTCGGTGCCCGGCTGTTGTCGACGCTGCTCTTCGGTGCCGTGCTGCTCGGCCCGCTCTCTGCGCTGACCGCTCCCGAGGGGCCGCTGGACCGCCGCTGGACGATGATCACCGCGGACGGCCTGCGTGCCCTGCTGCTCATTGTCGCGCCCCTGTGGATCGACTGGGTACGGGGCGACGCGCTGGCCTACGTACTGATCACGGCCTTCGTCGTCGGCGTCGCCGAGCGCTTCTGGACGGTGTGCCGGGAGAGCGCGGCCCCCGCGCTGCTGCCTGCGCCGCCCGCCGAGGGCGACGCCGTGAGACCGCTGCCGGACAACCAGGAGGCGCTGCGCCGCCTCTCGCTGCGTACGGGGTTCGTGGCGCTCCCCATCGCCGCCGCCGGCCTCCTGGTCATCACCCTGGTCGGGAACGCGCTGGGGGCGGGCATCGAGTGGTTCCACACCCACCAGGCCGCGCTCGGCTCGTACGTCGCGGCCGGTCTCTTCGCCGCGTCCGTCTCGATCGTGTACTTCCTCGAATTCCCCGGCGTCCGGACGCCGCGTCCGCGCTCGCCCCTCGAGGGCCTGCGCCGCCCGAAGACCGGCACCGGCGTCGACAAGGGGCGTACGGGCGCGATCCCGCTGCTCGTCCTGGCCTGTGCCGCGGTCGCCGCCGCGATCGCCGGGGCCGTCTCCCTGTCCGTGCTGCACGTCCGCGACCTCGGCGGCGGCCCGGTCGGCTTCGCCCTCTTCGTACTGGCCCTGGCCGGTGGCCCGGTCCTCGGCATCCGCAGCGCCCGCAAGGTGCTGCCCGGCTTCTCCCGGCGCCGGCTGCTCGCCCTCTCCGTGGCCGTCACCGGCCTCGCGCTGCTCGCCATGGGCCTGGTGCCCGACCCGACCACGGTCCTGCTGCTGGCGCTGCTGGCCGGGGTGAGCGCAGGCATCGCCGCGCACACCGGGCACGCCCTGCTGGACCAGGAGACCGAGGAGTTCCGCAGCTCCCGTACGACCGAGCACCTGCACGCCGTCGTACGGCTCGCGGTCGCGCCCGCCGCGATCGTCGCCCCGCTGCTGGCCGCCGCGATCGGCCCGCATCACCTCGGAAGCGGCTCGTTCGTCTTCGCGCACGGCGGCGCGGCCTTCACGCTGATGCTGGTCGGCGCGCTGCTGCTGCCGGTCGCCGCGTGGGTACTGGGCAAGGCCGACGACCGGCAGGGCGTCTCGCTCCGCCGTGACCTGCGCGAGGCACTGCGCGGCGGCGAGCCGGCCGAGGCCCCGGCCGCGACCGGCTTCTTCATCGCCCTGGAGGGCGGCGACGGGGCCGGCAAGTCCACCCAGGTCGAGGCGCTCGCCGACTGGATGCGGGCCAAGGGCCACGAGGTCGTGGTGACCCGCGAGCCGGGCGCCACGGCGATCGGCAAGCGGCTGCGCTCGATCATCCTGGACGTCTCGACGTCGGGCCTGTCGGACCGCGCCGAGGCCCTGATGTTCGCCGCCGACCGCGCCGAGCACGTGGACAGCGTGATCCGGCCCGCCCTGGAGCGCGGCGCCGTCGTCATCACCGACCGGTACATCGACTCCTCGGTGGCGTACCAGGGCGCGGGCCGCAACCTCGCCCCCACCGAGATCGCCCGCATCTCCCGCTGGGCCACCGACGGCCTCGTACCGCACCTCACGGTCCTGCTGGACGTCGCCCCCGAGACGGCGCGCGAGCGCTTCACCGAGGCGCCGGACCGGCTGGAGTCCGAGCCCGCCGAGTTCCACGAGCGGGTGCGCAACGGCTTCCTGACGCTGGCCGCCGCCGACCCGGCCCGTTACCTGGTCGTCGACGCGGGGCTGGAGCCGGAGGCCGTCACCACGGTCGTACGGCACCGCCTGGACCAGGTGCTGCCGCTCTCCGAGGCGGAGATCGAGGCGCAGGCCGAGGCCCGCAAGGCCGCCGAGGAGGCGGCCCGCAAGAAGGCCGAGGAAGAGGCGGCGCGCAAGGCCGAGGAGGAGCGGCAGGAGCGCGAGCGCCAGGAGCAGCTCGCCCGGCTGCGCGCCGAGGAGGAGGAGCGCAAGCGCCGCGAGATCGAGGCGGCCAAGGCGCGCGAGGAGGCCCGGCAGGCGGAGGAGGCCCGGCAGCGTGCCGAGGAGGCCCGCCGCCAGGCCGAGGAGGAGCGCAAGCGCCGGGAGGCCGAGGAGGCGGCCCGGCAGGCCGAGCGGGAGCGGCTGCGCCGCCAGCACGAGGAGGAGAAGCGGCTGCGCCAGGAGGCCGAGGAGCGCCGCCTGGAGAAGCAGCGCAAGGCGGAGGAGGCCCTGCTCCGCGCCGAGCAGGCCCGGCTCGCCGCGGCCTCGGCGGCCGAGGGGCTGCACGACTCCGATGCGCCGACCACCGAGACGCCGGTCATCAGCATGCGCAAGGAGCCGCAGGAGCACGCTCCGCGGGACGCCGCGGAGACCGTGCCCGAGGGGACGCCGCGGGTGGAGATGCGCAAGGAGGCGCGGCCGGACTCCGGGGGCGCGTCCGACCGCCGTACCGGCTCCGAACCCGGCTCCGATCCCGAGGAGACCGCCGTACTGCCGCAGCCCGAGCCGGTTGCGGACGGGGACGGCGACCGGACGGACGGCCGGTCCGGGGACGCGCGGCGGGCGCCCGCCACGGGTTCCGGTGCCGCGGACGAGACGGCGGTACTGCCCTCCGTACGCCCCGAGGACGCGGCGCACAGTGGCGCGGCCGACGAGACCGCCGTACTGCCGCCGGTGCGCCCCGAGGGCCCGGAGGACCGGGTGCCGTCGTGGATGTTCCGCCCGGAGCAGGGCGGCAGGCGCCGTCCGGCCGCCGAGTCGAGCACCGAGCGCACGGCCGAGCTGCCGCAGATCGACCCGGCGACGGGTCTGCCGTCCCCGGGGCGGACCGGGCAGTCGCCGTACGAGTCGTACGCGCCGCAGCAGCCGCACTCCCAGTACGAGCACCAGCCGCGGCCGGCCGGCCGGCGGCGCCCGGAGTGGGCCGAGGAGACCCCGCTCGACGACCTCCCGACCCTCGCGGACGAGCTGCTCGGCCCGCGCGACACGGAGGAAGAGGAGGAGCGCCACGGCCGCTGGGGCCGCCGCTGATCCCCGCCTCCCGGGTCCTCCGGGGCCTCTCCGGCCCTCGGTACGTACGCGTCGTACCGGGGGCCGGTGGCGTATTCGGGCCCTGGCGGCGCGGCGGCGGCGCGTTTCCGGGCCGGGCGGCTCCCGGTACCGCGCTTTCCGCCCCACGTGGACGGGATTGTCAGTGCCGTCCACCACAATGGGATACGACGGCGGGATACAGGACCGGACACGGGACACGACAGGCGGCGGGGCAGCCCGGCGCGTGGCAGGACACGGACAGGACGGCGGAGCGGCAATGGCGGTGTGGGACGACCTGGTGGGCCAGGAGCGGGTGCAGGAGCAGCTCGCCGCCGCTGCGCAGGACGCGGACGCCCTGGTGACGGCCGAGGAGCCGGGCGCCGCCGTGCCCGAGTCCGCGCCGGAGTCCATGAGCGCGTCCAGGATGACGCACGCCTGGCTGTTCACGGGGCCGCCCGGTTCCGGCCGGGCCACCGCCGCGCGCGCCTTCGCCGCCGCCCTGCAGTGCGTGAGCCCGGACCGCGCGCTGGGCGGCGCCCCCGGCTGCGGTTTCTGCGACGGCTGCCACACCGCGCTGGTCGGCACGCACGCCGACGTCGAGGTGGTCCGTACGGACGTGCTGTCCATCGGCGTGAAGGAGACCCGTGACCTGGTCCGCCGGGCCTCGATGTCACCGGCCGGCGGCCGCTGGCAGGTGATCGTCCTGGAGGACGCCGACCGGCTCACCGAGGGCGCGGGCAACGTCCTCCTGAAGGCCGTCGAGGAGCCCGCGCCGCGTACGGTCTGGCTGCTGTGCGCCCCCTCCATCGAGGACGTGCTCCCCACCATCCGCTCCCGCTGCCGCCTGCTGACGCTGTCCACCCCCGCCACATCCGCGGTCGCCGACATGCTGATGCGCCGTGACGGCATCGAGCCGGCCGCCGCCACGGCCGCGGCGCGCGCCACCCAGGGGCACATCGGCCGGGCCCGCCGGCTCGCGACGGACGAGCGGGCCCGGGCCCGCCGCGCCGCCGTGCTCAAGCTCCCGCTCCGCGTCGACGACATCGGCGGCTGCCTCAAGGCCGCGCAGGAGCTGATCGACGCGGCGGGCGAGGACGCCAAGCAGGTCGCCGAGGAGGTCGACACCAAGGAGACCGAGGAGCTGCGGGCCGCGCTGGGCGCCGCGGCGGGCACCGGCGGGCGGCTGCCGCGCGGCACGGCGGGCGTGATGAAGGAGCTGCAAGACAGGCAGAAGCGCCGCTCCACACGTACCCAGCGGGACAGCCTGGACCTCGCCCTCACCGACCTGACCGGCTTCTACCGCGACGTCCTGGCGCTCCAGCTCGGCACGGCCGCCGAGCTGGCCAACGAGGACGTACGGGACAGCGTCCAGCGCATCGCCGCCGGCTCCACCCCCGAGCGCACGCTGCGCCGGATAGAGGCGGTCATCGCCTGCCGCCGCGCCCTGGACCGGAACGTCGCCCCGCTGCTGGCGGTCGAGGCCATGACGGCGGCCCTCCGCGCGGGCTGAGAACGCGGGGAGCCCACGGCGGCGCGAGGGGATCGCGCCGGGACGCCCACGGCGGCGCGGGCCGGGAGCCGGATTACGCCCCGTACCTCGGCGGACGGCCGAACTCACCCTTACGAGGGCAATAGGCCAGGCATGACCGCATCAGGACCGATACGCTCCCCAGAGCTGTCGCCAACTGTCACCACTGGTCACCAATCGTCACCGAGCCGAGTGCCGCCACCGCCGCCGAACGAGGGACCGTACCCATGGACACCAGCCGTCTGCTCCGCACCTCCGGCGCCGTGCTCGCGGCCGCCGCGCTGCTCGTCTCCTGCAGTAAACCGGCCGGCCCGGACGGCGACGCCGTCGCCTCACCGGCCCAGCACGGCCCCGACGCGCGCCCGGAGAGCGACAAGGCGACCAAGCCCCTGGACCCGCTGCCCACGGCCGTACCGGCGGCCCTGCGGCCGTACTACGACCAGAAGCTGAGCTGGCACTCCTGCGGCCCCAAGGGCTTCCAGTGCGCGACCCTCCGGGCCCCGCTCGACTACGCCAAGCCCAGCCGCGCCACCGACCTGAAGCTCGCGGTCTCCCGCAAGAAGGCCACCGGGCCCGGCAAGCGGATCGGCTCCCTGATGGTCGACCCGGGCGGCCCCGGCGCCTCGGCGATCAACTACCTCCAGCAGTACGCGCCGGAGCCGGCCGCCGTGAAGGCCCGGTACGACATGGTCGCCATGGACCCGCGCGGGGTGGCCCGCAGCGAGCCGGTCCGCTGCCTCACGAACAAGCAGATGGACGGGTACACCCAGGTCGACCAGACCCCCGACGACAAGGCGGAGCAGACGAAGCTCACCACCGCCTACAAGAAGTTCGCCGACGGCTGCCGGTCCCGCTCCGGCAAGGTGCTCGGCCACGTCTCGACGGTTGAGGCGGCCCGCGACATGGACATCTTCCGCGCCGTCCTGGGCGACCGGAAGCTGACCTACGTGGGCGCCTCGTACGGCACCTTCCTCGGCGCGACGTACGCCGGCCTGTACCCCTCCCGCGTCGGCCGGCTCGTGCTGGACGGCGCGATGGACCCCTCCCTGACCTCCCGGCAGCTCAACGAGGACCAGACCGCCGGCTTCAACACCGCCTTCACCTCCTTCGCCGCCGACTGCATCAAGAAGCGCGACTGCCCCCTGGGCACCAAGAGCACCGCCGACGCCGGCAAGCAGCTCTCCGCCTTCTTCCGCCGCCTGGACGCGCGCCCGGTCGCCACCGGCGAGTCCCGCAAGCTCACCGAGTCCCTCGCGACCAGCGGTGTGATCGCCGCCATGTACGACCAGACGGCCTGGCCGCTGCTGCGCGAGTACCTCACCAAGGCGAAGAAGGGCGACGGCAGCGGCCTGCTCGCCCTCTCCGACTCCTACTACGAGCGCGACCCGGACGGCAGCTACGCCAACCAGATGTTCGCCAACCCCGCGGTGAACTGCCTCGACCTGCCGCCCGCCTTCTCCTCGACCGCGCAGGTCGAGGCCGCGCTCCCCGCCTTCCGCAAGGCGTCCCCGGTCTTCGGCGAGAACTTCGCATGGGCGCCGCTGAACTGCGCGTACTGGCCCGCCAAGGCCACCGGCGAGGCGCACCGCATCGAGGCGAAGGGCGCGGCCCCGATCCTCGTCATCGGCACCACCCGCGACCCGGCCACCCCCTACCCGTGGGCCCGCGGCCTCGCCTCCCAGCTCTCCTCGGGCCGCCTCCTCACGTACGACGGCGACGGCCACACCGCGTACGGCCGCGGCAGCGACTGTGTCGACACCGCCGTGAACACCTACCTCCTGGAGGGCACGCCCCCCGCCAAGAACAAGCGCTGCTCCTGACCGCACCACCGCCCCCCGGACCCCCTCCGAATCCGATTACGAACCACCCCTCAGCCATGTGTAGACTGGGCCGCGCACCACGCCGCCTTAGCTCAGTCGGCCAGAGCGACGCACTCGTAATGCGTAGGTCAAGGGTTCGATTCCCTTAGGCGGCTCGGCGAGGGGAAGCCCCAGGTCACACCGTGACCTGGGGCTTCTTCCGTTGTCGGACGTGAAGCACCGCTGGAGCGCGGGGCGCAGCCGGGGTCCGGGGGCCTGGGCCGGGGTGGGGATCTGTCGGGAAATGAGGGTGTGCGGGCGGGGGTGGGGGTCGTAGGGTCGAGTCGTACAGGACCACCCGTGCATGCGGGTGCAGGGATCTCCGAGCCCCCGAGATCGTCGTCCGGGCCCACAGACGGCCGGAGATCCGCTGAGTCTGCGGCGACATGCGGTTCTTCCGGCCCCGCCCTCCCGGACTTGTCCCGCCGGGAACATCCCGCGCTTCCGGCGGCCGGTGACGGGCGAAAAAAGCGCCAGGAGACGGGGACGGGGAGCCACGCCTTCTCGCGCACGGTCGCCGCCGGTGCCGACTCACGTACCCGGCGGCGACCCCTCGCCGTCTTCGCTGTCTTCGGCGGGCGAATTCTCGCGCCGGGCCACGCTTGCTTTTCTCCGGGCTTCGTTGTGCCCGGGATTCGCCATTCGGTGTGTTGCGCCATTCGATTGAATGGTCAAGCGTCGGGGCGTTACGGGGCAGCGTAAGGCCGCCGGGGAATTGTCGCGACAGCGGGTCCGGTGGATTGCGCCAGTGGAGTTATTCGCAAGTCTGAGCGAGCGGCCAATGGGGTGGGGCTGTAATCATTTTTATGTCCCATTCATGCGCAGAAGGAGAGAACCATGCGCAAGTTCATCGGACGCTTCGCCGCCACCGCCGCACTCACCGCAGCAGCGGTCGTCCCGCTGTCCGGAGTGGCCTCGGCTCAGACGCCGGCCGCCGCACCGACGACCGCTTCGGCGGCCGGCCCCTGCGGGTGGGGTTGGGGGTACGACTGCTGGGGCTGGCACGACGGCTGGCACCACCACGACCACAACCTGATCAATGTCGACCTCGGCCTCGGGATCCTCTGAGGGGCGCGGGAAAGGAGGAAGGGCCCCGCTTCCGCGGGGCCCTTCCTCGCTGCCTGCTGGTGCGCGAACGTCAGTCGTTGACGCAGGTGTTGCCGAAGGCGGGGTTCAGCAGCCCGATGATGTTGATGGAGTTGCCGCAGACGTTCACGGGAATGTGGACCGGGACCTGGACGGCGTTGCCGGACACGACGCCGGGCGAACCGGTCGCAGCGCCGCTGGCACCGCTGTCGGCCATCGCGGAACCGGAAGCGGCACCCGCGGCGAGGCCGGCGGCGGCCAGGACCATAGCGGCCTTGTGGGCAGTCTTCATGGGGAGTCCCTCCAGGGATGGTTACCGCGGCTCCGGACGGGCGCCGCACCGTGCTGAACGCAGATCCGGTCCATCGGCTACGGGCAGCCGCCGATAAACCTTCGATCGGCTCAATGCGCTGAATGTGCAGGAGCGACCGGCTGCATTCTGAATTCTGGTGGGTATTGAACGCCGGACTGCGGACCGGCCGCACGAGCCGCTTTCGGCGTGTTGCGATCCGTACACCGCGATCCGTACATCTGACCAGTGGTTCACCCGGCCGGGGCCGCACCCGTCGGGCTGTTGATGCGTTGATCGGTCTGTTAGCCCAACTGGGCGACGGAAATCGAAGCCGACGTTACTGTCCGCTGTTCAGTGAAGAGGTACTGCTATGTCGCGCGTTGCCAAGACCGCCCTGCTCACCGCCATGGCCGGGGCCGCGGTGCTCGGTGCTTCCGGTATGGCGTCCGCCACCTCCGGCGCGGGCGCGCACGGCGCCGCCGAGAACTCCCCGGGTGTCGGGTCCGGAAATGTCGTCCAGGTTCCGGTGCACGTCCCCGTGAACGCCTGCGGCAACACCGTCACGGTGATCGGCGCGCTCAACCCGGTTTTCGGCAACCCGTGCGTCAACCACTGACGGGAGTGCTCGGCGCAGGCCGGTGATCCGGCCGGCCGAACGGCCGCGGACCCGTTTCCACACGGCGCGGTGGTCCGATGTCCTTCGGGGCGTCAGGCCGCCGTGCCGTTGCGCGTTCATTCGAGTGACAGCACGCAACCAAACTCCCCGGAACACGTTGACCAGTTCGCTCCGACTACGGGCATTCCGTATTGAGAAGGGTGAATCGTGTTCAAGAAGGTTCTTGCCACGGGTGCCGTGGCGGCGTCCATTGTGGGCATGTCGGCTGCAGCGGCCCCGCAGGCGCTGGCGCTCGGTGACGACGGCGGTGCCACTTCCCTGAGCGGCAACGGTTCTTCGTCGTCGTTCGGTAACCAGACGACGGCCGGCAACATGAGCACGCAGCTCGGCCTGGTTCAGGGCACGCTGAACAAGCCCTGCGTCGGTCTGCCGCTCAAGGCCAACATCGGTTCGCTCATCGGTCTCATCCCGATCACGGTCCAGGACATCAACGTGCTGGCGAACCCGCAGAACCAGCAGTGCACCGACAACTCCAGTCAGAACAAGGGCGACGAGCCCCTGTCGCACATCGTGGACGGGGTTCCGATCCTGTCGGCGAACGGCACCGGCAACGGCTGATCCTCACCGGCTCACCGGCCGCGAAGGCCCGGACCGCCTGTCCTCTCCTCCTGGGCGGTCCGGGCCTTTTCGCGTGCCCGAAAAGGCTGCCGTGTGCTCGCAAAGGCCACTGCCGGGCGGGGAGTTCAGTTGCCTGACGGCCGAATTGCCTGCCGGCGAGGCGACGAGCGGAAATTCCTACAAGCATTACTTCAGGCCGAGTCGTTGGGTCATTAGAGGGTGTTCCGAGGAAAGTTCCAGCAGTGGGGTTTCGATTCCCCTGGGTGCTCGTTACCAGACACGGCAGCGTTGTTACGGGCGATCGGGATAGCGCTCGTGCGGCACGAAGGTCGTGACCGTTACGAACTCCGCTGCAGAAAGGGCTGAAAGTGAAGTACACGAAGGTCGCCGCGGTCGCCGCTGGAACGCTGATGGCAGCGGGGACCGCCGCGCCGGCGTTCGCCGACTCGGGCGCCAGCGGTGCCGCCAACAACTCTCCGGGTGTGATCTCCGGAAATGTTCTGCAGGTTCCGGTTCACGTTCCGGTGAACGTCTGCGGCAACACCATCGACATCATCGGCCTGCTGAACCCCGCCTTCGGCAACACCTGCGTCAACGACTGACGTCCGCGACGTACGCAGTTGTGAGTTCGACCCGGACGGCCTCGGGACGCATGCCATGCGCCCCGGGGCCGCCTTGTAGTTACGGGCGTACGGGCAGCAGCCCTTACGCGACGGCAAGCGAAGACAGGAAGACCAATGCGACAGGTCCTGGCAAAGGGTCTCCTCGCCGCCGCGGCCACCACGGGTGTGCTCGGGGTGACCGGAGGCACCGCGTTCGCGGACGCGGGGGCGAGCGGTGAGAGTGCGAACTCCCCGGGAGTGCTCTCCGGGAACAACGTCCACGCACCGGTGGAGGTGCCCGCGAACATCTGCGGGAACAGCGCGGACGTCGTCGGGGCGCTCAACCCGTCCTTCGGCAACGGCTGTGCCAGTGACGGGGGAGGCGCGGGCCACCAGGCGCAGGGCGGGCAGGAGCAGCGCTCCGCCGAGGACGCCGGGCAGGACGCCGGGGAAGGCGCCGGAGAGGGCGCGGGCGCGGCCGGCTCGGCGCAGAACTCACCGGGCGTGGGTTCCGGCAACGACGCCAAGGCCCCCGTCGACGTCCCGGTGAACGCCTGCGGCAACACCGCGGACATCGTCGGCCTGCTGAACCCCGTCTTCGGCAACCACTGCGCCGGGTCGTCGAACGAGCAGGAGCACGCGGACGAGTCCGTACCGCAGCACGTGACGCCCGACGCGCCGCGGCAGGCCGCACCGGAGGAGCGGCGCGCCGGGAAGGCGAACGACCCGGGGTCTCTGGGCACGCAGTTGGCCCACACCGGTACGCAGCAGATCGGCGTCGCGGCCGGTACCGGCGCCGCGCTGGTACTCGGCGGGGCGATCCTGTACCGCCGGGCGCGTCCGGGCAGGCGCTGACGCCGGCTGCCCGGTGCGCGATGCCCGGTGCACGGTGCCCGGCGCGGCGCCGGGCAATACGGCGGAGTGAGCGGCACAGCGGTACGAGCGGTATAGCCGATCGGGCAGCCGGGGAGAAATTCACATTTCCTTATGGACGGATGTGCGGGCGTCCGGGAAGTGGGCGAACGGAAACTCCGGGAGGGTCGCCGGAATTCCCGTCGTTCGGGTGGAACGGGAAAAAGGAGCGGGCCCGCAGTTTCCGTGTGCGGACCGGTTCGTTACCCATGACGACAGCGGCGGAACGCACGGGACGCCACACTGCCTGCGCGACGCGCAGGGCGTCCTCGTCGCCCTCGCCGCTGCGGAAAGGAACGTTGAAGATGAAGCTCGCGAAGACCGCGGCGATCCTCGCCGGCTCGGTGGTGGCGCTGGGGGCCGCGTCCCCCGCGCTCGCCGCTCCCGCCCCCTCGACCTCCCCGAGCATGAGTTTGAACGCCGGGCTGAACGACGCGCTCGCGAACGCAGGCAGGGCCGAGATCGACCCGCTGGTGGACAACGCGCACCGCACCACGCACGCGCTGGGCAGCGGCGACGCCGAGGGCCTGGTGGACGGCGCCACCGGACTCGCGGGGCATCTTCCGCTGGCCGGCCTGCCGATCGGGAAGTAACGCCGCTGGGCGGCCGATCCGGCGCAAGGATCAGCCGCCGTGCAGCGGGACGGCGTACGGCCCGTCCGGGCCCGCGACCGCGAGGACGGTTCCAGGTGAAGGGGATCGGAATCGCCCCCGCTGATCGGCCGCTCGATCAACATACCTTGCTCCGGCCCGTTATTCGGCGCACCGCCGAATTTACCGTCGAACGGCGGAAGCCGGCCGTCGGTCCGCTTTCGCGGGATTGCCTGCGGGATTTCTCGGGTCGAATACGCGCCCGGGGATCCGCGTATTCCACCGTACGGCTGTGCCGTCGCGGTGAATGAGACGCCCGGGCGAAGAACCATATGGGTGAAAGTGCAAAACCAAACCCGCTGAAAAGAGTTGGGCAGAGCGCTCCGGATGCGGGCATTCAGTAACAAGAAGGGTGAATCGTGATCAAGAAGTTCATGGCCTCGGCCGCAGTCGCAGCGTCCATCGTCGGTGCCTCGGCCGCCGCCGCTCCCCAGGCGATGGCCGTCGGTGACGACGAAGGTGCCACCGCCGTCAGCGGCAACGGTGCGTCGCAGTCGTTCGGCAACTCCACCACCCACGGCAACATGAGCCCGCAGATCGGTCTGATCCAGGGCTCGCTCAACAAGCCCTGCATCGGCCTGCCGGCCAAGCTGAACGTCGGTTCGCTCATCGGCCTCATCCCGATCACGGTCCAGGACATCAACGTCCTCTCCTCGCCGCAGAACCAGCAGTGCACCGAGAACTCCACCCAGAACAAGGGTGACGAGGCGCTGTCGCACCTGCTCGACGACATTCCGGTGCTGTCCGGGAACGGCACCGGCAACAGCTGAGTGTGACGAGAGCCCGGGCCGTTCCTCCTCCGCGGGGACGGCCCGGGCTTCTTGCTGCTCTGAGGCCCGAAGCCCGAGGCCCGAAGCCCGAGGCCCGAGGCCTCCAGGCGTGGGCACGGCCATGGCCCCGGCCGCCGCGGGTGGGCGGCGGACCGGGGCGGGCCTCATGTACGGCTCAGAGTTCGTACGGCCGCTGGCGGGGTGGCCGGCGCGGCGGGCCGGGTACGCGCGGCGGCTTGAGCGGCGGGACGCGCGGACCGGCCTGCGGCTCGGCGTCGTCGGGGAGTTCGCGGCGGGGCGGGAACGGGCCCCGCGCGTGCCACTCGGCCAGCAGCCGGTCGTAGATCGGCGTCGGCTCCTCCCGTACCCAGCGGCCGGGCCGTGGCACGCGTGGAGGCTGCGGGTCCGCGTGCTCGTCGTCGTCCTTCATGTCCACGTCGACGTACAACCGCTCGCCCCGGCCGCGGGTTATGCCGGGTGTGGGCCGAAGGAGTTACTGAGGGCTTGCTTCCTCCTGCGCCCAGGGCTCCTGCGGGCTCTTGGCGATGGTCCTCGCCAGGTCGCCGGCGGCGAGGAGGGTCTGCTGCGCGGCGGTCACCACGTCGTCCCGGTCGCGCGCGCCGAGGGCCTCTACCAGCGCCTCGATCTTCGACTGGAGATCGCCGACGGCGCGGGCCCGCGGCCCGGCGGCGGCCGGCGCCCGGGTGCCGGTCTGCTCCGGGCTCCCGGCGGCGTCCGCGCGGGCGGGGCCGGCGGGCGCGTACGGAGCGGGCGCGGCGTACGGGGTGCTGCCGGCGTACGGATCGGCCTGGGCGTACACGTCGGAGGACGCGTCCGTACCGGTGGGCCCGTACTGGTCCGTCGAGTAGCCCGGAGCCGGCCGCGCGTCGCGCCCCTGCAGCCTGGCGAGTTCGGCGGCGATGGCCTGGGCCTCGGTCTTGGTGTGCGCGGTGGAGTTGTCGTCGTCGTCCTTCAGCGCGTCGCCGACCACATGGAGCACGTCGCTGAGGGCGCCCAGCAGGCCGCCGGACTCGTTGCCCTTCTGGGGGGTGTCGGCGCCGGACGCCATGACGGCCGCGTCGGGCGGGGCGGCGTTCCGTTCGGCGGTGGACGCGGCGGCCGGGCCGGCCGTGCCGAGGACGAGGGCGCCGCAGGCGGCGGAGGTGACGATGAGTCCGGGCTTCCGGAGCATGCGCATGGTGGTCCTTTCGGGTGACCGGTAGGAGTGGCGGTGGTCGGCGCGGCAGTGCCGACGAGCGGCACCGCCGAGCGGTGCGTCGGGGGAACGCCGAGATACCGTCACGGTGCAAAGGACGGCCGCCGCGCGCAATTCATCGGCAACGTCCCGTCAGGGGCAGCCGGTTGCGGTCGTATTGTCTGACCTGCCGTTTCGGCCTGAGCGGCGAAGACGGCGGGGCTGCGGCCATTCGTGGCGGCGCGGACACCACCAGGGCGCACGGCCGGGTGGCACCGAGTCCGGAGTCATTACCTCCCGGACCATGCCGGCGTTGCACTGGGTGTGGCGGAACGTGTCACTGGCCGTGATGCGTGGGCCTTCGCGGGGCGGTGCCGTCTTCACCCTCCGGCACCGTCCCGCCTCCGGGCAGAGGCGCGTTCGTACGGCTGAGGGAACGTATCTTCATGCCGTCCCCGGTGCAGGCGTATTCCGTACCGGTACGGGCGCGGGCCGCAACCCGCGGCCATGGGCATGAGTTGAACCCCGGCGTGGAGCTCTTTCTCGACAGACAGCGCCCGGGAGTCGTGCCGCGCCCCGCGATGGAGCCGACCCCGATCTACGACCGGCTGCTGGCCGAATGGCGGGCGGGCATCGTCCGGCGGCCCGCCGCCCTGTGGCCGCACGACGACACGGTGCGCGGCACCGGCCAGGGGCCCGGCGGTCCGGGCTCCGGCCCGGGAGGACCTGGCCGCCCCGGGGGACCGTCCGGCGGGCGGCTTCCTGCCGTGGTGCCGCCCTCGATGGTGCGCAGGGGCAGGGTGCCCGTCGCGCCGCGTCCGGTGGCCGCCTCGCACCCGCTGTGAGGGCGCCGCACCTGCGGTGAGGCAGTACCGGGCGGCGCTCAGCGAGCGGCGTTCGTACGGTCCGGCGGGCAGTCGCGCGGCCGCGGGATGGCCGGGCCGAAGGCGAGCGCCTGCCGCACGACCTCCTGGGCGGTGGGCGGTACGTCGGGCCAGAAGATCAAGTCGCTGACGTAACGGCACTGCAGGGCCTGCTCCAGCCAGTCCAGGTGGGCATAGAGCCCGGCCTCGCCGTCGTACTCGCCGTCCAGGATGCGCTGGACGAGGGTGACGGCCTGCTGCCGTACGGCCTCGTCCGGGGCGCCGTCGCGGGCGCCCGCACGTCCCTCGTCGCCGCCGCGGCCGTCACCATCGCCGCGTCCGTCGCCGCCGCGGCCGCTGCTGCCGCTGTCGTCGCTCTGGTCGATCTGGCCGCTCTGATCGCTCTCCAAGCGTGGCTCCCTGTCGTCCCTGACCGGTCCCCCAGAGCCTGTCACTCTTCGATGGCCGCCAAAACCTCCGGACCCCTGGCCGGCCGATGGCGGTATATGGCTGCGGATCCGGCTCGGCGGTTGCGCTCCCCCGACGGGCGGTGTGCGCGCCGGCGCACCGACGGGCCGGATCCGATGTGACGATCTCATCGGACGGGTCCAACGGCTGACTAACATGTGCCCAACCATGTGGCCAACGGGTCGGCCGGTACGGAGGAGCAGCATGCGGTTCGGCCTGTTGGGCCCGCTGACGGTGTACGACGGCGCGGGCGGGGCCCGTCCCCTCAACAGCGCGAAGGGCCAGGCGCTGCTGGCCGCCCTCCTCTTGCGCGCGAACCGCGTCGTACCGGTCGACGTGCTCAAGGAGGCGCTCTGGGGCGGGCACGCGCCGGCCTCGGCCAACGCCTCGCTCTACAACCACGTCACGCGGCTGCGCCGGACGCTCGGCGCGGACGGCGACGGCCGGCTCAGGTCGGTGGCCCCGGGCTATCTGCTACGGGTCGGCGCGGGGGAGCTGGACAGCACGGAATTCACCGCTGCGGTACGGCGTGCCCGGGAGGCGTATGCCCGTACTGACTGGGCCGCGGTGCTCGGGGAGGCCGCCACGGCGTCCGCGCTGTGGCGCAGCCGTCCGCTGGACGGATTGCCGGCCGAGGTGTCCGACGCGCTGGACGCGCAGCCGTTCGTGCAGCAACTGGAGGAGGAAAGGCTCCAGTTGCTGGAGTGGCGGTACGAGGCCGAGCTGCGGCTGGGGCGGCACGGCGGGCTGGCCCCCGAGCTGTGCCGGCTGGCCACCGAGCACCCGCTGCGGGAGGGCTTCCACCGCCAGTTGATGCTGGTACTGCGCCGGACGGGCCGGCAGGCGGAGGCGCTCGCGGTCTTCCAGGCGCTGCGCCGGCGGCTGGTGGAGGAACTGGGCGTCGAGCCGGGCGCTGCCGTCCAGGAAGCGCTCCAGGAGGTGCTGCGGGAGGACGAGGCGGTCCCGGGAGTGCTGCGGGAGGACCCAGACCCGGAGCCGGCCGAGGGGGACGCGGCCGAGGACGCCGTCGAGGGCGTCGCCGTAGGCACGCCCGTGGGGCCCGCCACCGCCACGGAACCGAAGACCGCCCACCGGCCCGCCCAACTCCCGCCCCCGCCCGACCCCTTTCTCGGCCGCGACGAGCAGGTCGCCGCGCTGTACGAGGCGTTGGCCCCGCGTGGCGGCCGGGCCGCGACCGCCGTACTCAGCGGCATGGCGGGCGTCGGGAAGAGCGCGCTGGCCGTGCACGTCGCCCACGGGCTGCGCGAGCAGTACCCGGACGGACAGCTCTTCCTCAATCTGCACGGCGCCAACCCCGGCGTCGCGCCCATGAGCGCGCTCCAGGCGCTGGAGGTGCTGCTGCGCGACCTCGGGGTGCCGAGCGGGCGGGTGCCCGACGAGGTGCACGCCGCCTCGGCGCTGCTCCGCTCGACGCTCGCCGGGGCCCGTACCCTCCTCGTCCTCGACGACGCCGCCGGCGCGGCCCAGGTGCGGCCCCTGCTCCCGGCGGGCCCCGGCTGCGCGGTGCTGGTCACCAGCCGGTCGCCGCTGGCCGCGCTGGACGGCGCGGTGCACCTGCCGCTGGCCCGGCTCGCCGAGCGGGACAGCGTGGACCTGATCAGCCGGGTGTCGGGACACGGCCGGGTACCGGCGGACAGCCCGGCGGCCCGGCGGCTGGCGGAGCTGTGCGGGCAGCTTCCGCTGGCGCTGCGGGTGGTCGCCGCGCGGCTCGCGGCCCGCCGCGCGCTGACCGTGGAGGCGCTCGTGGAGCTGCTGGACGGGCAGGAAGGGCGGCTGGACCACCTGGAGTACGACGATCTGAGCGTGCGGCGCTCGCTGGCCGTCGCGTACGACGCGCTGGTGGCGTCGGAGCGCCCGGCCGACCGGGACGCGGCGCTGGCGCTGCGCCGGATGGGCGCGCTGGACCTGCCCGAGTACGAGACGGAGCTGGCAGCCCGGCTGATGGACGCCGATACCCGGCGGACCTGTGCCGCGCTGGACCGGCTGGTGGACGTGGCGCTGCTGGAGGAGGTGGCGTTCGGCCGGTACGCGCCGCACGACCTGGTGCGGGACTTCGCGCGGGAACTGGCGGCGCAGCACGAGGACGCGGCGGAGCGGGAGGCGGCGGAGCGGCGCGGCGTGGAGTGGTTCGCCGCCCGGGCCGCGCAGTCCGTACGGGTCCTCCTGCCGCCCTCGCCCTTCCAGGCGCTGCGGCTGGCGGGCGAGCCGGAGGAGGCGGCGGCGCCGTTCGCGGACGCGGAGGCGGCGTTCTGCTGGGGCGACCGGGAGCTGGCCGTCATGAGCGGCCTGGTGGCGCGGCACGTCCGTACCGAGTACGGCAGGGACGCTGCGGTGACGCTCGTACGGATGCTCGCGCCCTATCTGCAACGCCGCGGACGCACACAGGAATTGGCCAATCTCAGCGACCTGGCGCGAGCAGGGGCCCGGGAGTCGGGGGACGCGGGCGCCGAGGTGGTGGCGATGAGCGACCTGGCCAGCGCGTACTTCATGTCGGGGCGCTACGAGAAGGCGCTCGTACTGATCGACGACGCGATCGCCCGGTCGCGGCTGCTCGGTGACGACGAGTGGCTGCAGCGGGTGCTCAGCAACCGGGGGCTGCTCCTGTATGTACTGGGGCGGGCCGAGGAGTCGGCGGCGGCGCAGGAGGAGGCGCTCGCGTACGCGCACCGGCTGGGCGACGACCACGCGGTGGCGATCTGCCTGAGCCACCTGGGCAACCTCTACGAACTGACCGACGCGCGCAAGGCCATCGAGTACCACCGGCGGAGCCTGGAGGCGGGCGTCCGGCTGGACAGCGCACGGTTGCAGCAGACGGCGCGCTGCAACATCGGCTGCGCCTACCTCACGCTCGGTGAACCGGAGGCCGCGGTCGGTCAGTTCGAGGAGGCGCTGCGCTCGCTGGAGGACTCCACCGACTGGCACACGGTCTCCGAGACGCGCCTCGGGCTGATCCGCGCGCTGCGCACGCTGGCGCGGGCGGAGCGGGCCGCGCGGGAGTGCGAGACGCTGCTGGACCT
The DNA here is from genome assembly GCF_000720485.1 of Streptomyces ochraceiscleroticus. Taxonomy (GTDB): domain Bacteria; phylum Actinomycetota; class Actinomycetes; order Streptomycetales; family Streptomycetaceae; genus Streptomyces; species Streptomyces ochraceiscleroticus. Next base: position 102,657 of record NZ_JOAX01000014.1, on the reverse strand, counting down.
GGCCGAGCTGCGCGGCGACGCGTACACCGCCGGCAAGGCGCGGTACGAGTACGGGCACGTGCTGCGCACCCTCGGGCGCGCGGCGGAATCGGACGAGCAGTGGCGGCTGTCGCTGAAGGCGCTGGACGGAACGGACGCCGATGTGCTGCCGGAGTTGCGCACCCTCGTGTGACGTGCTGGGCCGGCGCGCTCAATCCATGGCCAGTGAATTACCCCTCGTATTTACCCCTTGTCGGGTGCCGTCCGTGTCCTGATTGCACCGGGTCTGCTTAGCCCGCCTGGCGCACACGAATAGGAAAACGGATAAACTGGTGCAATTGTGGTGGGAGTTGTCATGGGCTCCGGTACCTGGCAGGGGTGGGTGGTCCGCTCCGGTCGGCACGCGAGGCCCGCCGCCAGCGTCCAGGAGGTCCCATGCTCCGAAGCGCCGTCCGCAGCGCCGCAGCCGGTCTCGTCCTTCTTTTCGCGGCGGTGCTCGCCGCTGACGCGGGCGTCCAGGGCGGTGGTGTCGCCGCCGCCCCGCCGGCCCCGGTCCGCCTGGTCTCCGCCAAGAAGGGGCTGCCGCTCGACGGCCCCACGGTCATCGCACACCGGGGCGCCGCCAAGTACGCCCCCGAGAACACCCTCGCCGCGGTCGACGAGGCCGACCGGCGCGGCGTGGAGTGGGTCGAGAACGACGTGCAGCGCACCAAGGACGGCAAGCTGATCGTCATCCACGACGCCACGCTCAAGCGCACCACCAATGTGGAGAAGGTCTATCCCGACCGGTCGCCGTGGCGGGTGGGCGACTTCACCGCGGCCGAGATCGCCAGGCTGGACGCCGGGAGCTGGTTCGGCAAGAAGTTCGCGGGGGAGCGGGTGCCCACCCTCGCCTCGTACCTGAACCGGATGGAACGCAACGACCAGCGCCTCCTGCTGGAGATCAAGAATCCGGAGAAGTACCCGGGTATCGAGAAGCAGATCCTCGCCCAGTTGCGGTCGTCCGGATGGCTGGACGCGACCCATGTGATGGACGGGCTCGTCATCCAGAGCTTCGGCGTCGCCGCCGTCCGCCGCGTGCACACCCTGCAGCCGGACGTGCGGACGGCGGTGCTCGGCACGCCGAGCCGCGCGCAGCTCCCGGAGTACGCCCGGTTCGCCGACTGGATCAATCCGCCGTACAAGAGCCTGAGTTCGGCCTATGTGTCCGCTGTGCAGAGCCTGTGGGGACCGCACGCCGACCGCCTGGAGGTGCACACTTGGGGTGTGTCGGTGGGTCAGGCCAAGCGGGCGTTCTCGGCCTACAGCGTCGACGGCGTCATCCTCTGACCTGCCCCTTCGTACTCACCGGTCACCGTGTGACGTACATGGCATGTGAAGCATGTGAGGAGACGATTTACGGGATTCGGTGTGCCGGGCTAGGGTGCCTCTGATGTTCTCAGCTGCCTCGCTCCCCGCAATTCCGGTAAGACGGAGAATTCTCTCCCTGGGTTGCCCGGGGGAGGGGACGTGAACAATCTCGCGCAGCCGCACAGTGAGCGGCGCAGCCCCCTCCCGCCGACGCGGACCGCACCACAGCCGGCGGACGCCGCGGTAACGGGCGGAGCGCAGCAGGCCGGACGGAAGAGCACCGAGCCGTCGAAGAACGGCAAGCAGCGGGACGCCTTCTTCGACAACGCCAAGTACCTGGCGATCGTGCTGGTGGCCATGGGCCACTCGTGGGAACCGCTGCGGGACGGCAGCCGGTCGGCGGCGGCGCTCTACATCACGGTGTACGCCTTCCACATGCCGGCGTTCATCATCATCTCCGGCTACTTCTCGCGCAGTTTCGACATGCGCAAGGACCGGCTGCAGCGGCTGATCACCGGTGTCGCGGTGCCGTACATCCTCTTCGAGGTCGCGTACACGCTGTTCAAGCGGTACGCGGACAACGACCCGGGCTACGACTTCAGCCTGCTGGACCCCTGGTATCTGACCTGGTTCCTGATCGCGCTGTTCATCTGGCGGCTCACCACCCCGATCTGGAAGGTCGTGCGCTGGCCGGTCCCGCTGGCCCTGGCCATCGCCGTCCTCGCGTCCGTCTCGCCGAACATCGGCAACGACCTCGACCTCCAGCGGGTGCTGCAGTTCCTGCCGTTCTTCGTCATCGGCCTGAACCTCAAGCCCGAGCACTTCCTGATCGTGCGCAACAAGCGGGCCCGCATCCTCGCGGTGCCGGTCTTCGCGAGCGCGCTGGTCTTCGCTTACTGGGCCGCACCCCGGATGAACGCCGCGTGGTTCTACCACCGCGACGCCGCCCAGGAGCTCGCCGCCCCGTGGTGGAGCGGCGCGGTCATGACCCTCGCGATGTTCGGCTGCTCGCTCGTCCTGGTCGCGTGCTTCTTCGCCTGGATCCCGGGCCGCACGATGTGGTGCACCGCCCTCGGCGCCGGCACGCTGTACGGCTACCTGCTGCACGGCTTCCTCGCCAAGGGCTCCCGCTTCTGGGGCTGGTACGACGACTGGGACTGGATCCACACTCCGTGGGGCGCCATCGTGCTCACCCTCTTCGCGGGCGCGCTCATCACCGTGCTGTGCACCCCACCGGTGCAACGGATGTTCCGCTGGGCGATGGAACCGAAGATGGCCTGGGCCTTCAAGAAGGACCCGGCCGAGGCGGCCCGCCACCGGAAGTGACGCACTGAGCGCGGCAAGTCCGCGCGACCTCGGAAGGGGCCCGGTTCGCTACGGCGGACCGGGCCCCTTCCGATTTTCGGCGGACCGCAGCCTTTCAGGACACCACCGCGATGCCCTCGATCTCGACGAGCGCGGCCTCGTCCCACAGCCGGGTCGCGCCGATCACGGCCATCGCCGGATAGTCGCTGCCGGCCAGCCGCTTCCATACCCGGCCGATGGCCGCGGCGTTGCGGCGGTAGTCGGCCACGTCCACCGCGTACACCGTGAGCTTGGCCAGGTCCGCGGGGCCCGCGCCGGCCGCTTCCGCGGCGGCCAGCAGATTCGTCAGTGCCTGCTCGAACTGCTCGACGACGCCCGTGCCGACGATCCGGCCGGCGCCGTCCAGCGCGGTCTGCCCGGCGAGCAGGACGAGCGTGCCGGAGGGGGCTCGCACGGCGTGGCTGAAGCCGGTCGGCGGGGACAGCCGCGGTGGGTTGATCCGCTCCAGCTCGCTCATGCTTCCGCCTCCGCCTCAGCCGCCGCTCGTCGCCACCAATTCGTAGCGCACTCCCAGCGATTGAAGCGCCTCCTGCTCCTCCTGCGGAAGATCCTGGTCGGAGATGACGAGATCGAAGTCGGACAGCGGAGCCAGCTCGTACAGCGCCTGGCGGCTGAACTTGGAGTGGTCCACGAGCAGCACCTTGCGCCGGGCCGCCGCCATCAGGGCCCGCTTGACCAGGACGTTCTCCTGGGCCTGGTGGTAGCAGTGGCCGTTGTCGACGGCGGAGGTGGACAGGAAGGCGACATCGGCGCGGAAGCTGCGCGCGATGTCGGCGGTGGACATGCCGAGGAAGGCGTTGAACGCGGCGTGGTACTCGCCGCCCAGCGCGATCACCCGGATGTCGGGCTCGTCGGCCAGCTCGTTGATCACCTGCAGGGAGTTGGTGATCACGGTGTACGCGCCGCGTCCGGAGAGTGAGCGGGCCAGCGGCAGGGCCGTGCTGGAGTCGTCGATGATCACCGCCTGGCCGGGCTCCGCTATGGCCAGCGCGGCCGCGCAGATCGCCTCCTTCGCCGCGACCTGCTCATTGCCGCGCCAGCGCGCGTTGGACTCGAACAGGGCATTGGGCGCGGCCGTGGCGCCGCCCCGCACCTTCCGCAGCCAGCCCTGGTGCTCCAGGGTGTCCAGGTCACGGTGGACGGTCATCTGGCTGACGCCCAGCTCCTTGACCAGGTCCTCGATGCTGACCTGGCCTTCGGCCAGCACCCGGTCCGCGATCCGCTTCCGGCGGTCCTTGGGGCCGAGCTTGGCCGGGGAGGCGGCGTCGCCGGCGGCGGGCGCGGCGTCGTCGGCCGGGGGCACGGCGTCAGGAGTCCCCTCGGCAGTGCCGTCGGCAGTCCCTTCGGTACCGGTCAACGCTCGTCCTCTCCCGGCTGGCGGTCAGCCACGTCCTCGCACGTCCTCACGGCCCGGCCGGCCGCACCGGGGCCTCCTCGGAGTTTAGAGCCTGCCCGGGCGCCGACCCCTGGTCCGGGCGTACCGCCGTACGCCCGGCACGCCCGCTCCTCCGGACGTGCCGCGCCTCACTTCGCGTCCGCGTAGCACTCCACCACCGCCGTGGTGAACGGGAAGCGGACCGGGGTGGGGCCGAAGGCGAGGCGGCCCGCGAGGTCGGCGGCCGTGGTGATGGCCTGCGCGACGGCGGGCGCCTCCTCCTCGGGGCAGTGCACGATCACTTCGTCGTGCTGGAAGAAGACCAGCTCGGCCTGCATGCCGGCGTCGTGCAGCGACCGGCGGAGCGCGGCCAGGACGAGCAGCGCCCAGTCGGCGGCGCTGCCCTGTACGACGAAGTTGCGCGTGAAGCGGCCGCGGGCCCGGGCGCCCGCGGTGCTGCCGTACGAGGGCGGGGCTTCCTCCTGGGGCAGGCCCGCCTCGTCGGGCGCGGCCACCGAGGCGGGCGGGCTCGTACGTCCCAGCCAGGTGCGCACGAGGCGGCCCTCCTCGCCGGCCCGCGCCGCGTCGTCCACGTACGCCACCGCTGCCGGATACCGGCGCCGCAGGTCCGCCATGTGCTTGAGCGCGTCGCCCGAGGTCTGGCCGTAGATCGCGCCGAGCAGCGCGAGCTTGGCCTGTGCGCGGTCGCCGCCGAAGGCGCGGGCCGCCAGGTCGGCGTACAGGTCCCGGCCGCTGCCCGCGACCTCCATCAGGCCGCGGTCCCGGGAGACGGCCGCCAGCACCCGCGGCTCCATCTGGTCGGCGTCCGCGACCACCAGCCGCCAGCCGGGGTCGGCGACCACCGCCCGCCGGATCACCTTGGGTACCTGCAGCGCGCCGCCGCCGTTGGTCGTCCAGCGCCCGGAGACCGTGCCGCCGGGCAGGTACTCCGGGCGGAACCGGCCCTCGTGCACCCACTGCTGGAGCCAGGACCAGCCGTGCGCGGTGTGCAGGCGGTAGAGCTTCTTGTACTCCAGGAGCGGGGCGACGGCCGGATGGTCGATGCGGAGCAGCTCCCACTTGCGGGTGGAGGCCAGCTTGATGCCGGCCTGCGCGAAGGCCCGGATGATGTCGGCCGGCAGGTCGGGACGGACCCGCACGCCCGGCCCGAATGCATGGGACACCTCGTCCGCCAGCTCGGCCAGCCGCTGCGGCTCCAGGCCGCGCGGATAGCGCTCGCCGAGGAGCTCGTCCAGGAGCGCGCGGTGCACGTCCGCGCGCCAGGGCACTCCGGCCCGGTGCATCTCGGCGGCGACCAGCATCCCGGCCGACTCCGACGCGAGCAGCAGCCGCATCCGCTCCGGCCGCTCGGTCTTCTCCGTGCGCGCGAGCTGGCCCGCGTACACCTCCCGCAGCGCCGTGAACTCGTCCGTGCCCGGCGGCAGCGGGACCGGGCCCGGCTCGAAGAGCGAGGGCTGCGTCTCCGCGGTCCGCACGGGCGGGTCCTCCGGCACCGGCAGGCCGCGCAGCCGCGCCCAGGCCGCCGCGAGCGACCGCGGCTGACCGGACTGGCCCTCCTCGTGGCCGATCAGCAGGGCCTCGGCGGCCTCGACGTCGTAACACCGCTCGACCCGCACCCCGGCCGCGAGCAGCTTGCGGTACGACTCCGCCGTGGACCGCCATACCCAGCGCTCCACGTCCGGCCGCGCCCGCACGGCCGTGACCAAATCCGGCTCCTCGACGACCGCACCGACGGCCGCTCCTGCCTCGTCCACCGCACACAGCCGCACACCCCCGTTCGCCGACTCGCCCACCACCCACCGCATGCTGTGAGTTTCGCACCGGGGTACGACATTCGGCCGTAGCGCCGCTTCCCTCCAGCCCTTGTCGGACCCCTCGGCGTCAGATCTCCTGGACCGATATCGGGCGGTCGCGGCCCGTGCAGCGGGCGAGGTGGGCCGCCTCGGCCGCCAGGCCCTCGTCCGGCACGGGGCCGTGCTCCGCCACGTGGTCCTTGAAGAGGCCGACCTCCACGGCCGTGTCGGTGAAGGCCCAGACGCCCGCGACCCGGCCGCCGTGCACGACGACGGGAGAGATCCACCCGGCCGCACGGCTCACGGCCTTCCTGTGGTGGGCCGGGACCAGGCGGCCGTCGGCGGTGCCCGGCCCCAGGACGTACTGGTCGAAGCCGGCCAGCAGCCGCACCTCGCGGGAGGGCCGCACGGCCGCCAGCGCGTCGGCGTCCTCGCTGCGGATGTACGCACCGGGCTCGCCGTCCACCTCGACCGGCGTGAGCGCGTCCCCGAGCGCCGCGAACCAGCCACGCAGGACCGCCTTACGGGTCGCGCCGCGCAGCAGCCACGCGTCGAAGGCGGCGGGCGTCGCGGGGCCGTGCGCCCCCAGATACACGGAGATCACCGTCCCGGCTGCCTCCTCGGGGTCCGGTATGCCGCCCCAGCCCGGCACCCAGGAGTGCGGCGCGGTGAACGTGACGTTCCGTCCCCGGGGCAGGCCCTGGCACAGGCGGCCGGTCCAGGCCAGCGGCTTGAGCACCGCGCTCCAGCCCGAGGAGAGCTGCTCGCCGAGCCCGGCCAGGTCCTTGCGGGAGCACACCGCGGCCACCAGCTCCTCACGGGTCAGCTGCCGCCCGTCCAGCGCTTCGTCGACGGCCTCGCCCAGCGCCGCGAGCTGCCGCGGGCTCACCCCGAACGCCTTCTGCCAGGACGGCTTCTCCCACGTCCGCGCCGCGCCGAGCAGGGAGAGGTACGCACCGGTCTCCGGAGCGGGCAGCAGATGCAGCGTGCCGCGCATGGCCCAGGTCCTGACCACCGAGCGGTCCGCGAGCGCGGCGTCGACGGCGCCCGGCGCCGGGTCGCTCCGGCGGGTGGCGACCGCCAGCTCGGCGGACGAGGCGACCTGGGCCTGCACCCCGGCCAGCCGGCCGGCGAGCTCCGCGACGGACGCGGCCCCGCGCGGGACGAGGCTCTGCTGCCGCAGCCGCCAGGCCAGCACCTGGCCCTGACGCACCTTCAGCGTTCGGTTCATGTGCCCATTGCACCGCACGCCACTGACAATCGCCCGGCACCGCAAGTCACAGCGGTGGCAATGATGTTCGCCGTGTCCCGCCTCTGTTCCCGCGCCGCCGGGCGGCGGGACCATACGCTCGCGAGTGCTGGGGACCGGACACCGAAGAGGGAGCCGCCGTATGACCAGATCCGAGCAGACCGTCGCCCACCGCCTCATCGGCTCGGGCCCACGCCGCGTCATCGTGCTGCACGACTGGTTCGCCACCTGTGCGGGCTGGGGCGCGGTCCTGGACTACCTGGACACCGAGGAGTTCACGTACGCGTTCCTGGACTACCGCGGTTACGGCGACCGCAAGGACGTCCCCGGCCGCTACGACCTCCCCGAGATCGCCGACGACGTGCTGGCCCTCGCCGACCAGCTCGGCTGGGACCGCTTCGCGCTGGTCGGGCACTCGATGGGCGGCAAGGCGATCCAGCAGGTGCTGGTCCGCGCGCCGGAGCGGGTCAGCCGTCTGCTGGGCCTCGCACCCGTACCGGCGGCGCCGTACCCGATGGACGAGCCGACGCAGGCCCTCTTCTACGGGGCGTCCGAGGACCCCGAGAAGCGCCGGGCCATCCTCGACCTGGTGACCGGCCACCGTACGGGCCGGGTCTGGCAGCAGCGGATGATCAGCCACTCGATGGCGGCCTCCCGCAAGGAAGCGCACGCCGGCTACCTGGCCAGTTGGCACACGCTGGACCTCTCGGACGCGGTGCGCGGCAATCCCGTCCCCGTGCGCGTCGTCGTCGGCGAGCACGACCTCGCCCTCACCGCCGACCTCATGCGCGCGACATGGCAGAGCTGGTATCCGAACGCCGACGTCGTCAGCCTCCCGGGCACGGGCCACTACCCGATGCACGAAACCCCGGTGGCCCTGGCCGCCGTGATGGAGGACTTCCTCCGGGAGTGAGGCCCCGGGGTGCTACTCCTGGCCGACGGTCCGCTGCTGCTCCGGGGCCGCCCGGTCGCCGTCGCGGTCGTCGGACTTCATGGCCTTGGTCTCCGACTTCAGAATGCGCATCGACTTGCCGAGGCCGCGGGCCATGTCGGGGAGCTTCTTCGAGCCGAAGAGCAGCACGAGGACGGCGAGGATCAGCACCAGGTGCCAGGGCTCGAGGGCATTGCGGAACATGGGGGCTCGCTCTCGTTGGGGGTGCGTTCCCGTGGGTGCGCAGCCGCGCGCCCCTACGCGCGGTACGGATGGGGACGTTCCGCCCAGTATGACCCGTACAGGGGTACGGAAAGGAAACCGGGGCCGGGGGGCGCGTGAACGGCGGCCCCGGCCCCGGTGTCGCCGGGCTGCCTACCAGCTCGACTTCGTCACGCCCGGCAGGTAGCCCGCGTGCGCCTGTCCGCGCAGGTTGACGCGGGACAGGCCGAAGGCGCGGAAGTAACCGCGCGGGCGGCCGTCGACGCTGTCGCGGTTGCGGACGCGGGTGGCGCTGGCGTCGCGCGGCTGGCGGGCCAGCTCGCTCTGCGCGGCGAGCCGTTCCTCGTCCGGCGTCTTCGGGTCGCGGATGATCGCCTTCAGGGCGGCCCGGCGGGCCGCGTAACGGGCGACGACGACGCGGCGCTTCTCGTTCTTCGCGATCTTGCTCTTCTTCGCCATGTCAGATGCGCTCCCCTCGGGCCCGGATACGGGCGACGGCGGCTTCGATGCCGATGGTGTCGACGGTCTTGATCGCCTTGGTGCTGAGCCGCAGGCGTACGAAGCGGTTCTCGCTGGGCAGCCAGTACCGCTTGCGCTGGATGTTCGGGTCGAAGCGGCGCGGTGTGCGCCGGTGCGAGTGGGAGATCGTGTTGCCGAAGGCCGGCGCGCGGCCGGTCAGCTGGCAGTGGGCGGACAAGTGAGCTACCTCCTACTGAGCCCTTAATGAAAATGACTGTCGTTTCTGTATAGTAGCCCGTATGGCCCGCAACGAACTACGTCCCGTGATCAAGCTCCGGTCCACCGCCGGCACGGGCTACACGTACGTCACCCGCAAGAACCGCCGTAACGACCCCGACCGGCTGGTGCTGAAGAAGTACGACCCGGTCGCCGGCCGGCACGTCGACTTCCGAGAGGAGCGCTGAGCAGCGTCATGAAGCCTGGAATCCACCCCGCGTACGGGCCCGTCGTCTTCCGCGACCGGGCCGCCGACTTCGCCTTCCTCACCCGGTCGACCGCCACCAGCGACAAGACGGTCGAGTGGGAGGACGGGAACACGTACCCGGTGATCGACGTGGAGATCTCCTCGGCGAGCCACCCCTTCTACACGGGCACGGCGCGCGTACTGGACACCGCGGGGCGCGTGGAGCGCTTCGAGCGCCGGTTCGGCAAGCGGACGCCCGGCGGCCGGCGCGCGGCCGACGGTGAGCGCGGGGACCGCTGATGGAGCGCGACCGGCTCTCCGTGGTGATCGTCGGCGGGCTGCACGGGGAGGCCCGCCGGGCCGCCGTCGAGCAGTTGCTGCGGACCGTCCCCGGCAGCGTCGCCCTCCACCACGACCTCGCCACCGCCGTCGACGGCGTCGTGCAGCGCACCGTGCGCGACGGTACGGGCCTGCTGGACAGCGGCGAGGCGCCGCTGGTCAACGACTGCGCGTGCTGCGCGCTGCGCGAGGACCTGGTGCCCGAGCTGGAGCGGCTGGCGGACGGCCGGACCTGCCGACTGGCCGTCGTGGAGCTGTGGGACTCGGTGGAGCCCAAGGCGATGGCCGAGGTGATCGACTCCTGCGGCGGCGAGTCGCTCGCGCTGACCGGCGTCATGACGGCCGTCGACCCGGCCCTGCTGCTGCCCTACCTGGGCTGCGGCGACGACCTCGCCGAGGCGGGCCTCGCGGCCGCCGCCTCCGACCAGCGGACCGTCGCGGACACCTGGGCGCGCCAGCTCGAGTACCCGCCGGTGCTGGTCCTCGCGCCCGGTGAGGAGCCGGGTGACGAGTCCGACCTGGCGCTGCTGAACCAGCTCCATCCCACGGCGCAGCGCATCCCGGTGGAGTCGCCGGAGCTGGCGGCCGCAGCCGTGGCGGGCTTCGACGTCGCGGCGGCCGCCGCGCGCCAGCACCCGGCCTGCGCGCTGCTGCCGCAGGAGGCCGACGAGGCGGACGTCGCGACCCTGGTGTGGCACCGCACGCGGCCGTTCCACCCCGGCCGGCTGCACGCCGCGCTGGAGGACCTGTGCTGTGCCGCCGCGCGCAGCCGGGGCCGCTTCTGGCTGGCCGACCGGCCGGACACGCTGCTCTCCTGGGACGCGGCGGGCGGCGCGCTCTGCGTGGAGAACACCGGGCCGTGGCTGGCCTCGCTGCCGGACGCCGCCTGGGAGATGGTGCCGCCGATGCGCCGGGCCGCCGCCGCGCTGGACTGGGATCCCGAGCACGGCGACCGGGCGCAGCACCTGGTGTTCACCTCGCCCGGCCTGGACCGGGAGGGGCTGACGGCGCTGCTGGAGTCCTGCCTGCTCACCGACGCGGAGTACGCGCGCGGCCGGGAGTACTGGCGGCAGCTGTCCACCGCGTTCGACGAACTGCTCGACCCGGTGCCGTAGGCGGCGTCCGCCAACCGCGATACGCGTGTGTCGTACATCTACATCAATTCTCGGTCGTCTTCGATGGCCCGATCTTGTGAGGAAACCCCTGCCATGCCCCGTCGTCCCGACCCGCGCAAGAAGAGCGCGCCGCGCCCCAACCCGCTCGACGCGGCGGGAATCACCTACGTCGACTACAAGGACACCGACCTGTTGCGGAAGTTCCTCTCCGACCGCGGGAAGATTCGCAGCCGCCGCATCACCAGGGTTTCTGCGCAGCAGCAGCGGCAGATCGCCGCGGCGATCAAGAACGCCCGGGAGATGGCGCTGCTGCCGTACGCCTCCCGCTGACCGTACGCCGCCGGGCATGGGGAAGGAGCGGGAGGGGAAGGCGCTCGACGGGCGGGGCACGGCCCGACGAGCTGTGACGGGCTGGCCACAGGCTGTCGTGCACGTGCATCTGCCCGAGCATTGGCATATGAACAGAGTTATGATCCCGGGCAGTTGATGCCATTTCTCACCGGGAGAGACCAGTGCCCCACGCGTACAACGGCATGGCCGCATCGGATCTCGACGGAGTGGTGTGGCAGAAGAGCCGGCACAGCAACTCCAACGGTACGTGTGTGGAGTTCGCGAAGCTGCCCGGCGGCGACGTGGCGGTACGCAACTCCCGCTTCCCCGAGGGGCCCGCGCTCGTCTATACGCCGGCGGAGATCGAAGCGATGCTGCTCGGCATCAAGGACGGGGAATTCGACCACCTGATACGGGACTGACCCGCGGGGCGCGGCTGAGGCCGGCACCCCTCCCCGTATCGCACGCGCATGCGAATATGCACGTGCACGCTCAGTGCTGAGAGAGTGCTGAGAGGGCGATCCGGTACAGGAAGGGCGCGGTCAGCTCGCCTGCGCCCGGGAAGCGGCCGTGGCCTGGGCCGGTACCTGCGGGAGCTGGAAGAGCGCCCAGACGACCTTGCCGTGCGCGGCGTCCTCCAGGCGGTGCCAGCCCCAGCTGTCGCTGAAGGAGTCCACCAGGTAGAGCCCGCGCCCGGACTCCGCGGAGAAGTCCGCCTCGCCCTCGACCGGCGAGGCGTCGCTGGCGTCCCGAACCGCGCAGACCAGCCGGCCCGCCCAGCGGATCAGGTGGAGTCTCGGCGAGGTGTCGTCGGCGGCCCCGTGGACGCGCCCGCCCGCCGCGCCGTCCCGTTCCGGCGCCGCGTGCCGCAGCGCGTTGGTGACCAGCTCGGACACGACCAGCGCGACGCTGTCGAAGAGTTCGTCCATGTTCCAGTGCTGCAGCGTCTCGCGGGTGAACTGCCGCGCGCCGCGCACCGATTCGTACTGCGGCTGCAGGGTCCAGGAGACGGAGCCGGAGATGGCTGCGGGGTCGACTGGCGGAAGCCCCTGCCATAACGGCGCGAGCATGGTCGAAACCTTGGTCCCCATGCGAGGCACTCCTGGCGTTCGCGGACGTCACGATCCAGACGGGTGTGCCCAGATCTCGCGGGTCTTTCACGAGCGTGCATGTGTGCGAGCTCCATGGTTCCGAATGCGTACGGCAGATGCAAGGGCAGATGCACGTGCAGACGTCCACTTTGTGTACGGCCGTGGGCATAGAGGCGTAATTCTTCCTACGCACTCTTGTGCCCGGCTTTACCGGAGCCGCGAGAACAGGCCCATATCCGTAACCGGTTGAGCACGCAACGGAGCCCGAACGTGGCAGACTGCCGCTCATTGTTGGACGGGGTGGGTCACGGGAGGGTCGAAGTTGTGACCGCAAGTGAGTCGAGCGGATCTGTGGTGCGGCGCATCCTGCTGGGGTCGCAGCTGCGGAGGCTGCGAGAGTCCCGCGGGATAACACGTGAGGCGGCCGGCTACTCGATCCGCGCATCGGAATCGAAGATCAGCCGCATGGAGCTGGGGCGGGTGAGCTTCAAGGCGCGGGACGTGGCGGACCTGCTGACCCTCTACGGCGTCGGGGACGAGGCCGAGCGCGACTCCCTCCTCGGACTGGCCCGAGAGGCCAACGTGGCGGGCTGGTGGCACAGTTACGGCGATGTACTTCCCGGCTGGTTCCAGACATATGTGGGACTGGAAGGAGCCGCGTCGCACATCCGCACCTACGAGGTGCAGTTCGTGCACGGGCTCCTGCAGACGGAGGGATACGCGCACGCCGTCGTGAGCCGCGGCATGCGCGGCGCCCCCGCGGCCGAGATAGACCGCCGCGTCGCGCTGCGCCAGGAACGCCAGAAGCTGCTGATCGCGGAACGGGCGCCGCAGTTCGACTGCGTACTGGACGAGGCCGCGCTGCGCCGCCCGTACGGCGACCGCTCCGTCATGCGGGGCCAGCTCCAGCATCTGATCGACATATCGGAGCGCCCGAACGTGCGCCTGCAGGTCGTGCCCTTCAACTTCGGCGGGCACGCGGGCGAGAGCGGCGCCTTCACGATGCTGCGCTTCCCCGAGTCCGACCTCTCCGACATCGTCTATCTGGAGCAGCTCACCAGCGCGCTGTATCTGGACAAGGCCGAGGAGGTCGGCCAGTACGAGCGGGTGATGAGCAGCCTCCAGGAGGAAAGCCTGGACCCGTCGCGCACCCGGGATCTTCTCCGTGGTCTCCTCCAACTGACGTAACTCGCCAGTAGAATGACGCCGGTTCAGCCATCCCCACAGGCGCCCGCACAGAGTAGGAACAACCATGTCTTTCTTCTCCGACCTGGCCTACCAGTACATCGACGGTGAGTGGCGGGTCGGCAGCGGCTCGTGGGACATCATCGACTTCAACCCGTACGACCAGGAGAAACTCGCGTCGGTCACGGTCGCGGGCGTGGACCAGGTCGACGAGGCGTACCGGGCTGCCGAGCGCGCGCAGCGCGAGTGGGCGCGCACCAATCCGTACAGCCGCCGGCTGATATTCGAGAACGCGCTGCGCATCGTCCAGGAGCGCGAGGACGAGATCATCGAGGCGATCGTCGTCGAGCTCGGCGGTACGCGCGTCAAGGCGGCCTACGAAGTGCGCACGGCGCAGGAGTTCCTGCGCGAGGCCGTACAGCTCGCGCTGCGCCCCGAGGGCCGCATCGTGCCGTCCCCGGTGCAGGGCAAGGAGAACCGCGTCTACCGGCTCCCGGTCGGCGTCATCGGCGTGATCAGCCCGTACAACTTCCCGTTCCTGGTCACCCTGAAGTCCGTGGCGCCCGCGCTGGCCCTCGGTAACGCCGTCGTCGTCAAGCCCAACCAGAACACCCCGGTGGTCGGCGGTGGCCTGATCGCCAAGATCTTCGAGGACGCGGGCCTGCCGGCGGGGCTGCTGAACGTCCTGATCACGGACATCGCCGAGATCGGTGACGCGCTGATAGAGCACCCGGTGCCCCGGGTCATCTCCTTCACCGGCTCGGACAAGGTCGGCCGGCACGTCGCCGCGGTCACCGCGGGCCACTTCAAGCGCGCCATCCTCGAACTGAGCGGCAACAGCGCGCTGATCGTCCTGGACGACGCGGACGTCGACTACGCGGTGGACGCCGCGGTCTTCAGCCGCTTCGTGTACCAGGGCCAGGTCTGCATGGCGGCCAACCGCGTCCTGGTGGACCGCAAGCTCGAGGCGGAGTTCACCGAGAAGTTCGTGGCCCGGGTCAGGAAGCTGAAGACCGGCGACCCGCGCGATCCGGACACCCACATCGGCCCGCTCATCAACAGCTTCCAGGCCGAGGCGCTGACCGCGCTGGTGGAGCGGGCGGTCGCCGAGGGCGCCACGCCGCTGGTGCGCGGGAGTACGCGGGGCAATCTCGTCGAGCCGACGGTGCTGTCGAGGCTGCCCGCCGACTCCGCGCTGTACGGGCAGGAGATCTTCGGGCCCGTCGTGCTGCTCGGCGCGTTCGACGGCGAGGAGGAGGCGGTGCGGCTCGCCAACGACTCCCCGTACGGCCTGAGCGGCGCGGTGCACACCGGCAACGTGGAGCGCGGGGCGCGGGTGGCCCGGGAGATCGAGACCGGGATGATCCACATCAACGACAGCACGGTCCAGGACGAGCCGCTGGTGGCCTTCGGCGGCGAGAAGGCGTCCGGGGTCGGTCGGCTGAACGGCGAGTCGACGGTGGAGGCGTTCACGACCCAGAAGTGGGTCTCGATCCAGCACGAGCGGACCACGTTTCCGTTCTGAGGTCCCTTTTTGACGGGTCTCGTTCTGGCGGGACTCGTTCCGACCGGTCTCGTTCCGGCCGGACTCGCGGGCCCTTGCGGACAGAACGCCCTTGCGGACAGAACCTGACCGCAAGGGCCCGTAGCTTCCTCGGTGTCGGGGAGAAGCGCTCCCCGGCCACCACGAAGCGACGAAAGGCGGCTGCCATGCCTACTCACGTGCCTGCCGAGGACCGGGGCGACGAGCGCGGCGCACTCCTGGCCTTCCTCGAAGCGCAGCGCGGCGGGATCCGCCGCGCGCTGCTCGGCCTGACCGACGAGGAGGCCGCACGCCGCCCCAGCGCCAGTGAGCTGTCCCTGTCCGGGCTGCTCAAGCACGTCGCGCAGACCGAGCTGGGCTGGCTGGACACCGCGAAGCAGCGGCCCCGCTCCATCGAGCGGAACGAGAGCAACTGGCACCTCAGCTTTCAGTTGGAGGAAGGCGAGTCCGTCGCCGGCATGCTCGCCTTCTACGACCGGGTGGCGCAGGAGACCGAGGAGTTCATCCGCTCGGTGCCGAGCCTGGACGACACCTTCCCGCTCCCCGAGGCACCGTGGTTCCCCCCGGAGGCCCGGCAGTCCATGCGCTGGCTGGTGCTGCACCTGATCGAGGAGACCGCCCGGCATGCGGGCCACGCCGACATCGTCCGCGAGTCCCTGGACGGCGCGACGGCCTTCGCCCTGGTGGACGAGGAGCGGGCGATGCGTGAGAAGCAGGCGGTGCGGGGGCCGGAGTCCGCCGGGCAGTAGCGTGCTGACCGGCAAGGTCACACCCGGGGACGAGGAGAGCGCGGGCGATGTCGGCGATCCGGCTGCTGGTACTGGGAGCCGTGCGGCAGCACGGCCGGACCCACGGCTACCAAGTACGCAGCGACCTGGAGTACTGGGGCGCCCATGAGTGGTCGAACGCCAAGCCCGGCTCGATCTACCACGCGCTGAAGCAGATGGCGAAGCAGGGACTGCTGCGCGCGCACGAGACGGCGCCGAGCACGGCCGGCGGGCCGCCGCGCACGGAGTACGAGCTGACGGACGCCGGGGAGGCGGAGTACTTCGCGCTGCTGCGTGCCGCGCTCTCCCAGCACGACCAGAAGGTGGACGTGCTCAGCGCCGGCATCGGCTTCATGGTCGACCTGCCGCGCCATGAGGCGGTGGCCCTGCTGACGGAGCGGGTGCGGGCCCTGGAGGCGTGGCGCGCCGAGGTCACCGGGCACTACGTCCCCGAGGACGGCCCGGAGCAGCTCGGCCACATCGGCGAGATCATGAACATGTGGGTGCACGCCGCGGACACCGGAGCGGAGTGGGCCCGCTCCCTGATCGCCCGTATCGAAGGGGGCGCCTACGCCTTCGCGGGCGAGGGCGCGCCCTTCGTGGGCGTACTGCCGGAGGGCACGGCGAACCCGTTCGCGGACAAGCCGCCGTTCAGGGGTTAGCCGGGGGCTCTCAGCCCGTGCCGGCCATCGACAGCTTCGCCGCGAAGCCCAGGAAGGCGGCGCCGGCGCCCGCGGTCAGGCCCGCGGTGAGGCGGCGCCGCTTGCGGAAGGTCGCGGCCAGATACGTACCGCTGAAGATCAGGATCGACAGGTACGTGAAGCTGAACAGCTGGGCCCACGCGCCGAGCGCCAGGAAGGACAGCGCCTGGTGCGCGTAGTGCGGATCGACGAACTGCACGAAGAAGGAGATGAAGAAGAGGATCGCCTTCGGGTTGAGCAGGCTGACCACCAGCGCGCGACGGTACGGCCGCTCCCTCTCCTCCCCGGTCCGCGGGGGCGAGGCGCCTGCCCCGTCCTTCTCGGCCTTACGGGCCTCCCGGCCGCGCCACATCGCCACCGCGCCGCGCAGCATCCCGACCGCCAGCCAGGTCAGATAGCCCGCGCCCGCGAACTTCACGATCCCGAAGGCCAGCGGGCTGGCCTGCAGCAGCGAAGCCACGCCGCCCGCCGAGAGCGTCATCAGTACCGTGTCGCCGCACAGCACGCCGGCGGCCGCCCGGTAGGCGACCTTCGGGCCGCGCCGCGCGGCGACCGAGACGACGTACAGCGAGTTCGGGCCCGGCAGCAGGATGATCAGCGCGAGACCCGCGAGGTACGTCGAAAGATCCGTTATCCCCAGCATGGCGGAAGGATGCCATCTCCCGGGAGGCCGCTTCACCCGACTTCCGGTATGCGGACTTGCACCTCACGCGACGTGAGGAGCCACCGTGAAGGGCGTACCGAGAAAGGAGCGGACGCATGAGCTACTCCGTGGGACAGGTCGCCGGATTCGCCGGCGTCACGGTGCGCACCCTGCACCACTACGACGAGATCGGACTGCTCTCGCCGAGCGCCCGCAGCCACGCGGGCCACCGGCGCTACGACGACGCCGACCTCGACCGGCTGCAGCGCATCCTGTTCTACCGGGAGCTCGGCTTCCCTCTCGACGAGGTCGCGGCCCTTCTGGACGACCCGGACGCGGATCCCCAGGAGCACCTGCGGAGGCAGCACGATCTGCTGACCGCCCGGATCGAGAAGCTTCAGAAGATGGCCGCGGCCGTGGCGACCGCGATGGAGGCACGCAGTATGGGCATCAATCTGACCCCCGAGGAGAAGTTCGAGGTCTTCGGGGACTTCGATCCGGATCAGTACGCCGAGGAGACCGAGCGGCGCTGGGGCGGCACGGAGGCGTACAAGGAGTCGCAGCGCCGCGCCGCCATGTACACCAAGGAGGACTGGAAGCGGCTGACGGCGGACTTCGACGCGATCCACCACCGGATGGGTGAGCTGCTGGCGCAGGGCGTGCCGGCCGGCTCCGAGGCGGCGATGGACGTCGCCGAGGAGCACCGCCGCTTCATTTCCCGGCACCACTACGAGTGCTCGTACGAGATGCACGCCTGTCTCGGCGAGATGTACGTCGCGGACGAGCGGTTCACCGCCACGTACGAGGCGATCAGGCCCGGGCTCGCGGCCTACATGCGGGACGCGATGCTGGCGAACGCGGTCCGCGGTTCCTGAGGGGCGCGGGGCGCCGGGCCGGACAGCTGGAACCAAGGGGCGTCACAAGGCGTTGATAGCTTTGGGCCGCATACTGCGCCTGTACCCCGCTCTCGCCTACCGACCGATCCGGCGCCCTCGACCCAGGAGCCCTGCCCACCGTGAACACTCTCGCGCTCGGCCCCCAGTGGCTGGACCCGGACTATCTGATCAGCACCTTCGGCCTGATCGGCGTTCTGGTCATCGTCTTCGCGGAGTCCGGTCTGCTGATCGGTTTCTTCCTGCCCGGCGACTCCCTGCTCTTCACGACCGGTCTGCTGGTCACGGCCGGGAAGCTGGACAAGCCGCTGTGGCTGGTGTGTCTGCTGGTGGTGCTGGCGGCGGTGCTGGGCGACCAGGCGGGCTATCTCTTCGGCCGGAAGGTCGGGCCGTCGCTGTTCAAGCGGCCGGACTCCAAGCTGTTCAAGCAGGAGAACGTCGAGAAGGCCCACGAGTTCTTCGAGAAGCACGGTCCGAAGTCGCTGATCCTGGCCCGCTTCGTGCCGATCGTGCGGACGTTCACGCCGATCATCGCGGGCGTGAGCCGGATGAACTACCGCTCGTTCCTGATTTTCAACGTCGTCGGCGGCGCCCTGTGGGGCGCGGGCGTGACGCTGCTCGGCGCGGCGCTGGGCGGCATCGAGTTCGTGCACAAGAACATCGAGGCCATCCTCGTCCTGATCGTGCTGATCTCGGTCGTGCCGATCGTCATCGAGTACCTCCGCGGCCGCAAGAAGAACAAGAAGGCGGCCGCCGAGGGCGCTGCGGACGCTGCGGGTCAGGACGCGCCGCCGCAGGCCGGCCCGGCCGCCGGCGGCCACGCGGACGCCACCCAGCCGATGCCGCGCGTCCCGTACGAGGGCGAGGAGCGTGCCCCGTACGGCGGCGGCCGGGGCGGTCACGAGCCGGCTCCGTACGGCGCGCAGCAGGACCGGCCCCAGTACGGCCGGCAGCAGCCTGAGCAGCAGTCCCCGTACGGCCACCAGCAGCCCCCGTACGGCCGCGGTCAGGCCCCGTACGGCGAGGAGCAGGCTCCGTACGGCCAGGGGCAGGCGTCGCCGTACGGGCGGCAGGATCAGGCCGCTTACGGCGGACAGCAGGACCTCTACGGCGGGCAGCAGGCATCCTCCTACGGTGAGCAGCAGGCGCCTCGGGCGCAGCAGTCCCCGTACGGCCGGCAGGACGCTCCGCAGCCCCCGCAGGCGCCCTACGGACAGCAGCCGCAGCAGCCCCAGCAGCCCCCGTACGGCGGGCAGTCCGGGCCCGCTCCGTACGGCCGTCCCGCGCAGCAGCCGGGCGGGCCGGAGCAGTATCATTCAGAGCCGCGCCACCCTCAGCAGGGGCCGCAGCAGCCGCACCCCCAGGATCACCAGCAGCCGCCGGGTGAGGGCCGCCGCGGCCGCCACGCCAAGCGCTGACCGGCTGCGCAGCACATACCCCGTACCGCACCGCCCTTGGGCGTCCCTTCCGTTCCGCGTCGCCGCGGAGCGGTCCAGGGGCGCCTTCGCGGCGTCCAGGGCGGGTTCACCCCCCACCCCATTTCCCACCACCCTGCGAACCCCCGCCCCGCGCGCCAGGTGCGGTGATCAGGCATGGTGGCTTTGACGACGGACGCAGCAGGCGCACGAGGAGCGAGGAGCAGTGGCGTCGGACCCGGAGACCCCCGAGGACCGCAAACCCCAATCGGACGAAGCGCGGAGCGCGTTCACCCCGCCGCTCGGCGTGCCCCACCCCCCACTGCACGAGGACGAGCACCCCACCTCGGAATTCGCCCTCCCTGAGGGAATGCGGGCCGAGGCGCCCGCCGAGCCGGAGGGGTCCGCCTTCGCGCCCCCGGGCAGTGCCCCGAACGGCGCCACCGGCTCCACCACGGGCACCCACCAACTGCCCACCACACCCGCCGGCTGGCCCGCCTTCACCCCGCCGCACGGCATACCGGTCGTCAGCCTGACCAAGGACGTCCCCTGGCAGGACCGGATGCGCACGATGCTGCGGATGCCGGTCACCGAGCGCCCGGCTCCGGAGCGGATCGAACGCGCCGACGAGTCGGGGCCCGCCGTGCCGCGCGTGCTCGACCTCACGCTCCGTATCGGCGAGATCCTGCTCGCCGGCGGTGAGGGGGCCGAGGACGTCGAGGCGGCGATGTTCGGCGTCGCCCACGCGTACGGCCTCGAACGGGTCGAGCCCACGGTCACGTTCACGCTGCTGTCGATCTCGCACCAGCCCTCGCTGGTGGACGACCCGGTGACGGCCAGCCGCACGGTCCGCCGGCGCGGCGTGGACTACACCCGGCTCTCCGCGGTCTTCCAGCTCGTCGACGACATCACCTCCGACGGCATCACCCTGGAGGAGGCGTACCGCGGCCTCGCCGAGATCCGGCGCAACCGCCACCCGTACCCGAGCTGGGCGCTCACCGTGGCGTCCGGCCTGCTGTCCGGCGCGGCGAGCATGCTGGTCGGCGGTGGCCTGACGGTCTTCGTCGCGGCGGCCATAGGGTCGATGCTCGGCGACCGGCTGGCGTGGCTGGCGTCCGCACGCGGGCTGCCGGAGTTCTACCAGTTCGTGGCGGCGGCGATGCCGCCCGCCGCGATGGGCGTGGCGCTCAGCATGACGGAAACGGGTGTGCAGGCGTCGGCCGTCATCACCGGTGGCCTCTTCGCGCTGATCCCGGGGCGGGCCCTGGTGGCGGGCGTACAGGACGGCCTGACGGGTTACTACATCACCGCGGCCGCACGTCTGCTGGAAGTCGGCTACCTCATCGTCGGCATCGTCATCGGAGTGCTCGGCGTGCTGTACATCGGCGTCCAGCTGAGCGCGCACACGCTGAACCCGGAAGAGGGCTTCGGATCGTTCGACGAGCCGGTGGTCCAGATCATCGCCTCGCTGCTGCTGGCGCTGGCCTTCTGTGTGCTGCTTCAGCAGGAACGTCACACCGTGCTGTTCGCGACCTTCAACGGCGGCGTGGCCTGGGTGATATACGGCGCCCTTACGCAAGCCAGGATCCACCCGGTGGTCGCCACCACGATCGCGGCCGGCCTGGTCGGCCTCTTCGGCCAGCTGCTGTCCCGGTACCGCTACGCGTCCGCGCTGCCGTACGTCACGGCGGCCATCGGCCCGCTGCTCCCCGGTAGCGCGACGTATTTCGCGCTGCTCAACTTCGCCCAGGGCAACCTGGACGCCGGCGTCTCCTCGCTGATCAAGGCCATCTCACTGGCCCTGGCCATCGCCGTCGGCGTGAACCTCGGTGGCGAGATCGCCCGCCTCTTCATCCGCGCCCCCAGCGGAGAGGAAGCCGCCACCCGCCGCGCGGCAAAGCGCACCCGCGGCTTCTGAGCCACGTTCCAAGCCCGTCCGGCGGCACATTCAAGCCCGTCCGGCGCTTGAGGACATCCGGTACGCCGATGGGCGGACACCCGCAGGTGCCCGCCCATCGGTACCACCGGCTACCGGCCGGGGTCGGAAAACCCGAGCCGCCAGGCTCAGTGCTTGCCGCCCTGCGCCTCCAGGCGCTTGAACGAAGCCTCGATCTCGGCCTCGGCCTCGGTGCGGCCGACCCAGTTCGCGCCCTCGACCGACTTGCCCGGCTCCAGGTCCTTGTAGACCTCGAAGAAGTGCTGGATCTCCAGGCGGTCGAACTCCGACACGTGGTGGATGTCGCGCAGGTGCTCCACGCGGGGGTCCGAGGCCGGGACGCACAGCAGCTTGTCGTCGCCGCCGGCCTCGTCGGTCATACGGAACATGCCGATGGCGCGGCACTTGATGAGGCAACCCGGGAAGGTCGGCTCGTCCAGGATGACCAGCGCGTCCAGCGGGTCGCCGTCCTCGCCGAGGGTGTTCTCGACGAAGCCGTAGTCGGCCGGGTAGCTGGTCGAGGTGAAGAGTCGACGGTCCAGGCGGATCCGACCGGTCTCGTGGTCCACCTCGTACTTGTTCCGCGAACCCTTCGGGATCTCGATGGTGACGTCGAACTCCACGGGTGGCTCCTCCATGATCAACACATACGTCTGGTGATTAAGTGTCCCCCACGCAGGTGTGTGGTGGCGAAAGGGGCTGGTCCAAAGTGCCGGAGGCCAGGTCGTGGCAGGTCAGGTGGGTCGGCTGGGGCCGGTCCTGCATACGGGCGGCGGCCGGCGCGGGGCGGAGCACCGCGCAGTTCGCCGCCGACGAATGGTTCTTCGCCCGCCAGTGGTGGCGGCGGACCCCGCTGCAGCGGAAACGGACGTGGCAGGTCACGGCCGGCTCCGCCGTTGCCGGTCTCGCGGTCGCGGCCGGTGCGGTGGCGACGGCCGGTCCGTGGGACTCCGGCCAGCGTACGGCCGAACGGGCCCGCGCGGCCCGCTGGGACGGCCGAGGTGGTGAGCGTCACGGTGCCGGACCCTCGGCTCCCGGCGCCGCGCCCGTCCTGGCGGCCCTGGGCGCCCCCGTGAAGGGCGGCGGCGACGGAGTCCCGCCCCCGACCGGCAGCGGCCTCGCGGACGCCCTGGCGCCCCTGCTGAAGGCGCCCGAGCTGGGTCCCGTACGGACCGCTTCGGTCGTGGACGTGGCCACCGGCCGCGAGGTCTTCGCCAGCCACCCGGCCCGGACCGCGACCCCGGCCTCCACGATCAAGCTCGGCACCGCCGTGGCCGCCCTCACCGCCCTCGGCCCCGAGCACCGCTTCACCACGAAGGCCGTGCAGGACGGCCGCACGAAGGACGGCACCGCCCGGGTCGTCCTGGTCGGCGGCGGCGACCCGACCCTCACCGCCCGTACGCCCAGGGCCGGCACTCCGGCCGCGCAGCGCCCCGCCGCGCTCGGCGACCTCGCCGCCGACACCGCGCGCGCCCTCAAGAAGCGCGGCACGAAGAAAGTCACCCTCGGTTACGACGACTCGCTCTACGAGGGCTCGCCGCAGCACCCGATCGGCCCCAACGAGAACCTCGCGCCCGTCACCGCCCTCACCGCCGACGAGGCCCGCCTGGACACCAGCAGCCACGGCACCGCGCCCCGCGCCACCGACCCGTCCGCCGAGGCTGCCCGCGCCTTCGCCGACGACCTGCGCGCCCACGGCATCGCGGTCACCGGGGCGCCCCGGGACGACGACGCCCGCCGCACGGCCACCCGGCTCGCCGCTGCCCGCTCCCTCCCGCTCTCGACCATCGTCGAGCGGATGCTCACGCACAGCGACAACGACATCGCCGAGCAGCTCGCCCGCCAGACGGCCGTGGCCACCGGAGCGCCGACGACCTTCAAGGGCGGGGGCCGCGCAGTACAGCGCACACTCGAACAGCTTCGCCTCCCTGTGGCGCGGACCGCCTTCCACGACGGCAGCGGCCTGGACCGCGACGACCGGGTCTCCGCCGGCCTGCTGTCCCACGTGCTGCTGCTCGCTGCGGCCCCCGACCACCCGGAGCTCCGCGCGGTCCTCACCGGCCTCCCCGTGGCCGGCTTCACCGGCACCCTGGAGGCCCGGTACGCCGACGAGCGGGCGGGCGCCGGGGCCGTACGCGCCAAGACCGGCACCCTCACCGGCGTGAACACCCTCGCCGGCACGGTCGTCGACGCCGACGGCCGGCTGCTGACCTTCGCCTTCATGACCAACGGCACCAGCGACGCCTACGGGGCGCAGCGGTCCCTCGACCGGCTCGCCTCCGCGGTGGCCAACTGCGGCTGCCGCTGATGCGGCGCACCCCGTACCGGCCACCGCCGAGCGCCCCGTATGCCGCGCCGCCCACCGCCGAGCGCCGCGAATCGGCTACCCCCCGGCCGGGCGCACCCGTACCGTGAAGTCATGACGAGCATCGGTGGTGCCGAGATGGTCGACTGGAATCTCGCGGTGACGACCGCGTCCCGCTTCGTACGGCCGGGCCCAGAGGTGAGCCGCGACGAGGCCCGCGCGGTCGTCGCCGAGCTGCGCAGGCACGCGAAGGCCGCCGAGGAGCACGTGCGCGCGTTCACCCGCATGACCCCACCGGGGAGCGAGGGCGGCGCGGCCGCCCACGACACCCCCGTACTGGTCGTCGACCGGCCCGGCTGGATCCGCGCCAACGTCGCCGGCTTCCGCGCCGTACTGAAGCCGCTGCTGGAGAAGATGCAGGAGCGCCGCTCCTCGCTCCCCGGCGGCGCGGTGATAGGCGCGGTCGGCGGCAAGGTGACCGGCGTCGAGCTGGGCATGCTGCTGTCCTTCCTGGCCTCCCGCGTGCTCGGCCAGTACGAGACCTTCGCGCCGCCCACCCGGGACCTGCCCGCGGGCGCCCGCGGCGGCCGGCTGCTGCTCGTCGCGCCGAACATCGTCCACGTCGAGCGCGAGCTGGAGGTGGCGCCGCACGACTTCCGGCTGTGGGTCTGCCTGCACGAAGAGACGCACCGCACGCAGTTCACCGCGGTGCCCTGGCTGCGCGACCACATCGAGGGCGAGGTGCAGTCGTTCCTCGGCGAGACCGAGATCGACCCCGGCACGCTCCTCGAACGGCTGCGGGAGGCCGCCCAGTCGCTGACCGGGGCCAAGCCCGAGGGCGAGGCCGGCGAGGACGAGGGCGGCCGCAGCCTCGTCGACCTCGTGCAGACCAAGGCGCAGCGCGAGATCCTCGGCCGGCTGACGGCCGTGATGTCCCTGCTGGAGGGGCACGCCGACTACGTCATGGACGGCGTCGGCCCGCAGGTCGTGCCCTCGGTGACGGAGATCAGGGAGAAGTTCCAGCAGCGCCGGGCAAGCGGCGCAGGGCGGCTGGACCAGGCGCTGCGCAAGCTCCTCGGCCTGGACGCCAAGCTGCGCCAGTACCGGGACGGCGAGCGCTTCGTAAGGGCCGTCGTCGACGAGGTCGGCATGGACGGCTTCAACCGCGTGTGGACCTCGCCGAACACCCTCCCGACCAAGCAGGAGATCGCCAAACCGGCGGACTGGGTCGCGCGGGTGCACCGCAAGGCGGACGGTGCGCCGTAGGAAGGCAGGGCGCCGTGGACGCGCGGTAGGACAGAAGAACGCCCTCTCAATCACCCTTCTGAGGGACCGTGGCCCGGGGAGAGGCGTGCAATGCTCGGGTAACAGCTCATCTCTGTCACCATCGAGACACTCTGAGTGACCGCCCCGGGAATCGCCCGGCGATCCCCCGGCGCTCGACCCCGAGATGCTCCCGGTGGGCCGGACGGCAGCCGCCGTCCGGCCCGAGGCCCCCTGCTGAACGATTGGAAACGGACATGGGTCCCCATCCAGCGGTCGCCGCAATACGCCTGGCGGTCCGCCGCGTACTCCACGACGTCCTCACGTCCCACACCCGGCGGTCCGGCCCCGACGCCCCGCCGCCCCTGGTGCTCGCCGCCTGCTCCGGCGGCGCCGACTCCATGGCACTCGCCTCGGCCCTCGCCTTCGAAGCCCCGCGCCTCGGCGTCCGCGCCGGCGGCGTCACGGTCGACCACGGCCTCCAGGAGGGCTCCGACACCCGGGCCGCCGAGGTCGTCCTCCGAATGCAATCGCTCCGCCTGGACCCGGCCGAGGCCGTCACCGTCGAGGTCGGCAGGGACGGCGGCCCCGAAGCGGCCGCCCGCGAGGCCCGGTACGCAGCGCTGGACGACGCGGCCCGGCGGCACGGCGCCGACGCGGTCCTCCTCGGCCACACCCGCGACGACCAGGCCGAGACCGTGCTCCTCGGCCTCGCCCGCGGCTCCGGCACCCGCTCGCTGTCCGGCATGGCCGCCGTCTCCGGCACCGACGGCCGCTACCGCCGCCCCTTCCTCGGGATCGACCGGCAGACCGCCCGCAAGGCATGTCTGATCCAGTCGCTGCCCGTCTGGGACGACCCGCACAACACCGACCCCTCGTACACCCGCTCCCGGCTCCGCCACGAGGGCCTGCCCGCCCTGGAGAAGGCGCTCGGCAAAGGCGTCGTCGAGGCCCTCGCCCGTACGGCGCAGCTCTCCCGCGACGACGCCGACGCGCTGGACTCCTGGGCCGTCGAGGCCGAGCGCGGTGTGGCCGATGCCACCGGTGCGCTGGACGTGGCCGCGCTGTACTCGCTCCCCCCTGCGGTGCGTCGCAGGGTGCTCCGCCGGGCCCTGCTGCGTGCGGGCTCACCTGCGGGTTCGCTCTTCGCACGGCACATCGAGGAGGTCGACCGGCTGATCACCGCCTGGCGCGGCCAGGGAGCCATCGACCTCCCCGGGCTGGTGGGTGTGCGACGCCAGGGTGGCAAACTGGTCATCCGGCAGGGCTGAGCCGCGCGGGACCGCCGGGACGGCTGAGTCGATGACGGTCTAATGACACCGAACCGAGCGAAAGTGGCACGGGTGGACGACAAGGACATGGGTTCCGACCTTCAGTCGGTGCTCATCACCAAAGAAGAGATCGACGCGAAGCTGGCCGAGCTGGCCGCGAAGATCGACGCGGAGTACGCGGGCAAGGAGCTGCTCATCGTCGGCGTCCTGAAGGGCGCCGTGATGGTGATGGCGGACCTGGCACGTGCGCTGTCCACCCCCGTCACGATGGACTGGATGGCCGTGTCGTCGTACGGCGCGGGCACCCAGTCCTCCGGCGTGGTCCGTATCCTCAAGGACCTGGACACCGACATCAAGGGCAAGCACGTCCTGATCGTCGAGGACATCATCGACTCCGGCCTGACGCTGTCCTGGCTGCTGTCGAACCTCGGCTCGCGCGAGCCGGCCTCGCTGGAGGTCTGCACGCTGCTGCGCAAGCCGGAAGCGGCCAAGGTCGACATCGACGTGAAGTGGATCGGCTTCGACATCCCCAACGAATTCGTCGTGGGATACGGCCTGGACTTCGCCGAGAAGTACCGCAATCTGCCGTTCGTCGGCACGCTTGCGCCGCACGTCTACGGCGGCTGACGCCTCATCGGCGGTGCCGGACAGGGCCTGGAAAGCGCCTCTTGCCGGACGGCGGGAACCCTCAGCGGTCTCCCGCCGTTGGAGCAGGGAGGGCGGAATCCAAGTCGCATTGTTCCCCACGGGCAGCGGCGTCGGGTGACAATGCTGGGGTACCGTCCGAAGGTCAGTCTTTTTCGGGCCAGTAATACACCGTACGCACGACCAGACCTCCCCGAGGGCTGGAGTGCCTCACTGTGGCAGGAGGGACGGGGCCTTTAGGGCTCCGTATGGATGGACGTGAAGCGATACTTCCGTGGGCCGGTCATGTGGATCGTGCTGGCCGTCCTCGCCGTGGTCGTGTTGATGCAGGTCGTCAGTTCGTCCGGCGGCTACAAGACGGTGGACACCGGTCAGGTCGTCAAGGCGATCACGGACAACAAGGTGAAGTCCGCCGAGCTGACGACCGGCGACGAGATGAAGATCAAGGTCGAGCTCTCCGGCGGCAACAAGGTCGAGGGTTCGGACAAGATCCAGTCGAGTTACATCGGCGACCAGGGCGTGGACCTGGCCAAGACCCTGCAGTCCAAGTACCAGACGGGCGACATCAAGGACGGTTACACCGTCTCGCCGCAGAAGCAGAGCCCCTTCGTGGGCATGCTGCTCTCGCTGCTGCCGTTCGTCCTGATCGTCGTCGTGTTCCTGTTTCTGATGAATCAGATGCAGGGCGGCGGCTCCCGGGTCATGAACTTCGGCAAGTCCAAGGCCAAGCTCATCACCAAGGACACCCCCAAGACGACGTTCTCGGACGTCGCCGGGTCGGACGAGGCGGTCGAGGAGCTCCATGAGATCAAGGAGTTCCTGCAGGAGCCGGCCAAGTTCCAGGCCGTGGGCGCCAAGATTCCCAAGGGCGTACTGCTGTACGGCCCGCCCGGTACGGGCAAGACGCTCCTCGCGCGCGCCGTCGCGGGCGAGGCGGGCGTGCCCTTCTACTCGATCTCCGGCTCCGACTTCGTCGAGATGTTCGTGGGTGTCGGCGCCTCGCGCGTCCGTGACCTCTTCGAGCAGGCCAAGGCGAACGCCCCGGCGATCGTCTTCGTCGACGAGATCGACGCCGTCGGCCGGCACCGCGGTGCGGGCCTGGGCGGCGGTCACGACGAGCGCGAGCAGACGCTGAACCAGCTCCTGGTCGAGATGGACGGCTTCGACGTGAAGGGCGGCGTCATCCTGATCGCCGCCACGAACCGGCCGGACATCCTGGACCCGGCGCTGCTGCGCCCGGGCCGTTTCGACCGGCAGATCGCGGTCGACCGTCCCGACATGCAGGGCCGTCTGGAGATCCTCAAGGTCCACCAGAAGGGCAAGCCGGTCGCGCCAGACGTCGACCTCAGCGCCGTGGCCCGCCGTACGCCCGGCTTCACCGGCGCGGACCTGAGCAACGTCCTCAACGAGGCCGCGCTGCTCACCGCCCGCAGCGACAAGAAGCTGATCGACAACCACTTCCTGGACGAGGCGATCGACCGGGTCGTGGCCGGACCGCAGAAGCGGACCCGGATCATGTCGGACAAGGAAAAGAAGATCACCGCGTATCACGAGGGCGGACACGCCCTGGTCGCGGCGGCTTCACCGAACTCCGACCCGGTCCACAAGATCACCATCCTGTCCCGCGGCCGCGCGCTCGGCTACACGATGGTGCTCCCGGACGAGGACAAGTACTCCACCACGCGCAACGAAATGCTCGACCAGCTCGCATACATGCTGGGCGGCCGCGCGGCGGAGGAGCTGGTCTTCCACGACCCGACGACGGGCGCCGCGAACGACATCGAGAAGGCGACCGCCACGGCCCGCGCGATGGTCACGCAGTACGGCATGACCGAGCGGCTCGGCGCGATCAAGTTCGGCTCCGACAACTCCGAGCCCTTCCTGGGCCGCGAGATGTCCCACCAGCGCGACTACTCGGAAGAGGTCGCGGCCCTGGTGGACGAGGAGGTCAAGAAGCTGATCGAGACCGCGCACAACGAGGCGTGGGAGATCCTCGTCGAGAACCGCGACGTCCTCGACAACCTGGTCCTGGCCCTCTTGGAGAAGGAGACCCTGGGCAAGGAGGAGATCGCGGAGATCTTCAAGCACATCGTGAAGCGCCCGTCCCGCCCCGCGTGGACCGGCTCCTCACGGCGTACGCCCTCCACCCGCCCGCCGGTGCTCGCGCCCAAGGAGCTGGCCGCGGCCAATGGCGCGGTCACCGCGACGCCCACCGTCTCCACGGAGAAGGTGGACCTCCCGGAGGACTCCGGCAGCAGCGAGGCGTGATCGGCCGGCCGCTTGCCACAGCGGCCCCGGAATGAATGCCGCGTCCCCCAGGTTCTAGCCTGGGGGACGCGGCATTCCGCGGTTCGTAGCGGGGTGAAAGACGGAACGAGGCACGAAATGACCGACCCGGTGACGCTGGACGGCGAAGGCAAGATCCGCGAGTTCGACGAGAAGCGGGCCGAGAACGCCGTACGCGAACTCTTGATCGCGGTCGGTGAGGACCCGGACCGCGAGGGCCTCCTCGAGACGCCGGCGCGGGTGGCGCGGGCGTACAAGGAGATATTCGGTGGCCTCTGGCAGAAGCCGGAGGACGTTCTCACGACGACCTTCGACCTCGGTCATGACGAGATGGTGCTGGTCAAGGACATCGAGGTGATGTCCTCCTGCGAGCATCACCTGGTGCCGTTCGTCGGTGTCGCGCACGTCGGCTACATTCCGTCGACCGACGGCAAGATCACCGGGCTGTCCAAGCTGGCCCGGCTGGTGGACGTCTTCGCCCGCCGCCCGCAGGTCCAGGAGCGGCTGACCACGCAGATCGCGGATTCTCTGATGGAGATACTGGAGCCGCGCGGCGTGATCGTCGTGGTCGAGTGCGAGCACATGTGCATGACCATGCGGGGTGTCCGTAAGCCCGGCGCCAAGACGACGACCTCGGCTGTCCGCGGCCAGCTCCGCGACGCGGCTACGCGCGCGGAGGCGATGAGCCTGATTCTGGCTCGGTAAGCGGACAGGTCGGTGCGGGTCACGTGTCGAGGCGGCCCGCCAGCCAGGCGAGGGCTGCCGGGATTTCTCGGCGCCAGGTGTTGAAGTTGTGGCCGCCGCTTTCCAGGACTATGGAGGAGATGCGGGTCGGGGCCTTGGTGCCCTGTATGAAGCGCATCGTGTCCGCGTAGTTCGTCTCGCCCTGTTTGCTGGTGGTGACCAGGAGATTCACCGGCGGCGCGGGCAGGTGGCGCTGCCGCCACAGCAGGTTGTTCTCGCGCTGTAGCTGCGCGTTGCCGGCGAAGAGGTCGCCGGTGGTGGGGTCCAGGGGCGCCTTGTAGTAGCCGGAGAGGGCGGCGGCCGTGGAGTACGCCTCCGGGTGGCGCATGGTCATCTTCAGGGCGCAGTAGCCGCCCGTGGAGTCGCCCATCACGCCCCAGCTCCGGGCGGCCGTACCGGTGCGGTAGTGCGCCGCGATGTCCGCGCGCAGCTCCTTGGTGAAGAACGTCTCGGTCTGCGGGCCGCCCGGTATGTCCATGCACTCCGTGTCGCGTGGCGGGGCGACGGTCGGGCGGAGCATGACCAGGACGGTCGGCTGCATCCTGCCCTTCGCGACCAGCCGGCGCTCGGTCTGCGGGTAGTGCAGCTTGGTGTAGAGCGCCTCGGCGGTGCCCGGATAGCCGGTGAGTACGACGGCCGCGGGGAAGTGCCGGTGGGCGTACCGGGGCTGGAAGTACTCCGGCGGCAGGTAGACGTACGCGGGGCTGGTGATGCCGGTGGCTTCGCCCCGTATCAGGACCTTGTCCAGCCGGCCGGCGACGTCGGCGCGGCGGTTGTCGTGCGGCAGGCCGGTCCGCTCCACACCCTGTCGTTTCAGGTCGGTGCCGCCCGGGCCGGTCGTGTGGTCGACCACGACACCGGTCTGGTGCTCCTGGCCGAAGAGGTCGGCCCAGGACGCGTAGAAGCCGAAAGCGTTGTTGACGGCGAGACCGACCGAGGCAAAAAGGGTCAGTTGGGTCGCCAGTAGCAGGCCGATTCGGCCTGTCACGGCACGCCAGGTACGGTCTGCCAGGCGCGGCCACAGGAGCACGGTGGAGGCGAAGAGAGCCACCGCTATCAGCACGGTGAGCGCCAGCACGGTCTTACTGGTGAGGTCCATGTCCACTTCCTGCCGGGCGACCGGGCGGTCCGGTCGCCTGATGGAACCCCGGGCCCTGAAGTGCCGTCCTACAGCGCGAATTGTCCACGTAGTGGCGACTTGATGCTCCGCGTTCTGAAGGTCAGGCGGCTTGAGGAGCGGGCGACGGGAAAGTGATGTCTGACAGGCTAGATGGCGAAAAGTCCGGAGTGGTTGCGTGGCGTCCCGCACGCTGGGTGCGGGGACCGCGCCCGGAGGCGGTGCCCACGGCGGTCGGTACGGCCTGCACGCTGATCGGTCTGCTGAACCTGGCGTCCGGCGTGTTCCCACGCATCCGGCACAGCCGCATGCACGCCATGGCGGAGGTGCTGCCCGGCGCGGTGAGCCCGCTGGCCGCGGCCGCTTCGGTCGTGGTGGGCCTGCTGCTCCTGCTGCTGGCGCACGGCCTGAAGCGGCGCAAGCGGCGGGTGTGGATCGCCGCGGTGACGCTGCTCCCGGTGGGCGCGGCGGCGCAGTTCGCGTACCGCCACTCCGTCATCGGAGCGGTGCTCTCGCTGGC
The DNA here is from genome assembly GCF_000720485.1 of Streptomyces ochraceiscleroticus. Classification (GTDB taxonomy): domain Bacteria; phylum Actinomycetota; class Actinomycetes; order Streptomycetales; family Streptomycetaceae; genus Streptomyces; species Streptomyces ochraceiscleroticus. Next base: position 71,341 of record NZ_JOAX01000014.1, on the reverse strand, counting down.
GCTGCTGGCCTATCTGGTGCGGCACCGCCGGGAGTTCGCGGCGCTGCCGGACCCGCGCAGCCGCTGGAAGGCGCTGCTGAACTTCGTCGTGCTGGGCGGTGTGAGCGTCGCCCTCGGCATGGTGATCGTCAATTCCCATCCGCACCGCACCGTCGGTGATCCGACGGTCTGGGCGCAGCTGCAGCACGTCGTGTGGGGCCTGTTCGGCTTCGAGGGACCCGTGGCGTACACCCATCACGTCGACTACACGGTCGGTTACTCGCTCGGTGCGCTCGGCCTGCTGACCCTGGCGACCACCGCGTACCTCGCCTTCCGGCCCGAGCAGCCGGCAGCGCGGCTCACGGCGGAGGACGAGGACCGGCTGCGGGAGCTGCTGGCCCGGCACGGCAGCCGGGACTCCCTCGGCCACTTCGCGCTCCGCCGCGACAAGGGCGCGGTCTTCTCGCCCAGCGGCAAGGCGGCGGTCTGCTACCGCGTGGTCTCCGGGGTGATGCTGGCCAGCGGTGACCCCATTGGGGACGTCGAGGCGTGGCCGGGTGCGATCGAGCGCTTCATGGAGGAGGCGCGGGCGCACTCCTGGACGCCCGCGGTGATGGGCTGCTCCGAGACCGGCGGCGAGGTGTGGACCCGCGAGACCGGCCTGGACGCGCTGGAGCTGGGCGACGAGGCCATCGTGGACGTGGCGGACTTCACGCTCTCCGGGCGCGCGATGCGCAACGTACGGCAGATGGTCAAGCGCATCGAACGCAACGGGTACGAGACCCAGGTGCGCCGGGTGGCCGAGCTGTCCCCGGAGGAGGTCGAGGCGGTCCAGCGGGCCGCGGACGGCTGGCGGGGCACCGACACCGAGCGCGGCTTCTCGATGGCGCTGGGCCGGATCGGCGATCCCCGGGACGGCGACGCGGTGATCGCCACGGCGCACCGCGCACCCGAGGAGGGCGAGGTGCCGGGCCCGTACGGCGACCTGAAGGCCGTACTGCACTTCGTGCCGTGGGGGGCGGACGGGATGTCGCTGGACCTGATGCGGCGCGACCGCAGCGCCGACCCCGGGATGAACGAGCTGCTGATCGTGGCCGCCCTGCAGGCGGCGCCGAAGCTGGACGTGGCCAGGGTCTCCCTGAACTTCGCGATGTTCCGCTCGGCACTGGCCCGCGGCGAGAAGCTGGGCGCGGGGCCGGTGCTGCGCACGTGGCGCGGCCTGCTGGTGTTCCTCTCGCGCTGGTTCCAGATCGAATCGCTGTACAAGTTCAACGCCAAGTTCCAGCCGCGCTGGGAGCCCCGCTTCGTGGTCTTCCGGGCCACCCGAGACCTGCCGCGGATCGGCTTCGCGGCGATGCAGGCCGAGGGGTTCGTGCAGCTCGGGCTGCCCCGGCTGCTGCGCCGACGGCGGCCGGAGCCCGTGGCGCGCCCGTGTGCGCACCGGACCTCGAGGCTACGCGGCACGTCGGTCGGGCGGGCCGCCTGAGAGCCCGAGGGGCGGGCGCGGTGGCGGCCGGGCCGGCGGGGGAGCCGGCGAACGGGTACGTACGCGGACGTACAGGTGTACCCATACGTCCGCGTTCGCCCAGGTACGCGCGGTGCGTGGGGCGAGCCGCCCGGCCACAGCGCCTAGGCTGGATGTATGAGTACTTTGCGTGGCCGGGTGGCCGGTCTTCCCGAGTGGGACCGGTGCGCGGTCATGGGCGTGGTCAACGTGACCCCCGACTCGTTCTCCGACGGCGGCGACTGGTTCGACACCGAGCTCGCGGTCAAGCACGGCCTGGACCTGGTGGCCCAGGGGGCCGACCTGGTGGACGTGGGCGGCGAGTCGACCCGGCCCGGTGCCGCGCGGGTGGACGAGGCCGAGGAGCTGCGCCGCGTCATCCCGGTCGTACGGGAGCTGGCGGCGGCCGGCGTGGTGATCTCCGTCGACACCATGCGGGCCTCTGTCGCCGAGCAGTCGCTGCAGGCGGGCGCGCATCTGGTGAACGACGTGAGCGCGGGCGCCGCCGACCCGGCGATGATCCCGGTGGTGGCTGCGGCGCACGCGCCGTTCGTGGTGATGCACTGGCGCGGCCAGTCCGTCGACATGAACGACCGGGCGGTCTACCGCGACGTCGTCGGCGAGGTCGTTTCCGAGCTTCGGGTGTCGATGGACCGTGCGGTCGCCGGGGGCATCGACCCGGAGCGCATCGTGATCGACCCGGGGCTGGGCTTCGCCAAGCAGGCCGATCACGACCTGGAGCTGGTCGCGGGCCTGGAGCGGCTGCACGAGCTGGGCCGGCCGCTGCTGGTGGCCGCCTCCCGGAAGCGGTTCCTGGGCCGGGTGCTGGCCGGTGCCGGCGCGTCCGCCTCGGTGCCGCCGGCGCGGGAGCGGGACGCGGCGACGGCGGCGGTCACCGCCCTGTCGGCGCGCGAAGGCGCCTGGGCGGTCCGCGTGCATGAAGTGCGGGCGAGCGCCGACGCGGTGCGGGTCGCACGCGCCGTGGAGGCCGCCGGTTCCGCGGCCCGGCGCACGGCGTAGAACGGGGCCCGGCAGGGCACAGGGCAGCCAGATGGCGCGCGGCGTGCCCGGTGACGGGGGCGCGGAGCCCGTATGCGTGCACGTACCTGTGCACGCCCATAAAGACGCGAAGTATGCACGAGGAACATGACGGGAGCGGTGTGAGCGGTTTGAGCCCACGTACGGACATCGAGCTGGTGGAGCAGGCCAATACCGCGTTCTACGAGGCCATCGAGCGCGGGGATCACGAGGCGATGTCCGAGCTGTGGCTGGACGGCCAGGTGAGCGTGGTGCACCCTGGCTGGCCGGTGCTGCGCGGCCGCAGCGAGGTGCTGCGCTCCTATGCGCTGATCATGGCGAACACCGAGTACATCCAGTTCTTCCTCACCGATGTGGAGATCGACGTGGTGGCCGACACCGCGCTGGTGACCTGCACGGAGAACATCCTCAGCGGCGGCCCGGCCGAGGAGGACGGCTCGGTGGGCCCGCTGATCGGCCAGCTCGTCGTGGCGACCAACGTCTTCCGGCGCACGGAGGACGGCTGGCGGGTGTGGTCGCACCACGGTTCGCCGGTGCTCGCCGACCGGGACGACGAGGACGACGAGGACGGCCCCGAGGACGAGGACGACGGCGTGGGCGGGCTGCCGGGCGGCCTGTGAGGCACGTCTCGGCGGGCGGCGACGCCGCATGCTGAGACTTTTGAACAGCCGCGTGCACCGCGCTGACATGGGCGGATACCGTGTCCGGGGTCAGCGGCCGGGGTCAGCGGGGTGGCTGGGGGAGCACTCGTTCGAGCCAAGTCGTGTCGGGGTAGGGGTGGAGCACGGGGCCGTGGGGTAAATGGCCGCGCGGACGGGGACTCGGCTGTGCAGCAGCTGTGCGGGGTGCCGTCCATGGCCCCCGTGGGCGAGCGCTGTCAGTGCTCGCAGGTAAATTCGATGACCGGGTGGTGTTCCGGACGATGTCCGGTGCGTGCCCGGTAATCCGACGATCAGTGGTAACCAGTGGGAGTGATTCGCGTGGACCGTGTCGCGCTGCGCGGGCTGAAGGCCCGGGGCCACCACGGCGTGTTCGCCCAGGAACGCGAGGCGGGCCAGGCGTTCGTCGTGGACCTGGTGCTCGGCCTGGACACCCGGCCGGCGGCGGCGACCGACGACCTCGCGAAGACCGTGCACTACGGAGTCGTGGCGGAGGAGGTCGTGGCGATCGTCGAGGGCGAGCCGGTCGACCTCATCGAGACGCTCGCGGAGCGGATCGCCGCCCAATGCCTCAAGCACCAGGGGGTGGAGGAGGTCGAGGTCGTCGTCCACAAGCCCGATGCCCCGATCACGGTCCCCTTTGACGACGTGACCATCACCATCACCCGGAGCCGAGTATGACCAGCAGTGACCCGACCGTGCAGCCGGTGCCCGCCTCCGTGGTGGAGCAGGTCGACGCGGCGGACGTGACGCTCACCAACCCCAAACGCGCGGTGATCTCCCTGGGGAGCAATCTGGGCAACCGCCTGGAGACGCTGCAGGGCGCCATCGACGCGCTGGAGGACACCCCCGGCGTGCGCGTGAAGGCCGTCTCACCGGTGTACGAGACCGAGCCGTGGGGCGTGGAGCCGGGCTCCCAGCCGACGTACTTCAATGCCGTGGTCCTGCTGAAGACCACGCTGCCGCCCTCCTCGCTCCTGGAGCGCGGCCACGCCATCGAGGAGGCGTTCGAGCGGGTGCGCGACGAGCGCTGGGGCCCGCGCACGATCGACGTCGACATCGTCGCGTACCAGGACGTCGTCTCCGAGGACCCGGTGCTCACCCTGCCGCACCCGCGCGCCCACGAGCGCGCCTTCGTCCTCGTGCCGTGGCACGACGTCGACCCCGAGGCCAAGGTCCCCGGGCACGGCCCGGTGGCCGAGCTGCTGGAGGTCCTGGGCCGGAGCGGCATCGCGCCGCGCGCCGACCTGGAACTGCGGCTGCCGGAGTGATCGTTGGCCCTAGGGCGTGTCCGATGGGTCGCCGCGGAGACCCATCGGACACGCCCTACGGCCCTCGGGGGACCGGTGCAGGGATCATGATGGTGTCCGGTGGACATGACGGCCGGCGCGTCCGCGCGGGCGCGTGGCCAGGACGGTGTGAGGGGCGAAGAGCTCGGTGAAGCAGCTACGGATCAAGGTGCTGGTCGGGCTGTTCGTGGTGGCAGGCGTACTGGCCTGGGCCGGCGCCCGGCTGTGGGACGCGCTCGGCAGCCTGCCCAGCGTGCCGCTGGCGGCCCCGATCGTGCTGGCGCTGATCGCGGCCGTGCTGGCGGCGACGGCCCTGTCGCTGCGCAGCCGGCTGAAGGCCCAGCGTGAGCGGGTGCCCGGTGCGAAGGGCGTCGAGCCGATGATGGCCGCGCGGGCCGTGCTGTTCGGCCAGGCGAGCGCGCTGGTCGCCGCGGTCGTGAGCGGCCTGTACGGCGGCGTCGCGGTCTTCCTGCTGACCTCGGGCTCCGCGGCCCAGGGACGCACGGACCAGACGGTGTACGCGGGCCTGGCGGTCCTCGCCGGCCTGGCGGTGGTGGCCGCCGCCGTCTTCCTGGAACGCGTCTGCAAGCTCCCGGACGATGACGACGAGGCGGGGGCGGCGGCCGCGTAGCGGGCCGCCTGAAGCCTGCGAAGCCCCTTTCGAGTGCACCCGAGGCCGCTCGGGTGCGTCGGCGGCCGCCCTTGGGTAACCCCCGGGGTGGGGGAGTGGTGAGCTGCACCTGTAAGCGCAGCGCCCGCGTCCCCTTTGCCCGGTCCGTCCGTCTTCTTCGCGTCATGCGTCCAGTACCGACTCCAGGTCCACGTCCGCGCGGGCGATCTTCGCCGCGTCCGCCGTGGTCGAGCGGCGCAGGGCCTCGTGGAGGCGGCCCGGGGTGAGGACGCCGAGGAAGCGGTCGCCGTCCAGTACGGCGATCCAGCCCGCGTCGTGCTGCAGCATCGTGCTGAACGCCTGTTTCAGGGGCGCCCCGACCGGCAGCCACGCCTCCATGCGCCGCGCGTGCTCCCGGACCGTGCCCTCCTCGGCGAGTGCGAGGGTGTCCGCCGCGACCCAGCCGTGCAGCCGGTCCTCGTGGTCCAGCACGACCGCCCAGCGGGCGCCGTCCGCCGTCATCCCGGCCAGCGCGCGCCCCACGGGGTCGTCGAGGTGGATGACCGGCGGCTGCTCGAGGTCGCCGGTCTCGATGGGGGTGACGGACAGCCGCTTCAGCCCCCGGTCGGCGCCCACGAACTCCGCTACGTACGGTGTCGCGGGCGCGCCCAGCACCGTTGCCGGAGTGTCGAACTGTTCGATGCGTCCGGCCCCGTAGACGGCGATGCGGTCGCCGAGCCGTACCGCTTCCTCGATGTCGTGCGTCACGAAGAGGACTGTCTTGCGCAGCGAGGACTGCAGCCGCAGGAACTCCGTCTGCAGATGCTCACGGACGACCGGGTCCACGGCACCGAACGGCTCGTCCATCAGCAGCACGGGCGGATCGGCGGCGAGCGCGCGGGCCACGCCGACGCGCTGGCGCTGGCCGCCGGAGAGCTGTTCCGGGTACCGGTCGCCGTACACGGACGGGTCCAGGCCGACCAGGTCGAGGAGTTCTGCGGCCCGGGCGCGGGCCTGCTTGCGGGGCCGGCCGAGCAGGTGCGGGACCGTGGCGGTGTTGTCCAGCACGGTCTTGTGCGGGAAGAGCCCGATCTGCTGGATGACGTATCCGATGCGCCGGCGCAGCTCGACCGGGTCGACGGTGGCGATGTCGGCGCCGTCCAGGAAGATGCGGCCGCCGCTCGGCTCGATCAGGCGGTTGACCATCTTCATGGTCGTGGTCTTGCCGCACCCGGACGGGCCGACGAGCGTGACGAGCTCGCCCTCAGCGACCTCGAACGAGAGGTCGTCGACGGCGGTGGTGCCGTCCGCGTAGCGCTTGGTGACGTGCTCGAAACGGATCATGCTTCCCCATTGTCGTCGGTCCGCCCGGGGCGGGATGAACGGGATGTTGCGAGTGAATGGCGGTCCGGTCCGATTGTCAGTGGCGGGGGATAAGGTCGCAGACAGTCACCGGATTTGTGAGCGAGCGGACGGGGGAGGTGACGTGGCGTGAGCACGCCCATGAGCACGGTCGCGAGTATGTACGTGAGCGCGGCCCCGAGCCCGCGCAACTGCCTGCAGGCGAACGACTGGATCTGCGGCGAGTACGTCCGCAGCCGTGGCCAGGAGCTGGTGGACGCCACCGTTCAGCACGTCTGGATCACCGTCCTCTCCGTGGCCATCGGCCTGTTGGTGGCGTTCCCGCTGGCGCTGCTCGCCCGGCAGCGGCGCGGCGCGGCCGGGCCGGTGCTCGGCCTGACGACGATTCTGTACACGGTCCCGTCGCTGGCCATGTTCGCGCTGCTGACCCCGGTGTTCGGGGTCTCGGCCGCCGTGGTCGTGACGGGCCTGGTGCTCTATTCCCTGACGATCCTGGTGCGGAACATCCTCGCGGGCCTGCAGGCGGTCCCCACGGAGGTGCGCGAGGCGGCCCGCGGGATGGGGTACGGCCCGCTGCGGCTGCTCTTCCAGGTCGAACTGCCGCTGGCGCTGCCCGCGTTGATGGCGGGGCTGCGGATCGCCACGGTCTCGACGGTGGCGATGACGACGATCGGCGCGGTCGTCGGCTTCGGCGGCCTGGGCAATCTCATCGACAGCGGCATGCAGGGCTTCTTCAAGGCCGAGGTGCTCACGGCATCCGTGCTGTGCGTGCTGCTGGCGCTGATCGCCGATCTGCTGCTGGTGGGCCTGCAGCGGGCGTTGACGCCCTGGACCCGGGCCGACCGGACGCGGCGGGCGCGGGACGGGGCCGGTGGGATACGCCGGACCGGGCGCGAGCGGAAGGCGGTGGCCTGAGCGATGGACGCGATCACGGGCGCGTGGGACTGGCTGGGCTCCGCGGCGAACTGGGCGGGGGAGAACGGCGTATGGCACCGCCTGGGCCAGCATGTGCAGCTCAGCGTGGTGTGCCTGATCATCTCCTGTCTGCTGGCGCTGCCGGTGGCGCTGTATCTGGGCCACATCGGCAAGGGCGGGGCGCTGGCGGTCAATCTCGCCAACGTCGGCCGCGCGGTGCCGACCTTCGCGGTACTGGTGCTGCTGACGCTCAGTCCGCTGGGCAGGGCGGGGGACTGGCCGACGATCGTGGCGCTGGTGCTGTTCGCGGTGCCGCCGCTGCTGACGAACGCGTACGTCGGGATGCGGGAGGCCGACCGCGATGTGGTGGAGGCGGCCCGGGGGATGGGCATGTCCGGCCCTCAGCTGCTGCTCCGGGTGGAGCTGCCGCTGGCGTACCCCTTGATCATGACGGGGCTGCGGTCGGCGTCGGTGCAGGTCGTGGCGACGGTGACGCTCGCCGCGCTGGCCGGCGGCGGGGGCCTCGGCCGGATCATCACGGCGGGCTTCGGCAACTACGACACCCCTCAGGTGGTGGCGGGCGCGGTGCTGGTCGCGGGGCTGGCGCTGCTCGTCGAGGCGGTGCTGGTGGCGGTGGAGCGGCTGTGCGACCCGATGCGGGGCAAGCGCCCGGCGCGCACGGTCCGCCGGGGCATACGGGCGGCCCGCAAGGACGCGGCGGCCGTCTGAGCGGGCGTCAGGGGCAGCGGTGTGTACCGCGCGAGGTACAGACGTCGGGCCGCCCTTCTGCTGTACTCGCTCCCCTCTGCTGTACTCCCTGCTCGACTTCAAGGCTGCCTGCTCGACTTCAAGACCGGCCGGTGCCCGACCGGTGACCGCATTGACGACTGGATGGTGAAACCGATGAACAGCATGTCGCGTACCGCGCGGACGGCCCTCGTCGCGGGGACGGTGCTGGCGCTGGGCGCCGGGCTGTCCGCGTGCGGCGGCCAGAGCCTGGAGGAAAAGGGCGGCAAGAGCGCGGGCGGCAAGGGCACGATCGTCGTGGGTTCCGCGGGATTCACCGAGTCCCAGGTGCTCGCCGAGCTCTATTCCAAGATCATTTCCAATGCCGGGTACAAGACGTCCGTGCAGACGCTGAAGAATCGCGAGCTCTACGAACCGGCCCTGGAGAAGGGCGAGATCGATGTCGTTCCGGAATACGCCTCCACGCTCGCCGATTTTCTCAACGCCAAGGAGAACGGCGCCAAGGCGAAGTCGGTCGCGTCCAACGACGCGGACGAGACCGTCGCGGCACTGAAGAAGCTCGCCGAGCCGCGCGGACTGAAGGTTCTCCCGCACGGCGCGGCGACGGACCAGAACGCCTTCGCGGTCACCAAGGAATTCGCCGCGAAGCACAAGCTGAAGACCCTCTCGGACCTTGGCGCGTCGAAGCAGAAGGTGAAGCTCGCGGCGGGCGAGGAGTGCGAGACCAGGCCGTACTGCCTGCCGGGCCTGAAGAAGACGTACGGCATAGCCGTGACGGGCATCGACCCCAAGGGCGTGGGCACGGTGCAGGCCAAGCAGGCGGTCAAGGACGGCACGGACCAACTGGTGCTGACCACCACGACGGACGCCACGCTGGGCAGCTTCGGGCTGGTGCTCCTCAAGGACGACAAGCACCTGCAGAACGCCGAGAATGTGCTGCCGGTGGTGAATGCGAAGAGCGCTGGCGACAGCGCCCTGGCGAGTGCGCTCGGCAAGCTCACGAAGGTGCTCACGACGAAGGACTTGATCGAGCTGAACCGCCAGGTCGATGCCGACCGGCGCAAGCCGGCGGATGTCGCGACGGCCTATCTGAAGGAGAAGGACCTGCTCAAGAAGTAACCAGCGGGAAACGGATTGCAGGGTGGGGCCCCACCAGCCTCGTACGCACGGTAAATTTCAGGCCATGCCACGAGGACGCCATCGCCATTCCCCACCCCTGCACCGGCTTCTTCCCCCTACGACGGTCGCCGGTGCGTCAATTGCCTGCGCCGGCGGTGCCTGGCTGGTCGGCGATGCGCTGGTGCTCCGGGTCCTGGTCGCCGCCGCGGCCGTCGCCGCGGTCGGCGGCGCCGTGCTGGCCCGCAGCTGGGACCGTACGGCCGGCAAGCGGGTCGCCGAACTCACCCGCGCGCGGGTGCGCGACGAGTGGCGGACCGAGGAGCGCGTCGCCGAACTGGAGACGGACGTCGAGGAGGCCCGGGAGATCCGGGCCGCGCTGGAGACCAAACTGCGCGCCAAGCGCGCGGAGCTGGCCCGGCTGCGCAATGAACACGCCGCGCTGCTGCGCCGGTACGCCACGGCCGAGACCGAGCGGGCCAGCGCGCTGGAGGGCCGCCGCCGGCTCGCGATCGAGGCCACGGCCCCGGCGCGGGAGCTGACGGCGGGCGGCGCCGTGCCGGTACCGGGCCTGACGGCCGTTCGGCCCGCGGCCGTCGGCCCTGTCGCCGACGGCACGACGGCGGCCGCCATCACGCCCGGCACGCCGGCCGCCGCCCCCGGCCGCGCCGACGCTCGCCCGGCCACGGGCTCGGACGCCGCCATATCCGCGGCTCCCGGTGCCGCCGGTCGCGCCGCCTCTCCGGCTGCCGCTGTCGGCCGTGGTGCCTCCGCGGCTCCCACCGCGCGTGACTTCCGCAAGGCGGACGAGGCGCTGTTGCGGCTGAACGAGAGCGCCGTTCGGCAGGAGGCCGCCCGCCGCGACGCCGCCCACCGTGCGGAGCGGGAGCGGGCGGAGCGGCAGCGCGCCGCCGAACAGGCCCGCGCCGCCGCGCAGGTCCGTGCGACGGCCGAGGGCGCCCCCGCGCTGCGCCCGGTGCCGGCCGCCGCGGTCGCGCCGCTCAGCGCGCAGCACCGGCCCGCCTCGCGGACGACCGGCGGCTTCGACTTCTTCGGTACGGGCATGGGCACCGCACCCAAGGAGGGACCCGCAGCGCCGCTGGAGGAGGATCTGGCGGACGTGGTGGGCGACGAGGCGGTGGCCGAACAGTCGGCCCGCGCGGCGGCCCGTCAGACCACGCAGCAGCCCGCCCAGCAGTCCGCCCCGGAGGCCGCGCAGCAGGCCGCCCCGGAGGCCGAGCCCGAGACGCGCGACGAGGCACGCGACGAGACCGCGCCGGAAGCCTCCGATGAGGCCACTGCCGGTGAGCCCGCCGCCGGCGAGGTCATCGACCTGACCGCGCACGACGAGACCGAACAGATCGATGTCGTGGAGCTCCGCAGCGCGGCCGCCCAGTAAGTCACCCAGTAAGCGGCACAGCTAGCAGCACGAAGAGCAGGCAAGAGAAACGCCCGCACCGGTCATCGACCGGTGCGGGCGTTTTTCGCGTGCGTCGTCGGGCGTGAAAGTTATCCACACCCTGTGGACGACCCTGTTGGTGTTGGCCCGCGCGCTACCCCGCGTACAGCGGATCACGCCCCGCCCGTCACCCCGGACCCGACCGTCACTTGTCGATGTCGCCCACCACGAAGAACAGTGAGCCCAGGATGGCGACCATGTCGGCGACCAGCGTGCCGGGGAGCAGCTCCGTCAGGGCCTGGATGTTGTTGAACGAGGCGGAGCGGAGCTTGAGGCGGTACGGGGTCTTCTCGCCCTTGGAGACCAGGTAGTAGCCGTTGATGCCGAGCGGGTTCTCGGTCCAGGCGTACGTCGCGCCCTCGGGGGCCTTGAGCACCTTCGGGAGCCGCTGGTTGATCGGCCCCGGGGCCAGCTCCGCCATCCGGTCCAGGCAGGCGTCGGCCAGGTCGAGCGCGTTGTGCGTCTGCTCCAGCAGCACCTCGAAGCGGGCCAGGCAGTCGCCCTCGGTGCGGGTGACGACCTTCAGGGTGTCCTGTAGCTCCCCGTAGGCCAGGTACGGCTCGTCGCGGCGCAGGTCGAAGTCGACGCCCGAGGCGCGGCCGATGGGTCCGGAGACGCCGTACGCGTGCACCGCCTCCGGGGTCAGCACGCCGACCCCGCGGGTCCGGCCGCGGAAGATCTCGTTGCCGAGGACGAGGCGGTCGAAGACGTCCATACGGGAGCGGACCTCGGACACCGCGTGCCGGGCGCGGCCGAGCCAGCCGGCCGGCAGGTCCTCCTTGAGGCCGCCGACGCGGTTGAACATGTAGTGCATCCGGCCGCCGGAGAGCTGCTCCATGACGTTCTGCAGCTCTTCGCGCTCGCGGAAGGCATGGAAGACCGGGGTGATCCCGCCCAGCTCCAGGGGGTAGGACCCGAGGAACATCAGGTGGTTCAGTACGCGGTTCAGCTCGGCCAGGAGCGTGCGCGTCCACACCGCCCGCTCCGGGACCTCCATGCCGAGCATCCGTTCGACGGCCATCACGACGCCGAGCTCGTTGGAGAACGCCGACAGCCAGTCGTGGCGGTTGGCGAGCACAATGATCTGGCGGTAGTCGCGTGCCTCGAAGAGCTTCTCCGCGCCCCGGTGCATATAACCGATCACCGGTTCGGCGTGGCTGATGCGCTCGCCGTCCAGTACCAGGCGCAGCCGCAGCACTCCGTGCGTGGAGGGGTGCTGGGGCCCGATGTTGAGCACCATGTCCGTGCTCTCCGCCGCACCGCCAATACCGACCATCGTCTCCGTCATGGGGACAGTCTGACAGCTCCGGCCGGCAGGCCGACCGGCTGGACCAGCCAGTGGAAGGCCCCGAGGCCGCCCGGGTCGGTCAGCTCGGCGGCCTCGCCGGCACCGCTGAGGGCCCGCAGATAGGCGGCCGGATCGGTGGTCGCGAGGGCCAGCGGCGGCCGGCTGCCGTCGACGCCCAGGGCGCGCAGCGCGGCCCGCTGGGTGAGCAGCAGCGCCCCGGTGCCGCCGGCCGCCGCGCAGGCGTCCAGCGCGACGTGCGCGGTGATGTCGCGGCTGCCGTCCGGTACGGGGGCGGCCTCGCGGCCGTCTCGGAAGCCGGTGAGCGTGCCGTACGGGGGGCGGGCCTCCCGTACGTGCGCGTAGTCGGCGGTCACGGCGAACCCGCGGCGCAGCGTCCGTACCGCCCGCGCCCACGCCGCGTCCCGCGGCCGCCCGATCTCGGCCCGGAAGCCCGGCCCGCCGTCCCCGTCCGTCGGGCCGCCGGTGGGCCACCACTCCGCCAGCCACGCCGCGTCCTCACCCGTCACCGGCTCGCCGAGCCGTTCCGCGCCGTCCTCCGCGCGTACGAGTACGCGGCGCACCACGCCCTCCGGGTCCGTCTCGGCGACGTCCACCGGGACGTTGTCCAGCCACTCGTTGGCGAAGAGCAGCCCGGTGAGCGTCCCCGGGGCGGGCAGCTCGGCGAGCCAGGTGATGCGGGGGTCGAGCCCTTCGGGGCGGGGCGCCTTCTCGACGGCGTACGCGCGCACCCGCCCGGGCAGCTCACCGGCCGCCCGTCCGCCGTCGGCGGCGACCGAGGCGTCCAGCGCCGCCAGGACCCCGCTCAGCAGCTCCCCACGCCCCGCTCCGACGTCCAGGACGTCCAGCCGCTCCGGACGCCCCAGCGCCTCGTCCACGCGCTCCACGAGCGTCGCCACGGCGCCCGCGTACTGCCGCGAGGCGTGCACCGAGGTGCGGAAGTGTCCGGCGGGCCCGGGGCCGTCCGCGCGCGTGTAGAAGCCGCCGGGCCCGTACAGCGCCCGTTCCGTCGCGTCCCGCCAGCCGCACCACTCGTTCGTCACCGCCCCACCGTACGGGCGAGCGGGGTGCCGTCCGGCATCCACCTTGGGGAGTAGGGCGCGCGCCCAGGATCGCTCCTTCGGTTGACCCGTACACCTATACGCGCTGCCTACGCTGGGTGACGTGCAGCGTCTCTACGACTTCTTCCGCAGGCACCCGACCGGTGTGGACACCTTCTGGGCGCTGCTGCTGCTCGCGTTCTGCAGCCTGTGGCTGGTCTCCGACATACTCACCGGCTCCCTCCAGCGCGCCGTCGGGGTGCTGGTCGTCCTCGCGCTGTGCACGGTCGTCGCGCTGCGCCGCAAGGCGCCGCTGAAGATGCTGCTGCTGGCGACGCTCGCGGGCATCGCGCAAGTGGCCTTCGATGTGGAGCCGAACCCGGCGGACTTCGCGATGCTGGTGATCATCTACACCGTCGCGTACGGGAACGTCCGCTGGGCCTCCTGGTACGCGCTGGCCGGCGGCATCCTCGCGCCGGTCCTGTCCAGGCTCCGCTGGCACCAGCCCGACCCGTACTACACGGTGTGGCAGGACGTGGTCGTCGTCGTCTTCCTGACCGTCCCGTTCGTCCTGGCCTGGGTGATGGGCGACTCGCTGCGCACCCGGCGTGCCTACTGGGCGCAACTGGAGGAGCGCGCGTCGCGGCTGGAGAAGGAGCGCGCCACGCAGTCGCGGATGGCGGTGGCGGCCGAGCGCGCCCGGATCGCCCGCGAGCTGCACGACGTCGTCGCGCACAACGTCTCGGTGATGGTGGTGCAGGCCGACGGTGCCGCCTACGTACTGAAGTCCGCGCCCGAGCAGGCCCAGCAGGCGCTGGAGACCATCTCCGGCACCGGCCGGCAGGCGCTCGCCGAGATGCGCCGGCTGCTCGGCGTGCTGCGGACCGGCGAGGGGGCCGAGGGCGGCGAGTACGTGCCGCAGCCCGGTGTCGAACAGCTCGCCGACCTCGTGGAGCAGGTGCGTGGCGCGGGCCTGCCGGTGGAGTTCACGGTCGGCGGCCGGGAGCGACCGCTGCCCAGCGGCGTGGAGCTGACCGCGTACCGCATCGTCCAGGAGGCGCTGACCAACACCCGTAAGCACGGCGGGCCGGGCGTCGGTGCGACGGTGCGCCTCGTCTACGGGGAGGAGCGCCTGGAGCTGCTCGTCGAGGACGACGGCCGGGGCGCGCAGCACGAGCTGTACGAGGAAGGCGGCGCCGACGGGCAGGGCCACGGCCTCATCGGCATGCGGGAACGCGTCGGTATGGTCGGCGGCAGCCTGGACGCGGGGCCGCGGCCGGGCGGCGGCTTCCGTATCAGCGCCGTGCTGCCGCTCACACCGGCGCGTTAGGGCACTTGGGCGCGCGCCACCACATCCTGTTGACCGAATGCCCCGAAGGGACGGACCCCGCCATGACGATCCGCGTGATGCTCGTCGACGACCAGGTGCTGCTGCGCACCGGCTTCCGGATGGTGCTGGCGGCCCAGCCGGACATGGAGGTCGTCGCGGAGGCGGGCGACGGCGTGGCCGCCCTCGAGGTGCTGCGGTCCACCCGGGTCGACGTGATCCTCATGGACGTGCGGATGCCGAACCTGGACGGCGTGGAGACCACCCGGCGGATCTGCGCGGACGGGACGGCCGAGGACGCCCCGAAGGTGCTCATTCTGACCACCTTCGACCTGGACGAGTACGCGTTCTCCGCGCTCAAGGCCGGGGCCAGCGGCTTCATGCTCAAGGACGTGCCGCCGGACGAGCTGCTGGGGGCGATCCGCGCGGTGCACAGCGGTGACGCGGTGGTCGCGCCGTCCACCACCCGCCGTCTGCTGGACCGCTTCACGCCGATGCTGCCGTCGGCCGCGCCGCAGGAGGGCCGCCCGGAGCTGCGGCGGCTCACCGAGCGGGAGCGCGAGGTGCTGCTGCTGGTCGCGCAGGGGCTGTCGAACGGCGAGATCGCCGCCCGGCTGGTGCTGTCCGAGGCCACGGTCAAGACGCACGTGGGCCGCATCCTCACCAAGCTCGAACTGCGGGACCGCGTCCAGGCGGTCGTACTGTCGTACGAAACGGGCCTGGTGCGGGCGGGCGGCGGCGCATCATAGAAGGACCGCTGTACGAAGGACCGCTGTAACGCTGTGACGCTGTAACGAAGGACCGTTGTCTCCTACCTCCCAGGGAGCGCACCGTGACCGACCGCAAGCCACCGGGCGTCAGCTTCGAGACCTGGGTCGACCGGCAGATCAGGGAAGCCGCCGAGCGGGGCGAGTTCGACGATCTGCCCGGGGCGGGGAAGCCCCTGAAGGGCCTCAACAAGCCGTACGACGAGCTGTGGTGGGTCCGGGACAAGATGGCGCGGGAGAACGTGTCCTACCTCCCGCCCACGCTCGCGCTGCGCAAGGAGGCGGAGGACGCGCTCGCCGCGGCGCGCGGCGCCCGCTCCGAGCGCGAGGCGCGGCGCATCGTGGCGGACCTCAACGACAAGATCCGCGAGGCGCTGAAGAACCCGCGGCCGGGCCCGCCGCTGGGCCTCACGCCGTACGACCCGGAGGAGGTCGTCGAAGACTGGCGGACGGCCGTACGCGAACGGATGCGGCAGCGGCAGGACCCGTAGGCGGCGCGTCAGCGCAGTACCCCCTCCAGGAAGTCGCTGCCCAGCCGGGCGACGACCTGGAGGTCGAGCTGGTGCAGGACGTACCGGCCGCGGCGGCGGGTCTGGATCAGGCCCGCCTTCTTCAGGACGCCCAGGTGCCGGGAGACCTCGGGCGCGGTGATGCCCTGCTCCGCGGCGAGTTCGCCGGTGCTGTACGCGGTCCGGGCGAGATTGCGGCAGATCCGGATGCGCACCGGGTGCGCCAGCGCCTCCAGGCGCTGCTGGAGCAGCTCCACGGAGGCCGTACGGGACAGCTCGGGCGCGGCCACCGGGTAGTGGATCACCGGCCGCCAGCCCGGCGCGTGCAGCACCATCAGGTGCGGCCAGCCGAAGGAGGTCGGGACGAACGTCAGCCCGGCGCCGACCTCCGGGTCCACGGCGGTGGTCCGGCCGTTGCTCAGCTTGTCGACCGTGATGCGGCGCTGCTCCTCGTCCACCGCGAGGGCCGTGGACACCTCCGTGAGCGCGTCGGCCAGGCCCTTGCGGCGCAGCACCTCGGTCTTGTGCCGGGCGTCGGCCGCCAGTTGCACGCGGACCCGCTGCCAGACGTCCGCGAAGAACGCCTGGTCGCAGTCCTCGAAGAAGCGGCGTATCCAGGCCCGTACGGCAGGCGGGTCGGCCAGCAGCCGGCGCGCGAACTCCGCCTGGCGCGGGCCGCGCGCCACCGCACGCTCCAGCGCCTGGTGCCGCGCCTCCGCGTCGACCAGTGGCGAGGGGCCGCCCCGGCTGTAGAGGCTGGCGCAGGAGATCTCCAGCGCCGCCGCGACGTACAGCTCGTCGTCCAGCCGGTCGAGCAGGTCCAGGTCCTCGGCGAGGGTCGCGCCGGGCATGCCGTGGGTGTCGGCGAGCGCCGCGAACGGCATCGAGATGTCGGAGAAGGTCGGCCCCCACAGGAAGTCCGCCTCGTGCAGCCGGTCGGCGAGGTCCGGCTTGAACGCGGCACAGGTCGCCGTGGTCCAGCCGTGCAGCCCGGGGTGGTGGCCGGGCTCGGTGAGCGCGTGCAGCGCGGTACCGAGCTCCGCCAGCGGCGAGGGGGCGAAGACGAGGCGCTCCTCCGGCAGGCCGGTGATGTCGATCTGGATCCCCACGTGTTCCTCCCCTGTGCGTACGCGCCGTCGCCGGCCCGGTACGCCCATCATGCGTGACCCGGGAGGCGCGCCCGCCGACGTTTGACGGCTCCCGTCAATCGGCGTGCCCCGGGGGCCGCGCGCCGCCCACCGTGGAGGGCATGAACGCGATGCAGCAGCACATGATCGATGTCTACCGCGCAGCTCAGCGGGGGGAGGCCGGGCCGCCGTTGCCCGGTACTGGTGACGTACGGGCGCTGCGCGCCGTCCGCGACTGGCGGCGCTTCGAGGCCGTCGTCACTCCGCCCGCAGGCCGACTGCCGGCCCGGGCCCTGCGTGCCGTCCGGGCCCTGTTCCGGCGCCGTACGCCCGCCTCAGCCCCCGTCGGCCACCGCCCGCACCCGCGCCAGGAAGTCCGGGAGCGCGCCCCGCACGGAGGCGGCAGTCCAGCCCAGCGCGGCTGAACCCACGTGGATCTCGGTCACCGCGACGCCCGGCACTTCTCCGCCCCACCAGCGGCGGAAGAGCGCCGTACGGGTCTCCTCCGCCTGCCGCAGGGCGGCCTCGTTCAGCACCTCGGGGGCGTGCGGCAGCCACACCTGGAAGTCGTGGGTGTGCGGCGGGTCGGGATGCACCCGGAACCACGGCACGCCGCACTCGGCCAGCCCCTCGGACAGCGCCCGCGCGACCACCTTGGCGTGCGCGACGTACTCCGGGAGGCGCGGCAGCTCCCGGTCCAGCCCGGTGAGCGCGGCGAGTGCGGCCGGCCACTGCTGGAACGGCAGGCCGCCGTACCGGTGCCGCCAGGCCCGCGCCTCGGCCACGAAGTCCTCGCTGCCGGCCAGCGCGGCGCCGGATATCCCGCCGAGTGACTTGTAGAACGACACGTACACGCTGTCGGCGAGATCGGCGATCTCCGGGAGCGGGCGCCCGAAGTGCGGCGCCGACTCCCACAGCCGCGCCCCGTCGAAATGCACCACCGCGTCCCGCTCCCGGGCCGCGTCGGCCACGGCCACCAGCTCGTCCCACGAGGGCAGCACGAAACCGGCATCCCGTAGCGGCAGTTCCAGCGCGAGCGTCCCGAAGGGCTCGTCCAGGCCGCGTACCTCCTCGGCGGTCGGCAGCCGGGGCTCCCGTGTCGGGTGGATCATGCGCAACCCGCTGACCACGGCGTACGCGTCCCGCTCGTGCACCTCCAGGTGCGACATGGGATGCCCGGCCACGGTGGCGCTGCCCGTACGCCCCGCCCAGCAGCGCAGCGCGACCTGCTGCGCCATCGCGCCGGTGGGGAAGAACGCGGCGGCCTCGGTGCCCAGCAGCTCCGCTGTCCGCCGCTCCAGGGTGCCGACGGCGCTCTCCTCGTCGGCGTAGAAGTCCACCGGGGTGTCCAGGTCGTACGCTCCGGGCGCGTCGGCGGTCAGCCGGGCCAGCCGCTCGGCGACGGTCTCGTCGCCGGCGCTGCGCATCAGTGCCCGGTCACAGCCGCGCCAGGCTGCGAGCCGGCGCGTCCGGTCGTCCTGGTCGGTCATGTGCTGCCCGCCCTCCTCGGCCCCGCTCGCGTACCGCGTGTACGCGGCCCGATCCTCCCGTATCGCCCCCCGGGCGGCGAGGGGAGTTTCGGTGCGGCCACGAGATGCCCGTCTCACCTGCCGTCCGTCCCTCGGGGCGCGCGCGGAACACCGCGTAGCATGACCAGGAAACGTCCGGTACCCCCCGCGGACTGGAACGGAAGGCCATTGCCGCGTGAATGAGAATCCCCTTACCGAGGCCCAGGACCGCCCCGCCCGGCTCACCGTCGGTGTCGTCGGGGCAGGCCGCGTAGGGCCCGCGCTCGCCGCGTCCCTGCAGCTCGCCGGGCACCACCCGGTCGCCGTCTCCGGCGTCTCCGACGCCTCCCGGCGGCGCGCCGCCGCGCTCCTGCCCGACGTGCCGCTCGTGACGCCGGAGGAGGTCCTCGCGCGCGCCGAGCTGGTGCTGCTGACGGTCCCCGACGACGCGCTGCCCGGCCTGGTCGCCGGGCTCGCGGAGACCGGCGCCGTGCGGCCGGGACAGCTCCTCGTGCACACCTCCGGACGGTTCGGCGCCGGCGTGCTGGCCGAGGCCACCCGGGCCGGCGCGCTGCCGCTGGCGCTGCACCCCGCCATGACGTTCACCGGCACCTCCGTGGACGTCCAGCGGCTGGCCGGCTGCTCCTTCGGGGTCACCGCGCCCGAGGAGCTGCGGATGGCCGCCGAGGCGCTGGTCATCGAGATGGGCGGCGAGCCCGAGTGGATCGAGGAGGCCGCCCGGCCGCTGTACCACGCGGCCCTGGCCATCGGTGCCAACCACCTCGTCACGCTGGTCGCCCAGTCCCTGGAGCTGCTGCGCGCGGCCGGGGTCGGCGCACCGGACCGGATGCTCGGACCGCTGCTGGGCGCCGCGCTGGACAACGCGCTGCGCTCCGGGGACGCCGCGCTGACCGGGCCGGTCGCACGCGGTGACGCCGGTACGGTCGCCGCGCACGTCGCGGAGTTGCGCAAGCACTCCCCGCAGGCGGTCGCCGGATACCTCGCCATGGCCCGTACGACGGCGGACCGGGCGCTCGCGCACGGTCTGCTCAAGCCGGAGCTCGCCGAGGACCTGCTCGGCGTGCTCGCCGGAGACCCGGACCGCACGGAGGGAGGCACCCGATGAACAGCACCGCGCAGCCGGCCGCTACGGACGCCCACATCCCGTCGGCCGCCCCCGCCCCCGCCCCCGCTCCCGCGCCCGTCGGCCGCCCCCGCCTGGTGAGCACCGCCGCCGAGCTGCGGGCCCTGCCGCGCCGCGGCCGCCGTGCCGTCGTGATGACGATGGGCGCGCTGCACGAGGGCCACGCGACGCTGGTCCGTACGGCACGCGCGCACGTCGGCCCCGAGGGGCAGGTCGTGGTCACCGTCTTCGTGAATCCCCTGCAGTTCGGCGCGGGCGAGGACCTGGACCGCTACCCGCGCACGCTGGACGCCGACATCGTGGTGGCCGGGTCGGCCGGCGCCGACGCGGTCTTCGCGCCGTCGGTCGAGGAGGTCTACCCGGGCGGCGAGCCCCAGGTGCGCATCAGCGCGGGCCCCATGGGTGACGTGCTGGAAGGCGCCTCGCGCCCCGGCCACTTCGACGGCATGGCCACCGTCGTCGCCAAGCTGCTCCACCTCACGGCACCGGACGTGGCCTTCTTCGGCCAGAAGGACGCCCAGCAGCTCGCCATAGTGACCCGTATGGCGCGCGACCTGAACTTCCCCGTGGAGATCGTCGGCGTGCCGACCGTACGGGAGGAGGACGGGCTGGCGCTCTCCAGCCGTAACCGCTACCTCTCGCCCGAGGAGCGCCGGACCGCGCTGGCCCTCTCGCGCGCCCTGTTCGCGGCCCGCGACCGGCTGGCCGCCGAAGAGGCGCTGCGGGTGCGCGCCGGGTCCGGTACGCACTCCGAGGCGCGTGCCGTGGGCCTGGCCGCGATGGGCGAGGACCGGGCGGCGGCCGACGCGCACGCCCTCGCCTACGTGGCGTCCGCCGGCAGCCCGCAGGGCCCGGCCGTGGCCCGTGCGGCGGCCCGCGCCGTCCTGGAGGACGCGGCGCGCTTCGACCCGCCGCTGGAGCTGGACTACCTGGAGCTGGTCGACCCGGACGGCTTCACGGTGCTCCCGGACGCGGAGCGGGCCCCGGACGACGGGCCGTACAAGGGCGGGTACGAAGGCGAGGCGGTGCTGGTCGTCGCCGCACGGGTCGGTACCACCCGCCTCATCGACAACATCCGCCTCACTTTCGGGCCCGCCGTACCGCAGAGCGGACCCCCGTCAGCAGGAGAGCCACGATGACCGCAGGAGCGCCCCGATGACCGAGGTGACCGGGCCCGGCATACGACTCGACGCCCCCGCGCCCGGCTGGGCCATCGACGCGGACGTCGTCGTGGTCGGCTCCGGCGTCGCAGGGCTGACCGCCGCGCTGCGCTGCGCGGCGGCCGGCCACCGTACGGTCGTGGTCACCAAGGCCCGGCTGGACGACGGCTCCACGCGCTGGGCGCAGGGCGGCATAGCCGCGGCCCTCGGCGAGGGCGACACCCCGGAGCAGCACCGCGACGACACGCTCGTGGCGGGCGCCGGGCTGTGCGACGAGGCGGCGGTCCGCACGCTGGTCACCGAGGGCCCGGACGCGGTTCGGCGGCTGATCGCCACGGGCGCGCGCTTCGACCCGGACGAGGACGGCGCAGGCATCGCGCTGACCCGCGAGGGCGGCCATCACCGGCGCCGGATCGCGCACGCGGGCGGCGACGCCACCGGCGCGGAGATCTCCCGCGCGCTGGTCGAGGCGGTACGCGCCAAGGGCCTGCGCACCATCGAGAACGCGCTCGTCCTGGACCTCCTCACGGACGCCGAAGGCCGTACGGCGGGCGTCACCCTGCACGTGATGGGCGAGGGCCAGCACGACGGCGTGGGCGCCGTGCACGCCCCGGCCGTGGTGCTCGCCACCGGCGGCATGGGCCAGGTCTTCTCGGCGACGACCAACCCGTCCGTCTCCACGGGCGACGGGGTCGCGCTGGCCCTCAGGGCCGGCGCCGAGATCTCCGACCTCGAATTCGTACAGTTCCACCCGACCGTGCTCTACCTGGGCCCGGAGGCCGAGGGGCAGCAGCCGCTGATCTCCGAGGCGGTGCGCGGCGAGGGCGCCCACCTCGTGGACGGTGACGGTGTCCGCTTCATGGTGGGGCAGCACGAGCTCGCCGAACTGGCGCCGCGCGACATCGTGGCGAAGGGCATCATGCGCCGCGCCCAGGAGCAGGGCACCGAGCACATGTACCTGGACGCGCGGCACTTCGGTGCGGCCATGTGGGAGCAGCGCTTCCCGACCATCCTGGCGGCCTGCCGCAGCCACGGCATCGACCCGGTCACCGAGCCGATCCCGGTCGCACCCGCCGCGCACTACGCCTCCGGTGGCGTACGGACCGATCTGCACGGCCGGACGACCGTGCCGGGCCTGTACGCGTGCGGCGAGGTCGCCTGCACCGGCGTGCACGGCGCGAACCGGCTCGCCTCCAACTCCCTCCTCGAGGGCCTGGTCTTCGCGGAACGCATCGCGGCCGACATCGGGCCGCGGCCGCTGCCGCGCCCCGGGGAGCCGCGGCTGCCCGAGGGCCCGCCCGTACCGCTGCTCGCGCCCGAGACGCGTTTCGAGATCCAGCGGATCATGACGGCGGGTGTCGGAGTGCTGCGGTCCGCCGACAGCATCGCGGGGGCCTACAAGGCGCTCGTACGGCTGACCTCCAGGGCGTCGGCGGAATCCGAGGAGGGCAAGTCCGCCGAGCCCGGCGTGGAAGCATGGGAGGCCACCAACCTCCTGCTGGTCGCGCGTGCCCTGGTTTCCGGTGCCCGGGCGCGCGAGGAGACCCGTGGCTGCCACTGGCGGGAGGACCACCCCGACCGGAACGACGAGGTCTGGCAGCGCCACTCCGTGGTCACCTTCCGCCCGCCCCACACGGTGGAATTCCGGGTCACGGACTCCGCCGACTTCCCCGCCACCCATCCCGAAACGGAGCCGAACCCGTGAGCACGCCCGACGACCTTCCCCTTCTCCAGATCGGCATGCCGGGGCAGAACCCGGACACCGGCGCAGGCGGTGGCTGCGGCGACGCCTGCGGCTGCGGCTCCGGCGACGACGCGTACGAGCTGGACCCGCTGGAGTGCGGCCTGGACCCGGACCTGGCCGCCCTGCTGGTGAACGAGGGGCTGGACCCGGTACAGGTCGAGGACATCGCGCACCTGGCCATCGAGGAGGACCTCGACCAGGGCGTGGACGTCACCACCGTCGCGACCATCCCCGAGGACGCCGTCGCCACCGCCGACTTCACCGCGCGCGACGCCGGTACGGTCGCGGGGCTGCGGGTCGCCGAGGCGGTGCTCTCCGTCGTGTGCACGGACGAGTTCGCGGTCGAGCGGCACGTCGAGGAGGGTGACCGGGTCGAGGCGGGGCAGAAGCTGATCTCGGTCACGGCCCGCACGCGCGATCTGCTCACCGGGGAGCGCAGCGCGCTGAACCTGCTGTGCCGGCTCTCCGGCATCGCCACCGCGACGCGTGCCTGGGCGGACGCCCTGGAGGGCACGAAGGCGCGGGTGCGCGACACCCGTAAGACGACGCCGGGCCTGCGGTCCCTGGAGAAGTTCGCCGTGCGCTGCGGCGGCGGCGTGAACCACCGCATGTCGCTCTCGGACGCGGCGCTCATCAAGGACAACCACGTCGTGGCCGCCGGCGGCGTCGCCGAGGCGTTCAAGGCCGTACGGACCGAGTTCCCCGGCGTGCCGATCGAGGTGGAGGTCGACCGCCTCGACCAGATCCCGCCGATCCTCGCCGAGGGCGCCGACCTGATCCTGCTGGACAACTTCACGCCGGAGCAGACCCGGGAGGCCGTGGAGCTGGTCGCGGGCCGCGCGATGCTGGAGTCCTCCGGCCGCCTGACCCTGGGCAACGCCCGTACGTACGCGGAGACCGGCGTGGACTACCTCGCGGTCGGCAGCCTCACGCACTCCTCGCCGATCCTGGACATCGGCCTGGACCTGCGCGAGGGCGGCGCGGACGAGGGAGCCGGGGAGGCCGGGGCCTGATGCTGCTGACCATCGACGTCGGTAACACCCATACAGTGTTGGGCCTGTTCGACGGTGAGGAGATCGTCGAGCACTGGCGGATCTCCACCGACGCCCGCCGTACCGCCGACGAGCTGGCCGTGCTGCTCAACGGCCTGATGGGGATGCACCCGCTGCTCGGCGAGGAGCTGGGCGACGGCATCGAGGGCATCTCGATCTGCTCGACGGTCCCCTCGGTCCTGCACGAGCTGCGCGAGGTCACCCGCCGCTACTACGGCGACGTGCCGGCCGTACTGGTCGAGCCGGGCGTGAAGACCGGCGTGCCGATCCTCATGGACAACCCCAAGGAGGTCGGCGCCGACCGCATCATCAACTCCCTCGCGGCCGTGGAGCTGTACGGCGGCCCGGCGGTCGTCGTGGACTTCGGCACGGCCACCACGTTCGACGCGGTGAGCGCGCGCGGTGAGTACGTGGGCGGCGTGATCGCGCCGGGCATCGAGATCTCGGTGGACGCGCTGGGCGTCAGGGGCGCGCAGCTCCGCAAGATCGAGCTGGCCCGGCCGCGCAGCGTCATCGGCAAGAACACCGTCGAGGCGATGCAGTCCGGCATCCTGTACGGCTTCGCCGGCCAGGTCGACGGCGTCGTCCAGCGGATGGCGCGGGAGCTGGCCGAGGACCCGGAGGAGGTGACCGTCATCGCCACGGGCGGGCTGGCTCCGATGGTGCTGGGCGAGTCCTCCACGATCGACATGCACGAACCCTGGCTCACCCTCATCGGGCTGCGCCTGGTGTACGAGCGCAACGTCGGGCGGCAATGAAGCGGCACTGAGCAGTGCAGAAGCGGAACTGAATACGGGGCGCCCCGCGGCGCCCCGTAAGGCGCGTCCCTAGCACTCTCCCGTGCGCCGCACCCGGGAATTCCAAATACCAGGGTTTTTGTCCGTTTAGTAATTAAAGTCGGGCCCATGCCCACGCCATACGGATACCGCGGCGGCATGGCGTTCAGCGCGGACGAACTGCGCGTGCTCCGCCGCGCCCTCGCCACCGCCCTCCAGCCCGCTTCCGTCCCCGTCCCCGCTCCCGCCGGTGCCGTCCCCGCGACCCGTGATCCGCGGCGCGCGCAACAGGTCCAGGAGTGCCTCCGGCTCGCCGAGGCGCTGGACGAGGCGGAGCGCGAAGGCGGCCGGCTGCGCGCCTTCCTCTTCGCCGACCTCGCCCGGTACCGCGACGCGCTCCCGGGCTCCGTACACGGCTATCTGGGGCGGCTCCAGGAGGCCCTGGCGGCCGGATACGCCCCGGGCCCGGACGACCTCGGCGCGCTCCGGGTGCTGCGCTCGGTGGACGCGGGACCGGCCGAGCGGGCCCGCCGCACGGCCCTGCTGCGCCGCTGCGAGCAGGCCGCCGAGCAGGCCGCCGAGCCCTCCGTGCGCGCCCGGCTGCGCGCCCTGCCCGGCGGCCGGCTGGCCGACGAGCCGGAGCGCCCGCCCGTCCCGCAGCCCGGTCAGCAGCCGCCGTCGAAGCCCCCGCAGCCCGGTCCGGCGGGCCCGCAGCCGGGCCGCCGCGGCCGTCCCGTACCCACCCCCGGCGAGGTCTTCCCGCCCCGCCGCAGGCCCTCCCCGCCCCCCGCGGCCCGGACGGCCTGAGCACGGCGCGTACTCTGGAACCCTCGTCGCACAAGGAGGCCCTCGGCATGGATTACGTATCGGCGCTGCTGCCCCCCGTAGTGATGGCCATTGCCTTCACCGCGGTCATCGTGACGATGATCAAGAGCCAGGGCGGCGCGAACAAGGCCAAGGAGGACGCGGCCGTGGACGCCGTTCTCCAGAGCGCCGAGTCCGCCCGCCAGGAGCCGAAGGCGCACGGCGCCTGAACCGCGCGCATCGGAGCGGTGTGATCCGCTCCGGTCTTCGAGCTTCGCGAATGTGACGTACGGCCCGGGATTGCACATCCCGGGCCGTACGCCTTTTTCTGCGATGAATCGGTCGCTCGCCGACGCGAACACGCGGCATTCTGGACATCTCCCACTATTGTTCTCGTGTGCCGAGACGTTTGGGTGAACTGGAAGATGCCGTCATGACGCGGGTCTGGCAGTGGAACCGGCCGGTAACCGTTCGGGAAGTACTCGAAGATCTGCAGAAGGAACGGTCCATCGCGTACACCACGGTGATGACCGTATTGGACAACCTTCACCAGAAGGGCTGGGTACGGCGAGAAGCGGAAGGCCGGGCCTATAGATATGAGGCGGTCTCCACTCGCGCCGCCTACTCGGCCGCACTGATGAACGAAGCGTGGTCCGTGAGCGACAACCCCGCGGCCGCCCTCGTCGCCTTCTTCGGGATGATGTCGCAGGAACAGCGGCAGGCCCTCAGCGATGCCATGCGCGTCGTCCAAGCGGGGACACCGGAGGAAGTCGCGGAACCCGGCTCCGGAGCGGGCGAGTCGGAACGATAGCGTCCTTGCATGCCACCGCTATCGAATGGCGTCACCGTCCGCCGGGCCCGGACCAGTGATGTGCCCGCCGTACGCCGCCTCATCGACTCCTACTCGCGTGACGGGATCCTGCTGGACAAAGCCACCGTCACGCTTTACGAGGACATCCAGGAGTTCTGGGTGGCCGAGCGCGACGAGGACGCCGAGGTGGTGGGCTGCGGCGCACTGCACGTCATGTGGGAAGACCTCGCGGAGGTCCGTACCCTCGCCGTCGCCCCGCAGCTCAAGGGCGCGGGCGTGGGACATCTGGTCCTGGACAAGCTGCTCCGTACAGCAAGCTGGCTGGGAGTGCGCCGTATTTTCTGTCTGACCTTCGAAGTCGACTTCTTCGCCAAGCACGGCTTCGTGGAGATCGGCGAGACTCCGGTCGACGGCGATGTCTACAGCGAGCTGCTGCGTTCCTATGACGAGGGCGTCGCCGAGTTCCTCGGTCTCGAACGAGTGAAGCCCAACACCCTAGGCAACAGTCGCATGCTTCTGCACCTGTGATCAGCCTTCTATGTCCGAATCGCGCCCCTATCTCATAGCTGTCGAAGCCGGTGTTCCCCGGACCTGTCGCATCTGAACCCGACCCGGGGGTTTGTGTTTTTCCCGGAAAAGCGGTTTGCTTTCCGTCGTAATCCACATTCGATGAAAGGGAAACCGGTGGCACAGAAGGTTCAGGTTCTTCTTGTCGACGACCTCGACGGTGGCGAGGCCGACGAGACGGTGACGTTCGCGCTCGACGGTAAGTCCTATGAGATCGACCTCAGCAACGGCAACGCGGAGAAGCTGCGCGACGCCCTTGAGACGTTCGTGAAGGCCGGCCGCCGTACCGGTCGTGCCGCGAGCGGCCGTGGCAAGGCGCGTGCCGCCTCGTCCGGCAACAAGGACACCGCTGAGATCCGTAAGTGGGCCAAGGAGAACGGCTACGAGGTCAATGACCGCGGCCGCGTCCCCGCGACCGTCCGCGAGGCGTACGAGAAGGCCAACGGCTGATCACCGCGGAAGCGATCCGTTCGACCTTTTCTTACGCGCAGCAACCGGGCCCGGTGGCATTCCGTCGCCGCCACGCTCACGAGCCGTACGAGGTCGGGGGCGCGCCCCATACGTGATGTACGGGGAACCCCACCACCGCCCCCGAGACCTGCCCCGCTCCCCGTGGAGGGCAGCGTCGCCTCGACATCGCAGCCCGGCTCCGGAGGCCGTACCCACGCGGCCCCCCACGGACCGACCCCCGCAGGCAGCCCAGGCCCCGCTGCCGGGACCGGCGCCGTCGCCTCTCGCGCGGCCGGCGTCCAGGGCGCCACAGGCGGTGGCGCGGGCATCAGGTCGCCGGAGCCGAGAGCGGTCAGCTCCAGGCCCACCGAGCCCCACTCCAGCCACTCCAGCACCCCTGGCAGCTCGTCCGCCGCGCCGGTGGCCACCAGAAGGCGCAGGACCGGCTCTCCGGGCTCCTGGGAGCTGTACGGGCGCCCCTGGCTCCTGCCGAGCGCGACCGGGCCCGTGCGCCCGGCACGGCGCAGCGTGGCGAATCCGGCGTCCGCGGGCATCTCCAGGACGTCGAAGCGGATTCCCGTGCGCAGCCGGAGCGGCTCCCCGCCGGCCGTCGGCCAGCCCAGCGCCTGCTCGTACCACTGCCGCGCCGCAGGGCCTGCGGCGAGCAGCGGATCGCGGGGGCGCGGGAGCGCGAGGGCCATGACCGGTGCAACTCCCGAAATGCTCAGAAGTTACGCTGGGTTGAGGTGTGGATACGTACCGTGCTCGTCCGATGGGTATAGGACGGGCGTGCGGGCGCGTAAAACGGCGCAAGGGTGTTCGCCCGTAGCGGAGTAAGGCGGGCCGCGCGGATGGACTGTCAGAGGCAGCGGGTAAGACTTTTCGCGAGGGGAGGGACGATGAATCGGCGCTCTGAGCGGGATGTACGCGACGGCCGCGCGAGAAGCGCGGGCGTGTCGGGCAAGGCCGCGTTCGCCATGGGCGTACTGGCATGGGGCGTATATGCCTGGCCTGCGGGAACATCGTCTCGCACCATCGGGTTGGAGCAGATGTCGGCTGTTCGGGGCAGGAGGCCAAGGACGGGTGTCGGCAGTTGGAATGAGCTGTCCCGCCCCGCGGGACTAGCATGCGGAAGGACAGGGAGGGGACCGACCCCTAACTGCCTGACCGCTCTGAGGAGCGATTAACGATGTTCGAGAGGTTCACCGACCGCGCGCGGCGGGTTGTCGTCCTGGCTCAGGAAGAAGCCCGGATGCTCAACCACAACTACATCGGCACCGAGCACATTCTCCTGGGCCTGATCCATGAGGGTGAGGGTGTCGCCGCTAAGGCCCTGGAGAGCCTCGGGATTTCGCTCGAGGCGGTCCGCCAGCAGGTGGAGGAGATCATTGGCCAGGGCCAGCAGGCCCCGTCCGGTCACATTCCCTTCACCCCCCGTGCCAAGAAGGTCCTGGAGCTGTCGCTCCGTGAGGCCCTTCAGCTCGGCCACAACTACATCGGCACCGAGCACATCCTGCTCGGCCTGATCCGCGAGGGGGAGGGCGTCGCCGCCCAGGTCCTCGTGAAGCTGGGCGCCGATCTGAACCGGGTGCGGCAGCAGGTCATCCAGCTGCTCTCCGGCTACCAGGGCAAGGAGACGGCCGCCGCGGGCGGCCCCGCCGAGGGCACGCCCTCGACCTCCCTCGTCCTGGACCAGTTCGGCCGCAATCTCACGCAGGCCGCTCGGGAGACCAAGCTCGACCCGGTCATCGGGCGCGAGAAGGAAATCGAGCGGGTCATGCAGGTGCTGTCCCGCCGTACGAAGAACAACCCGGTCCTCATCGGCGAGCCCGGCGTCGGCAAGACGGCGGTCGTCGAGGGCCTGGCCCAGGCCATCGTCAAGGGCGAGGTGCCCGAGACCCTCAAGGACAAGCACCTCTACACCCTCGACCTCGGTGCCCTGGTCGCCGGCTCCCGGTACCGCGGTGACTTCGAGGAGCGCCTGAAGAAGGTGCTCAAGGAGATCCGCACCCGCGGCGACATCATCCTGTTCATCGACGAGCTCCACACCCTGGTGGGTGCGGGTGCCGCCGAGGGCGCGATCGACGCCGCCAGCATCCTGAAGCCGATGCTGGCCCGCGGTGAGCTGCAGACCATCGGTGCGACCACGCTCGACGAGTACCGCAAGCACCTGGAGAAGGACGCGGCCCTCGAGCGCCGTTTCCAGCCGATCCAGGTCGCGGAGCCGTCGCTGCCGCACACGATCGAGATCCTCAAGGGCCTGCGCGACCGCTACGAGGCGCACCACCGCGTCTCGATCACGGACGAGGCGCTGGTCCAGGCGGCTCAGCTCGCCGACCGGTACATCTCCGACCGCTTCCTGCCGGACAAGGCGATCGACCTGATCGACGAGGCCGGTTCCCGGATGCGCATCCGCCGGATGACCGCGCCGCCGGACCTCCGCGAGTTCGACGAGAAGATCGCCGACGTGCGCCGGGAGAAGGAGTCCGCGATCGACTCGCAGGACTTCGAGATGGCCGCGGGCCTGCGCGACAAGGAGAAGCAGCTCCTGGCCGCGAAGGCGAAGCGGGAGAAGGAGTGGAAGGCCGGCGACATGGACGTCGTCGCCGAGGTCGACGGCGAGCTGATCGCCGAGGTCCTGGCCACGGCCACGGGCATCCCGGTCTTCAAGCTCACCGAGGAGGAGTCTTCCCGTCTCCTCCGCATGGAGGACGAGCTGCACAAGCGCGTCATCGGCCAGAAGGACGCCATCAAGGCGCTCTCGCAGGCCATCCGGCGTACGCGTGCCGGCCTGAAGGACCCGAAGCGCCCCGGCGGTTCGTTCATCTTCGCGGGCCCGTCCGGTGTCGGTAAGACCGAGCTGTCCAAGACGCTCGCCGAGTTCCTCTTCGGCGACGAGGACGCGCTGATCTCCCTCGACATGTCGGAGTTCAGCGAGAAGCACACGGTCTCCCGGCTCTTCGGTTCGCCTCCCGGCTACGTCGGCTACGAAGAGGGTGGCCAGCTGACCGAGAAGGTCCGCCGCAAGCCGTTCTCCGTGGTCCTCTTCGACGAGGTCGAGAAGGCCCACCCGGACATCTTCAACTCCCTGCTGCAGATCCTGGAGGACGGTCGCCTGACCGACTCCCAGGGCCGGGTCGTGGACTTCAAGAACACCGTCATCATCATGACGACGAACCTCGGCACGCGGGATATCTCCAAGGGCTTCAACCTGGGCTTCGCCGCCCAGGGTGACGTCAAGTCCGGCTACGAGCGGATGAAGAACAAGGTCAACGAAGAGCTCAAGCAGCACTTCCGGCCGGAGTTCCTGAACCGTGTCGATGACACGGTGGTCTTCCACCAGCTCACCGAGGAAGACATCATCCAGATCGTCGACCTGATGATCGCCAAGGTGGACGAGCGCCTCAAGGACCGCGACATGGGCATCGAGCTCAGCGCCGAGGCCAAGTCGCTGCTCGCCAAGCGCGGTTACGACCCGGTGCTGGGCGCCCGCCCGCTGCGCCGGACGATCCAGCGCGAGATCGAGGACGCCCTCTCGGAGAAGATCCTCTTCACCGAGCTGCGTCCGGGCCACATCGTGGTCGTCGATGTCGAGGGCGAGGGGGAGAACGCCAAGTTCACC
This sequence comes from Streptomyces ochraceiscleroticus, assembly GCF_000720485.1. GTDB lineage: Bacteria > Actinomycetota > Actinomycetes > Streptomycetales > Streptomycetaceae > Streptomyces > Streptomyces ochraceiscleroticus. Next base: position 40,949 of record NZ_JOAX01000014.1, on the reverse strand, counting down.
TTCCGCGGCGAGGAGAAGTCGGCCCTGCCCGACGCCCCGCCGATCGAGTCCGCCGGCTCGGGCCCGAACCTGAGCAAGGACGCGTAAGCGCCACCGCAGCTCACCGCCGCTGCCCCGGAACCACCGCGTGGTTCCGGGGCAGCGGTGTTTTGCGTATGCCGGGGGTGCTCCTCGAAGGTCCGTCGCAAGCCCCTAGAGCTCCACGACCTCTATGCCCTCCGGCACGCCGGCCGGGCGCGGCAGCCTGCTGCCCACCAGGAGTGTGTCCAGGCGCGGGAAGGCGGCCAGCCAGTCCATCGGGACGCCCAGGTCGTAGGAGAGCCACAGCCGGGTCAGCCGCTCGGCGACGATGCCCTCGATGAGCTGGTCGGGCGTGAACCGTCCGGCGATCTGGAGGTGCGGCCGGCCGCCGAGCCGGCGCAGCGCGTGCAGCTCCTCCAGGTCGGACACCGGGAAGTACAGCTCGGCGTCGTCGAGGTGGGCGATGATCTCCCGCGCGTACCGCTCGGTGTCGTACCGCCGCCAGGCGCTCGCGAGCTGCGCCCGCACGTCCAGGTGCGGCCGCTCCCGCAGCCCGGTGAGGTAGTCGATGGCCATGTCGTCGCCGATGGAGGTGGCGGTGAGGGCGAGGAGGTACGCCTCGGCGTTGGTGGCCTTGGCCGGGTCCGGCAGCATCTCCAGGACGATCGGCCCGATCCAGCCCAGCGCGCGGGCCCCGGCCGCGGTGGTCGGCCGCATCATGTCGCGCGTGAAGCGCTGCACCCGCCCCCGGACCTCCGGGTCCAGCTCCGTGGCGTGCTCCAGGCAGGCGGCGGCCAGCAGCTTGCGGTGCCGGGCATCCGCGGCGCGTACGCCCGCGTGCGGCGCCAGCAGCCCGTTCAGCAGCGTCGCGCACTCGTCGGGCCGGGCGAGGGCGACCGCCATCCGGATGACGTCCTCCCACTCCGTGTGGTGCGCGTGGTCCAGCAGCAGGGCGAAATCGTGCTGCTGCACGGTGGCCCGCGCGGCCAGATAGTCCTGGAACGTCCGGTGTACGAAGTCCACCGTGCCGGGCGTCGTTTCGCGCAGCAGACCCGTGCGGTTCAGCAGATGCCGGTAGACGTCCTCGGCGTCGCCCTGGCGGGCCGCGTCGGGAATGGCGGGCAGGTGCTGGGCCAGGGTGTCCACGGCGACGTCGCGGTCCATCTCGGACCGGCCGTTGACCAGCATCCAGCGCGCCAGCTTCTGCAGAAGCTGTATTTTCGGCTGCCGCGGCAGGTCGATGGCGTCGGTGGCCACCATCGCCCGCTCCCGGTCCCGCCGCTCCAGCAGCATCGACAGCCCCGCGTCGTACAGCTCCTTGCGCCCGCTGGGCAGATAGCCGCGCCGGTCCCGGTGGAGCGCGCACAGCAGCCCGCACATCAGCGGGTTGGTCGCCAGCCGCCCCAGGTCCCGGGTGATGCGTACGGCGTTCAGCAGCGTCCGCTCGTAGTGCCCGAGCCGGTCCAGGTCGGCGGGCGACTGCTGGGCCGCGGCGCGGTGCCAGCGCTGGATGAACGCCGCGACGTCCTCGCGGCTCATCGGTGCCAGCCGCAGCTCGGTGAACCCGTCGGCGGCCAGCCAGTCCTCCGGCACGGCGGACGGCCGGGAGGTCACCACCCAGACGTTGCCCGGGTACTGCTCCGCCCAGTCGCGCAGCCGCAGCCGGAGCCGCTCGCGGTCGTCCTCCGGCGCCTCGTCCACGCCGTCGACCAGCAGCAGCCCGCGGCCGGCCCGCAGCACCCGCTCCGCCCAGCCGGGGGGCTGCGCGTCCGCGCCCGGGTATCCCATGGCCGCCAGGAAGCCGTCCGGCGACGGGATGCCGGAGCGGGACGCGAAGCGGCGTACGGGCAGCAGGAACGGTACCCGGCCGTGCAGCTCCGCGGCCAGTGCCTCGGGCGGCTCGCCGCGCGCCGTGGCGACCGCCAGCCACTGCAGCAGCGTCGTCTTGCCGGACCCCGCGACGCCCCGTACGAGCACCTTGTCCAGCCCGGCAAGCGCCTGCTCGGCGGGGACGGGCGGGGCCTGCGGCCCCGGGTCGCGCTGTTCGTGCGGTGCCGCGGGCAGCCGTGGCTGCCCGCGCTCGCACTGCAGCCCCAGGTAGGCCGCGTCCAGCGGCCAGCTGTCCGGCGAGTGCGCGAGGTCGATGCCGAAGATCGTGAGGTGGTTGTGGAGCACGGTGGTGTCCCGCGCGAACCGCTCCTCGAAGGCGGCGTCGTCGGCGGGCGCCGCGGGTACTGATGCCTCGTCGGGCCGGGGCCCGGGTGCGGCCTGCTCCGCCAGCCGCCGGGTCTCCTCCACGAGCGTGCGCGCGACGAAGTCCGACCGCTGTGTGAGGAAGTACAGGAGGTGTACGGCCACGGCGTCGAGCACGACCGTGAGCAGCGCGCTGCCGTCGGGGGCCAGCCCGTGCTCCGCTTCCGGTGCGGCGACGCGCAGCCGGCGCGCGAAGTCGGCGGGCGGGAGCTGTACGGCCTGCCAGTCGTCCAGCCCGCTCGCGCCGAGTACCCCGAGCGTGTGCGCCAGCGCGCCGGCCACCGGACGCGCCGCCGCCTCGTCGGGGGCGGCGATCGCCACGAGCCGCCCGGCGAGCGCTTCGAGGTCCTCCCCGCTGAGCGCCGGCTTCTCCCCGCGGAAGGCGACGAGCCGCGCGAGGGGCACCGGCCGGTCGGCCGGCACGCCCGCCTCCGCCGCCTCCTCCGCGCTCACGAACAGCGCTCTCACGAGCGGCGTGACGGCTTCGGGAGTGAGACGGGCGGCGGCGGTCGTGGGATCCATGCGGCGGTGTCCCCCGGTAACTGGTGAGCGCGGGCAACGCGGTTGGGGACTCAGGGTAGGGGAGTGAAGGCGATGCGGGAGAGGGGGTTACCCGGCCCGGTGGTGTAGAGATTCCGCAGTCCCGGAAAGTGGCGAGTCACGGCTTCCGGGTCGGGCTGCTCCCCTGTACGCGAGAAGAGTCTGAGGTCGGTGAGCCCGGGCATCGTGAACCCGGCCGGGCAGGCGGCCAGGCAGTCGGCGTCCATGCTGAGCCACCTCAGTGACTCCAGCGCCGCGATCTCCGCCCAGCCGGCGGCGTCCTGTGGGAAGGCAGGAGGGTCGAGCAGGAGTTCCCGGAGGTCCGGCCACGCCTGCAGACCGACAGGGGCGGACCAGTCGCGGGACGCGCTGCCGCCCAGTCGCAGGAGCCGCAGCGGCGCGCCCTTCGGCAGCTCGTCGACGTGCCAGGGGGTGTTCGGCAGGTGCACCGTCAGGTGGCGGAGGCCGGTCAGCGAGGCGAGCGGGCGCAGGTCGTGGGCGCCGGGGAGGTCGAAGAGCGACAGCCGCTCGAGGGGGAGGCCGGAGAGCGGGGACAGATCGCTGACCGGTGCGGCGGACAAGGTCAGGTCCCTGAGTCCCGGCACGTCCCGCAGGAAACCGAGGTCGGTGATGTGGTCGGACGCGATGCGCAGGACCGTGACCCCGGCCTCCCGGGCGTACGAGGCGAGCGCCTCCTGCGACACCTCGCCCCGTACGTCGATCCGCTCGCGGCCGCCCAACCCGAGCAGAATGCGCAGCTGTTCGTCGTTGTGCACGCTGAACCGCAGCCCGTCCGGATCGAGGTGCCGGACGACCTCCTCCGCGTACCGCTCCGCGTCGAACCGGTGCCACGCCCAGACGAGTTGCGAGCGGACCCGGAGCGCCGGATGGTCCCGGAAGCGCGCCAGTACGGGCAGTGCGCGGTCCGACTCCACATTCGACGCGGCCACCGTGACCGCGACCGCCTCGTCGTCGCTCAACCCCTCCGGGCCCGGCAGGAACTCCAGTACCAGCGATCCCGCCGCCGCCAGCTCCCGGGCCTCCTCCGCGGAGCGGGGCGGCAGCAGCTCCGCCGTCCGTTCCTCCACGGCCCGGCGGACCACCGGGTCCAGTTCGGAGGCGTGTTCCAGGCAGGCCAGCGCGAGGAGCTGGATGCGGGTGCGTACCGTACGCTCGTCCGCGCCGCTCGCGGCGTCCGCGCGAGCCAGCAATTCCCGCAGGATCTCCGCCCGTTCGCGCGGCCGGCCGTGGGCGACCGCCATCCGGATCACGTCCTCCCACTGGGAGTCGTGTGCGTGGGCGATCAGCAGTCCGATGTCCCACTCCTCGACCGCGGCCCGCGCGCCCAGGTAGTCCTGGAAGGTGCGGTGCACGAAGTGGACGGCGCCCGGGGCCGGTTCGCGCAGCAGGCCGCTGCGGAGCAGCAGGTGCCGGAAGACCGCGGCCGCGTCGCCCTGGGCCGCCGCCGCGGGCACGGCCGGCAGCGCGTCCGCGATGATGCGCTCGGCGTGCTCCCGGTCCAGCTCCGTCCGGCCGTTGCGGATCAGCCAGTACGCGAGCCGCTGGAGGAGCTGGATCTGCGGCTCGTCGCTCAGCTCGATGCCGTCCGGGCCGTCCATGTCGCGCTCGCGGTCGCGGCGCGAGAGCAGCATCGTCAGCGCCGCGTCGTACAGCTCCTTGCGCCCGTGCGGCAGGTAGCCGCGCCGGTCCCGGTGGAGCGCGCAGATCAGCCCGCACATCAGGGGGTTGGTGGCCAGCCGCGCCAGGTCCGCCTTGGTGCGTACGGCGTGCAGCAGCGACTGTTCGTACGCGGCCAGCCGGTCCTCGTCCGCCGGGGCGTCCGCGCGGGCCGCCGCGTGCCAGCGCCCGATGAACAGGGCCACGCCGTCCCGGCTCATCGGCGCGAGCGTCAGCTCCGTGAAGCCGTCGGCCGCGAGCCAGTCCTCGCGCACGGCGGAGGGGCGCGAGGTCACCATCCACAGGTTGTGCGGGAACGCGTCGAGGAGGTCGCGCAGCCAGCGCCGGGTCCGGTCCCGCTCCCGTTCCGGTATCTCGTCCAGCCCGTCCACGAGGACCAGCCCGCGCCCGCTCGTCAGGACCCGGTGCGCCCAGCCGTCCGGCTGCGCGCCGGACACCGGGCAGCCGACGGCCGCGAGGAAGCGGTCGGGCGTGGGGAGGTCCGCGCCGGCGCGCTGGAGCGTCCGCAGGGGCAGGACGAAGGGGATGCGCCCGTAGAGGTGCGGCATCGCGACCGCGTCGCCCGCCGGGGTGCAGGAGACCGCGAGCCACTGCACCAGCGTGCTCTTGCCGGAGCCCGCCACGCCGCGCAGCAGGACCCGGCTGTGCCCGGCGAGCGCGTGGTCGGCGGGGACCGGCGGCGCGTGCGGGGCCGGGGCGTCGTCCAGGCCGGTGAAGAACGTGTCCTCGGCGGCGGGGAGCGCGCGGTCCGCGTACGTCGCCTCCAGGCTCATGTACGCCGCGTCCAGTGGCCACCGGTCCGGGGAATGTGCCAGGTCGATGCCGTAGATCGTCAGCCGGCCGTGCTTCTTGCCGAGGTAGGCGAGGTAGTCCCGCTCGAAGGCGGTGTCCGCGGCCCGTGGTGAGGGATTCCGCGCGATGAGCTCGTCGGTCAGCGTGACGAGCCGGTCCAGGCTCCGGCTGTGCTGGACGAGGGTGCGCGCGACAAAGGTCGAGCGCTGGGTGAAGAAGTGCACGATGTGCAGGCAGGCCACGCCGAGCAGGGCGTCGTGCAGCAGTCCGGCGTCCCGGGAGAGCGCGTCGAGCCGGGCCCCGTTGGCCCGCCGCAGCCGCTCCGCGAGCGCGGGGGCGCCGAGCTGGACGGCCTGTACGTCGTCCATGGCCAGCTCGCCCAGGCCGTACAGGGTCCGCGCGAGCGCGTCGGCGACGGCACTCTCCTCGTCGGCGGGGACGGGCCGCTCGCCGGGCCCGGCCGCGCGCACCGCGCGTGTGACCAGCTCCTCGGCGATCTTCCGCAGATCGCCCTCGGTGAGCGTGCGCTTCTCGCCCGTGAACGACACCAGCGCCGACACCCGTACCGGCTTCTCCGCCAGGCCCGCGCCGGGCCCCTCCTTCACGAAGAGCCGCTTCACGAGCGGCGCGACGATGGACGACGCCAGCCGCGCGCCGAGTGCCGAGGGGTCCATACCAGGCCCTCCCCCTTCTTTCCGCCGGGCCGGATGCGGCCTATTACGTTACCGGGATCACAGGCCCTTGGTCCCGAAACGGACATACCAAGGGCCTCGCGCAAAGCGGACGGAACGGGGGGTTCGGTGACATGCCGCACAGCGGATTCCGGGCCTACTAAAGGCCATAGGAAAGGCGCCGGACAGTACTGCGGGACCCGTTTCCCCGGGGACCCGGGACTTTTGGCAGGGGGGTGGGCGGGACCTGCGCCCGGGAAGTCGAGGATCAAGGAAATGACTGGTGGCGACCGAATCCCGGCTAGTGAATCGGCTTTCGCGCAGGCCGGACGGGGATGTTTTGGGGCGGCGGAGCCGGGTAGCGCAAGGGGCTGATTCCCGTGGCTTTCAATACGGGGTGAGGTAGTAGAAAGGCTTCTTGGCAGGCCCGCGAGCGGCGGTTACCAATGAATAGCGATCCCGGTTGGTCCCGGCCGGGAGTCAATTCTTTCGGAGGTAATCCCCGTATGTCGAAGTTCTCCCTCACCCGGTATTCGAAGAAGCCCGCCCTGCGTACCCGTGCCACTGTTCTCGTGGCCGGAATGGGCGCCTCCCTCGCGCTGGGTGCCGGTGCTGCTTCGGCGATGGACGGCGGCGCGGTATCGCTCCAGGGCCTCTCCACGGACGTGGGCAGCACGGTGAGCGCGCAGGCCGACGCGCAGAAGAAGGCGATCGACGCGGAGAAGAAGGCCGTGGCCGACCGCGCCAAGGCCGCCGCCGACCGGCACGAGCGTGCCGAGCGGCAGCTGCAGAAGACCAACGGCTGGGAGAAGCCGGTGGACAAGTACGGCATGGGCGAGAAGTTCGGCCTGGCCGGCAGCCACTGGTCGCACAAGCACAGTGGTCAGGACTTCGTGGTGCCCACCGGTACGAAGGTGAAGGCCGCGCACGAGGGCACCGTCGTGAAGGCGGGCCCGAACGGCGGCGGTGACGGCCCCGCGTACGGCAATGCCATTGTGATCAAGCACGGCGGCAAGACGTACACGCAGTACGCGCACCTTTCGCAGATCCAGGTCCAGGTGGGCCAGAAGGTGTCCGCGGGTCAGCAGATCGCGCTTTCCGGCAGCACCGGTAATTCCACCGGCCCGCACCTGCACTTCGAGGTCCGTACCGGCGCGGACTACGGCACCGGTATCGAGCCGATGAAGTTCCTGCAGGGCGAGCACCTGCACATGTGAGACCGAGTGCGGTGAATCACTTCCGAGTGCGGTGAATCACTTCTGAGGTGCGCCCGGCCCATGCGCCGCGGTGACCAATTCCAAGGCGACTTCGAGGATGGCCCTGCGCTTCTCCTCGGGGTCGCCTTCGACGTTCTGCATGGCGAACATGCCCGAATGCAGCGATACCAGCGCGGTGACGCAGCGGGCCTGGTCCGTCAGCTCGGCGTCCGGCTCCTTGAGGAGCCCGACCATCGTGAGCATCCGCGCCTTGAACGACTCGCCGATGCTCAGATCGCGGACGGTGGCCTGGTTCTCCTGCATGAAGCGGAAGAGCGGCGCGGCGTCGCGCAGCGCCTCGCTGTAGCGGCGGAGCACCTCCGTCTTCGTTTCCAGCGTGCGCGGCCGGTCGGCGGCCCACGCGATCAGCTCGTCGCAGGGCCTGGCCAGGTCCTCGAAGAGGCTGATGACGATGTCTTCCTTGGTCTTGAAGTGGTAGTACAGGGCGGCCTTGGTGACGTCGAGGTGCTCGGCGATCTCCCGCAGCGAGGTCTTGTCGTACCCCTGCTGCGCGAAGAGGTCCAGGGCCACGTCCTGAATGCGCTGCCGGGTGTCGCCCCTGCGCGCGCGTGCTGTGCCCATGGTGCTCTCCTACGTCGTCGGTACTGGCGCCCCCGCAGGCTATCCCTGGTCAGCCCCGCCCCGTCCTTAACTTACTTGACGACCGGCTAGTTACCGTTTACCTTCCTGATCGTAAACCAAACTTGCCGGGCGGCAAGTAAGTAAACGAACGGGGGAACGATGGCCGCCACCCAGGCCACCGCACCGACCGAGCGCGGCGGGAAACAGCCCGCGAGCGTGCGCGTGGTGCTCTTCGCCTTGATGATCGCGATGCTGCTCGCGATGCTCGACAACATGATCGTGGGCACCGCGATGCCGACGATCGTCGGCGAGCTCGGCGGCCTCGACCACCTCTCCTGGGTGGTCACCGCCTACACCCTCGCCACCGCCGCCTCCACCCCGATCTGGGGCAAGCTCGGCGACATGTACGGCCGCAAGGGCGTCTTCCTGGCGTCCATCGTGCTGTTCCTGATCGGCTCGGCGCTCTCCGGCATGGCCCAGGACATGGGCCAGCTCATCGCCTTCCGCGCGGTGCAGGGCCTGGGCGCCGGCGGACTGATGGTCGGCGTCATGGCGATCATCGGCGACCTCATCCCGCCCCGCGAGCGCGGCAAGTACCAGGGCATGATGGCCGGCGTCATGGCCGTCGCCATGATCGGCGGACCGCTGGTCGGCGGCACCATCACCGACCACCTCGGCTGGCGCTGGAGCTTCTACATCAACCTGCCGCTCGGCGCGATAGCCCTGGCCATGGTCACCGCCGTACTGCACCTGCCGAAGAAGCGCACCCAGGCGCGCATCGACTACGTCGGCGCCGCGCTGCTCACCGTCGGCATCACCGCGCTCGTCCTGATCACCACCTGGGGCGGCACGGAGTACGACTGGGATTCGGCGCAGATCATCGGCCTCGGGGCGCTCGGCGTGGTCTCTCTCGCCGCCTTCGTCCTGGTGGAGCGCAAGGTCAGCGAGCCGGTGCTGCCGCTGCACATCTTCCGCAACGGTAACTTCTCACTCGTCACCGTGATCGGCTTCCTGGTCGGCTTCGTGATGTTCGGGTCGATGACCTTCCTGCCGCTCTTCCAGCAGACCGTCCAGGGAGCCTCGGCCACCAACTCCGGACTGCTGCTCCTGCCGATGCTGCTGGCGATGATGGCCGTCTCGCTGGTCGCGGGCCGGGTCACCACGACCAGCGGCCGGTACAAGATCTTCGTGGTCGGCGGCGGCGCACTGATCACCGCGGGCCTCTTCCTGCTGTCCCTGATGGACACCGGCACCAGCCGCTTCACCTCGGGCGCCTACATGGCCGTCCTCGGCGCCGGCATGGGCTTCCTGATGCAGACGACCATGCTGATCGCGCAGAACAGCGTCGAGATGAAGGACATGGGCGTCGGCTCGTCCTCCGCCACGCTCTTCCGCACGATCGGCGGTTCCTTCGGCGTGGCGATCTTCGGCGCGCTCTTCACCCACCAGGTGCAGAGCACCATGACCGAGCGGGTCGGCGCGGCCGGCGGCAACGCCATGGCGGGCGGTGCGCAGCTCGACCCGAAGGGCCTGGCACAGCTCCCGGTCCAGATGAAGGACGCGTACCTGCACGCGGTCGCCGACGGCACCCACCTGGTCTTCCTGTGGGGCGCTGCCATCAGCGTCATCGGCTTCGCCGCGGCGTGGTTCCTCAAGGAGGTCCCGCTGCGCGGCGGCCCGGCGAAGCCGGCGGACGCGCCGCAGGACGCCGCGCCGGCCGACGACGCGAAGCAGCCGCAGGGCGTCTGATGCCCCGGCCCGGCCCGCCGGTCAGTCCGGCGGGCCCGGGAGCTGGATCACCGGGAAGCTGCCCGTCGCCGTCGGAGCGTTCTCCGGGAGCCAGAGGACCGCGACGGCGCCGGTCGTGCCGTCGACGGCGGGCTCCGCGTTGCGGAAGGTCAGTCGCGCGCCCAGTACCCGCGCCTGGCCCGCCGCGATGGTCAGGCCCAGGCCGTGGCCGCGCCCCGCCCGGTCGCTGCTGCCCGTACGGAAGCGGCTCGGGCCCTCGCGCAGCAGCGCCTCGGGGAAGCCGGGCCCGTGGTCGCGGACCCGGATCACCCGTCCCTCGACCGTGACCTCGACCGGCGGCCTGCCGTGCCGGGAGGCGTTGGCGATGAGGTTGCCGAGGATCCGCTCCAGTCGGCGCGGGTCGGTGCTGACCTCCGCGTCCCGCACGATCTCGACCTCGATGTCGGGCCCCAGCGCGCGCACCCGCCGCCGGACGAACTCCCCGAGGTCCACGTCCTGCAGCTCGGCCCGCTCGGCGTAGCCGTCCAGCCGGGCCACCTCCAGTACGTCCTCCACCAGCGTCCGCATGGCCTGCGCCCGGTCCCGTACGAGCTCGGTGGGGCGGCCCGGGGGCAGCAGCTCGGCCGCCGTGAGCAGCCCGGTGACCGGCGTGCGCAGCTCGTGCGCGATGTCGGCGGTGACCCGCCGCTCGGCCTCGATACGGGTCTGCAGCGCGTCCGACATGGCGTCCATGGCATGCGCCAGCTCGTCCGTCTCGTCCCGTACCCGGCCGCCGATCTCGTCCCGTACGCGGACGGACGTGTCGCCCTCGGCGAGCTTGCGGGCCGCCGCTGCCGCCTTTCGCAGCCGCTGCGAGAGCCGGCCGCCGACCAGCACGCCCAGCGCGCAGCCCGCCGCGACGACCGAGATGGACCCGATGAACAGCGCCTGGTCCAGGTCGTCCAGGACGGTGAAGCGGTCGGGGTAGTCGTTGTGGAGGGACAGCACCCGGCCGTCGTCCAGCGGCGCCGCGGCCCACACCTCCGGCGCGGCCTCCCCGTTGTCCTCCAGGTAGGTGGCGCGCCGGCCCTCGGCGACCTCGGCGCGCAGCGCCTTGGGCAGCTTCGGGTCGTCGATGCGGGCGCCGAACTGGAGCCGGCTGGTGGTCTCGTAGATCCGCTGGGTGAAGTTCAGCCGCTCGATCTGCACGTCGCGGCTGTTGTCGAGCATGGAGACGCGGGCGGCGTTGTGCACGACGAGGCTCAGCGCGATCGCGACCAGCGCGCCGACGAGCGCGATCGCCGCACTGAGCTTCCAGCGCAGTCCCGTACGCAGGGCGAGGCCGACCACCGGCGGGTCAGCCTCTCAGCTTGTAGCCGAAGCCGCGGACCGTCTCGATCCGGTCCTGGCCGATCTTGCCGCGCAGCCGCTGGACGTGGACGTCCACGACCCGGGTGTCGCCGCCCCAGTCGTAGTCCCACACCCGCTCCAGCAGCCGGTCGCGGGAGAGCACCGTGCCCGGCGCGTCGGAGAACTCCAGCAGCAGCCGCATCTCGGTCGGCGTCAGCGCCACGGGCGCGCCGCCCTTGCGTACCTCCATGCCCTCGGTGTCGACCTCCAGGTCACCGAAGCGCAGTGGCCCGTCGGCCGCGGGCGCCGCCGCGTCCTTGCCCGCATTGCTGCGGCTGTCCGGGCCGCTGGCGTGTCCGAAGCGCCGCAGCACCGCCCGTATACGGGCCACCAGTACCGCGCCGTCGAACGGCTTGGTGACGTAGTCGTCGGCGCCCGCCTCCAGGCCGAGCACCACGTCGATGGAGTCGGCCCGCGCGGACAGCATGATCACCGGGACCGTCGACTCGTCCCGGATGCGCCGGCACAGGCTGACGCCGTCCAGGCCCGGCACCATCACGTCCAGCAGCGCGATGTCGGGCCGGGTCGCGCGAAAGGCGTCCAGGCCCGACAGCCCGTCGGGCATCGCCGTCACGCGGAAGCCGTCGCGCTCCAGCGCGAGCTGGGTGGCCTCCCGGATGACGTCGTCGTCCTCGACGAAGAGCACATGGGTCTCGGCCATGCCGGTTCTCAGTCCTCCGATGGTGTGGCGCTGGCTTCGTTGCCGTCCACGGTCTTGCTGTAGTCGGTGTGGTAGCGGGAGTACTCGCTGAAGCGGTGCTTCGCCCAGCGGTACGTCAGCACATCCTCGCCGGTGGGGCAGCACACCGCGTCACCGGTGTCGTACGTCTGCCTGGTGATCTCCAGCTCGCCCTTGCTCACCCCGGCGTAGACCGGCGGCTGCTCGTTGCTGAAGACGTTCTCATAGCCCTTGTCGTCCTTGCGGTACACATACGAGCCGATCCCGACGGAGTCCGCGCAGGTCATCACGTTGATGATGACGTCGGCACTCTGCCCGCCGGTCAGCGAGGCGTAGGTGACGTCTATCGGATACTCGTCCGCCGTGCACGGCTTGGCCAGGGTCTTCTTCACCTCGGCGCCGACCGTGGGGTCCTTGCGCAGCAGCGCCCGCGCGTCGACCTTCTTGTACGCCACGGAGGAGGAGGGGGAGGGCGTCGGCGTCGCGCTGCGGGCCCGGGACGGCACGGGGTTGTCACTCGCCGAGCCCTCCGACCGCACCCCGTCACCGGCCGCGTCGCACCCGGCCATCAGCAGCGCCACCGCCGCGGTCCCCGCGAGGGCCGTACCGGCCGCGCGCCACCAGCCCCCGGGCAGGCGCGAGGAAGCGGCCGGCCGCCCCTCGGCCGGTCCGCCGTCGGCTCCGCCGCCTCTGGTCACACCGCTCCTGCTCACCATGCCTGTCACCCGCCGCCGGCCCGGGGACCCGCGGCTCCGCGGCCGGTCAGGCCGCGCACCGCTCCCGCTCCTGGTCGTCACGCTCCAGTACGCGCGCGTCGGCCTCGCGGTTCACCAGCTCCTGGCGCAGCCGGGCCAGCGCCCGGTGCAGCGTGCTCTTGACCGTCCCCGTGGACATGCCCAGCGCCGCCGCGGTCTCCTCCGTACTCATCTGCTCCCAGTGTCGCAGGACGACAACGCTGCGCTGCTTGGGAGCCAGTACCGAGAGGATGTCCATCAGCAGGGCGCGGTCGGCGCGCTGCTCGGTGCCGTCGTCCACGCTCGCGTCCGGGAGCTGCTCGGTCGGCACCTCCTCGAGCTTGCGCGCCCGCCACCACTCGGTCCGCGTGTTGATCATGACGCGGCGCAGGTAGGCGTCGGCGAGCGACTTGTCGGCGATGCCGTCCCAGCGCCCGTACGTGCGGACCAGGGCCGTCTGCAGCAGATCCTGCGCGTCGACCGGGTCGGGCACCAGACGCCGGGCGCTCCGCAGCAGGGCGTCCTGCCGGGTGCGCACGTATTCCTCAAAGTCCAGTACCTTGCCGCCGCTGGTCGCCATGCCGACGCCTCCGATCTCCGCCTGCGTTCCCCACGTTGTCCGTGCCGGGTGGTCGTGGACCGGCCGAGCGCCTCGGCACACGGTGGTCCGTCTCCAGCACGAAGACGAAGCTACGGAGGGGGTGTTGCGGCACCATGTGCGGCTGCCGCACAGCGGATGCACGGAAATCCGTCGGTTGTGTAACAGCGGCGCCGCGCTCCTCCTTACGGGGGACGGGAGCGGCGGCGAGGTCCTCCTCCAGGGGGAGGACGGGCCTCCTGGGAGGGGGGTTCCACCGAACGCGGCATTCGGCGGTATGGGCATATGCCATTGTCGGTATCTGTGGTCGCATGACAGAGACCTATACCGCTATGCCCGAAAGGATGCGCTTTGTCATGCGCTGCCTCGCCGCCGCCCACAGCCCCCCGACCGGTGAAGCGATCGAGGGCCCGAGAAGACCCGGACCGCCGGGCCGCCGTCGGCGCCGCACACCGAGGCGGTGGTGCGTGGTCCTCCTCGTGCTCGCGGCCGTGCCGACGGCCACCTGCGGGGTGAAGGAGGCCGGGGGCGCGGCCGAGGCGCGCAGCGCGGGCGACCCGCGGTACCCCGTACGCGTCCTGGCGTTCGCGGCCAACACCGGCTCGGACTCGCTCTCCGCGTACGACGCCCGGCTGGAACGGCCACTGGGCGCCTCGCAGGTGGGCGACGGCCCGACAGGAGTGGGGGCGGCCCCGAACGGCGACACCGTGTACGTGGCCAACAGCAAGGACGACACCGTGGCCTTCGTGGGCACCGAGAGCCGGCGGGTGCGCGCCCTCGTGCCGGTCGGGGACCGGCCTTACGCCGCCATGCCCAGCAGGAACGGTGCCCGCGTGCTGACCGCCGATTTCGGCGCGGACACCGTCACCGCGGTCAGCGTCCCGCGCCGCCGGGTGATCGCCAAGGTGCCCGTGGGCCACATGCCGCACAGCATCGCCACCATCCCCGGCGGCAAGGCGTACGTCACCAACAACGGCTCCAATACCGTGTCGGTCATCAGCCCCGGCCTCGGCGTCAGCGACGTCATCCGCGTCGGGGACTTCCCCAGCGGGATCAGCGCCACCCCCAGGGGCGACCGGGTCTTCGTCTCCAACACGGGGTCGGGGACCGTCTCGGTGATCAGCACGTCCTCGAACCGGGTGACCGACGTCCTGCCGGCCGGTGAGGCACCGGTCGGCAATGCCGTCAGTCCGAGCGGCGGCACCCTGTACGCCGCCGACTCCGGCGCGAACCGGCTGGTGATCACCGATGTCGCCCGCGGCCGGGTCCGGGCCAGGGTCCCGGTCGGCGTGAACCCGCAGGGCGTGGCCATCACCCCGGACGGACGCCGGGTGTGGGTCACGAACGAGGCTTCCGACACCGTGACCGTCATCAACCCGGCGGTACTGCGGGACCGGACCACCCTCCCCGCCGGGCACGAGCCGGAGGGCATCGCCGTCACGCCCCGCTGACCACCGCCCGGCCGGGCCGCGGGGCCCGGCCGGGCGGGCACGCCAAGGCGGGCGTAGGCAGGACGGGTCAGGTCAGCGGGAGCCGGTACAGGCCGTCCGGCAGCGGTTCCACCAGGCCGTCGGCGACCAGGCCGTCCAAGGCGCGGGCCCGCTGGATCGGCTCGTGCCACACCGCGTCCAGCCTCGCCTGCGGCACCGGCGCGACGGCCTCGCGCAGCACGTCCAGCAGCTTGCCGCGCACCTGGCGGTCGGTGCCCGCGTATGTCTGGACGCGCCGCGGCGGGCCCTCGTGCTCGGGGGAGCCGGCCAGCCGCCAGGCGCACTGCGCGGCGACCGGGCAGCGCACGCACTCCGGGCTGCGCGCCGTGCACACCAGCGCGCCCAGCTCCATCGTGGCCGCGGCCCACTTCGCGGCCGTCGCCTCGTCCTCGGGCAGCAGCGCGCGGGCGAGCTTGCGCTCGGCGGCGGTGGTGGCGTTCGGCGGGTACTGGCGGCCGGTGACTGCGCGGGCGAAGACCCGGCGGACGTTCGTGTCGAGGACCGCGTGCCGCTGGCCGTACGCGAAGGAGGCCACGGCGGCGGCGGTGTACTCGCCGACGCCGGGCAGCGCCAGCAGCTGGGCGTGCTCGCGCGGTACGTCGCCGCCGTGCCGCTCCCTTATCGCGGAGGCGGCGGCGTGCAGCCGCAGCGCGCGCCGCGGGTAGCCGAGCCGGCCCCAGGCGCGCACCGCCTCGCCGGACGGCTCGGCGGCCAGGTCGGCCGGGCGGGGCCAGCGGGCCAGCCACTGCTCGTAGACCGGCACGACGCGGTTGACGGGCGTCTGCTGCAGCATGAACTCGCTGACCATCACGCCCCAGGCACCCGCCTCGGGGCGGCGCCACGGCAGATCGCGGGCGTGCTCGTCGAACCAGTCGTTGACGGGTGCGTGCAGCCGCCGGCCGGCCGCGTCGGCGGCGTCGGCGGCATCCGTGGCGGCACCGGTGACGGATGCGGCAGCAGGGGCGGAGGCGGCGGCGGAGTCGGCGGGGCGCGGCGCCGGGGTCCCGGCGGGGCGTCCGGTGGCGGGCTCCACGGCGGCGTCGCCGGCGGACTGGGCGGTGGCAGGAGTGGAAGTCATGGCACCGCCGATCCTGACACGGGGCCCCGCGACGGTGAAACGCGCCGGGCCCGTGCCGCCCGTTGTGCACCTGCACGTGGTACCCGCACTGCTGCAACGGGGCGTGCGCGGGGCCGCCGGGGAGGACGGGATCGAGGCGTCCAGGGGCGGCGGGGCCGGAGCGTCCCGGGGCGCCGCGCGGCGCGTCCGGCCGGCGCGCGAGGATGCTGTCATGAGCGACAGCACGCCCCCGCCCGGCATCCTGCAGGCCCTCGCCGACCACACCACCATGACCCTCGCCTACACGGACGGCGACGGCCCCCAGGCGTGCGCCGTCCTGTACGCGCTGCACACCGGGGATGACGCCGGTTCCGAGGCCGGACCCGAGGACCCCGCGCCGTCCCTCCTCTTCGTCACCTCCGAGTCGACCCGCCACGGCCGCGCGCTGTCCGCCGCGCAGCCGGCGGCACCGGTCGCCTTCACTGCCCAGCGCGACGGCCAGGACTGGAGCGGCCTGACGGGCGTACAGGGGCGCGGCGTGTGCCGCCGGCTGGACGGCGGGGAGCGCCGGCGCGCGTGGCGCGCGTACGCCGACCGCTTCCCCTACGTCGCGCTCAGCCCCAAGCTCCGCGGCGCCATGGACCACACCGCCTTCTGGGAGCTGCGCCCCACCTGGCTCCGTCTGATCGACAACTCCCGTGGCTTCGGCCACAAGGAGGAGTGGACCGCGTGAAGTCACGGGGCACGTTGGCCGGTTGACGCCCCGCGGTCGCTCGTCCGGGCCAATTCTCCTTCCTGACCAGGAAGAACCGGGCAGATGATGGGAAAAGCCGGTGGTCCGTCGGCGGGTACTGGCTGGCATCCGGGCTGATCTCTCGTACAGTTTCCGCGTGGGATCTCTGCGCAATCCGATCGGGCCGCTTCCCTCCTCCATCTACTGGCGGCGGAGGGCGGTCGCATGCGCGATCCTTGCGCTCCTCGTGCTGCTGGTGGTGTGGGCCGTCAACATGGGCAACACCAGCGGTGACGGCAGCTCGAACAGCAAGGGCTCGGCCGGCGGCCCCGCCACGTCCATCACCCCGGGACCCAACGCCACCGACTCCGGCATCAGCCAGAAGCCGGGCGGCCGCGACGAGTCCGGCGACGGTGGCGGTACGGGCGGCGCCGACGCGGGCTCCGGCGGCGCGGGCAGCGGCGGTTCGGGCGGCTCCGGCACCGGCACGCCGATCGGCGAAGGCGGCGGTGCGGGTACCGGCTCCGGCTCCGGCGCGGGGGCCGGCAGCGGCGGCGGCGTGCTCGTGCCGGGCGGCTCGGCGCTCGCCGACTGCACCGGCTCCGGGACACGGCTGGCCCTGCGCAGCGTCAAGAATTCGTACGGCCCGGACGCCAAGCCGCGCTTCGAGCTGACTCTCAAGAACACCTCGGACGCGGACTGCAAGGTCGACCTCGGCCGCAAGGCCGCGGTGCTGACGATCAGTCACACCGACAGCGACGCGCATGTGTACGCCTCGGACGACTGCCCGCCGGACACCGGCAGCGCCTTTGTGAAGGTCCCCGCCGGGTCCGCCGTCACCCGCACCGTCGAATGGGACCGCAAGCCCACGGCCCCCGAGTGCGCCACCCCCGCCGCCAAGTCCGCCAAGCCCGGCACCTACCTCGCCGAGGCCACGGTCTCGGGCCTGAAGCCGGACAGCACGTCCTTCGTCCTCGCGAAGGACTGAGAGACGCCCCGGCGCTGAGCACGGCCGCGCTCAGCGGCCGCGGGGTCAGACGTACCGCTCCAGGATCGAGGACTCCGCGAGGCGGCTGAGGCCCTCGCGGACGGAGCGGGCGCGGGCCTCGCCGACGCCGTCGACCGTCTGGAGGTCGTCGACGCTGGCCGCCAGGAGCTTCTGCAGGCCGCCGAAGTGGTCGACGAGGCGGTCGATGACCGCGCCGGGCAGCCGCGGGACCTTGGCCAGGAGGCGGAAGCCGCGCGGGGAGACCGCGGAGTCCAGGGTCTCGGGGGAGCCGCTGTAGCCGAGCGCGCGCGCCACGATGGGCAGTTCGAGCAGCTCGGTGTGGGAGAGCGCGTCCAGCTCGGCGAGCGCCTCGGAGACCGTACGGGAGCGCTTGGCCGTCGGCTCGGGGACATAGTCCCGGGCGACCAGCTCGCGCTCCGGCTCGACGCCCGCGATCAGCTCGTCGAGCTGGAGGGAGAGCAGCCGGCCGTCCGTGCCGAGCTCGACGACGTACTCGGCGATCTCGGTGGCGATACGGCGGACCATCTCCAGCCGCTGGGCCACGGCGGAGACGTCGCGGACCGTCACCAGGTCCTCGATCTCCAGGGCCGAGAGCGTGCCGGCGACCTCGTCCAGACGGAGCTTGTACCGCTCCAGGGTGGCGAGCGCCTGGTTGGCGCGGGAGAGGATCGCGGCGGACTCCTCCAGGACGCGGCGCTCGCCGTCCACGTAGAGGGCGATCAGCCGCATGGACTGGCTGACCGAGACCACCGGGAAGCCGGCCTGAATGGACACCCGCTGCGCCGTGCGGTGGCGGGTGCCGGTCTCCTCGGTGGCGATGGAGGCGTCGGGCACGAGCTGGACGCCCGCCCGCAGGATCTTGGTGATGTCCTTGTCGAGGACCAGCGCGCCGTCGAGCTTGCACAGCTCGCGCAGGCGGGTGGCGCTGAACTCGACGTCGAGGACGAAGCCGCCGGTACACATCGATTCCACGGTCCGGTCGAAGCCGAGGACGATGAGACCGCCGGTGTTGCCGCGGAGAATGCGTTCGAGTCCGTCGCGCAGTGCCGTGCCCGGTGCGACCGCGCTGAGCGAGGCGCGCATCAGACTGTCACCGCCGGAGCTACCGCCGGACCTTCCGGGGGACGACGCCCGGTCGTTGGCTGCCACTGCACTCCTCCGTCGCAAGGTCTGTCGGTGCCGCAGCCCGCCCGGAGTTGCCTTGGCCGCGTACGTACGTCGCGGACGCGATCTGCGGCAGGACTGCGTTGACGGGCGAGACCAGGGCAAAGTCTACCGGCGACGCGCCGTTTACCTAGGGGAGTCCTGCGCGGGCGGCGCGGGGCGGCACACCGGAGGCAGCCTCCGGGGCTCAGCGGCCGCTCAGCGGGGACCCGGATGTCTCTTCCGCGGGCGCCTCCTTCCGCGGGGATTCGCGGCGCGGGCGGCGGGGGAGCACGCGCAGCGCCTCGCCGACGTCCGCGACCTCCAGGACCCGCATCCCGGCCGGGATCTTGCCCGGATCGGTCGGCACCAGCGCGTGCGTGAAGCCCAGCCGCGCGGCTTCGGAGAGCCGGCGCTGCACTCCCGTGACGCGGCGGACCTCGCCGGCGAGCCCGACCTCGCCGATGGCGACGAGATTCTTCGGCAGGGGCGTGTCGGAGGCGGCGCTGGCGAGGGCGAGCGCGACGGCGAGGTCGGCGGCCGGCTCGGAGAGCTTCACGCCGCCGACCGTCGCGCTGTAGATGTCCCGCTTGCCGAGCGCGGAGATCCGGCCGCGCTGCTCCAGTACGGCCAGCATCATCGAGACCCGGGAGGTCTCCAGGCCGGAGGTGGTGCGCCGCGGGGAGGGAATCTGGGAGTCCACCGTCAGCGCCTGTACCTCGGCGACCAGCGGGCGGCGGCCCTCCAGGGTGACGGTCAGGCAGGTGCCCGGCACGGGCTCGTCGCGGCGGGTCAGGAAGAGGCCCGAGGGGTCGGCGAGGCCCGTGATTCCCTCGTCGTGCAGCTCGAAGCAGCCGACCTCGTCCGTCGCGCCGTACCGGTTCTTCACGCCGCGTACGAGGCGGAGGCGGGCGTGCCGGTCGCCCTCGAAGCTGAGCACGACGTCGACGAGGTGCTCCAGGAGGCGGGGGCCCGCGATGTTCCCGTCCTTGGTGACGTGGCCGACCAGGAGGGTGGACATGCCGCGCTCCTTGGACGCGCGGATGAGCGCCCCGGCGACCTCCCGGACCTGGGCCATGCCGCCGGGCGCGCCGTCGATCTCCGGCGAGGCGACGGTCTGGACGGAGTCCAGGATCAGCAGCGACGGCTTGACGGAGTCCAGGTGGCCGAGGACCGCGGAGAGGTCGGTCTCGGCGGCGAGGTACAGATGGTCGTCGAGGGCGCCGATGCGGTCGGCGCGCAGCCGCACCTGGCTCGCGGATTCCTCGCCCGTGACGTACAGCGTGCGGTGGTCGTCGCTCGCGGCCTTCGCCGCGACGTCCAGCAGAAGCGTGGACTTGCCGACGCCGGGCTCGCCGGCGAGCAGCACGACGGCGCCGGGGACGAGGCCGCCGCCCAGCACGCGGTCCAGCTCGGCCACGCCCGTGGAGCGGGCCGTGGCCTGCCGGCCGTCGACCTGGCCGATCGGCAGCGCGGCGGTCGTGACCCGGCCCGGCGCGGTCGTCCGCACGGCCGGGCTGCCGCCGGCCTCCTCGACCGTGCCCCACGCCTGGCACTCGGGGCAGCGGCCGAGCCACTTCGCGGTGGTCCAGCCGCACTCCGTGCAACGGTACGACGGGCGGTCCTTCGCCGGGGATTTACGGGTTGCCATGGAAGCCACCGTAGCCATGGGGTCTGACAACGCGGCCGGGCGGCGGACCGAGGGCCCATTCCTGGGGTGCGGGATGGGAGAGGGGGCACGGGGGGCCGGGACGGCAGGTACGCGTGTGGGGGAGGGGTCGGATCGGACTCCTGTCCCCTTTTGAGGGAGATCGTCACCCGAAAGAATTAAAACCGGCCGAGCGCCTCTGACCGGTCCGCGCCATCTGTCTACCGTCGCCGGGTGATGAGCAGCAGGCCCGGACACCCCACGCACACCACCACCGCCCCGCCCCCCGCCGGCCGCGCGGAGCGGGCACAGCGGGCGGGTCGCGGCGGCCGGACCGCCGGGCCCGACCGCCACGACCCGTCCCCCGAGCGCTACGAGCCCTATATCGACGGGCTGTTCACGTACTGCCTCTCCGTCCTGTGCGAGCACGACGCGGCGACCGAGGTGCTCGGTGAGGTGCTCGCGCTCGCCGAGCGGCAGCACGGGCGCCGCCCGCCCGACCCCGGCCTGTACCGCCCCTGGCTGTACGCGCTGGCCCGCTGGGCCTGTCTGCGCCGGCTCGCCGACCCCGGCGCGCCCCAGGGGCCCGCGGTCGCCGAGGAGTCCGACCGGCGGCGCGAACTGTCCGCGCTGGCCTGGCCGGAGGCCGCCGGCGCCACGCCCGAGCAGCGCGAGGCCCTGGAGCTGTCCGTCCGGCACGGGCTGGGCTCCCGGGAGCTGGCCGCCGTACTGGGCATGGAGCCGGTCGCGGCCCGCGCGCTGCTGTCCACCGCCGCCTGCGAGGTGGAGCGCACCCGCGCCGCGCTCCTCGTGGCCGAGACCGGCCGCTGCCCCGAGGTGGCGCGGCCGGCCGGGGACGGCCGGATGCTGCTGAGCACCGCCCTGCTCCGGGAGCTGGTGCGGCACGTCGACGGCTGCGACGAGTGCCGTCGTACGGCCGAGCGGGCGACGGCGGACGGGCCCTGGCCCGGCGCGGAGCCGGTGGCGCAGGGGCCGCTCCCGCTGGTCACCGCGCCGCGCGCGGCGGCTCGCGTGGCGATGCGGGCGGCGCTGCGGTCGCGTACGGGGCGGGCGGTGGAGCCGCCGGAGAAGGGGGCGCAGGGGCGCACGAAACGGGCGGTCGGCGTAAACGGTTCTGCACCCCGCTACGACCGCAGCGGGTTCCCGCTCGGTCCCAAGGACCGGGCGGCCCGTAACGCCCGGCTGCGCAGCCGGGCGCTGACCACGACCGTGGTGGCCACTGTGGTCGCGGCGCCCGTGCTCGCGCTCTGGGCGGCGTACCGGGGTGCGCCGGTGACCGGTGAGACCGACGGCACGGCCGTCACCGCGGGCGACAGCGAGGGGGACCGGATCGGCGGACGCCCGTACGAGAAGGCCGGCAGCGCGCAGATGACGCCCGACCCGCGGTCCCGGACCGGTACGCATACGCCGGAGGTCTCGGTGGAGGTGATCGGGGCGCGGGGGGAGCGGCTGCGGGAGGCCGGGCCGAGCCCTTCGCGGTCCCGCTCCGGGCCGGGGCGGCTGACCGTCGCGGCGCAGCCGAGCGGCGACCTCACGCTCATCACGCTGGCCGCGTCCGGCGGGACGGCGGTGCGCTGGGCGGCGCACACCGGGGCGCCGTGGCTGCAGTTCAGTACGACCGCCGGGGTGCTGCAGCCGGGCGAGACGACGACGATCAGGGTGTACGTCGACCATGACCGCGAGCCGGCCGGGTACTGGCGGGCGCGGGTCTCCGTGGAGCCGGCGGGGGCGGTGATCACGATCGAGGGCCGCGGCGCGACGCGGCCGGCCCCGGGCGGGCCCCGCCCCACGCCGACGGCTCCGCCGAGCTCCCCGACGCCTACGCCGACGCCGTCACCGTCCGACCCGTCACCGTCCGATCCGCCGCCATCCGATCCGCCGCCGTCGCCGACTCCGACACCGTCCGACCCGCCGCCGAGCGACCCGACACCGTCACCGTCCCCGTCGGACACGGCCGGCCCGTCGGGCTGAGGCCGGGAGGGAAGCTGCCCCGGCCCCGCCCCTTCCCGAAACCGGGGGCGCTGCCCCCGGGCCTCCGGTCCTCAAGCGCCGGACGGGCTGGATTTTGTCGGGTACGGGCCGACTGTGGAAAAGCCGGACCCCGGCCCTCAAGCGCCGAACGGGCTTGTCTTTTCCCGTACCACCGGCATCGGCAGTAGTACCGGGTCCGCCGGGTGCGGGGCCATCGGGCGTTCCGTTGCCAGGCGGTCCGCGCAGAGTTCCGCGAGGTGGGTGTAGGCGTCCTTGCCCATCAGTTCGATGAGTTCGGGGGCGTAGGACTCGTACACCGGCTTCGAGGCGCCGTGGGCGGAGGTTGCCGACGTGCACCACCAGTTCAGGTCGTGGCCGCCGGGGCCCCAGCCGCGGCGGTCGTACTCGCCGATGGTGATCTGGAGCACGCGGGTGTCGTCGGGGCGGTCGATCCAGTCGTACGTGCGGCGGACCGGGAGCTGCCAGCAGACGTCCGGCTTGGTCTCCAGCGGTTCGCGGCCTTCCTGGAGGGCCAGGATGTGGAGGGAGCAGCCGGCGCCGCCGGCGAAGCCGGGGCGGTTCTGGAAGATGCAGGAGCCCTTCCAGCGGCGCGTCTGGCGCTCGCCGTCGTCCTCGTCCTCCTCGACCCAGCCGGTCGTGGTGCCGACGTCGTGGAACTGCCAGATGTCGGGCGTGAGGCGGTCCACGTGCTCCGCGACCCGCTGCTCGTCCTCCTCGTCGGAGAAGTGCGCGCCGAGCGTGCAGCAGCCGTCGTCGGCGCGGCCCGCCTCGATGCCCTGGCAGCCGTTCCCGAAGACACAGGTCCAGCGGGAGGTGAGCCAGGTGAGGTCGCACCGGAAGATCTGCTCGTCGTCGGCCGGGTCGGGGAACGTGACCCAGGCGCGGGCGAAGTCGAGGCCGACCTCGTCGGTCACCTCGTCGGGCGCCGCCCCGCGCGCTTGTTGCTTTTCCATCTTTTTGCGGGCCTTTTCCTGCTTCGCCTTTTTGGTCTTCGCCACGTCCCCAGCGTAAAGGCGCGAGGTGGCCGCAGTAGTTTTCTGTGTATGAGACTCGGTGTCCTCGATGTGGGTTCGAATACGGTCCACCTGCTGGTGGTGGATGCGCACCCCGGCGCGCGCCCGCTGCCCGCCTACTCCCACAAGGCGGAGCTGAAGCTGGCCGAACTCCTCGACGAGGACGGCAACGTCGCAGGTCCGGGCGTCGACCGGCTCGTCGCCACGGTCCGTGAGGCGATGCAGGTGGCGGAGGACAAGGGCGTCGAGGACGTGCTGCCGTTCGCGACCTCGGCGATACGTGAGGCACCCAACGGCGAGGACGTGCTGGCCCGTGTCGCCGAGGAGACGGGCGTCACCCTGCGGGTCCTCTCCGGGGAGGACGAGGCGCGGCTCACCTTCCTCGCGGCCCGCCGCTGGTTCGGCTGGTCCGCCGGGCGGCTGCTGCTCCTGGACATCGGCGGCGGCTCGCTGGAAATCGCGTACGGCCTGGACGAGGACCCGGACGCGGCGGTCTCGCTGCCGCTCGGGGCCGGCCGGCTGACCAACACCGACCTGCCCGGCGACCCGCCGGACCCGGAGGACGTACGGGCGCTGCGCCGCCGCGTGCGGGCCGACGTCGCGCGGGTGGTGAGCGACTTCACACGCTTCGGCACGCCGGACCACGTGGTCGGCACGTCCAAGACCTTCAAGCAACTGGCCAGGCTGGCCGGCGCGGCCCGCTCGGCGGAGGGGCTGTACGTGCAGCGCGGGCTGAGCCGGAAGGCGCTGGAGGAGTGGGTGCCGAAGCTCGCCACGATGACGGCGGAGGAACGCGCCGAGCTGCCCGGGGTCTCCGAAGGGCGCGCCCGCCAGCTGCTGGCCGGGGCGCTGGTCGCGGAGGCGGCGATGGACCTCTTCGGGGTGGACGAGCTGGAGATCTGCCCGTGGGCGCTGCGCGAGGGTGTCATCCTGCGGCGGCTGGACCATCTGCCGAACGGCGAGCAGGAGTGAGTACAGGCCGCCGTGATCGCTCCGCGGGCCGCCCGTGAACCGCCCGGCGGAGCGCCCGTAACGCGTCATGAGTCCGTCATGAGTGCGTCATGGGCGCGTCCGACATAGCGGACCGCCTGCCCCCGGTACCGCACGGGCCCGTACCCTGTCCCTCGTGACGGAGCCAGTGGTGCGCATCCCGGATGCGAAGGTCGCCCTGTCCACGGCGTCGGTGTATCCGGAGTCGACCGCGACGGCCTTCGAGATCGCCGCGCGCCTGGGGTACGACGGCATCGAGGTCATGGTCTGGACCGATCCGGTCAGCCAGGACATCGAGGCGCTGCGCCGGCTGTCCGACTACCACGGCGTGCCGGTGCTGGCCATTCACGCGCCGTGTCTGCTGATCACGCAGCGCGTGTGGTCCACCGACCCGTGGACCAAGCTCCAGCGCGCCCGCAACGCCGCCGAGAAGCTCGGCGCCTCCACGGTCGTGGTGCACCCGCCGTTCCGGTGGCAGCGCAACTACGCCCGGGATTTCGTGCGCGGCATCTGGCGCATGGAGGGCGAGACGGACGTGAAGTTCGCCGTCGAGAACATGTATCCCTGGCGGTACCGCGACCGCGAGATGCTGGCGTACGCGCCGGACTGGGACCCCACCAAGGACGACTACCGGCACTTCACGGTCGACCTCTCGCACACCTCGACGGCCCGGAGCGACGCGCTGCACATGGTGGACCGGATGGGCGACCGGCTCGCCCACATCCACCTCGCCGACGGCAACGGCTCCAACAAGGACGAGCACCTGGTCCCGGGGCGCGGCAAGCAGCCGTGCGCCGAGCTGCTGGAGCGGCTGGCCGCCACCGGCTACGACGGGCACATCGTCATCGAGGTCAACACCCGCCGCGCGATGTCCGCCGCCGAACGCGAGGCCGACCTCGCCGAGGCCCTCGCCTTCACGCGCCTGCACCTGGCCTCGCCGAACCGGGTGTACGGGTCGTGAGCGCGCCCGGGACGGGCGCTTCCGGGCCCGCCCCGCGCCGGCGCGGCCGCCCCGCGCGTACGGAGGCCACGGTCGGCCCCGGCGCGCGGGAGCGGATTCTCGCCGCGGCCCGTACGGAATTCGCCGAACGCGGCTACGACAAGGCGTCCATCCGCGGCATCGCGAGAGCGGCGGGGGTCGACCCCGCGCTGGTGCACCACTACTTCGGCACGAAGGAGCAGGTCTTCGGCGCGGCCATCGAGGTCTCCTTCGAGCCCGCGCTGAACCTCCCCGACCTGCTGACGCACGGCGCCGACGGCATCGGAGAGCGGTTCGCGCGGTACTTCCTCGGCATCTGGGAGAACCCCGCGACCCGCGCCCCGCTGATCGCCGTGATCCGCTCCGCGATGACCCACGACACCGCGGCGAAGGTGCTGCGCGGCTTCGTGCTGCGGCGGATGCTGGAGCGGGTGGCGGCGGAGCTGGCGGTCCCGGAGCCGCGCCTCCGGGCCGAGCTGGCCGCCTCCCAGCTCGTCGGCATCGCGATGCTGCGGTACGTCGTCCAGGTCGAGCCGCTGTCCTCGGCCGATCCCGAGGACATCGTCCGGATGGTCGCGCCGACGCTGCAGCGGTACCTCGCGGAGGTGTGAGCGGAGGCGTGAGCGAAGGCGTGACCCGCCGCGCTCCGGGGCGTGGCACGCCGCGTCCGCATGGCGATCGCGCGTCTCACATTCCGGCGGGGCTGTCCAGATCCTGGATCGGAGGCGTAGTCTCGGATCTGCTGATATGTGACTGCCGAGACGTGACTGCGCCGTAGGCCGGAGGCCCGGCGCAGGGCCCCGCGAGGCGCCGGCGTGGCGGCGAGTCCGACGAACCCCAAGGGAGTGACCATCGTGCCTGAGCTGAGGTCCCGCACCGTTACCCACGGCCGCAACATGGCGGGTGCCCGTGCCCTTATGCAGGCATCGGGCGTAGCGGGCGCGGACATCGGCCGGAAGCCGATCATCGCGGTGGCCAACAGCTTCACCGAGTTCGTGCCGGGCCACACCCACCTCGCGCCGGTCGGCCGGATCGTCTCCGAGGCGATCCAGGAGGCGGGCGGCATCGCCCGGGAGTTCAACACCATCGCCGTGGACGACGGCATCGCGATGGGCCACGGCGGCATGCTCTACTCGCTGCCCTCCCGCGACCTGATCGCCGACTCGGTCGAGTACATGGTCGAGGCGCACTGCGCGGACGCGCTGATCTGCATCTCCAACTGCGACAAGATCACCCCGGGCATGCTGATGGCCGCGATGCGGCTGAACATCCCGACGGTCTTCGTCTCCGGCGGCCCCATGGAGGCCGGCCGGGCGACCCTGGTCAACGGCACGGTCCGCAAGCTCGACCTGGTCGACGCGATCTCCGACGCGGTCAACGAGAACGTCTCCGACGAGGACATCCTCCGGATCGAGAACAACGCCTGCCCGACCTGCGGCTCCTGTTCCGGCATGTTCACCGCCAACTCGATGAACTGCCTGACCGAGGCCATGGGCCTGGCCCTGCCGGGCAACGGCTCCGTGCTCGCCACCCACACCGCCCGCCGGGCGCTGTACGAGAACGCCGGCCGCACGGTCGTGGAGATCACCAAGCGCCACTACGAGCAGGACGACGAGACCGTCCTGCCCCGTAACGTCGCCTCCCGCGCGGCCTTCGAGAACGCCATGGCGCTGGACATCGCCATGGGCGGCTCGACCAACACGATCCTGCACCTGCTGGCCGCCGCCCAGGAGGCGGGCCAGGACTTCGGCCTGACCGACATCGACGAGGTCTCCCGCCGCGTCCCCTGCCTGTCCAAGGTCGCGCCGAACGTCGCGCCGCAGGGCACGTACTACATGGAGGACGTGCACCGCGCGGGCGGCATCCCGGCCATCCTGGGCGAGATGTACCGTGCCGGGCTGCTCAACGAGGACGTGTCCTCCGTGCACTCCGCCTCCCTGGCCGACTGGCTCAAGGAGTGGGACATCCGCGGCGGCTCGCCCTCCCCGGAGGCGGTCGAGCTGTTCCACGCGGCGCCCGGCTGCAAGCGCTCGGCGACCGCCTTCTCGCAGTCCGAGCGCTGGGACTCGCTCGACACCGACGCGGAGAACGGCTGCATCCGTTCCCTGGAGCACGCCTACTCCAAGGACGGCGGCCTGGCGGTGCTGCGCGGCAACCTCGCCGAGGACGGCTGCGTGGTGAAGACCGCGGGCGTCGACGAGTCGATCCTGGTCTTCGAGGGCCCCGCGGTGGTCTGCGAGTCCCAGGAGGAGGCCGTCGAGCGCATCCTGAACAAGCAGGTCAAGGAGGGCGACGTGGTCGTCATCCGGTACGAGGGCCCCAAGGGCGGCCCGGGCATGCAGGAAATGCTGTACCCGACCTCCTTCCTCAAGGGCCGGGGCCTCGGCAAGGCGTGCGCGCTGGTCACCGACGGCCGCTTCTCCGGCGGTACGTCGGGCCTGTCGATCGGCCACGCCTCCCCCGAGGCGGCCTCCGGCGGCACCATCGCGCTCGTCGAGGACGGCGACCTAATCAAGATCGACATCCCGTCCCGCACGATCGAGCTGGCCGTGGACGAGGCCACGCTGACCGCCCGCCGCGAGGCGCTGGGCGGCGTGTACGCGCCGAAGAACCGCGAGCGCAAGGTCTCGCAGGCGCTGCGCGCGTACGCGGCGATGGCCACCAGCGCCGACAAGGGCGCGGTCCGGGACGTCAGCAAGCTCGGCTGACCACCGCACCAGCGACATCGAGGACCCCGGCCCGCTGCCAGCGGCCGGGGTCCTTCGCGTACGTACGCACCTCCTCCGCTACCAGCGGCCCGGGTCCTCCGCGTCCACTCCGAAGACCGTGCCGTCCGGCGCCGACCCGAAGATCCGGCGCGTGCCCGGGTCGACCACCGGCGCCGGCACGGTCTCCAGGAAGCCGCCGCGCCCCGTGGCCAGCCGCGGCCGGGTCTGCCCCAGCAGCGCCCCGCGCCGGGTGTGCACGGCCAGCAGCCGCCCGTCGGCGGCGCTGAAGTACAGCCGGTCGCCGTCCACCACCGGCTGCGAGCCACGGCTGACCGAGGTCTCCACCGACCACGTCCGCGCGCCGACGGCCTGCAGCGTGCCCCCGTAGGCGAGCAGATAGACCGTGTCGTCCCGCACGGTGGCGAGCGCGTCGTCCAGCGGCGCCGCCAGCCGGTAC
Source organism: Streptomyces ochraceiscleroticus (assembly GCF_000720485.1). GTDB lineage: Bacteria > Actinomycetota > Actinomycetes > Streptomycetales > Streptomycetaceae > Streptomyces > Streptomyces ochraceiscleroticus. The sequence continues at coordinate 12,747 of NZ_JOAX01000014.1, read as the reverse complement.
GTCCGCACCGCGCGGCTGCCGGGGTTGTACCGCACTACCGCCTTGGTGCGGGAGTCCAGCGCCGCCGAGGTCAGGAAGAGTGCGCCGCCGCTGCCGGTCCCGGCCGGAGTGAGCGTCCCGGGCAGCCGCTTCTCCCAGCGGACCGTGCCGTGCGCGAGGCCGACCGCGGTGACGAGGGTGTGGCCGCCGTTCTGCGCGGTGACCGTGTACGCGGTGCCGGTGGCCGCTCCGTACGCGTGGAAGCGGGGCAGCGCGTGCCCGGGGAACGGGCGGCTCCACCGCTGCTCGTGCGTCCGGCTGTCCAGCGCGGTCACGGTTCCGTCCGCCGCGGTGAGCAGCACCGCGTCGCCCACGACGGCGACCTGCCCGTGGTACGCGGAGACGTCCCTGCTCCAGCGGCGGGCGCCCTTGCCGTCCGCCGCCGGATCGAAGGCGTCCAGCCGCTTGCCGTCGGGGGACAGGGCGTACAGCAGACCGCCGGAGAGCATGGGCGCGGCGGGCGGCAGGTCGGTGTCGGAGGCGGGCCCCGAGGGCAGCCGCCACTTCACCGCGCCGTGCTCCGGGTCCAGGCGAGCGGCCCGTACGCCGCGCTGGGTACAGAAGAGCGCGGGCGCGGACGCTGCGCCCTTTGGCGCGAAGGAGCAGAACGGCATCTCGGCGGGGTGCCCGGCGGAACGTTCGAGCAGTGCCGTGCGCCAGGGGTGGAACGGCTCCGCCGCTTCCGTACGGCCGGACTGCCGCACCGGGCCGTCCTCCGGGAGCAGCGCCCGTACGCCGAGGAAGCCGCCCCCGCCGACGACGACGGCCGCGACCGCCGCCCAGACCGCCCAACGGCGGCGGCTGCGGGGCGTGGGGACGTCGGCCGGGGCTGCGGGCGGCCTCGCGCGCACGTGGGTGGGCACGGCCTCGGCGGGCCCGCGCTGGGACGGTATGCGCGGCGCGGGTGCGTCCCAGGTCCGCGGTTCGGGCCCGTCGAGCGTCGAGTCGGGCTCCAGGAGCGACTCCGGGCCCACGGACGGGTCCGTCGCGGGGCCGGAACCCGTGGCGGGCGCCGCGAGCACGGCGGCCGCCGGCGCGTTCAACGGCTCCAGGTGCAGCTCCGTCGGGAGGTCGACGCGGAGCCGGGCCATGAGCTGGCTCGGCGTCGGGCGGTCCGCCGGGTCTTTCGCCAGGCAGCTCCGCAGCAGCGGCGCCAGCTCCTCCGGCACGCCCGCGAGATCCGCCTCGTCGTGCACGACCTGGTACGCGACGAGATACGGGCTCTCCGAATCGAAAGGGCCGCTGCCGGTCGCCGCGTGCACCAGGACCGAACCCAGCGCGAACACATCCGCCGCGGGGCCGACTTCCCGCGGCCGCTGGAACTGTTCGGGCGCCATGAAAGGCGGCGTCCCGATCAATTTGCCGGTTTCCGTCCGCATTTCGCTGTCGGACGGTCGCGAAATGCCGAAATCGATGACTTTCGGGCCGTCCGCCGCCAGCAGGACATTGCTCGGCTTCAGATCGCGGTGCACCACGCCGGCGCGGTGGATGTCGCGCAGCGCTTCCGCCAGTCCGGCGCCCAGTTTCCGTACCTCGTCCAGCGGTAGCGGGCCGTTCCGTTTCACATGCGCGGAAAGCGTGGGCCCGGGAATGTAGAGCGTCGCCATCCACGGCCGCTCACTGTCGGGGTCGGCGTCCACGACCGGCGCCGTGAAAGCCCCGCTGACCCGCCGCGCGGCCGCCACCTCCTGCCTGAACCGGCCCCGGAACTCCGGGTCCTGGGCGAATTCCGCGTGCACGACCTTCACCGCGAGCCGCAGCCCGGACGCCGAACGCGCCAGGTGCACCACGCCCATACCGCCCGAACCGAGCGGCATTTCCAGCCGGTAGTTCCCCGCGTATTCCGGATGTTCCGCTTCCGGTCCGGCGCCGGAACTCCGCAGCGGCGGCATCTCCCCACCCCCGTGTATTCGGCCGCGCAATCGGCCGCAGATGCGACGCTCGGAGCCTAGTGGATACCCGGTGGACGCCGGTTACGGCCCGGGTACGGCTTGCTAGCCTGAGCCCCGTATTCACATGACATTTCACGGGGGGAGTGCGCCATGAGCACACAGGAGAACACCGCCGAGAGCGCGGCCGAAGCGGCCGGCACCGTCGCGGCCTACCGCAGCTATCCCGTCGCGCCGGGCTACCGCCTCAACGTCCGCAGCGGCCCGAGCACCAGCGCCGCGGTCGTCCGCACGCTCCAGGCCGGCTCCTCGGTGCCGATCCGCTGCCAGCGCCACGGCGAGCGGGTCAGCGGCCCGTACGGCAGCAGCGACATCTGGGACTGCATCGGCAGCGGCGAGTACGTCTCGGACGCGTACGTGCAGACCGGGAGCGACGGCTTCGTCGCCCAGCGCTGCACGAGCTGACCGCCGAAGGCGGGGACGCGGGCCGACGGACGGGCCGGCCGCCGGACGGGGCGCGGGCCCGCCCGAGGGGCCGCCGGGGATAATCGAGGCATGAGCGACGAGCACAAGCGCCCGGCCGACGAGCCGGCCGGCCCCGAGCCGGTCGCCATCCGGTTCTTCGGCACGACCTGGGTCCACCACGACGGCGGCTACGCGCTGCGCCGCGCGGGCGTGGCCCTCGGCGCGCTCGTGCTCGCCGCGCTCGGCGCCTTCGTACTGCGCTTCGCCTTCGAGGGCCTGGCCGTCGCCGAGGTCGGCTCGCTGGTGAACGTCCTGATCGTGGTCTGCTTCGCGGTGTGCAGCGCGCTCGCCTTCCGCCGTACGTGGGAGGGGTTCGTCCGGCGCCGCGAGCCGGCTGCCGACCGCGCGGCCGAGAAGGCCGAGAAGTCCGCGCAGAGCCTGATGCTGATCGGTTTCATCGGCTCGCTGCTGGCCTACTTCTGCCGCGCGATCGTCGAGGCGCCCGGCGAGAAGCTGCACCGCGCGGAGTACGAGGCGGCCCGCGAGCGCCACGCCCGTCGGCGCACCGCCCGTACGGGCAACCCCGCGGCCCGCAAACAGGGCGCGAAGGGCGGCGCCAAGGCCGGCTCCAAGGGCAAGAAGCGCCGCTGACCGCCCCAGCGGTGAGCGGTCAGTACGTCCGGCCCGGCTTCCCCTCCCCGTACAGCCAGGCGTCGAACAGACCCGTCAGGTCCTTGTGCGCGTGCTGCTCGCAGAAGGCGATGAAGTCCTTCGACCCGGCGTTGCCGTGCCGGTGCGCGGCGGGCCACTCCTTCAGGATGCGGAAGAACGTCCGGTCGCCGACCGCGTTCCGCAACTGCTGGAGGACCATCGCGCCGCGCTCGTACACCGGGGTGTCCATCACGTTCTCGGCCTTGCCCGGGCGGCCGGGCGGGAAGTCCCACAGCGGGTCGCCCGCGGGCAGCCGGTAGCGCGCGTCGAACTGCTGCTGCGGTGACCTGCCCCCGTCGCGCTCCGCCCACAGCCACTCCGCGTACGTCGCGAAGCCCTCATTGAGCCAGATGTCCTGCCAGGTCTTGGGCGTCACCGAGTCGCCGAACCACTGGTGCGCCGTCTCGTGCACCACGGTCACCTCGTCCGGCGCCCCGGAGTAGATCGGCTTGGTCTGCGTCTCCAGGGCGTAGTCGACGCTCCGGGGCGGGTGGTCGACGATGGCCCCGGCGGAGGAGAAGGGGTACGGACCGAAGACCTTGCTCTCCCAGCTCACGATCTCCGGCAGGCGCGCGAGCGGCCCGGCGCTCTTCGCCGCCTCCTTCGGGTCCACGGCCACGTACAGCGGCACGCCCTGCTTCGTACGGCCGGTGCGCACGCGGAACTTCCCGATGGTGGCGGTCGCGAGGTAGGACGCCATCGGCTCCCCGCTGTGCCAGCGGAAGGTCCGCGCCGCCCCGCCCTTCGCCGCCGCGCGCTCCTTCAACTCACCGTTGGCGACGGCGGTGTAGCCCTTGGGGACGGTGACCGTGATGTCGTACGTGGCCTTGTCGCTCGGGTGGTGATTGCCGGGGAACCAGGTCTGCGACCCGGCCGGCTCGCCCACCACGAACGCCCCGTCCGCCGTGCGGACCCAGCCCTCCTTCGACCCGTCGGGGTCGGCGAAGTCCGTCGGGTGCCCCTCGTACGCGATCGTCGTCCGGAAGGCGCGCCCCTTCGGCAGCGCGCTCGCGGGCCGGACCCGCAGCTTGTCGCCCCGGCGGGAGAACTCCGCCCGCTCGCCGTCCACCTGAACGCCCGTCACCTTCAGGCCGTGCAGGTCGAGGGAGAAGGAGGCCATCCGCTGCCGTGTCTTCGCGGTGAGGCGGGCGGTGGCGTCGAGGCTGCCGTGCCGGACGTCGTAGTCCAGGCCGAGCGCGTAATGGCGTACGTCGTAGCCGCCGTTGCCGAGGGCGGGGAAGAGCGGGTCGCCGAGCGTGTCCCGGCCGTCCACGGCCGTGGTACCGGCGGGGCCGGCCGCGAGGTCGTGGGTGCAGGCGGACAGCAGAAGGGCCACGGACAGGGCGGCGGTCGCGCCGCAGGCGCGCAGGGGCCGGCGTTTCACGGAGAGTCCTGGGGTGGTGTGGGGGACAGGAGAGGTTGCGCTGACCTTATGAGGTCATACGGATTCCTGTATCCCCCTGGCGGCGGGAACGCGTTCCGCCACCAGGGGGACGACCCAGGACGAGGGCCGTCGAGGGCCCTGCTTCAGCGGTGGCGGGTCAGGAGACGGCCCCGCGCACCGGCATGTGGTCGATGCTCACACCGGCCGGTTCGGTCAGCTCACGGCGGCGCTGCTCGGCCCAGCCGAGGAGCGCCGCCTCGCAGGCGTGGTCGAGGTGACGCAGGCCCGAGAGGTCGAGCTGGATCTCGCGGTCGGCGGGCAGCGCCTCCAACTGGTCGAGGAGGCGCGGCAGCCGCAGGAAGGTGGCGTTGCCGACGGCGCGTACGCGGACCGGTCCCGCCGCCGTGGCGGTCGCGGGCTCCGCTTCGTCGAGTACCGGGGCCGCGACGGAACCGCCGCCCTGCACCGACTTGGCCACCACGAGGCTGTGGGCCTGGCTGCCGGGACCACCGTCGACGCCGTCGCCGGACACCTCCAGGTGCACGTGCGAGGTCTCCCAGGCGGTCTTCGCGACCGCCATGAGCAGACCGATCAGGACGCCTTCGAACATGTTGGTGACCACGATGGCGATGGCGGTCGTCGCGAGCACGATGGCCTCGCCACGGTGTTCACGCCACAGCGGACGGATCTCCTTCAGCGGCATCAGCTTCCAGCCCGCGTGCACCAGGACACCGGCCAGCGCCGCCACCGGGATGACGCCCAGCGCGGCCGGGAAGGCCGCAGCGAACACCAGCAGCCAGACGCCGTGCAGGATGCGGGAGAGCTTGGTCTTCGCGCCGGCCGACACATTGGCGGAGCTGCGCACGATGACCGCGGTCATCGGCAGCGCGCCGAGCACACCGCAGACCGCGTTGCCCGCGCCCTGGGCCATCAGCTCCTTGTCGTAGTCCGTCTTCGGCCCGTCGTGCAGCCGGTCCACGGCCGCCGCGCTGAACAGCGACTCGGCGGACGCGATGAGCGTGAAGGCGAGCACCGTACCGATGACGCCGAACTGCGCGACGCGCGCGAAGTCGTCGGCGCCCGGCGGCTGGATGGCGCCCAGCAGGCCCTGTACCTCGACGCGGGCGACCGGCAGGTCGAACGCGAAGACCGCGAGCGTGGCGAGGGCGACCGCGGCGAGCGGCGCGGGCAGGATCTTCGCGCCCTTCTTCCAGCGGGGCCACAGGACGAGGACGGCGATCGTGCCGACGCCGATCGCGAGCGCGGCCAGGGCCGAGTTCGAGCCGACCGTGTCGATGAACAGGTCGGGCAGCCCGCCCAGGTTGGCGAGGCCGCTGCCGGGCGCCTTCGCGTCCGCGAGGGCGTACACCTGACCCGCGATCAGTACCAGACCGATGCCGGCGAGCATGCCCTGCACCACCGCGACCGAGATCGCGCGGAACCACCGGCCGAGCTTGAGTGCGCCCATGGCCAGTTGGAGCAGGCCGGCGACGAGGACGATGATGCCGAGCGCGCCGACGCCGTACTCCTTCACCGCCTCGTAGACGAGCACGGTCAGGCCCGCGGCCGGGCCGCTGACCTGGAGGCTGCTGCCGGGCAGGAAGCCGGTGAGCAGACCGCCCACGATGCCGGTGACCAGGCCGAGTTCGGCGGGTACGCCGGAGGCCACGGCGACGCCGACGCAGAGCGGTACGGCGACGAGGAAGACGACGAGCGAGGCGGTGAAGTCCGCGCGGAAGGTGCCGCGCCGGGGAGCGGGGTCGCCCGGCGGTCCGTCGGCGCCCGGGGGGCCGAGACGGGAGGGGGAGATCCGTTGGACGAAATTGCGCATGAGGATGCCTCCAGCTGGTACCCGCCGGCAGAGCGTGCTGCAGGCAGGAGCTGTTGCGGATGGATGGCTGGATCCGTACGAGCGGGCGTGGGTACGCCAGGTCAGCGGCCGACACCGGGACCGGTCAGGAGCCGGTTCCGGTCAGCCGTGCTGTGGCGGGTACGCCCGTGTGGTGCGGTGCGCGGGCAGGGGGGAAGCCCGTTCTGACATCCCTCAGCAGCGGAAAACACAGAGAGTGAGGGGTATTTGACCGGTTCTCTGCAGTGATTTGGCGTGCGCGCGGGTGAGCGGAACGGTCGGTTCGTGTTCGTCCGCCGGTACGGTGCGGCAGCACACGCACAGGGCACGCGGATCGGGGGGAGTGGGCGGTCCGGCAGAGATGCGGACGGCCCGCCGGAGGTGAGCGGTCTCGGGGCCGACCTCGCCCTCGCTCCCGCCCTTCATGGCGGTGTGCTTGGGCTCGGCGGCGGGGGTGGCCGGCGCGGCCGGTGTGCCGGGTATGGAGCCGTCGTTCGCGGACGCGGCCGCCCGTGTCCCGGTGCCGTTCTGCGCGGGCTCCGCGAAGGCGAAGCCGGCCGTGGTCAGCAGGGCCAGCAGTGCGGCAATGAGAATGGCCAGGGCAGGGCGTATCGCGGTACCCGGCTTCCCCATCGTCGCCTCCTCCGGCGCCCGTGGACAGTCAATTCCATTGTGTCCAAAGACGGCTGCCCCAGGGCAAGTCGGCGTGTAACCGTCAGGTTAACGCGGTGTTATCGGAGCGGAACGATCTTCTCCGAGTGCTCCGGCGGCCGCCGGAGAACGCCCCGAACCACCGCACGCCGGACCCGTCGAACGCTCGGCGGCCCCAGCCAGTGACACAACGTGCACCTTTACCGAACGTCCGCCTCCCACGGCAGGTTCCCCGCGAGCGGGGGTTGACGCCCGGTTCCGGACAGGCGCATATTCAACACATGGTGAATTACGCGTCCGGTGAGACCGGCGGGACCGGCAGGACGAGCGAGGCCACCGAGGCCGGAAAAGCCGGCGTCCCGGCCCTCCCCGCTGTACGCGCCCGCGGGCTCTCAGTGGTCCGCGGCGGCCGGACCGTCCTGGACGCGCTCGCCTTCGACGTCCCGCGCGGCCAGGTCACCGGCCTCCTCGGCCCCTCCGGCTGCGGCAAGACCACGCTCATGCGCGCCATCGCCGGCACCCAGGCACACGTCACCGGCACGCTCGACGTCCTCGGCCGGCCCGCCGGCGAGGCGTCGCTGCGCCCCCGGATCGGTTACGTGACCCAGTCCCCGTCCGTGTACGACGACCTCACCGTCCGCCAGAACCTCGCGTACTTCGCCGAGATCCTGCACCCCGGGCGGACCGCCCGCGCGGCGCGCCGGGCGGCCGTCGACCGCGCCATCGACGACGTGGCCCTGGCCTCGCACGCCGACGTACTCGCCGGGAACCTCTCCGGCGGCCAGCGCAGCCGCGTCTCCCTCGCGGTGGCGCTCCTCGGCGACCCGGAACTGCTGGTACTGGACGAGCCGACCGTCGGCCTCGACCCCGTCCTCCGCCGCGACCTCTGGAATCTCTTCCACACCCTCGCCACCGACCGCGGCGTGACGCTGCTCGTCTCCTCCCACGTCATGGACGAGGCCGAACGCTGCGACCGCCTCCTCCTCATGCGCGAGGGCCGCATCCTGGCGGACGGCTCCCCGGACGAACTGACCGCCCGCACGGGGACTCCGTCGGTGGAGGCGGCTTTCCTGAGGCTGGTGGACGAGGCCACGGCTGACGCTCCCGCGGCTGTGCCTGCTGCGTCCAGTGACGCCGTTCCTGCCCACCCGCACCCCGCCCCCGCGGCGCACCCCGCGGCCTCCGCATCCCGCACCGCGGCCACCACCACCCGCGTCCTGCGCCAGCTCCGTCACGACCCCCGCACCATCGCCCTCATGCTCGTCGTCCCGTGCGCGATGATCGCCCTGCTCCGCTACGTCTTCGACGGCAACCCCCGCACGTTCGACGCCACCGGCGCCTCGCTCCTCGGCATCTTCCCGATGATCACGATGTTCCTGGTGACCTCCATCGCCACCCTGCGCGAACGCACCTCGGGCACGCTCGAACGCCTCCTCGCCATGCCGCTCGGCAAGACCGACCTGATCGCCGGTTACGCCCTCGCCTTCGGCCTGCTCGCCGTCGTCCAATCGGCGCTCGCCACCGCCCTGTCCGTATGGCTGCTGGACCTGGACGTCACCGGCTCCCCCTGGCTCCTGCTCCTGGTGGCCGTCCTGGACGCCCTCCTCGGTACCGCCCTCGGCCTCTTCGTCTCGGCCTTCGCCGCCTCCGAATTCCAGGCCGTCCAATTCCTGCCGGCGGTCCTTTTGCCGCAGCTCCTGCTCTGCGGCCTCTTCACCCCGCGCGACGAAATGCAGCCGGTACTCTCCGGCCTTTCCGACGTCCTCCCGATGTCGTACGCGGTCGACGCCATGAATGAAGTACTCCGCCATTCCGACCCCACCGGCGCCTTCCTCCGCGACGCCGCGATCGTCACCGGCTGCGCCCTCCTGGTGCTTTCCCTGGGCGCCGCCACCCTCCGCCGCCGGACGCGCTGATCCAACGGAATCAAGCAGAACCCACGGGACCATTGGCCAGTCGTCATGTCCCGGGCACTATGACGCCATGGGTAATGGGGAGGGCTCAGCGCCGTACGCGGCGCAGGATGCGGCCGAGTTCAGCGAAGCGATGCGGCGCCTGAAGGAACGCTCCGGCCTGACCTACCGCCAGCTCGAGGAGAAGGCCGCAGGCCAGGGCGAACCCCTGCCGCGCAGCACCCTGGCCAACGCGCTGACCGGCCGGTCGCTGCCACGCCCCGAACTGCTGGCCGCCTTCGTCCGGGCCTGCGGGGAAGGCGACCGGGCCGCGGACTGGGCCCGGGCCCGGAACCTGCTCGCCGACCGCTCCCGGACCGGCACGCCGCCCTCGCCGGTAGCGCCGTCCCCACCGCCACCACCGTCCCCGAAGCCAGGTCTCCGCACCGCATGGCGCGCAGCCCGACGCACCCCCGCCCTCCTTGCCCTCACGGCCCTGCTGACCGCCGCCGCCCTCACCATCGCCACCGTCTGGACGCCGGCCTCCTCCGACCGGGCGCCGGGCACCGCCGCCCCGCCCCTCCCCACCGGCCCGGTACTCCTCCACCCCCTGAGCGCTCCGGACCTGTGCCTGACCGACGGGCACGTCCCGGACGGCCGGTACGACTCCCTCGTGGCCGTGCAGCGGCCGTGCGACGAGGTGGCCCCGCAGCGGACCAGGCTGATCCCGGCGGGCGGCGGGCTGTACCGGATCGAATGGTTCCGCCCCGACCAGGGCAAGGGCTGCCTGGCTGCGCGCTACGAGGGCCCCGCCGCCGGCCTGCTGGAACCCCAGAACGACTGCGGCGGCGCCACCCGCCTCCACGCCGAGCACGCGCCGACCCACGGCAGCACCGCCTACGCCTTCCGCGCAGAAGCCACCCACCGCTGCCTGACCATCAATGCCCCCGCCACCCCCAAATCCCGTGAATCCGGGAAATCCGCGGAAGCCGTTGCGGGCACCGAGGCCGTACTCACCCCTTGCGCCACCCGCCCGAACCAGCTCTTCCGCATCACCAAGACTCCGCTCCCGTCCCAGTAACCACAGCCCTCACAGGCCCCGCCCCTGGCCGCCCACTCGCCCACAACGTGGAACACCCCCGCACGCCCGCCCCGCCCGATGCGACGATGACCGTACGGACAAGGCCCAGGCCCGGCGCAGCGTAGAGGTGAACCGCACCATGACCCAGAAGGTCGCAGTACTCGGTACAGGAAAGATCGGCGAAGCCCTCCTCAGCGGAATGATCCGCGGCGGCTGGTCCCCGTCCGACCTCCTGGTCACCGCCCGCCGCCCCGAGCGCGCCGCCCAGCTCCGCGAGAAGTACGGCGTCGAGACCGTCAGCAACGCGGAGGCCGCCAAGGCCGCCGACACGCTCATCCTCACGGTCAAGCCGCAGGACATGGGCACGCTGCTGGACGAGCTCGCCCCGCACGTCCCCGCCGACCGCCTCGTCATCAGCGGCGCCGCCGGCATCCCGACCTCCTACTTCGAGGAGCGGCTGGCCGCGGACACCGCCGTCGTACGGGTCATGCCGAACACCCCCGCCCTCGTCGACGAAGGCATGTCCGTCATCTCCGCCGGCACCCACGCCACCGACGAACACCTCGCCCACGCCGAGGAGATCTTCGGCCGCGTCGGCAAGACGCTCCGCGTCCCCGAGAGCCAGCAGGACGCCTGCACCGCACTCTCCGGCTCCGGCCCGGCCTACTTCTACTTCCTCGTCGAGGCCATGACCGACGCCGGCATCCTCCTCGGCCTGCCCCGCGACAAGGCGCACGACCTGATCGTGCAGGCCGCCATCGGCGCCGCCGTGATGCTCCGCGACAGCGGCGAGCACCCGGTCAAGCTGCGCGAAAACGTCACCTCGCCGGCCGGCACCACCATCAACGCCATCCGCGAGCTGGAGAACCACGGCGTACGCGCCGCCCTCATCGCCGCCCTGGAGGCAGCCCGAGACCGCAGCCGCGAACTGGCGTCGGGCAACGGCTGACCCACCCCACCGCTGCGGACAACCGCGCCGCCTCTACCCCCCTAGCTGCGGGCAATCGTGCCGCAGGGCGGCACGGGTGGGCGCAGCGGCACCCCCACCGGCGGGAAGCCGAGCACCGCTACGCCCACCACCCACGCGCCCGCGCTACGCCAGCAACCCCACCGCCCGATACGCCGCATCCACCCGCGGCCGAGCCATCCCCCGCGCCCGTTCCGCGCCGGCCCGCAGCACCCCGTCCACATAAGACGGATCCGCCGCCAACCCCGCATGCCGCTCCCGCACCGGCCGCAACACCTCCACCACCGCCTCAGCCGTGTCCTTCTTCAGCGCACCGTAAGAGTCGTATTCCTCCGCCAGCCCCCGCGGATCGCGACCCGTACACGCCGCCAGCACATCCAGCAGATTCGCGATCCCGGGCCGCTCCTCCCGGTCGTACACGACATCGCTGCCCGCATCCGTGACGGCCCGCATCACCTTCTTGCGCACCGCCTCCGGCTCATCCAGCAGATAGATGATCCCCGCCGTCCGGGCACGCGACTTCCCCATCTTCACCGTCGGCTCCTGCAGATCCATCACCCGCGCCGCCACCGCCGGAAGCGTCGCCCTCGGCACCACGAACGTCTGCCCGTACCGCTGGTTGAACCGGACCGCCAGAGCCCGTGTGAGCTCCACGTGCTGCGCCTGGTCCTCACCCACAGGCACCTCATCCGTCCCGTACGCCAGGATGTCCGCCGCCATCAGTGCCGGATACGTCAGCAGCGACAGCCGTACGCTCCCGCCCCGCTCGCGCTCCCGCGCGGCCTTCTCCTTGTACTGGATCATGCGCCGCATCTCGCCGTCCGTGGCCGTGCACTCCATCAGGTACGACAGCCGCGCGTGCTCATCCACCTGGCTCTGCACGAATACCGTGCACCGCTCGGGGTCCAGCCCGGCGGCCAGCAACAACGTCGCCGCCTGCCGAGTGAGCCGCCGCACCCGCGCCGGATCGTGGTCGACGGTCAGCGCATGCAGGTCGACCACGCAGAACAGCGCGTCCGCCCGGTACTGGTCCTCCGCGACCCAGCGCCGCATCGCCCCGAGGTAATTGCCCAGCGTCAGGTGCCCCGTCGGCTGCACACCACTGAAGATCCGCGTCATTTCCGGTCCCCTTGCCTGCTCGGTCGCTCACGACCTGTCAGTCGATCGCGTACGTGGAGACCGCCGCACCGATCCGACCGGCCGGCTGCGGGAGGGAGAAACGCGAACGGCCGCCGGAGGCGGCGGCCGTGATCATGCATGCGCTGTGGTCGGCCGCCGTCAGGCGGGCCACCACTGCTGTACGAGCGCACGCGTATGCATGGCCCTCACGGTACTGTCCAGACCGCCGCCAGGCACGGGTTTGAACGAACTCGGAGCCTCGTGTAGTGTCCTCCGAGTTGCCACGGAGCCAACCAGCTCCCGGCAGCCACTCACGCCGCCCGGCGGCAACCCATTACTGCACGGCCTTCCTTCGGGAACAATTTCGGCATGCCGAAATTCAACCGACCGGCTCGATTATGAACCGGCAGCGGAAACCGCTAAAGTAGTGGACACGCCGGAAACGCGACAGAGAAATTCTGCCGCTGACACGGCGGGCCCGCCGACAGGGCTCGGAAACAAATTCGGACTGGAAACGGACCGGACGAGGATCTGGTAAAGTCGGAAACGCCGAAAGGGAAAGCCCGAAAGGGCCGGACCGGAAAGCAACCCCGCTCCAACAGGGGCCGGATCACCGAAAAGGATCTGGTAAGGTTGGAACCGCGAAGAAGCCGAAAGGCCGAAACGCACCGGCGAAAATCGGGCCCGCAAGGATCTGATA
>NZ_JOAX01000013.1 GCF_000720485.1 Streptomyces ochraceiscleroticus | reverse complement strand
GTCCCCCAACCGGCTTCCCAGTGCTCACATCACACGCCGCAACGCAGCTTCACGATCTTGGTGTACGCCTTCTCCGGCGAGTCGTCGACACCGATGATGTCGACGTCGATCAAGCTACGCCATTACCGTGAACGCAACGTGCCGCGGCACGGTCAGCTCAGTTCGGCGGCACCGGCTGCTCTCCCTGCCCTTCGAAAAGGTATTGATACATACGCTGCAGGTACTCGTACAGGGAGTCTTCGTCGTCGAACTCAACTTCCGTGAGACGTTCGTAGTCCTCAACGGTGAAGTCACGGTCGCGCAGCAATTCCTCGAACCCCTGCTTGACGGCATCGACGTACTCTTCCTTGAAGGCGAAGAGAGTCGGGCGAAGGTGTCCGCTCGCGTCGTAGGCCTGATCCAGACCAAGATACACCTTGATGAATTTTTCGAGTTGCCGATTCATGGGGAATTCTCAATCATGGGTGACGACCGGGGGCCGGGTTCGCATACATTGTAATAAGCTTCCAGTCTCCATCCTGAAGACGGTAGACCGGGCGGATCGTCCCTCCCTTGAAGTCGACAGGGAGGAACTCGTTCAGGTTAGCAGGGTTGCGGTAGAAACCAGTGAATCGCTTATATCCATCGGGCCCGAGAAGGTCCTCAATAGGCAGTTCCGCCTCAGGAGGTTCGCCAGTTCGCGTAATCTCCTCGCGGAAATACCGGTCGGCCCTGACCATGTCCTCGGCATGATCGAACCGGGTCGCGTAGGGTCCCACCTTGTGGACCTTACCGCTCACGCCGTCCACGGTTGTGCCAGTCAGCGGGTCGATGTTGTTCTCAGACTTGACGTGGCCGGGGTTACTCGAGTTCGGCCCGTACAGTTTCGGGTTGCCGTCAGAATCAAGCTTCGGCGTACCAAGCCTGTCCAACAGCGCTTGTTCCTCCGGGTAGAGATGCCGTCCGGGAGCATGGCCTTCCCCACCCTGGCGGTCATCGAGTGCCTTGATCCGTTCATCGACAACCTGGGGATCCAGTGACGCTTCTCCAGCCGCAGAGTCCACGGGGTCGTTCGGGGGCGTCGAATCGCCGGATACGGATTCCGGAGCCGAATTATCCGACGGGTGCGAGCCGTCAGAAAAAGATGATTCGCTGCCGTCTGCCTCACCGTGCCCGCTCCCGCTGGCAGGCCCGTCGTGACCGCTTTTGCCCGTGGAAGAACCATGGCTCGCATCAGCCGCCTGGTGGCCACTGCCGCTCGCGCCGGACCCATGACTCCCAGGGGAAGGCTCATGGCTGGCAGAAGGGCCATGCCGGAGGTCATCGGCGCGGCCTCCGGGCAGCCCCTCACCGACGTTGCCCCCGGGGAGGTGGTTGCCCGGGCCGCTACTTCCGCCGCCGCCATGGGCGCCCTCGGGGGGTATCTCATCGCCGGCTCGGCCGGCGTGATCCAGGTCGGGAACAACTCTGTCGCCGAGACGGACAAACCGACTCGCGTCTTCACTAGCATCGGCCCCCGGACCGACCAGGGCGGGTTCCTTGACCGGGGCCTCGACCCGCGGGGGGTCCGCTCCTGCACGCGGGGAGACGGTGGAGGAGCCTTCCTTGGGGGCGTCGTCGATGCTTTGGAGCACCTTGCCGTGTTCGTCCAGGAGGTTGCCCTGGCCGTCGAAGTAGCGCGCCGGCTCGCCCAGGCCAGTGGGCACCGGAGTGGCGTCCTTGGGCAGGGCCAGGACATCGTCGGGGAGCTTGACGTTGCCGGCCGGGAGCCGGGTGGCACCCTCCGGGATCGGCGCGCCCTCCGGTAGGTGCACCGTGCCGTCGGACAGCTTGAGGGAGCCCTCCGGTAGCTTGATCGCGTCCTCGGGCAGGGCCGGGATGTCCACCTGCCCGACGCCCTTGAGGCTCTTGGTGATGTCACCGACCGTGGACAGGCCGGCCCCGGCGGCCTTCCCCACATAGGTCATCGGGTCGATGACCTTGCCGGCCTTGCCCGCCACGGAAATGGCCTTGGCGACCGCGCCGGCCTTGCCCGCACCGGCCGCCGCGCCGCCCACTCCGCCGGTGAAGACGGTGGTCAGCGCGTTGAAGGTGACCGCACCGGCGGCCCGCCCCGGATTCTTACCCCACTCGTCCCAGGCGACCAGGGCCTTGCCGGTCTCCTTGAACGCGGTACGGGAATCCCGCAGCCAAGAGGGCAGCTCGTCGTCCGGCAGGGCCATGAAGGCTGCCGCCCCGGGACCGCCGAGGGTCAGGATCGCCAGGCTGGTGCCCAGCTGCGCCAGCCCCTTCCAAGCCTGGCCCGCGGCGTCCCAGCCGTCGACGCCGACCAGCGTGCCCAGGCCCTTGATGGTGCCCCAGATGCCGTCCACGACGATGCCGTCCCACGCGAACGACTTCACCCAGTGGCCGACGTCGTACCAGTGGTGCTTCAGCTCCACCGGATCGCCCCACGGCACCTTTGCGTTCTTCAGGTCCTCCGCGCTAAAGCCGTACTGGTGCTCCTTCTTGGAGCCATCCCCCGCGACCATCTTGGGGCCGTTCCACAGGGCGACGATCTTGTTGTAGCAGGTGCGCTCCGCCGCCCAGAACGCGGCGACGGTGGCGTTGATGTCGTCGCGGATCTGATTGTGCTCGGCCGTCAGCTCGTCGTCGTAGTCCGCGTCGTCATCGTCCTTGTGGTCCCGGATGAAGGCCTGCGCCTTCTCCTTCAGGTCCGCAAGCTTGGTCGTCAGCGGCCGGATCGCATCCGCGTAGTCCGCAAGCGCCGAGGCAACCGTCTCCAGGTCGTCAGCGAAGGCATCGGCCCGGTTCTTGACCGGCTTGGTGGTGGCGAAGAGCTGCTCCGCCTCCGGCGCCTTGTAGAAGGCGGACAGGCCCTGGAAGTCGGAGTGGACGTCCGAGCCGGTGGAGCGGATGTGCCCGGCGTCCTTCTTCAGCGCCGCATGGTCCTGCTCCAGCTTCTCCAGGTTGCCGGTGTACTGCGGGATCTCCTCCGGCTTGAGGTGAATCTCCACCTGGCCTACACCCCCCGCTTCCGCGCAGCCGGCCCCATCCTCCGCGCCACCGCCCACGGCCTCATGTCCCGCCCCGTCACTCCGAACCCCCGCGGCTCTACACCGATACGTCCCTGCACCCGTCACTGCTCAGCTGCTGCCGGCCGCGCCCTGCCCGATGGGGAAGGAGGGGAAGGAACCGCAGCCCCCGGTACACGAAAGCCCGACAGGTCAAGTCGAGCCACACACGCAACACAGCCAGGTTGTCATATTCACCCATAGCGCTTGCCAGGGCAAACACGAAGGTGTCGGGGCACATGGCATGCCGCCGCCTGCCGGGGGCCGACCGACTGGATGTCACGAACTCGGCTCACATCACCACGGACGCACCGGCATCGCCAACCCGGCTTCCGGCCAGGGAACGGAAACGTCCTAGAGGGTGTCGTCAAACGGCGCTGAGTCCTGTATCCCGAGGTGGTCGCCGGCCTCGGCGGCGGCTTCCAGATGATCGTCAGCGACCACGCCAACCTGCCGGAACCCTGGTTCCAGGACTGCGTCCGCTACAACTGGCGCGACGGCGAAGCACTGATCCCCCAGGCGCGGATCGACCAGCACGGCGTGCCTATCGCCCCCTGACGCAACCGGAACGCATGCTTCTGGCCAGACGCGTGGCCGTGCCCGACTACCCGTCGGCGTCCAGTGTGTTCGGCCTCCCTGGCTGCCCCGATACAGTCCGAACGCTCTCAGTCGTCGAATCCGTCCTGAGCCACGGCACACCTGGTCACCTGCGGGGCGCAACGCGATCCACGACGCCGACGCGCAAATGACGCGCCGGTACGGCGCATGAATGCTGCCGTATGAGGAACTGAGCGCTCCCGAACGTGCATTGTGGGATGCCTTCCCCGAGGGGCGCCTGGTGGACTTGCGTACCGGGACCATGAACGATGATCCGGCCGCCGCGCAGGAGTGGGGGGCTGAGCGCACGGTCCGGGCGCGTGTGGTGGCCGCGCTGCTCCTGGGGGCGCACACACCGCAGCCGGGCGCCGTGGCCGCGGTGCGGCTGACCGGGGCGCGGATCACCGGCCGCCTCGACCTGGCCGGCGCGCAGGTGGAACACCTGGTGTGGCCGGAGGGCTGCTGGCTGACGGAGGAGATCAGCCTCTACGGGACAGCTACCCGGACGATCGGCATCACCGGCAGCCGGCTGCGGGGGCTGGCCGGCAACACGGCACGTATCGATGGCCGTCTGGACCTGCAGCGTTCGGCGCTCGAAGGAATCCTGGAACTGAAGAACGCCCGTGTCGGCGGTGAACTGCTCCTGGACGGCACCGAGATCGTGGCGCCGGGCGCTGGGCGGTCGACGCCGGGGGCCTGGTGATGGAGGGCGGTGTCTAATGACCAGTGTCGATTGTGGTGTGTCCGATCAGTGCGGCGTCGTGGAAGAGATGTTGCTCTGGTTGGAGGAGCTGCTGCGCCGCCCGGCCGCGTGCGTCGCGAAACCTGTCGCATATCGGAGGGAAGCAGCCGCTCCGGGCAAAAGGGAAAGTACGCTCGCCGCATCCGAAGAGCGTGCCCGCACCGAATCACGTGGTGCCTCATTTCCCGGATGCGACGAGAGGCGGCCGATGAAAGCTCTCAAGGGACCCACGGACCACGTCGTGGTGGTCGGGGCGGGACTCGCCGGCCTGTCCGCGGCGCTGCACCTGCTCGGCGCGGGCCGGCGGGTGACCGTCGTCGAACGCCACGCGCTGCCCGGCGGCCGGGCCGGGCGGCTGGACCGCGGCGGCTACCGCATCGACACCGGACCGACCGTCCTGACCATGCCCGACCTCGCCGACGATGCCTTCGCCGCGGTCGGCGACGCGCTGCGCGACCGCGTCGACCTCGTCCCGCTGCACCCCGCCTACCACGCGCGGTTCGCCGACGGCAGCCGGCTCGATGTGCACACACGGGCCGATGCCATGGAGGCCGAGGTCGAGCGGTTCGCCGGGGCCGGCGAAGCGGCCGGCTACCGGCGGCTGCGCCACTGGCTGGAACGCATCTACGCGGCCCAGATGCGCCGCTTCATCGACGCCAACTTCGACTCGCCCCTGGAGCTCCTCACCCCGGACCTGGCCCGGCTCGCCGCGCTCGGCGGCTTCGGCCGCCTCGACGCCCGCATCGGGCGGTTCCTCACCGACGAGCGGCTGCGCCGGGTCTTCTCCTTCCAGGCCCTGTACGCCGGGGTGCCGCCCGCCCGGGCCCTCGCCGCCTACGCCGTCATCACGTACATGGACACCGTGGCCGGCGTGTACTTCCCGCGCGGCGGGATGCACGCCCTGCCGCAGGCCATGGCGGACGCGGCCGCCGACGCCGGTGCAGAGTTCCGCTACGGATGCGACGTCACCGGCTTGGAGCGGTCCGGCGACCGCGTACGGGCGGTGGTCACAGCGCAGGACCGCATCCCCTGCGACGCCGTCGTGCTCACCCCCGACCTGCCCGTCACCTACCGCCTGCTCGGCCACCGGCCGCGCCGCCCCCTGCCACTGCGCCACTCGCCCTCCGCCGTCGTCCTGCACGCCGGCACCGACCGCACCTGGCCGGACCTCGGTCACCACACCCTCTCCTTCGGCGCCGCGTGGCGGACCACCTTCGAGGAACTGACGCGGACCGGGAGCCTGATGAGCGACCCCTCCCTGCTCATCACCCGGCCCACCGCCACCGATCCCTCGCTCGCACCCCCAGGGCGCCACCTGCACTACATCCTCGCGCCCTGCCCGAACACCGCACTCGGCCCCGACGCGCACGCCTGGCGGGACCTCGCGCCCCGGTACCGCGACGCCCTCCTCCGCGAGCTGGAGCGGCGCGGACTCCCAGGGCTGGGCGCCGCCATCGAGGAGGAGTGCCTGGTCACCCCGGCGGACTGGAGCGCCGAAGGACACGCGGCGGGCACTCCCTTCTCCGCCGCCCACACCTTCGCCCAGACCGGCCCGTTCCGGCCGCGCAACCTCGTCCGCGGCACCGAGAACGCCGTACTCGCCGGCTGCGGCACCACCCCGGGCGTCGGCGTGCCGACCGTCCTGATCTCCGGAAAGCTCGCCGCCGCCCGCGTCACCGGGATGCGCCCCCGGCGCCCCGCCACCGGCCGGGCCCAAGTCCCCGCCCCGGCCCCGGCCCCGGCCGAGCACTCCGCCACGAAAGAGAGCACGGCATGACCGACCGCGAACTGGACGCGGCGGGCATCACCGACCCCGCCCTGCGCACCGCCTACACCCGCTGCCGCGCGCTCAACGCCCGGCACGGCAAGACCTACTTCCTCGCCACCCGGTTGCTGCCGCCGGAGCACCGGCCCGCCGTGCACGCCCTGTACGGCTTCGCCCGCTGGGCCGACGACATCGTCGACGACCTGGACGACCGGGCCACCACCGCGGACCGCCGGCACGCCCTGGACCTGCTGCAGCGGCGGCTGGAGAGCGGACTGCGGCACGGCGACAGCCCCGAGCCGGTGGTACGGGCGCTCGCCCACACCGCCGCCCGCTACGGCATCGACCACCGCCACTTCACCGACTTCATGGCCTCCATGCGGTCCGACCTGGTGGTCACCGACTACCCGACCCTGGCGGACCTGCGCCGCTACATGCACGGCTCGGCCGCGGTGATCGGCCTGCAGATGCTGCCCGTACTCGGCACGGTCGTCCCGCGCGAGACGGCCGAACCGCACGCCGCGGCCCTGGGCATCGCCTTCCAGCTCACCAACTTCCTGCGAGACGTCGGCGAAGACCTCGACCGCGGCCGCGTCTACCTCCCGGCCGACCTGCTCGCCGCGCACGGCGTCGACCGCGAACTGCTCCTCTGGAGCCGGGCCACCGGCCGCCGCGACCCGCGCATCACCGAGGCCCTGCACGCCGCGGCAGGACTGACCCGCGGCGTCTACCGGCAGGCCGCACCCGGCCTGCCCATGCTCGCCCCGGTCTCCCGGCCGTGCATCCGTACGGCCTTCGTCCTCTACGGTGGCATCCTCGACGCCGTGCGGGACGACGGGTACGCCGTCCTGCACCGCCGCGCGGTGGTGCCGCGCCGGCGCCGCGCGGCCGTCGCGCTGCAGGGCCTGGCCCAGGTGACCGCCGCCCGTGCGCGTGCCGCCCACGACCGGCACCCGCCGCCCGTCCCGCTCGGCGTGACCCGCTACTCGCAGCAGAAGGTGGCCCGATGACCGTCGGCACCGGTGACCCGTTCGGCAAGCGTGGCCGCTACCCCCTGCGCCTGCGCCGGAACCCCGTCCCCTGGGAGCGGCAGCGCCCCACCTGGCGGGAGGCCAAACCGGGCCTGATCGCCGACGCCTTGAAGCGGGCGCTCGCCCGGCCGTCGGGCAACTGGTACGTCGTCGGCGCCGCCCGCGACATCCGCCCCGGCCGCCCCCACGGCCGGACCGTCGCCGGTACCGAGGTCGTGCTCTGGCGGGACGCGGAGGGCCGGCTCCGGGCGGGCCCCGGCGCCTGCCCGCACCTCGGGGCACCGCTGAAGGACAGCCCGGTGCGCTGCGGCACCCTGATCTGCCACTGGCACGGACTCGCCCTGGACGGCGAGCCGTTCGCCGGCTGGGAGCCCTTCCCGGCGTACGACGACGGGGTGCTTGCCTGGGTACGGCTGGACCGCGCCGGCGGGGAAGAGCCGAGCGAACGGCCGGTCCTCCCGGCCCGGCCCGACCCCGCGACGGCCGTTGCGGCGGTCTACACGGGCGTCGGCACCTGCGAGCCGGACGACGTGGTCGCCAACCGGCTCGACCCCTGGCACGGCGCGTGGTTCCACCCGTACTCCTTCGTCGACCTCACCGTCGTCAACACCCCCGAGGGCGAGGGCGCGGACGCGGCCGAGCGGGACGGCTTCGCCGTGGACGTGTCCTTCAAGGTCGCCGGGCGCGCCGTGGTCCCGGTCCGCGCGGTCTTCACCGCTCCCGAACCCCGCACGGTCGTCATGCACATCATGGAAGGCGAGGGCCGGGGCTCGGTGGTCGAGACGCACGCCACGCCGCTCGGCACGGATGCCCGCGGCCGGCCGCGCACCGCCGTCGTCGAAGCCGTCGTCGCCGCCTCCGACCGCCCCGGCTTCGCCGTTGCCCGCGCCGCGGCCCCGGTGCTCCGCCCCCTGATGCGCGCCGCCGCCGGCCGCCTCTGGCGCGACGACCTCGCCTACGCCGAACGCCGCTGGACCCTCCGCAGCACGGGCCGCTTCCCGGGCTGAGGCCGCCTCCCCGGGGCTGCGCGCCCGTCCCTCCTCGGCGCGCAGCCCGTCCCGCGGACCGTACGGTCCCCCGGGGCGCGGCCCGCGCGAACGGTCCCGTGCCCGGTCGCGGTCCCGTCGCGGTCCCGTCGCGGTCGCGGTCCCGTCGCGGGTCGCGTCTACCGGTCCGCCAGGCGCGACAGCGCACGAAGGGGGGCCGAGCGGCCCTGTTCCGGGACGGTCCACAGAGTCTGGCCCGCCACGCCCCAGCGGGCCAGCAGAGCATTGGCCCCGAGGAAGCCTGTCGTCGCTGCGCGCTCCATGAGGGCCACGGGGTGGTCCGTACGGACCAGGTCGCCCGCCACGACGACGGCCGGATCGGGGGTGTGGACGGTCGGGCGGTCGGCGAAGCCGCCCACCGGGAAGAGCGGGCAGTCCGCGCGCCACTCGTGGCGTTCGTCGACGACTTTCGCGTCCCGTGTCTCCGGATAGACGCGGTGCAACTGGGCCAGCAGCCGGTCCTGTTCGGCCATGCGGTCCACGCCGGGGTCGACGGCGTACGCGTGCAGCTCGACCACCGAACCGCCGGTGCGCCCGGCCCAGCGCGCCGCCTCGCCCTCCCAGCGCTCCAGCACACTGACGTTGTCCAGCGGGCCGTACCCGCTGGTGCCGAGGAAGCCGGGCCGGTCGGCGGCCACCGGCCGGTCCAGCCAGAGCCGGGACACCAGGAACGGTGGCGCGTTCCGCAGCCGGGCGATGCGGGACCGCCACCGCTCGTCGCCGAGACCCGGCGACGCTGCCACGACCTGCCGCAGCCCACCGCCGTCCAGCGCCAGGACCAGCGCGTCGTGGTGCTGCCCGGAGCCGTCGGCGGTGACGCGCAGCCCGCCGCCGGGCGTGGGGACGGCGCTCTCCACCGGTGTACCGGTACGGATCTCGGCGCCGCGTTCCTGTACGTACCGGGCCAGCGGCTCCCACAGCGCCTGCGGGTACGGTTCGTCGGGGACGTCGAAGAGGAGGCCCTCGCTGGAGCCGAGGAAGTAGATGTGGAACATCAGGGCCAGCTCGGCGGCGGACAGTTCGCGCGGGTCGGCGAAGAAGCTCCGCGAGAACACCTCGAACGCCAGGTGATGGGCCGCCTCGGGGAAGCGGATGCGGGCGAGGAAGTCATACGCGCTGATGCGGTCCAGGCGCTCGTACACCTGCGGTACGCGCACGTCCAGCAGCGGGAGCGCGGCCCCGGCGTTCATCCGCAGCAGGTCCCGCCAGCCGAAGGTGGGGCTGAGCGCGACGAAGCCCAGGGCGCTCCACGGAGGCGTGCGCGGCACCCAGGCGAAGCCGTCGCGGGTGCCGCTGCTGTGCTGGAGCGGATAGTCCGGCAGCCCGGTGAGCATCCCGAGGGACGGGGCCGCGCGGCGCAGCAGTCCGCGCAGGTTGTAGTACTGCCGGAAGAAGGCGTGGAAGCCGCGGCTCATGGTCACCGCCGAGCCGTCGGCGAGCTGGGTGCGCCACCCGGCCAGCCGCCCGCCGAGCACCGGCTCCCGCTCGTACAGCGTGACCCGCACACCGCGCTCCACCAGCGCCGTCGTCGCCGCGAGCCCGGCGATGCCGCCGCCCGCCACCGCCACGTGCGGCGCCGCTTCCGTGACCCGCCGGAGGCCGCGCGGGGCCGGGACCACCCGCGCCCGCCGGTCCCGCCCGCGCCGCGGGGCCGTACCGTCCGTCCTCATGCGGCCGCCTCCCTCGTCCCCGGGGCCGTCGCGACCACGGTGTGCGTGATGCCGGTCTGCCAGCCGGGCAGCGGCAGGATCCGCACCCGGTCGAACCCGGCCCGCGCCATCCGGCGGCCGAAGTCGGGGGCGGTGTCGAACTCCACGACGCTGCGCCACAGATGACGGTACAGCTCCCCGTCGCCCGCGAGGCGCCCCGCGGGCAGGACCACGCCACGGCAGACCGCGGTCCACACCGCACGGTCCACGGCCCGGCCGCCGAGGGCGTATTCGTGCACCGCGATCCGCCCGCCCGGTACGAGCAGGCCGCGTACGGCGGTGAGGAGCGCGTCGGGGTCGGCCACGTTGCGGACCAGGTACGCGGCGAAGACCGCGTCGAACGGCCCGGTGACACCGGCCTCTTCGAGCCGTTCCGCCGGCGCGTGCACGAACGAGACGTTGTGCGGCCATGCCTTGGCGCGGGCCCGGTCGAGCATCCCGGCGGAGGCGTCCACCGCCACGATCTCGGCGTGCGGGGCCGCCGCGAGGAGCGCGGCCGTCGACGCGCCGGTGCCGCAGCCCAGATCCAGCAGGCGCAGCCGGCGTCCCGCGGCGGGCAGCCCGAGCCGCCGCGCCGAGCGCCGCAGATGCGCGTGGTAGCCGGGGTTGGCCGCGGTCAGCCGGTCGTAGGTGGCGGCGGCGTGGTCGAACGCGGCGGACAGGGCGTCATCGCGCAGCAGGGGCATGGAGCGGGCTCTTCCGGTCGGGCGGCTGGGGCGTGCGGTGTGCGTCGTACGGCGGGAGGCGGGTCGGTTCACGGCGGTGCCGGGCGGGTGTCCGCGGGCGGGCCCGGCTGCGGGTCGCGGCGTGGCAGGCGCGGGAGTTCGGCGACGGTGCGGAGCATCGGGCCGACGGGGGTGTGCAGACCGATGCGGAGGTCTTCGCCCAGGCGGGAGCGGCCGTCGAGGAAGCGCAGCAACCGTTCCATGGGCACCTCGCGGAACAGGCCGGTGAAGAAGTCCGCGCCGTCGACCCGCCCGCTGTCCAGAGCTCGCAGCAGCACCGCGTCCATCGCCCGGGACCGGGTACGGTGCGGGCACGGCGGCAGCGGTACCCGCCCGGCCAGCAGGCGGGCGGCCACGGCCCGGGTCTGGCGCTGCACCCCGGAGAAGGTGTAGCCGGTGGCGGGCCGGGTGGCGCCGCCGGCCGTACCGATGCGGAACACCGAGCGGCCCGCGCGGCGCGGGAAGCGCGCGTCGGTCATCGGGATCACGCCCTGCTCGGTGGCGGTGACGTCCAGGGCACCAAGGCCCAGCACGTCCGCGGTGTAGTGCCGCAGCGCCCGCTCGTACCCGACGTCGTCGAGCACCTCTCGGGTGAACTCCGTGTACTCCACGAGCGCTTCGTGCGCACTCAGCGGCAGGACGTACCCGAAGGACAGGCCGTGTGGGGGCTGCGGGGTGCGGAAGTCCATCAGGTCGGCGGTCCCCGGGAGGAACGCCGGACGCTCGGTGCGGACGAACCAGCCGCGGAAGTGCTGCAGCAGGCAGGTGCGGGCCGGCGGCAGCCGGCGCGGCGGCCGGGAGTCGAACACCCATCGGGCCCGCAGGCCGACCGGGTGGCCTGCGGCGTCGCGCCCGTGCACCTCGGCGCCACCGGGTGCGTCCCGTACGGCCGTCACCTCGGCCCGGATCGTCCGGAAGCCCTCCATACCGGCCAGCCGGTCGCCGACCAGCCGCTCGAAGTCACCGGAGCGGAGCATGTTGTAACGCAGCGGCGCGGGCCGTCCGACCATCTCCGTGCCGTCCGGGGACCGAACGCGCAACCGCTCCCAGGAAGCGGTCAGGGCCGTGTCGTACGGGCCGCCGGGGGCCTGCCAGAAACACCAGGTGCGCTCCGGCGGCCGCAGCGGCCCGTACGGAGCCTCGACGAGGAGCACGGTGGGACGGCGGTGCGCCGGGCCCGCGGACAGCCAGTGGGCGAGCGACAGACCGGCCGCACCCGCACCCACGATCACGACGTCCGCATCCCGCACCACTGTTCCTCCCTCGCCATGGCCACCGGCCCCTCAGCGCGCCCACCGGACCGCCGCTCTCCGCGCACCCGGTTCTCGTACGTGCACTCTCTGTGTGCCCGCTTCTCGTACGTGCGCTCTGTGTGCCCGCTTCTCGCACGCCTGGCTTTCCTGCGCGTACGCTGATGATCTTCCGACCGGCGCGTGCATCCGGATGCGGGCGGAGGAGGCATCTTCCCGCAATCCGGGACCGGAGGCGGACCGACACGCGGCCCGGCAGGGCGGGCCACGTCCGGTGATTCCCGCCCCGGGCGGCTCTGTCACCAACCGCAGCGAGCAAAGCTGGGCAGCGCTCAACCACGCTTCTCCACTCGGTCCGCCACTACCCGACGGACCTCACGCGTGAAACGGAGGCGAGCCGTTTTCACCAGGCCAAGGAAGTGATGGCAACAGTGAGTGCGCGCAGCGCCCGACCCCGCCCTGGAACACCGACACGATCCGTTTCTACGACCGCCTGGGCGCCCGCTCGAAGGAGAAGCTGCGCTTCACCTTGTCAGTCGGCTGAACACACCAGCGGCGAGACCCGAGGACGTCTTCGAGGGGACGAAGTCGCAGTCGTCCATGCCGGAGTCGAGGAAGGCGTCCACGGCCGGGGCGGTGTCGAGGCGGACCTGCCATTCGCGGACGACGTCATACAGCGGGCCAGGCGGTAGCTGTGCCGGGAGTCCTCCAGCGCCTTGCCCCAGTCCCGCTCGAAGGCCGGCACCCAGCGGCCGGCGCGGCGATCGGCGCGGATCCGCGCGAGCAGCTGCGCGGCGGCCGCCTGGCCCGCGGCGAGGCGGGGCATGCTCGGGAGATGCGCTCATGACGTCCTCCAGGCGGGTCTCACCGTCACGGTACGCGGCCGCGGCACGGTTGCGAGAACAGCCCCGGAACGGCGTTACCAGGGCTGCAGTCCAGGCTTTTCGGGGCGCACCAGGTCCTGGGCAGCGGCGAGGTTGTCCACGATCGCGACCAGCTTCCAGCGCCACCCGCCCCAGCGGACCACCGCGCGGGGCGCGTCGAGGTCGAGGTGCGCGGCGCGGGGCGGGCCGGGGCCATCGCGAGCTCGCCCAGCGCAAGCACCTGCTCGTTGCGAAATGCGTGGCGCGTTCGTCAGAAGCAGCGAAGTGAGGCAGCCGCCGCCGGAGGATGCACCAAACTTCGGCGTTCACGTTGCGCACACGCCATGCAGGCGATTTAGGGTGACGTCCGACCCGATGGCAACAGCGACACCAGACCGGACCCTCGCTCATCACGGCGTACAGGGCCCGTCTGCTCGCTCCCCCCACCCCGTCTGTCCAGGAGGTCTCGTTGTCTCGCCTGCCCAAGTACCTCATACCCGTCGGCGCCGCCGCGGTGTTCGCGATCGCCTGGGGTGCCTCGTCCTCCCTGGGCACCACCGCTCCTCCCCGCACCATGTCGCATCCCCCCTCCCCCAGCCCTTCCCACAGCAACGCCGCCGCTACCGGGGCCCGTTCGCTGCTGTGGGACGGCGACGCCTCACACGGCCTGGGGGTCTTCGGCACCACCCTGTGCGACGCCCCGGGTAGCGTCACCGTCGATGACTGGGGCACCCGGCGCGGCAAGATCTTCAAGTTCAACAAACCCATCGGCGTACCGCGCTGTGAGGCCCACAACGTCAAGACCGGCGGCGGGGAATACCCCTTCACCAACGGCAAGACCTACTGGTTCGGCTGGGACTCGATGACCAAAACCGGCGACGCGCAGACCGTCTTCCAGTGGAAGTCCAACGGCACCAACGACGAGAACAGCCAGAACTACCCGGTCTTGATGAAGGTCGAGGACGGAAAGCTGAAGGTCTGGTACGTGGCGCCGGGAGAGGAGTGGATTCCGATCGGCACCGCCCCGTGGTCGGCCGGCCAGTGGCATTCGATCCAGCTGGGCATCGCCACCAGCTCCAGCTCCTCCGGCACCCTGTCCATCTACCTGGACGGCAAGCAGATCGCCTCCCGCCAAGAGGCCCGCACTTGGGACGACAAGGGCAACAAGCCCCGCTGGGGCACCTACTGGGGAACCGACGACAGCACCGCCTCCATCAACTGGATCGACGGGCTGAAGATGGGCACCACCCGCACCGAAGTCACCTGAGCTTGTCCTACCGTTCCGGCGCGGGCCCGCGCCGGTCATTCGTAGGATCGGTGAGTCCGAGGACTCCGAGTATGACTGTTAGCTTGTCGCCGCTCGATGGCTGAAAAAACTTGGCCGCCCGGAGCCCGTGACGGTTACAACCGCTCATTGGGATACGCGACTTGATCGCTGTATAGGACAACGTCGGCAAGGCCGTCCGCGGGATCGCTGTTCGCCTTTTTGCTGCTGGAGGTGACGGTTCGGGCTGGGTATTCCGCGGTGAGGGCGTCGGGAGGGGGTACGGCGGTGGGGCGGGGAAGGTCTGGGTGGTGCCGTCGGTGTCCCATCGGGCCACCTGCCACGGTTCCTTGACCCACAGCTGGAGTTCGATGTGCTTCCGGACTTTCTCGGGCTCCGGGAAGAGCGTCCAGTAGCCGTAGCCGAGGCACTGTCCCGAGCGGGTGGCGGCGCCGATCCAGTCCGCGTTGTCGCTGCGTAGGGTCACCTGCAGCGGCAGGCGGCGGCCGCCGACGAAGACGGGGTGGCGGGCGACGTACTCGACCACGTAGCTGCGGCCGGCTTTGCGGTCGACGGCGTCCGCGGTCGACACCGGCCCCATACGGCGTGCGGGATCGGATCGGCGATGCCGTCGATGAGGTCCTGGGCGAGCTGGTGGACATCGGCGCGGCCGCGGCAGAACTCCGGCCAGGCGATGTTGTCCGGGCCCCCAGGAACGGTGGCCGCGAACTCGGCGACGACCTCCGGATCCTGGCCGAAGGCATCCAGGAGTCGGACGATCCGCCGCGCCGACGCGATCGCCTGTCCCGCCTTCTCGCTGGTCTTTGTCCTGCCCGTTCCGGACGCGCGGCCGGCGGCCGGCGGGCCAGGAACCGTCTTGCCGGCGCCGCGGGTGCCGGGGCGTTGGAGGGGCGGGCAGAACAGCCGCCACTGCCCGGCCTCGCGGACCACCGTGCTGCCCGAGGAGTTCACGAGCTCCTTGCCGCGGTGCTCCAGGTCGTACGGGAAGCGCGGGCCGTGGTTCTTGCCGGGGTTCTTGGCGTAGTGCGATGAGGTGGAGTCCGGGCCATCGGCGTTGCCGTGCCGGCCGTGGACGTCGACTCCGCACTCCCAGCACGTGAGCGGCTCCAGGTAGGGCGGGTGCGGTTTGACGTCGATCGCGGATCGGTCGTACCTGTCCCCCGCGCGTCCCTCACGTAGGGGATTCACCCGCCCCGCTTCTTCTTCGGCTTCGTCACCCCGCCCCTCTGCCCCGGCCTTCCCGTAGATCTTGCCGTGTCACCAGACCTGCAGACAGCCCGCTCCAAGCGATCCCCGCACGCCCAGCAGATCCTCGTCGTCAGGGGCGCCGCCGTGAGTGCAAGTGCCGGGCTGGCGTGCGTCAGCGGGCCGGGGACTTTCTGCCTCCATCGGGGGCCGGTGCTGAGACGCAATCCGGGTTTTCGGAGTTCGGCGGTCCGAGGATGTCGAGAACGTGCCGCCGGCTCCGTCCCAGAGACGTGGGCGGCCGCCACCGGCCGCATGAAGAAGGAGAAACCAGCATGGCGATTCAGCGAATGGACAACGTCGGCATCGTCGTCGAGGACTTGGATGCCGCCATCGCGTTCTTCGTGGAACTCGGTATGGAGCTGGAGGGCAGGGCGGAGGTCGAGGGCCCCGTCGCCGACCAGTGCACCGGACTCGACGGCGTCCGCTGTGACATCGCGATGGTCCGGACCCCGGACGGGCACAGCCGGATCGAGCTGGCGAAGTACCGCAGCCCCTCGGTGAGAGGCGCCGGGCCGCGCAACCGGCCGCACAACATCCTGGGCACACACCGCATCATGTTCGCCGTCGACGACATCGAGGACACCGTTGCCCGCCTGCGCCCTCACGGCGCCGTGCTCGTCGGCGAGATCGCCCGGTTCGAGGACAGCTATCTGCTCTGCTACATCCGCGGCCCGGAAGGCATCATCGTCGGACTGGCCCAGCAACTGCGCTGAGATCGCGGGGCGTCAGAAGCCGTGCGGTTTCTCGGTGTTTCAGTGCCACCGTCGAACCGCCGCCAGACGTCAGGCCCAGTGCCAGCGCGACGTCGACGGCGCAGTTCTTGAATCCGGGCGGCGGCGCTCCACACGCCTACGCGTCCGCCGCCGCCCCGTCCAAGGCCCCCCACGCCTGAGCCGTGGACTGGGCCGCGGGAGCACTGCGTTCCTGTCAGCCGCGCTATCTGCCTGTTGCCACCTCCGGCTGTGACGAGGTGGCTTCTTCCAGGGTGTTGTTGACCGTGGCGTTGTTGGTGACGCGTGGGCGCAGGCTCGGGCCGTGCAGGGCGAGGATGGAGGCGATGCCCCAGCCGATGACGGCGAGGCCGGCGGTGACTTGGCGGGCAGGGTCTGGGGTGCCGGGCTGATGAAGAGGCAGTATTCCGACCCTGCGCTATTCCCTACGATGCGCAGCGCCGCGCACCAGTCGCCGGGCTCATCGGCGCCCCGAACCAGGGAACCCGCTGCTCCCGACGTGAGGACCTGAAAGCCGTCAGCAACGCCACGAAGGCCTCAGCCCATTCCTGTCGCAGTCGCTCCGCTGGAAGGCCCGGACGGGCTGCGATGTGGTGCTCAATGAGCTCGGCCAGACCCACGTCCGTCGCGGGGCGGGCGCGCAGGAATTCACCGGAAGCGTCCACCGCCTCCCTGGCCAGGAGGTCGCAACCGATCAGGTGCGACACACCGGCAGCAGGCCCACTGCGGAGCCGCCAGCGGGTCGGCCGGACGCGTCGAGGGGCGCGTTCCGCGCCCGGCAAGAATCGAAGACCGCAGGGGCGGCCATGCCGAAGCGGCCCTCGGCCAGCGGGCCCCTATGGGCGCCTCGCGTCGTTGTTCCTGGGGGGGCCGTTGACCGGTCCCCCCGCAGCAGCGAGGACGGACAGTGCTCGCCCTGTCCGTCCTCGGTTCCGGGGCCCGGGCACTCGCAGCGGGCACCGGGGCGTGGTCACATCACGGCGTCGGTCTGAAGCGGGCCCGCAGTGATGCGGAGTGTACGGACGCGGACCGGCTCTTCCTGGTCGAGAGAGAAGATGTGCATGAACGGGGCGCGCACCACCTGGTCCGGCGCGCTCTTCTTGGCCATGGTGGCCTCGCCGCGCAGCAGGCGGACGCCGTCGCCCGCGGTCCAGTACTCCAGGACCTTGTGGGTGATGTTCAGTGGCTCGTCGATCTTGACGAAGAACGCTTTGATGGCCTCGACGCCGTGGATGTGCTCGGTGCCGAAGAACATGTCGGTGTCCTCGGTCAGCGGCGCGAAGCCCTCACCGAACTCCAGGGTGTCGATGGCGTCCATGAACTTCAGGACCCAGTCGGGTACGGCCGTCGCGTGCGCGGTGTCTGCCATGGTGTTGGTCTCCTGATCAGGCTGCTGCGGGCACGGAGGCGAGGAAGGCGTCGATCTCGGCGTTGACACCTTCAGGGTTCTCGCGAGCGGCGAGGTGCGCGGTGTGCTGGAGCACACGGAAGGTGCTGCCCTCGATGGCGTCCGCCATCTTCCGCACCACGTGCACCGGGAACTGGCTGTCCTCCTCACCGGCGATGATCAGGACGGGCACGTTCCTGATGGTGTTCAGGCGGCGGTGCTCGTCCTTGCGTCCTATGAGGATGCTGCGCAGCGCCCACGCCACCGACTTCGGGTCGTCCCGCAGAACGAACTCGGTGAACTCCACGAATTCCGGGTTGGTGGCCTCGGCGGTGGGGCCGGCGAAGGCCGCCTTGGCCGCCTTCGCGGCCAGCGGCGGCATCTTCGCGTGCAGCGACAGGAAGGTGGACAGCGCGCTGGCCCAGACGCTCTCGACCGTCGTGGGCAGGGAGGCGGTGCAGTTGATACCGACCGCCGCCGCGGTCCGCTGCGGGTAGTAGGCCGGGAAGACGCCGGCGAGCATGCCGCCCCAACTGTTGCCCACCAGGACGCACTTGTCGATGTCGAGGGCGTCGAGGATCTCGACGAGCGCGTCGGAGCATTCCTTGAGGTCGATGATCTTGCGCAGCGCGTCGGACCTGCCGTGTCCGGGGCTGTCGATCAGCACGACGCGGTAGGTCGGGGCGAAGTGCTCGTACTGGTGCTGCCACATGGTGCCGTCCATCATCAGGCTCGGCCAGCACACCATGACGGGGCCGTCACAACGGCCGCCGACGCGCACGTTGATCAGGCCCAGCGAGGTGGGGATCAGCTTCTCGGTAACCCCTTCGAGCCAGTTCGTGGTCATGATCGGTCCTCTCCGTGACCAGGGAGACGTTCAGCCACTAGTACCGTAACGCTACTAGTTGCAAAACGCTATTACATGGTCCCGGATCGAGGCACTCAGTCGCCCGGCGCCTCGGGAGCCGCCCCTCCCCGCCGACCGGCACCGCCCTCCTGGGCGGCCGTCGGGCGCAGGGTCGAGGCCTCGACCGGCTGATGACAGCTGCTGCACGCGAGGTATGGATTGGTCGCGTTGCCGCATGTCGTGTGCATCATCGGGTGGTGCGTGACATCGGTATCGGTCGCATGGGCTTCAGCCCAACGCGTGACGACCGCGATGGCGGGGACGACGAGCTCGCGGGCGCTGTCGGTGAGCGCGTACTCGTACCACGGCTTGTCGGAGCGGTAGGCGCGCTTGGAGAGCAGGCCCAGTTCGGTCAGGCTGTTGAGCCGCGCGGTGAGGATGTTCGCCGAGATTCCCAGAGCTCGCTTGAGTTCACCGAAGCGGCCAACGCCGAAGAACACCTCCCTCAGGATCTGGTAGTTCCAGCGCTCGGAGATCGCGGCCAGGAACTCCTGCCCGTGCTTGAAGTTGACGCGGCCCTCGTGGTCGGACACGGCTTCCCCTCTTCGATGACCCCAGTGTGGTTTCAAATCAAAAGTAGTCCCACAATGTTACTACCTGTAACGCCCGCCTGGCACCGGCCGTCGCCCAGCGCTGCCCCTGCGGCACACCTCTGCTCCTGGCCGACCCCGCCAGCGCACCCTCACAGTTCACCCCGCGCTTCCGCCACGCCAGCAGCCGCCCCGGCCGACAGTGGGGGCGTCCGTGCGGACCGCCGCGAACATGTCCGGTCGTGTGCTCACGGGTGGCGGGTACGGTGCACCGACTGCTGGGTTGCCGGGCCTACTGACTGGCCGCTTCCGCGCGCAGGATGGCGCCATGGACGCATCTGCCGGCATGTCCCTGTTCCTGCGGCGCAAGCTCGCCCGCCGCTTCGAAACGTTCGACACGGACGGTGACGGCTACGTCGACCGGGCTGACTTCCAGGCCGCCTGCGATCGCCTCGCGGCCGCCTTCAACCTGAGCCCCGGCGCCCCGGAGCTGGGGCGTCTGCGTGAGCTCAGCGACGGGGTGTGGCGGCATCTGGCTCAGGCCGCGGACGCCAATGCCGACGGCCGCATTGACCTGGCCGAATACCAGGCGGCGTTCGCCGCCGGCCTGTTGGTCACCCCCGCTTCCTTCGACGCCGGGTACGTGCCCTTCCTCGACGCGTTGATGGACATCGCCGACACCGACGCCGACGGCAAGCTCACCCGAGACGAGCAGGTCCGCTGGACCGGCGCGCTGATGGGGCTGCCGGAGCCGGATGCCCGGGAGGTCTTCGGCCGCCTGGACCGCGACGTGGACGGGCTGATCAGCCGCGACGAGATGCTGGAAGCGATCCGGGAGTACTACTTCAGCGAGGAGCCGACATCGACGGGTGTCTGGCTGCTCGGCCCGCTCGACCCGCATTAGCACAGCTCAACGCATGGCGAGCGTGAGATGCCCGACGTCGGCTACCGCCCCTTACGGGCCCGCAGGGCCGGTGTCCTCTGTTCGTGCGGCAGCCGCTTCGAGCAGGGGCCAGCCGTCGAGGCTCACCGCCCGCCGCTCCTCCGGCAGCCACCCGCGGGCCAACGCCGCGTCGAGCAGGGCCCGGACGGCGCCCGGCTCGTGCAGGTTCAGGGAGCCGCCCCGGACGTATCCCACGTCTCCGGAACCCATGGGGAACCCGCCGGGCACGTATCGGCCCGGGCCCTCGGCAAAGACGATCCGCAGCGGGCCGCCGGTGCCGGCCGGCTGCGGGTACAGCGTGAGAGTCTCGCAGCAGCTCACAGACCGGCCACTGTCCAGCACGCGGTGATGATGACGAAGCGTCCACAGGTATGTGCGTCCGTCTGCGACCAGTCGGCGGGGCTTCTTCGGATGGCGGGGCACAGAGGGAAGACTATGTGGCCCACCCCAGAGGCAACCCGGTGATCAAATGACGCTGCGCCCTAAGGGCGTACCCTCCTCGGCGCGGCCCGCGATCAGCATGGCGGTTACGCCGACCGGAGAGTCCGGGTTCCCGGCCTGACGTTTACGAAGAGGGGTCGAGGCGCACCCATTTGCCGTTCTTGACCCGGTACAGGGCGAGGTCCGCGTTGGTCGCGTCACCGTACTTGTCGGAGCCGATCCGGCGTCGGCCGTCATGCAGGTCTCACTGCTCAACCATCTCGTTCTGCTCCGCCAGCGATGCGACCTCCGGCACCGGGGAGAAGTGGTTGCGCCGGAAGTAACCGATCTGTCCCTCGCCCCCGCCCTTCTCGTGGGCGCCGTCGATGCCCGGGCGGCAGTAGAAGCTCTCAATGCCACAGTGGGAGCGGAAGGCGATGCCTGATCGGCGACTCCGGCACCGGTAAGTCCCACCTCCTGATCCCCCTGGGCACTGAGGCGGCGATGCACGGTTTCCGCGTCCGCTACGTGCTGGCAAGCTCGTCAACGAACTGGTCGAGGCCGGCGACGAGAAGCAGCTGTCGAAGACGATCACCCGCTACGGCCGTGTCGATCTTTTATGCATTGATGAACTCGGCTATATGGAACTTGACCGCAGGGGTGCTGAGCTGCTGTTTCACGTTCTCACGGAGCGGGAGGAGAAGAACAGCGTCGCCATCGCCCCAACGAGTCCTTCGGCAGCTGGACGAAGACCTTCACCGATCCCCGGCTCTGCGCGGCCATCGTCGACCGCCTGACCTTCAACGGCGCCATCATCCCAACGGGCACCGAGTCCTACCGCCTCGCCCACACCAAAGCCCTGGCCGAACAGACCGCAGTCGGCTGAACCAGGCTTCCACAGGACAAGCCGCCCGGTAATTCGCTCCTGCTCACCAAATGACCCTGTCAGCGGGCCTAACCCGACTGCCTGTGACCGTCATTGATCCTGCGAGGCATCACGCCGAGGATCAGATTTTCGAGGGCGTGCGGCATCGGCCCGAAGCTGGCGACCCAAGCCTCGACAAGGTAGATCTCATTGTCCTCATCGATACCGAGAAAGAATCGGCCGTGATCGAGCTCGCCGAGCGGGAAGAGACGTCTCCCCAAGGAGTCGCTCCACTCGGAGAACCGGTCATCCTCTCCCCAAGCCAGCTCCGGCTCCAGCTCGAATGGTTCCCGGGCGCGGTTGATTCCCGGGCCGCCGATGCTCACGGTCAGCCCTCCGAACTCCTGGAGAAACCCCTCGGCAGCGTCGTGCATGACGATCCCGACCGTTTCGAACCTGGACCGCCAGCCGGTCGTGTCGCCCCTCCTGCCCGCCGTCCATCCAGAAGCCTCCAGGACCTCCAGCACCTCCGGTGACCACTCGCTCACGACAGGCCCCACTCCCCAGCTTGAAGCATGAGGCGATCATCCCAGCAGACGGCCCGAGAGAACAGCGTGTGACCGCACCACAAGAAGTGGCCCAGAGCCCAAGAACCGACAGCACCTGTCCACGAGTTCGGGCGGCACTCGAAGCTCTGCAGAAAACGAACAGTTCATGACTTCAGGCAGCACGGGCCCCTGCCGAGAGTTCGGCAGGGGCCCACGGTGTGGAGAGCTGCGGAGGCCCGGGGCCTGTCCTCGATGAGCGGCAGGCCGGCCGACGCCAGCTACTGTCTGCTGCCGGTCTGACGGCCCGGCCTCACTTCAGATGTCGGGTGAAGAACTGGGCCGCGGCGTCTCCCGCGAACTGCGGGACGCCGGTGTGCCCGCCCATGTTGGCGTGCAAGGACTTCTCCTTGGAGCCGAAGGCGTCGAACAGGTCCAGGGCCGCCTGCCGGTCGTTGCCTTCGTCGTCCCACTGCAGCAGGACGTGCAGTGGAATGGTGACCTGCCGGGCCTCCTCGAACATGGCGCGAGGCACGAAACTCCCGGCGAACAGACCGGCGGCCACAATGCGCGGCTCGACCACCGCCAGCCGGATGCCGATGGAGATCACTCCCCCGGAGTACCCGACCGGGCCGCCGATCTCGGGCAGCGAAAGGAGGGCGTCCAGGGCGGCCTGCCATTCCGGGACCGCCTTGTCGACCAGCGGGAGGATGAAGGCGTCGACGATCTCGTCGCTGACCGGCTCGCCGGCCTCCATCGCCCGGCGCAGGTCGGCGCGGGCCTGCTCGGCGGCGGGCCAACGGGGCCGGTCGCCGCTTCCGGGGAGCTCGATGGTGGCCGTGGCGAAGCCGTCCGCCGCGGAGTGCCGGGCCCGGGCCACCAGTCGGGGATACATCTTGCGCAGCCCGAGGGGAGGGTGGCCGAGCAGAATCAGCGGCACCGGTGCGGATGCGGATGCCGATGCGGGTGTCCACAGGATGCCGGGGGTCTCATCGAGGGTGAATTCGCGTTCGAGGACGCCGTCGTCGAGGTGCTGCTCGGAAGTGAAATGCATGGTCGTGCCTTTCGGGAGTGCACTGGAACGGCGCTCCCGGACGACCTGTCTATCGCCCGACCGTGGCCCCGGAAGGGAGCACCCATGTCGATACTGCGTTCACGGGTACCACCTCCTCGATCTCTCGCACGGCCTCCGGAAATGTAGCAGTGGTCGCCTCGTCCGCCCAACGGCTTTTTGCGGAGTCTCCGTGGCCGGATGCCACGGAGACACTGTGCAGAGCTACTTGGGGTGGGCGGGATTACGCTCCGCGAGACGGTGCCGGCACTGCGGCTTCCTCGCCAACCGTGAACATCTCGCCGCCGGCGGGCACCCCGACCCCGCGCCAGCTGAACGGCACACCGCGCGCCGTGTCCATGTCCGGCCCGTCCATCAGCTGGAAGTGCACGTGCGGCTGGGTGGAGTTGCCGGAGTTCCCGCAGCGGCCGAGCACTTGGCCGGCGACGACCTTGTCGCCCGCCCGGACCTCTAGCGAGCCGCGCTGGACATGCGCGTACACGGCGTAGGTCCCTTCGCCCAGGTCGAGGACGATGTGGTTGCCGACGATGCGGCGGGCCCCGCCGAGCGTCCTGCCGACGCCCTCGATCAGCCAGAAGTACAGAACCCCGGCAAGGGAGCTGCGGCTGAGGTGGTCGCGCTGGCCGTCCTCGGCGTGCGCGACGGTGGCATCGGCCACCGCGTGCAGGGGCGCCCCGAAGGCGGGGTATGCCTGGTTGCGGTGGGCGACGGGCCAGAACCAGACGGGGTCCGGGCGAGCGGGCCCCTCCTCCGGTTCGGCCACGATGTCGATGGCGTAGGTCTGCCCGAGGTGGTGCGTGCCGTGGCTCGGCACCTTGTCGGCGGGGCTGTTGAGGGCGGACCAGCGGCCGGTGACCGGGGGCTCGACCTCGACCGGCGCCGGGGGCTCCGTCTCGATCCGCCGACGGGCGGAGCGGGAAGTCACCAGGCTGACGGCGATGGCACCGAGCGCGGGCAGCCAGCTCACCCAGTAGTTGTACGGCAGGTCCACGAAGAATCCGACGGCGAGCTGGGCAAAAAAGATCAGCCACAGCGCATGCTGGATCCTCGCAGCGATCTTGCGTCGGCCTACAGACATTACTTCCCCCTCGTACAGAAAACGGTCAGGTCACGGGGCGCGCGGCCGTGAGCACCACGAGCAGCGGCACCACTCGCCCGGCAGGAACCTCGTACCGGCCGCGCTCCGTGGTGTGCAGCCAGCCCGCGCCGGTCAGTTGGCGCAGATGGTGATAGATCTGGCCGGTCGTGCCGACGTCCTCGAGCGCGGCCAGTTCGGCGGCGGTGCGCAGACCACCCAGGATCTCCCGCAGCAGCCGCAGCCGTACGGGATTGCCGAGCGCGGCGAACGACTCGGCCGCATCGGACCAGCCCTCCTCGAACAACGTCTCCGTGAGGAGGCCGTACTGCCACTCGTACCGATGCCCCGTCGGCACACGCACTGCTCCGGTGAACAGAACGGCGCCGTCCGCCTCCTGCGTCACCGGATGCCGCGCCTTCAGCGCGTCGAGGGCCCAGAAATCTCCCTCTCCCACGGCGGCGGGCGCGGCCGGCCCCGCTTTCTCCAGCTCCGCCATGCGCCGTTCGAGCTCGGCAACGCGCTCTTCCAAATCCATAACCACGAGATTACGTAATTACGTAATGCCGCGCAAGCCCAGGAGCCGTCCCGCCGGCTCCGCGACGAGCAGCTCAGGCGGTGGCCATGGCCACGCCGATGCCGCCGACCGCGGCCTGCTCTTGCGGGCGAAGTACGCCGACGGCGTGAGCGACAGGGCCCGGCAGCGGCGCCTCAGCCTCGGTCGGATCAGTCGCGAACAGCTACGACGACGCGATGACAGCGAGGCATGCGGCTGGAGGTGTCCGAGCTGGTGTGGTGGAAGAATCAAAGTCCGGCAGCTCTGAGGTCAATGGCTCCTCCCGTGCTCTGCCGGGTGACCATTGCAGGCACGGGTCGGCGGATGCCGCCGTTCCAGATCGCCTCGTCCACCATCAGCCGCGTTCCGGGTGATAGTTGAACGAATAAAGCGTGCCGAGAAGTACCCAACATATTAGATATGCCGGTCTCCGGCCCCGCGCTAGCATTGAGGCGCCCTGTTCCACCCATGGAGGGCGCTGATGGCCGATCAGGCTGCGCCAGGAACATTGCGTTTTCAAGTGCTCGGCCCCTTGCGTGCATGGCGGGGAGATTCCGAGCTGCACCTTGGCCAAGCGCAGCAGCGAACAGTGCTCTCGGCACTGCTGCTGCACGCGAACCACCCACTGAGCCGCGAGCAGCTCATGAAAGCGGTTTGGGGCCCGACGTCTCCGACGCGCGCGGTGAACCTACTGCAACGACATGCCTCCGGGCTGCGCCGGGTACTCGACCCCGGGCGGTCCCCCCGCGAGCCTTCCGACGTGCTCAGGTGGACCGAAGCCGGCTACCGGCTGACCGTACCCGCCAACGGCCTGGATCTGATCCGTTTCGATCATGAGGTCGTCCGTGCCCATGCCGCTCGGGCGGCCGGCGAGTTGTCGACAGCGGCCGAAGCACTGCACAATGCGTTGGGGCTATGGCGTGGACAGGTCTGCGAGGGTCTGAGCAGCCCCCTGATCGACGCCGAACGGGACCGGCTGGAAGAACGACGGCGCACCGTAACCGAAGAACGCATCGAACTGGATCTGGCACTCGGCAGCACCCTCGATCTGGTCGGTGAGTTACGGCAGCTCCTGGTGGACCATCCGCTCCGTGAGAATCTGCATGGTCTGCTCATGCTGGCGCTGCACCGGTCGGGGCACAGGACCGAGGCGCTGGCCGCCTTCCGCCAGGCCCGCCTGTTACTGCACGACGAGCTCGGCATCGAACCCTGTGAACCGTTGCAGCGCATGCATGAACAGATCCTGACCGCCGATCCGGCTCTCGATGCACCGCAGCCCCCCGCTCTGAACGCCGGTGCGGTCCCAGTAGAAGAAGCAACGGCACAGCGCGAGCCGGTGATCCCCGCTCAACTGCCGCATCGCACAGTCGGATTCACCGGCCGGGCCGATGTGCTGGCCCGGCTCAACGCACTGGTGCCTGCGGAAGGCTGCGATCCCTGCGGTGCAGCGGTGATCGCCGCTATCGGCGGAACGGCCGGTGTGGGCAAGACTGCCCTGGCGATTCATTGGGCGCATGAGGTCCGTGACCGCTTTCCGGACGGCCAACTGTACGTGAATCTCCGCGGGTTCGACCCGAGCGGACCCGCGATGGAGCCGGCGGCAGCGATACGCGGGTTCCTGGACGCCTTCACGGTTCCCCCTGAGCAGATACCGGTCGATCCCGCAGCACAGGCCGCTCTGTATCGGAGTCTGCTGGCGAACCGGCGCGTGCTGGTCGTTCTCGACAACGCGCGCGATGCCGAACAGGTACGTCCGTTGCTCCCCGGATCATCAGGCTGCCTGGTCATCGTCACCAGCCGGAACCAACTTGCCGGCCTCGTGGCCACCGACGGGGCCCATCCGGTGGCTCTCGACCTGCTGTCCCCCGCCGAAGCGCGGAGCATGCTCAGCAACCGCATCGGCCGGCAGTGCCTCTCGGCGGAATGGGACGCGGTGGACGACATCATCACCTCCTGCGCGCGTCTGCCGCTCGCCCTGGCCATCGTGGCCGCACGCGCCACTCTGAGTCCGCAGTTCCCCCTCGCCGCGCTGGCCAAGGAGCTGCACACCGTCAACGGCGGGCTCGACTGCCTGGACGGCGGAGACGACGTCACCAACATCCGGGCGGTGTTCTCCTGGTCCTACCAGCAGTTGACTCCCCCGGCGGCCCGGTTGTTCCGGCTGCTGGGCCAGCACCCCGCCCCGGACATCGACGCCCTGGCTGCGGCAGCACTGGCCGGAGTCCCGCCCGCACAGGTGAAGCCCCCGCTTGCCGAGTTGTCCCACGCACAACTGATCACGGAGTGCATGCCCGGCCGCTTCACCCGTCACGACCTGCTACGCGCCTACGCCGCCGAACTCTCCATGGCCCACGACCCCAACGCCGAGAGGCATGCGGCCCTGCACCGGATGCTCGACTACTACCTGCACACCGCTTACCAGGCCAGCCTGCTGCTCAATCCGTACCGCGACGATCACATCGCGCCGGCAGCAGCCGACCCCTCGGTCGTCGTCGGGCAGTTCGAGGACCACCACAGGGCGTTGGCGTGGTTCGCCACGGAACACAACGTCCTCCTCGCGGTACTCCAACAGGCCGCGGACAGCCGCTTCGACGTTCACGCCTGGCAGCTCGCCTGGACTCTCACCCCCTTCTTCGACCGCCGGAGCCACTGGCACGACGCTGCTTCGGCACACCGGATCGCGCTGGAGACCGCCCGCCGCCAGGGCAACACACACGCCCAAGCCGTCATCCACGTGTGCCTGGCGTACGCGTATCTGCGTCTCGGCCGCTACCAGGACACCCATGACCACGCGGAACAGGCGCTGACCCTGTTCGCAGAGCTCGGCGACGCCGCCGGCCAGGCCCACGCGCACCGGACGCTGGCCTGGGCACTGGACCGGCAGTGCCGCTACCGCGAGGCACTTCCGCACGCCGAACAGGCCCTGGAACTCTTCGGGGTGGCCGGGCACCGCACCGGCCGGGCACGGGCCCTCAACGCGGTCGGGTGGTTCGTCTCCCAGCTGGGAAACCACGAGGAGGGCCTCACCTACTGCCGCCGTGCCCTTGAACTGCAGAAGGAGCTGGGCGACCGCTTCGACCAGGCGGACACCTGGGACAGCCTCGGCTTCGTGTACCGGCATCTCGACCGGTGCCAGGAGGCCATTGCGTGTTACGAGCAGGCACTCGACCTCTATCGGGAGATCGGGGATCAGTACAACGAGGCCGACACCTTGTGCTCCCTCGGCGATTCCCACTACGCCATCGGCGAGACGCAGGCAGCCCTGGCCGCCTGGCGGCATGCCCTGACGATCCTCGACAGCCTCAGCCATCCTGACGCCGCCCAGGTGCGCGCCAAGCTCAACGACGTACGGCAGTGACATCGACGCCGCTGCACGACGGGCTGTGTATGCCGGCAGAGATGTCCTGCGTAGTGCGGACGCTGCGCCCTCTTGACGACTCACACCTGCCTCGACAGACTTTCCCACATTCGAGGATTCTGCGAGTATCCAGTGCTCCGTCCTCTTACTCGCCGCTCGCTCCACCTGCGCCGAGAAATATCCATCGCATTCTGCAGCCCAGGTCTGGTCCAGGAAAACCTGCAAATTCCGCAGACGGAATTCCACCACCAGGAGGCCGGCATGTCGGTCGATCGGATCAGCGAAGAGGACCTGACAGGTCTCATCCAGAAGTTGAATTCACTGGAGCCTCATCTCTCCGAGAACGAGCGAGGGGCGCTGAGCGCCGTTTTCCAGGCAGCCGGCAGGTATTACGCCGAAAGTTCCCTGAGCCAGTCCGACAGCATGGGCTCCCGAATCAAGCGGACCAAGGGCGTGTCACAGACATCCGGGTACGATGAAATCTTCAAAATCTATGAACCCGTAAGGCGCAGGTCGACCCCGGAGAAGACCAAGGATCCGGAAGCCGGCGCCGCACAGGAAAAGAACGAGGAGCCCCCGAGCGGTTAGTCACTCGGGCCATGCGCCGGCAGACGTCCGCCCCTTGGCCGTAACGGAGGTGGTGACGCATGCCCCGCGTCCCGCGGGCCGGGGCTGCCGCCTCGCTCGCGCCCCTGCAGCACGTCGCTTCCGGCCTCGCGGAGCAGCGCGCGTCATGTCCGGTGGTCCTTGTTTCCATGCCTTTCATGGACTTCCGCCGCCCCTCCATACAACTGGGGCTGCTCAAGGCGATCGGCAGCGCGAGCGGATTCCCGGTACGCACCTTCCACGCCAACCTCG
Organism: Streptomyces ochraceiscleroticus; assembly: GCF_000720485.1. Lineage (GTDB taxonomy): Bacteria > Actinomycetota > Actinomycetes > Streptomycetales > Streptomycetaceae > Streptomyces > Streptomyces ochraceiscleroticus. The sequence continues at coordinate 287,643 of NZ_JOAX01000013.1, read as the reverse complement.
ACTTCGCGAAGCGGATCGGCACGGACTACTATCGCGCGCTCTCCGAGCAGCGCCGAGGCATGGTCGGTGACTGGCTGTTCTCCCCCGCGGCCTTCGGAGATGCGGCGCCCGATCCGGAGGCGCAACTCCTCGATGACTTCGCCGACGAACTCGCCTGCCTGGCCGACGGATCACGCGGGCAATTGCGGGACCGGCTCCTGCACACGCGGTGCTGTGATGTCCCTGCCTACCTCGACGACCTCATGGAGGCGTTCCCCTGGCACGAGGTACAGGTGGCGGGTTTCAGCTCGACTTTTCAACAGAATACGGCGTCTTTCGCCCTGGCGCGTCGCCTCAAGCAGCGGTACCCGGAGCTGTTCACCTTGTTCGGCGGCGCCAATTTCGACGGCGAGATGGGCGTCGAGTTCGTACGCTCCGTCGACTGCATAGACGCGGCTGTCATCGGTGAGGGTGACGCCGTTCTCCCCCGCCTCCTCGACACCCTCGCTGCCGGTGGTGATCTCGGCACCGTCCCCGGTCTGGCCCGTCGCGTCGACGGCCAAGTGACCGCGACACCGTCCCCGCCCCCTTTTAACCGGCTCGACGATCTGCCCACGCCGGATTACGACGAATACTTCAGGCGCGCCGAAAGCCTGGCCCTCCTTCCGCGTGCCGCCCACCGGACGGTGTGGTTACCGCTCGAAACCGCTCGGGGGTGCTGGTGGGGGGCGAAGCATCACTGCACCTTCTGCGGTCTCAACGCGAACGCCATGCAGTTCAGGGCCAAGTCGCCCCAGCGCGTGCTGGAGGAGTTCGGCGAGCAGGCACGTAGATACCGCACCTTCCGCTTCGAGACCGTGGACAACATTCTCGACATGAGTTATCTGCGGACGCTGTTCCCCGCCCTCGTCGAAAGTGACACCAACTACGAAATCTTCTACGAGGTCAAGGCCAACCTGAGCAGGGCGCAGCTCAAGCTGCTGGCGGACGCCGGCGTGACGCAGATACAGCCCGGTCTGGAATCGCTGAGTTCGCACGTGCTTCGCCTGATGCGCAAGGGTGTCAGCGCTGCCCAGAACATCAATCTGCTGCGCTGGGCGCAGCACTACCGGATTCACGTGTCCTGGAATCTGCTCTGGGGGTTTCCCGGCGAGACCCCGCAGGATTACGCCGACCAAGCGGCAGTCATCCCCCACTTATGGCATCTGCAACCGCCGTCGAGTGCCGACCGGATCTGGATGGAGCGCTTCAGCCCGCTCTACAACGAACGGGAGACGCTCCTCTCGTACTGTCGGCCCGAGCGCGGCTACCGCCATGTCTATCCCCGCAGCATCGACCTCGACCGGGTTGCTTATTTCTTCGACTACGGCATGGACGGCGCCTTGCCGGAGGGCCGCTCTCTGCCACTGCGGCAAGCCGTCGAGGACTGGACGGCGGCCTGGCAGGGCGGGAACCGGCCCAGGCTGGAGTACTGGCGGGCGCCGCATTTCGTGCAGATCCAGGACGCGAGGCGCGCGGGGGACGAGGGCACGTACACGTTCGAGGGCTCCCTCGCCGACCTCTATCTGGCGTGCAGCACTCGTCCCGTGACGGCGGCCGCCGCCCGCGATCAGCTGGAACTGGAGGAGCCGGTCGAGGCCGTGCAGGAAATGCTCCTCGAGCTGACGGAGCACGGCTTGGTCTTCATGGACGGGCCCCTGGCCGTCGCCCTGGCGCTGCCCGCGGCACGTGCGAGGGCGGCTCAGTAGCCGCCGGAGACCCCGTAGTCGGGAGGTGTGTCGGTGGCGACTGCCTCGATGTTCTCGGCCACATCGGGCGGGAGGCCGCCGAGTGGCAGTTTTGCCGAGCTGCTGGGCCGGTGGCCGAAGAGGCGCAGATACGCAGCGTCCGGGCCGGTGATCATCATGGCGAGGCCACGCACCGCGCCGACCTCGAAGCCGGCCGCCCGGAAGAAAGCGGAGACCTTTTCCACGCGCTCGGCGGAAGGCATGGCACCGCCGGCCTCGTCGGCCACTAATGCGTAGTCCGGAACTGTTGCTTCAAAAACTACGTACGCCGCCTCAAGATTTTGCTTCATAATAGACTCCACGGGGCAGGAGTTGTCATGCTCTACGCCGAACTTAGTATGGCTATTGTGTGCCGGGTTCCCTTAAATGGAAGCACTCGGCGGGACAGCGAGATTCCGCTTGTCTCCGAAAGCTGGTCGCGATGTCGGACACCACTCAGAACAGCCTGCCCGAAAAGCTGTACGCTCATGCGTCTCCGCGCTCCCGTGGCGGAACTTCCCTCTTCGACACCGGGTTGCAGGACCGTGCCATCACCACGAAGTACGGACCGGATTTCACATCCTCCTCGGACGACATCCGCAATACCGCAGCAGAACTGCGGAAGGCCGGATTCGAAATTTTGGGCACATCGCCGACAACGGTCAACATCGCCGGCCCGTCCCGTCTCTACGAAGAGTACTTCCAGGCTCGACTGGGAGCCGAGGAGCGCGACGTCATCAAACCGGGAGCGCGGCGCGGGCAACGGACGGCCACCTTCATCGACTGCCCCGACACCCCTCTCCCCGGCCTGATCTATGCGGATCAGAGCCGGGTGGCCAACCTCGTGGAGGGCGTGGCGATCGAGGAGCCGGTGTACCCCTTCCAGAACTCGCCCCCGGTCAGGGCCCTGCCACCCAGGCCCAAGTACTGGCACCTCACGGTTCCTGAGCAGGTCGTGGAGCTGCTCGATGCCGAGGAACCGCACCACAAGGAGCTCACGGGGGCCGGGGTCCGCCTCACGATGGTGGACACCGGTTGGTGGGGGGACCATCCCTACTTCGCCGATCAAGGCGTGCGCGGCACGACCGTGCTGGGGCCGGAGGCCGAGGAAGCGGGGACCGACGAGAACGGGCACGGCACCGGTGAGTCGGCGAACGTGTTCGCGCTCGCGCCCGAGGTCACCTTCACCATGGTGAAGGCCAACTTCAGGAACATGCTCGGCGCCTTCAACACCGCGGTGGAACAGGATCCGCCACCGGATATCATCAGCAACAGCTGGGGGTCCGACGTCAAGGACCCACCGTTGAGTGCCGTGCAGCGGGCCACGGCGGCGTCAATATCGCTCGCGGTGGCGAACGGCATCACCGTGTTGTTCTCCGCGGGGAACGGTCATTTCGGCTTCCCCGCCCAGCACCCCGACGTCATCGCCGTCGGCGGGGTGTACATCGACAGGTTCGGCACCGCCCAGGCATCCAACTACGCGAGTGGCTTCGCCAGCCGCATCTACGCGGACCGCGCCGTCCCGGACGTGTGCGGCCTGGTGGGCATGCACCCGAAAGGCGCGTACATCATGCTGCCCGTTCCCCCCGGCTGCGAGATCGACCGGGAGCTGGCGGGTGAGAAGGACGCGGAGTTCCCCGAGAGCGACGAGACGCTCGACAACGACGGGTGGGCCGCCTTCAGCGGGACGTCCGCAGCCGCACCGCAAGTGGCAGGCGTCTGCGCACTCATCCGTGAGGCATACCCGAACCTGTCCCCGCGCGGTGTCCGCAATGCCCTGATGAGCAGTGCGCGCGACGTCACCGTAGGGGCGACCAACCCGGACTGCTGTGGGGAGATCGCAAGCCCCGGACACAATTGCGCCACCGGCTATGGCCTGGTCAGTGCGTCAGCGGCGCTGGCAGCCGCCACCTTCCAGGCATGAGCGGCAATTCGCCGTACCGCCGGCCTCAGCGCCGAGCGGCACGGCCGCAAGGGCCCGCCGGCCTAGGAAGCCAGCTTCTCCGGGTGCCTCCGTTCGGTCTCGCAAGAGCCCAGGTGGCTCATGACCGTATGCGCCAACTGCGGAGAATCGAGGATGCCGAGGTGGCCGCCGGCGGAAAGGCTCACCGCGTCGGCGTGCCCGCCGGCCGTCGCGCTGGAGATCGGTACTACGCGATCGGACGTCGACCCGACAAGGGACCACCGGACGCGGCCGCTGGAGCTGATCTCCGGCAGATCGTCCAGGAGCGAAGAAGAGGTGCGCATCTGCCTGGCCGCGGGGCCGAGTCCAGCGTACGCAAGCCGGGCCCCTCGGTGCGGTGTCGCAATGGTGGTGGCGGTCACCGTGTCGGTGTCCAGGCCGAGTTGCTGTACCGCATAACGCACCACGAGTCCGCCGAGGCTGTAGCCGATGAGGTGAACCCCATCGGTACCGCTGCGCCGCATGGCTGCCGAGGTCTCGTCGACGAGCACGTCGGCAATCTCCGGAATCCCCGTCCGCAATGAGCTGTACTGCAGGCACGTGGTGTTCCGGAAACCGTTCTGGTGCAGTTGCCGAAACAGCGACCCCCAGCATCCCGAAGGGGACAGATAACCGGAGACGAACACGATGGGTGTCTTGCTGCCGGCCGTCGGCCACGTCCTCCCCTGTGAGCCCGGCTCGGGTGCAGGCCGGGAACGGAGGCGTTGCGCCGAGGTGAGTTTCAGGGTGGTCCGGAAGGCCGTCGCCACAGTGGCCGCGGCAGTCTCGGCAGGGGCGGATGCCGCAGCACGCAGCAGTTCACCTGGAAGTCGCATTACTTCTCTGCTTTCCCCGGGATTGACATTCGGTTCCTCGCTCCGTCACCGCGCGTTGCTGTTGCCCCGCGCACGCCGTCAGAGGTCACGGATGACGCCTCTGCCTTGTGCTTCAGCTTGCCCTCGTGCGTTGCAAGCCTTGTTGCAGGAGTCACTGCAGCCGGGCTCCGCGGGCCCGGTCCGCGCCAGGTGGCCCCGCACGTCCTGCACGGCCAGTGCCAGTGCATCCGTCCGGGAGCCGGCCGCGTCGAAGCTGCGCCAGGCCACGTGGTTGTCAGGGCGCACCAGGACCGCGCCGCCGTCGATGATTTCCCGCACCCGCCTCGGCCGCCGCCCAACATGCTTGGCCTTCCGGCCCGGTGAACAGGGCGAAGGGTCAGGGCCGGGGGTGCGAAACCCGCGTCGGTGGCGGCGCGCCGGCACCACTCCCCCACGCGTTACCCAGTTTCGCTCCGGGTGCGCTGTACATCCCGCATTGTTTGGCCCCCCATGGAATGCGTTTGTGGACGCTCCGTCAGTCGCTGCCCAGCCGGAAGCCCACACCCCGTACCGTGATGATCCAGCCGCTCCCGCCCAACTTGTTGCGCAGGCTGCTCACATGCGTGTCCACGGTGCGACGGGACCAGGAGTCCCCCCACAGCGTGTGCATGAGCCGCTTCCGCGAGATGACGGTGTCCGGGTGGCGGGCGAGGAAGTACAGGAGGTCGAATTCCTTGCGCGTCAGCTCGACGTCCGTACCGTCCAGCGTGACCTGCCGCGCGTCGGCATCGATGCGCATGGGGCCGTGGCAGACGACCTTGGCCGGCGGCGGCTCGGGACGCGCCCGGCGCATGACGGCCTCCATCCGGGCCAGCAGCTCTCGGAAACCGTAGGGTTTGACCAGATAGTCGTCCGCGCCGGCCTGAAGGCCCAGTACACAGTCCAGCTCGGTGTCCCGCGACGTGAGGGCGATCACCGGCACATCGTCGGACGACCGAATGTGACGGCAGATCACCAGCCCGTCCAGATCGGGCAGTTCAAGGCCGAGCAGGACCAGGTCGGCATCGTCGTACTCCTGCAAAGCCTCCCTGCCCGTACCGACGCCGGTAACTTCGTAGCCGTGCCGCTGGAGCCTTCGGACCAGGGCATCCGCGTCCTGGGAATCGCTCTCCACGACGAGGACCCGCCACCGCGCGCGCGGTACCGGTTCGCTCAGCAGGACGATGGCGCCTGTGTCTGCCGTGTCGGTGTGGCGTGGGACGGATGAAGAGGTACGGGTCAGTTCCGACAATGGGCGGCTCACATCTCCCCCAAGAATGGTCAGTGCCCAGTCGTTCGCGATGTTTCGTGGTGTGAGTCCTCCTCCGCAGTGTCACGCGCCGACTTCGGACGGATCCGCCGACGGCTGTACCTGCCCCGCGATGACCGCCGTCACCACTCGGCCGAGCTCGCGGATCGCGCTCAGGGCGTCGTCCAGGGTGTCGATGCGGGCTGCTGCGGCTTTCAGTTCCGCCGGTTGCGGTACGGGGACGCCATGCCGGGCCAGCGTCTCCCTCGCGTCAACGAGGAGTTCATAGGTCAGCAACACCGCCCGGTATTCGTGTTCGCTACCCGTGGGAAACGTCTCACGCTCAGTCATGCCGCCGCTTTCGGCCGGGGAACGATCATGAATCGGTCGCCACGTGCGCGGTACACGACCTGCACGTCCTCGCCTGCCGCGTTGCGGCCCGCCGCTTCGGAGTCCAACAGCGGCAACGACCGCGGATCGCCGGCGGGCAGCCAGCGATGTTCGGTGCACTGTTCCGTGGCCACGGCACTCACCACTTCTCCAACGATGCCGTACCGGCCCGCGGGTAGGCCGCACGGACCTGCTGCAACGCCCAGCGCATGCGGGGCACGGCGGTCTCCGGGAGCTCGCCGTAGGCGCCGGCGAGCACAACGGCACATCCCCGGGTCCCACCGCGACGGCGGATCGCCTGCGCAACGGTTGCCGCGAGCTCCCCCTTCGTCAGATGGGACCCGACTGTCACGCTGCTGCTGAAGAGCGCTTCGGCCCTGGCAGCGGTCAGGAGGTCGCTGGTCATGGTCATGATGTGGGGTCTCCTCCGTCTGGTGGGGGCACTCGGCAGCAGGACGGTCCAGTCGCCTGTTGCGAGTACCTGCAGACCTCATCGTGCGTCCCGGGGTTGCAGCACTCGCTGCACCCGCTGCTGCAGCGGGCGCCGACCGGGCCGACGAAGTGTGTCGGCCTGTGGCGCCGGGGCGTACCGTGCCAGGACTGTCGAGAAGGACGCTGCGGAACCCAGCGTCGGCGCTGACGTCATGCTGATCGCCGGGAATCGTGTGCAGTTCCGCTCCGTGGAGGAGTCCGATGATCCGCTCGATCCCCCGGGGCATGACGTCATCCTGCCCATGCCGAGGATCGGTGGCATCGCTCCGGACCGGCCCCCCCCCCGCGGAGCGAACGGTGTGCTGCGCAGCCCTTCGACGCACCGTGCCAGGTCGACCGCCCGCGCCCGCGGGCACTCACCAGCCCGGCAACCGCCGAGGACGGTACGCCGGCCCCGGCCGGGGTGCCGCGCCCGGCAGCTCCCGGGCCAGTGTTGCGGTCAGTGCCCGGGCGAAGCCCGTCTCGCCCAGTTCAGCGCCGGAGCATCTGCAGGCGCTGCGCGAGACGCTGCTGCACACGGTGTTACAGGCGGACGCGTGGCCCGGCACCTTCGCCCTGGCGGCCGCAGGTCTCGAACAGCGCACGGCGGACATGGCGCGCGCCGCCGTCCTGGAGGAGCACGCTGCCCGCATCCCCTGGACGGCGCTCGGCGAATCGTTCGCAATCAGCGCGGACGCGGCCCGCAAACGCTGGAGACGATGGGAGTTCGTCCACTGCGAGCAGCCGTCCACCTGACATCCAGCCTGTTGACCCCTCCAGACTGGCGAGGCCCCCGGACCACGGGCCGCTCACTCCGACCAAGCATCGCTGTGGACACGGTGGACTGGGTCGGCCGTCTCGTGTGCTTCGTAGGAGTGGGTGGGATTGATCAGGTGCAGGTTACTGGTGTCACCCACCGACGCATACCGACACCCCCACCATGGCCCTGCCCCGGGTGGTTGTACCCGCGCAACGGGGCTGAGCCGGTGAAGACTTCCGAGAGCTTCGCCGGAGCTGGACAGGCACCACAACTCCGACGATGCCGCTCCCCACCGCCCGACCCACTCCCGCATCGGCCGCGAAGAGAAGGGCGAATGCCTATGCGGCCGTGTTGAAGGAGGAGCGGCGACGCTGTCGGGCAGGGCGGCCCCGTCGTGCCTGTTGTGTGGTGCCGGTGCGCTTGGGGGGCTCGGTGTCCGCGGCGGTCAGGGCGATGCCCGAGGGTGCCTGGGCTCCGGTAATGCGGCTCAGGTCGGCTTCGCCGGGGTAGACCCGGGTTTCCTGTGCGGTGATGGCCGCGTCCGACATCAGGCGGTTCATGCCGCGGCGCTGGCCGGGGAGAACGAGGGTGACGACGGTGCCGGACTCGCCGGCGCGTGCGGTACGGCCACCGCGGTGCAGGTAGTCCTTGCTGTCACTCGGCGGGTCGACGTTGACGACGAGGTCGAGGTTGTCGACGTGGATGCCGCGGGCCGCGACGTTGGTGGCCACCAGCACGTTCGTGTGGCCGGACTTGAAACCGGCCAGGGTGCGCGTGCGTTGGGACTGCGACTTCCCGCCGTGCAGGGCCGAGGCGCGCACCCCGACCGCGAGAAGGTCCCTGGTCAGCCGGTCCACTGCGTGCTTGGTGTCCAAGAACATGATCACCCGTCCGTCACGGGCGGCGATCTGAGTGGTCGTCGCGTGCTTGTCAGCCCCCTGTACATGCAGCAGATGGTGCTCCATGGAGGTGACCGCGCCTGCGGAGGGGTCGACGGAGTGGACCACCGGATCGGTCAGATAGCGGCGGACCAGGAGGTCGACGTTGCGGTCCAGGGTGGCGGAGAACAACAGACGCTGCCCCTGCGGGCGGACCTGGTCGAGCAGGTGGGTCACCTGGGGCATGAAGCCCATGTCGGCCATCTGGTCGGCTTCGTCCAGGACCGTGATGGCCACCTGGCCCAGTCGGCAGTCGCCGCGTTCGACGAGGTCCTTGAGCCGGCCCGGCGTCGCGACCACCACCTCGCTACCGCCCTGCAGGTCACGTGCCTGACGGCTGATCGACATGCCGCCGACCACAGTGGTGAGCCGCAGTCGCAGCCCGCGGGCGTAGGGGGTGAGCGCGGCAGTTACCTGCTGAGCCAACTCGCGGGTGGGGACGAGGACAAGCGCCAGCGGGCTCCGCGGCTCAGCGCGCTGCCCTGCGGTGCGGGCCAGCAGGGCGAGACCGAAGGCGAGGGTCTTGCCTGAGCCCGTACGGCCGCGGCCCAGCACGTCCCGGCCGGCCAGCGCGTTGGGCAGCGTCGCGGCCTGGATCGGGAACGGGGCGCTCATGCCCTGGGCGCGGAGCACGGTCTTCAGGCGCTCGGGCATGTCGAGGCCGGCGAACGTCTCGACAGCCGGCAACGGCGCGGTGCGGGTGACCGGCAGTGCGAACTCCTTCGGAGCACCCGCGGCGCGTCCCTGACCGGGGCGCCCGGCGTTGGCCGAACGCGAAGGTCCGCCCCGGCGGGCGGTCCCCTGCGGGCGGCGGGCGTCTCGGCCGGAGCCGACGGCGCCGCTGTGCGAGAGGGAGGAGTCGGCAGTGGTGCGGGCAGTGCGGTTCATACAGAACCTTCCTCGATGCGACACGTATCGAGGAATTCGCCGCAGCTCTACTGAACCACGTACGGATTCGCAAGATCGAGCCGAAGAAAAGACGAAACAAACGGGGCCGAAAATGGCCGCCGAGTCGTCCTGAAGAGGCACCGGGCCACCGTCCGTGGAGAACGTGGCCGATAAACGGGTGCGAGAGAGCCGTGGAAGGGACGGGCTTATGCCCGGCCGACGACTCGATGATGCGGCAGACGATGCTACCGCTCGCTCGCTACCGCAGGCGGAAGTCCGTCACTGCGGGCGAGCGTGAATAACGCAACGAGCCGGGGCCCGCACGCAGGTGCGTGCCCCAGCTCGTTGTACGCGTCAGCGTCAGGCGGGAACGATGTTCTCCGCCTGCGGGCCCTTCTGGCCCTGGGTGACGTCGAAGCTCACCTTCTGGCCTTCGAGCAGCTCGCGGAAGCCGGTGGCGTTGATGTTCGAGTAGTGGGCGAACACGTCAGCGCCGCCACCCTCCTGCTCGATGAAGCCGAAGCCCTTTTCCGCGTTGAACCACTTCACGGTGCCAGTAGCCAAAATACATCTCCTTCGGGGCGGTACCCGGGACCCGCACTGTGCAGGAACCGGAGCTGCCGCAATGATCGCCCTTCCGGAAATACCGAAATACACAAGGCTCCCCCAGGGATCCTGGGAGAAGCACTCGAAGTTTTGGGGAACCACAACTGCAACTGACGTAACCGTAGCACGGCCACTCCGGAGAGCGCGAGACTTTACCGCTTCGGATCCGCCGAGCCAAGACTTCTCACCACGCATTACCCATATTTCTGCAACGGCGAAACGAGATATTTATATCCGGGCGGCTGTCGAAATTCCCCGGCGGCGCTGCTGTCGAGGCGCTGTCCATCAGCCGGGGCCCCGCCCCTGGGGCACCTTCGCGCGCGTGAGCACGCCTCCTCGTGGCCCCTACCGACAGGGTGACGCTTTGGCCCCGGTCCGTCGCACAGGGTGCGCAAGAGGCAGTAGTGGCGGGCGTGGCAGCGCATGGCGGTGAAGTCGTGCCGGCAGAATGCCGGTCCTCACACAGGCGTTGTGCGGCAGGAAGCGTCAGGCGTCGACTTTTGGACCCGCCTGGGAGGCCGGAGGCGCGGGGATCGCGGATGCGTGACCGGGGACCACCTTCCAATCCGGGGTCTTGCGGTACCCAGGCGGTGACACTTCCTCGCCCAGGCGATCCTGATGGCGTCTGCCTCCTTCATTCCGGACTACTGCTGCGTACTGCTGGCACATGCGGTCATGCCGTACTGCTTCGCGGCCCCTGACGGGCCACCGGCCCGGCAGCCAGCGACGGAACCCTTCCTGCCTTCCGGCTCCCTCACTCCACTGCCGTGCCGTCGATCTTCGGACCTGCGTGCGCGGCAGTTCATCCTCTGCCGCGCTCACTCGATCTCGTGGCTACAGGCAAAACAGTAACCCCGTCGACCGCCCATGTCTACACCCGCCACGACAGATTTACTGCACCCGCATGACGCGCATTTCTGCCAGTGGTCGGTGTGGGAAATCTGCACCAGCAGCGGAGAGGTGTCCGGGTTCGAGCAGAGGGAACGGACGGGGCCTTACCCAGCCGCGCGACCGATACAGGTCCTGCTGGTGTCCGGACTCGTCACCAAGGCCCTGCGCCACGGCGGCGGCCCATACTTCAACTGTCCGCCGGGCCCAACACACTGGACGTGGCCGTCAGCGACTCCGGCCCCACACCGCCACGCGAACACATACCCGACTTGAACACAGGCGGCGGAACGGCCGCGCGACCTGTCGCGGGACGACTCCGTTCAGGAGGTACCGGCTCCCAGCTTCGCCGCCGCGGCCAGGTAGGCCGCCACCAAAGGCCGCTCGTCGTCCCGGCGGGCGGCTACCGCCAGACGGGACGGGGAGATGCCGCGGACCGGCACCGCGATCACCTCGTCCCGGACGACCAGCGAGGCGTTGCCGGTGGCCAGCAGTGCCACGCCCTGGCCGTTGGCGACCGCCTCGTGGGTCTCCTCGGCGCTGCCCACCACCCCGCCTATCCGCGGCGCGCGACCGTCCCGGGCGTCCAGGGCCAGCCAGTAGTCCCGCAGCGGACCGGCCTCGGAGGGGAGAGCGAGGAACGGCTCGTCGAGGAGATCGGTGAAGTCCACCGCCCCCTCGCTGTCGGCTGCGGCCCGCGCCAGGCGGTGCCCCTGCGGCAGTGCCACAAGGCGCGGCTCCTGGGCCACTACCGCGTACCGGTAGCGGTCGCCGTCCGGCAGCGGCAGCCAGACGAAGGCGACATCGCTGGATCCGTCCGCCAACCCGGCACTGGGGTCGGCCCAGTTGACCTGCCGCAGGACGGGCCGCGCGTGCGGATGCCGGGAGACCAGCCGGGTTCGCAAGGCGGGCAGCAACCCCCGGCCGGGGCTGGTGGACATGCCGATCACCAGGGTGTGCTGCTCGGCGGCGCTCGCCTCCGCCACCGCCGCCTCGGCGGCCTCCCATGCGGCCAGCATCCCGTGAGCGTGCGGCAGCAGGGCTTCCCCCACAGCGGTCAACCGCACCGCCCGCCGGTCCCGGTGGAACAGATCCGCGCCGAGCTGCTTCTCCAGCATCCGTATCTGCTTGCTGAGCGCGGGCTGGGAGATGAACAGCCGCTCGGCGGCCCGCGTGAAGTTCAACTCCTCGGCGACTGCGGCGAAGTAGCGCAGGTCGCGTCCATGGACATCCATAACTCATAGCTATCACAACAGGTCTTGGACGTGATCCCCGATCCCGGCGAAGGATGGGAGCCATCGGCGGGCAGGTCCCGCACGGCAGTTGACGAGGGAGACGAAGAGATGACCGAGAACGGCAAGGTCTGGCTGATCACCGGCGCGAGCAGCGGTTTCGGGCGGGCCATCGCCGAGGCCGCGGTCGCCGCCGGTGACACGGTGATCGGCACGGCCCGACGCACCGAGGCGCTGGCCGACCTGGTCGCCGCGCATCCCGACCGGGTGGAGGCGATCGGCCTGGACGTCACCGACGGCGGGCGGATCGACGCGGTGGCCGCTGATGTCCAGGCCCGCTACGGCCGGGTGGACGTGCTGGTGAACAACGCCGGGCGTACGCAGGTCGGGGCGTTCGAGGAGACCACCGACCAGGAGCTGCGTGACCTGTTCGAGCTGCACGTATTCGGCCCGGCGCGGCTGGCCAGGGCTTTGCTGCCGCAGATGCGGGAGCGGGGCAGCGGATCGATCGTGAACATCAGCAGCTTCGGCGGGCAGATGTCCTTCGCCGGGTTCTCCGCGTACAGCGCGACGAAGGCGGCGCTGGAGCAGTTGTCGGAGGGACTGGCCGACGAGGTGGCGCCGTTCGGTATCAAGGTACTCATCGTGGAGCCCGGCGCGTTCCGCACCAACCTGTTCGGCACGGGCGCGGCCTACTTCTCCCAGGAGCACCCGGCGTACGCGGAGAAGGTCGGCACCACTCGGAAGCTGGTGCAGGGCGGCGACGGTACGCAGCCCGGCGACCCGGCGAAGGCCGCTGCGGCGATCCGGCTGGCCCTGGACGCCGAGAACACCCCGCTGCGACTCGCCCTCGGCGGCGACGCGGTGGACTCCCTCGTCGGGCATCTGGACTCGGTACGGGCCGAACTCGCAGTGTGGGAGAAGGTCTCCCGGGGGACGGACTTCGACGCTCAGTGACGGGCCAGGGCGGCGCGGGAGGCACCGCAGTACGCCGACGGCTGAGCCGGCGGGCGGTCCCGTCATCCCATCACCCCAGAGGTCAGAACTCACTGTTCTCAGCCCCACCCACCGGACACAACCTTCTGCACGCACACCACAACGCACTTCCCTTGAGACAACACACCGGCCGTCGGCGCTGCCGCTGCCGCGGTTGACGCCGGGTCGGGGCGGTGGTGTGCTCGCAGTCCAGTCGCAACACTGCGGCCGTGGCCCCGATCCGGTGTGGGGGGACCATGTATCAGGACAAGGCCAAGGCGCCCTCGTACGACCAGCTCCGTCCGCTCAAGCCCGGCCGCGCGGCGGTGCAGGCGCGGGGGAGCTTTCCCGTCTATCCCGGCCTGGCGGAGCATCTGGCCACGGCCAAGGAGCACCCTGACACTCTCGGCATCATTCCGCATGTGATGGCCACCTGCGCCGCGTACTCGTATGCCGGGTACGGGCTGCAGGCGGACGCCGCGACCGTCGCCATGATCATGGAGCGGATGGGGCTGGAGCAGAACCGCTGCAGGGCGTTCGCCCAGCGGGTGGACGCGATGTTCATCGCCTCTGCGGCGTATCTGGTGCAGAGCGAGGACCGCCGGGTGGCGATCCTGTGCTACCGGGGCACCCAGCCGGAGGACATGATCAGTGTCCTGACCGATGCCGATGTCGCACCGGAAAAGCTCTCCATGGAGATCGGCGGAGCCGAACACATGGTCCACGCCGGCTTCTACCGCAATATGCGGGCGACCCGGCATGCGGTCATCAGCGCCCTGAGCAGGGCCGTGGAAGGGCAGTCCATCCTCCCCGAGGACGGTGAGGACCGCGGCAATCCTCTGGAGCGCCTGTACATCACCGGGCACAGCCTGGGCGGTGCCATGGCGGCGCTGATGGCCGTCGTTCTGGTCAACGAACCGGAATACGAGGAAATCGCCGACAAGCTGGAGGCGGTCTACACCTTCGGGCAACCGCTGCTCGGCGACCAGGGCTTCGCCCGGGCCTGCGAGCGCACGGTGGATGTCCGGGGCCGGCACTTCCTGCGCGACCGGCTGTTGCGGTACGTCTACTTCCGCGATGTCGTGCCGCATCTCCCGCCCCGGCCGGTCGGGGAGTACGCGCCCTTCGGCCGCGAGTTCCGATACGAACGGGCCCTGCGTCCGCTGGATCTCGCCTTCTGCCGGGTCGGACAGGCCCTGGAGGATCTGGCCTCGCTGCCGAGCGACATGGCCGAGCGGCTGGGCCGGCTGCTGACGCAACTGCAGGCCCCGCCGACGGCCCCGGCCGGAACACCGTGGGGCACTGGGACGGCGCCGTTGGCGGTCGGCCCCCAGGCCCCGGCGGCATCCGGACAGCTCCGCGAGCTGGCGGCGGCACTGCCCCGGCAGACGGCCACGGCGGTCAACGACCTGATGAGCGGCCTGCCACAGCGGGCCCGCAGGCTGATCAGCTCGGCTCCGACCTGGGCACTGAATCCGTTGGGGCCGCAGGAGCAGGGGTGGAAGGAACGGATGGGCGCGGAGCGATCGCACTCGGTGCAGAACCTCGCCGGTCTGACCCTGGTGGCGCCGGTGGCGTTCTTGGCCGTGCGGCTCAACCTGACCCGTACGCTGCCCTTCACCTACTCCTTCGATGACCATATGCCGACCCACTACATCTCGCGCCTGGCCCCGCCCGGCGTACTGAGCGAGTTCGGCGATGTGAGGTAAGCGGCAGCCGAAGCCGGCGCCTGGTCCTCGCGATCGCGGGGTCGGCGACTGACCGGGAAGCCGGACACGGGCCCGGGCCTGGACGCCGAGCAACTCTCGGCCCTGGCCTGGGTGGAGGTGCGGCCCGGACACGTCCTAGCCCCCGAACAGCATCCGCATCGCCACATGCCGGTAGTGCCGCACATGGCTCAGTGAGGCGGCGGCCGCGGCTTCCGCGTCGTGTGCCGCGATGGCCTCGTGGAGCCGTCGGTGTTCCTCCCACAGCGTGCCCGGCTCGTCGATCTGCTGGAAGAGCCAGCGCAGCCGGCCCTCGAGGGGTTCCACGGTGGTGGCGAGGAGCTCGTTGTCGGCGAGCTCCATGATCTGATGGTGGAAAGCGGCGTTGGCGCGGGAGATGCGTTCCGGTTTGCCGGAGAGCGTGGCGCGGCGGGCGTTCTCCAGCAGGCGGGCCAGTGCGGCGAGTCCGGTGGCGTCGGCGCGCTCGGCGGCTCGCCGGACGGCCAGTACCTCCAGCGCCTCGCGCAGGTCGAACAGGTTCTCCACGTCCTTGCGGTCGTGGCTCTTGACGACGATGCGGCGCGGCGAGGCGGCGGTGAGGAAGCCCTCGCCGAGCAGGATGCGGATGGCCTCGCGCACGGGCACCCGGGAGACACCGAATTCCTCGGCCAGATCGCGTTCGACGAGCCGGTCGCCCGGTGCCAGGCGTCCGGTGATGATGCGGTCGCGCAGGTCCTCGCAGACCTGGTCGCGCAGCCACGCCGTCCCGGTGAGAGAGGCGGCGGGCTGAGGTGTGTTCCGGCTCATGTGTCCCCTCCACGAAGACCCGATTACGGTATACCAAACCCTTGACGGCCCCCTGAGGCATCCCCATTATTTGGTATGCCATAGCGCGGAACGCCGAGGTCGTGCGCATGGCGAATCTACCTGAACTGCTGCACCCCGCCATGCCGAATCGAGGGTCCATCATGAGTTCACCCGCGGCCGGACAGGCCGCCGTTTCCTCCGGCAGAGACACCGGCGAAGGCCGGCCCACCCGGGTCCGCTGGAAGATGTTCCTGCTCCTCCTCGGAGTCGTCGCACTCAACTACATCGACCGTGGTTCGGTCTCGGTGGCCCTGCCCCTCATCACCGAGGACCTGGGGCTGAGCAAGGAGACCACCGGTTTCGTGCTGAGCGCGTTCTTCTGGACGTACGCCCTGATGCAGATCCCCGGCGGCTGGCTCATCGACCGGTTCGGCCCGCGCGTCATGGCCTCCGGCGCCTGCGTCGGCTGGGGCATCGCCCAGGCCGCCACCGCCGCCGCCACCGGGGCCGGTTCGCTGCTCGGCTACCGGCTGCTGCTCGGCGCCGTCGAGGCCCCGGTGATGCCGGCGGGCGGCAAGCTCAACGCCCAGTGGCTGCCCGCCAAGGAGCGCGGCCGCGGCGCCGTGCTGCTGGACGGTGGCGCACCGCTCGGCGCGGCCCTCGGCGGCATCATCATCTCCGCCCTCATCGCCTGGACCGGCAGTTGGCGGATCAGTTTCGTCATCGCGGGCGTCGCCACCGTGGTCGTGGGCCTCCTCGCCCACTGGTACGTCCGCAACACCCCGCGCGCCCACCCCGGCGTCAACGAGGCGGAGGCCGCGTACATCGAGCGCGCACACGCCGAGGAGGACGCCGAGGCGCCCGGCACCGACGAGCGCACCGGGCTGCGCCCCTACCTCAAGTACCGCTCCTTCTGGGCGATGTGCCTGGGCTGGATGGGCTTCAACGGTGTCTTCTACGGCCTGCTCACCTGGGGCCCGCTCTACCTTTCGGAGTCCAAGGGCTTCGACATCAAGACCATCGGCTGGTCGACCCTGGCCATCTTCGGCTCGGGCTTCGTCGGCGAACTCATCGGCGGCTGGATCGCCGACCACTGGCGGTCCAGGGGCGCGGGCGCCAACAAGGTCATGCGTACGCTCATGGGGATCGCCGGAGCCGCGGTCGTCGCAGGACTGCTCGGTGTGGTTCTCGTCCCCGACGCCCTGACCGCCGTACTCCTGCTGTCCGGCGTGCTGTTCTTCCTCCGCTGGGCCGGTCTCTTCTGGTCGCTGCCGTCCATCCTCGGCGGGCGCGCCAACGCAGGCGTCATGGGCGGTGCGATGAACCTCGCCGGGAACATCGCGGGCATCGTCACCCCCATCGTCGTCGGCTTCATTGTCGGTGGCACCGGCTCCTACACCTGGGCGCTCCTCTACTTCGTCGGCGCCGGGCTCCTCTTCACCGCCTCGTCCCTCGTTCTCGACTACAGCAGGAGGCTGGCCGTCCGATGACCGACCGTCCGGAGACTGACCGTCCGATGAGCGCAGCAGTACGCATCGGGATGCTCACCCCGTCCTCCAACACCTGCCTGGAGCCGGTCACTTACGACCTGCTGCACGACAGCGGCGCGGCCACCGCGCACTTCGCGCGCGTCCCCGTCACCCGGATCGCGCTCGACTCGGGCTCGGATGCCCAGTTCGATCCCGCGCCCATGCTCGCCGCGGCCCGGCAGCTCGCCGACGCGCGCGTCGACGTCATCGCCTGGAACGGCACCTCCGGCTCCTGGCTCGGCGTCGACCGCGACCGCGCGCTGTGCGAGGCGATCACCGCGGAGACCGGCGTCCCCGCCACCACCTCCACGCTCGCGCTCCTCGACGCCTGTGCCGCGTACGGCGTGACCCGCCTCGGGCTCGCCCTGCCGTACACGGCGGACGTCGCCGTGCGGATCGTGCAGACGTACGCCAAGGAGGGCATCGCCTGCGAGCTCGCCGAACCGCTCGGCATCGGCGAGAACGAGGCATTCGCCCGCGTCCCGGAGCCCGAGGTCGCCCGGCAGATCGAGGCCGCGGCCCGGGACGTACACGCGGACGTGCACGCCGTCGCCGTCGTCTGCACCAATGTGTACGGCGCCCGGCCCGCCGCCGCCCTCGAAGGAGCCCTGGGCGTACCGGTGTTCGACTCGGTCGCCGCCACTCTGTGGAAGGCACTCGGCCTGGCGGGCGCCCACCCGGCGCTTCCCGGCCACGGTGACCTGCTGTGCTCCGGCAGCCTGCGCGCCCGCTTCCAGGAAGCCCTCACCGAGCTGCTCGCGGCCACCGGCGCCGACCGCACCACCTTCCGGGTGGACCTGCCCGCGCACGGACTGCACGTGGACCTCACCGCGGGCGAGGCGCTGGGCGAAGGCGTACGGTCCATCCGCCGCGACGCCTCCCTCGACCAGCGCCGCCTCAACACCGTGGAGTGGCTGGAGCGCCACCGCGCCCCGCTGGTCCAGCCCCACTTCCGCGCCGACCCGCAGCCGCCGCAGGCGCTCATCGACGTCTACGGGGTCAACGCCCAGCTACTGGCGCCCGTGGAGCGCGACGGCGCCATGGCCGGCTGGATCTCCGTACACAGCATGGCCGAACGCGACTGGACCGACCGCGACACCGCGGCCGTGGCCGACGCCGTCGCCCGGATGCGGACCGCCCTCGACGCCCACTGACCCACCGAACGAAAGACGGCTCATGACCAAGGACATCAAGATCGCACTCGGCGTGGACGTGGATGCCGTCGCCGGCTGGCTCGGCTCCTACGGGGGCGAGGACTCGCCGAACGACATCCAGCGCGGCGTCTTCGCCGGCGAGATCGGCACCCCGCGCCTGCTCAAGCTCTTCGAGCGCTACGGCATCCGCACCTCCTGGTTCATTCCGGGGCACTCCATCGAGACCTTCCCCCGGCAGACCGAGATGATCGTCGCGGCGGGCCACGAGGTCGGCGCGCACGGCTACTCGCACGAGAATCCCATCGCGATGACGCCGGAGCAGGAGGAGGACGTCCTCGCCAAGAGCGTCGAGCTCATCGAGTCCTGGACCGGCCGCAAGCCGCGCGGCTACGTCGCGCCGTGGTGGGAGATGTCCGCCCACACCGCGGCCCTGCTCCACAAGTACGGCTTCTCCTACGACCACTCCCAGAACTACCGGGACTTCACCCCCTTCTACGCCCGCGTCGGCGACAGCTGGACGAAGATCGACTACTCCGCGGACGCCAAGGACTGGATGAAGCCGCTCGTCCACGGTCATGAGGTGGATCTCGTCGAGTTCTGCGGCAACTGGTACGTCGACGACCTGCCGCCCATGATGTTCAACAAGCACTCCCACAACAGCCACGGCTACGTCAGCCCGCGCACCCTGGAGCAGGACTGGAGAGACCAGTTCGACTGGGTGCACCGGGAGTTGGACTACGCCGTCATACCCGTCACCCTCCACCCCGACGTCAGCGGCCGCCCCCAGGTCCTGCTGATGCTGGAACGCTTCGTCGAGTACGTCTCCCGACACGAGGGCGTCAGTTTCTGCACCCTTGAGGACGCGGCCGACGACTTCCGCCGCCGCTTCCCCTTCGAGGGCAGCGAGCGCCCGGCCGACATGCGGTGACACGCGCTTCCGGGAGGCACACGTTTCCGGGATGGCGGGCGGGAAGCCGTCGACCGTCCCGGAACGCTCCTCTCCCCCCGGTCGTCAGGTCCCCTTTTGCCTGTCCGCAGTTCTGCCCGGGCGCGGACGGGTCTGGCACCACGGCGTGTGGCGAGCGCGGGCGGGCCGGTGGCCGGTCATGACGAGCCGTGCACGCCTTTCTCCGCAAAGAGGCGCCCGATCCGCCGGACGGAGCGGCGCAGGTCCCGGCCGAAATACACGCCGCCGATGAGGCGCAGCAGCGGATCGAAGAGCTTGCCCTTGGTCGTCGTGGGAACGCGATGAATGTGCAGGTCGATCCGCGTTCGCTGATCACCTGCCTCGGCGGTCAGCCGGTACAGCCAGTAACTGCCCTTGCCGAAGGCATTGCTGTCCACCACATCCAAGCGCACCTCACTGGGCGACCAGGCATACCGGTAGCGCTGCCAGATTCCCCCCGCGTCGGTCCCCTCGGTGACGTCGGCCCAGCCCTCGCCCTGGTCGTGGACCACCAACTGTCCGGCGCTGCTGTTGCCCCAGATCTTTGCCCGTTCCGGGCCGAAGGTGGTGAGGGCCTCGATGAAGGTTGCGGGCGGGAAATCGCCGGCGGCCGAGACTCGCACATCGCTCATGTGCTCCTCCTGGACCATGGGCACAGCCCGCATCATCCAGGCCGAGCCAACGGCTCCTCATGATGGCGACAGGCTCCCAGCGAGCGGGGCCTGCGTCAAGGCACTCCGAGCCGCCCGCCAACCCCGCAAAAAGAGACCGCAAGTCACGTGCGGCTGTCCCCGTCGTCTGCATGCTGGGTGTCCCCCTTCCGCACCCGCGGGAGGCCCGAGATGAGGTAGCAAGGAGCGTGCACACCGTGGACCAGGAGAATGTGAGCGCCACCCTGACTGTCGCCGTGCCCGCCGCGAGGGTGTTCGCGGTGCTGGCGGATCCAACGATCCATGCTGCGATCGATGGCACCGGCTGGGTTCAGGAATCCGTCGACCGGGCGCCGCTGACCGAGGTGGGGCAGGTCTTCCGGATGAACATGTATCACCCCGACCATCCCCACGGTGACTACCAGGTGGCCAACAAGGTCCAGGTGCTCGACCCACCGCGCGCCATCGGCTGGCTGACGGGACAGGAGAAGGAGGACGGTCACCTGGAGTTCGGCGGCTGGCTCTGGCGTTACGACCTTGCGCCGCTCGGTCCGTCCGAAACCGAGGTCACGCTCACCTACGACTGGTCGGCGGTGCCGCAGTCCATCCGGGAGTACCTCCGGTTCCCACCCTTCGGCCCGGAGCACCTCACCAACTCGCTGCACCACCTGGCCGAGCTTGTCTCCAGTGGGTGATGCCATCCCACCCGGCCGGCAGGACGAAGGTCGACGGGCTGGGCACGTATCGGCTCGGCGGGCATCCGCACCGCAAGCGAGAGCTGCCACGTATCACTTGCCCACCACCCGGAGAAGGGCGGTGCCCCTTCCAGGGGGGCCGCAGGCACGATTGTGCGGCGGTCAAGCCCTGGCGTGGGACCGGCTGCTGTTGTCGGAGGACTCGGGCGTGGTGCGGTTGGCTTCGTCCTGGACGAGCAGGGAGAGCAGGGAGGCCACCGTCAGGCCCGATTCGGCCGGGTGGCGCAGCACCTTGCTGGGATCGATGCGGTACAGGTTGGTGCGTCCCTCCCGGGTGTGGGAGAGGTAACCGTCCTGCTCCAGGTCGGCGATGATCTTCTGGACGGCGCGTTCGGTGAGGCGGCAGTACGCCGCGATGTCACGGATGCGGGCGCTGTGGTTGTCGGCAATGGCTGTCAGCACTCGCGCATGGTTGGTGATGAACGTCCATCCGGTGTAGGGCTCGGGCACTCCATCCATCCCTCTACTTTAGCGACTGGACATGCACGCTTTCAAAACCACGTACTCTTTTTCAGGTATTAGTTGACGTGTGTTGGCGAGGGCGGCAGCCTTAAAGCGGTCGTAGGCACAGACGAGGGAGAGGCCATGCCAGAGCCTGCGTACTCTGAGCAGTCCCCCACCGGACAGGGGTCCGGGCACGGGCGAGTGTGCCCTCCGTCGGCGGCGGTCCCGCCGTTCCTGGCATCAATCGATGTCCTGCCGGACGGCGATCGGGTGACCGCAGCGATCCGGGGAGAGCTCGACCTGGACGCCGGCCAGTGGCTCCGGTCCTACCTGCACCAAGCCCTCAGCCTCTCAGCCAGTGGTGTCGACCTGGACCTGCATGGGGTCGAGTTCTGTGACTGTTCCGGCCTCAACCTCCTGCTCATCCTGCGCCAGCGAGCTCTGGAACAGGGCAAGACCGTCACCCTCCGCTCCAGCAGCCCCATGGTCGAGCGACTGCTCGACCTGACCAGCACCAAGAACCTGTTCACGCCCCCGAACCCGGACGACAAGCACATGACATCCTCTGCCGCCCACGACCCGGCCCCGTCCAAGGACACCGACCAGGACCCGCATGTCCTGGTCGCCCAATTGCGACGGGCCATGCAGACCCGGCCGACCATCGACCTGGCCCGCGGCATGCTGATGGCCTCCTTCAGTCTGAGCCCCGAGGCGGCCTGGGATGTGCTGGTCACGGCCTCACAGAACACCAACACCAAGCTGTACCGCCTGGCCGGGGAACTGGTGAACTCGGTTCACGGCACTACGTTGCCCCCCGCCGTGCAGGAACAGCTCACGGCCGCCGTCGCCAAGGCCAAGACAGCACCGACGACACCGACAGCCCCGCCCCCGCAGCCTGAGCCACCGGACCTGGAGAACACCACGCCGGAACCGCTCAGCACACAGCCCGATTCCTAGGGCTGTCCGACGGATCACGGGCGGAGCCGGAGTCGGATCGAAGCGACGATGACGGTGCCGTGGAAGACGTAGGCACGTTTGTCGGACCTCGTGGCCACGGCCCGGAAGTTTTCAAGGCGTTGATGGTCCGCTCCACTTCGTTCCTGCGCTCGTACACCGTCATGTCGAAGCCGGTGGGTCTGCCGCCGCGGCTGCCGCGGCTCTTGCGGTGAGCGCGCTGGCTTCTGGGCTCGGGGATGGTGTGCTTGATCTGGCGTCGTCGCAGGTAGCGACGGTTTCGGCCGGAGGAATACGCCTTGTCGCCGCCGACGTGATCTGGCGGGGTGCGAAGGATGACCGCCGCCGTGGCGGTGGACACGGATGCGTTCCATGGCCGGGCTGAGTTGCGGCGCGTCGCCCCACTGACCCGGCGTGATGAGTAGGGACAGCGGGCGGCGTCCGCCCTCAGCGGCCAGGTGGATCTTGTAGGTCAGGCCGCCCCGGGAGCGCCCGAGTCCCTCCTCCCCGCCCATGATCATGCCAACGACGAGAGTTCCCAGCAGCCACAAGATCCGCCACGGCCAAAACCTAGCCACCTGTGCGTTCAGGCCCCGCTCGCGGGGACCCACGGAGGGAGGTGTCCAGAGCAGTCATGAGCTGTGCAGCGCGGCTCTTACCGGTGGGCGCGAGAGGGTACCGCTGGAGGATATCGATCAGGACCGGTGTGGCTCGTTCGCGGACCTCTTGGATCGCCTTGTTCCCGGCCCTGGGATCCTCGCCTGCGTCGATTTCGGCGATGCGTGCCGCAATTCGCAGCGGCACGCAGGATGTGACCCACCTGGTGAGCCTTCGCGATCGGGTGCAGGTAAGCGGCAGATGCGGCATCGCCGGCGGCTTGCGCAGCGAGACGTGCAGTTTCGGTGGCAGTCTCCTTCGCCGCTCGGTGAGCGTCCAGCGACGTGACGCGCTGAAGCTTGGTCCTGGGCGCACCGTTGATGAACTCCCATGCCGCATCGATGGCCGCCCGCGGTCGGGTGTCACCGGGGTTGGCGTCCTCGAACACCGGGAGAACTTCCTGCGCTGTCTCGGCGACGTAGCGCGCTACGACTCGCAATTCCTCCATGGACAGTTCGAAGTCACCGTTCATGCTCGTCACGAAGGCGATCGTCGCACGTTCAGGAGTGGGGCACGCTCGCGGGCAGGCATAGCTCGTTGGTCCGGGAGAGCGTCGAGCTTGGCTCCGTCCATGATCCGTCGGACAGGCCCTGGCTGTCCGACGGATCGGTTCCGGCTCCTGCTAGTACCGCCGGTCCCACGGCGGGCGCCGGTGGTGGTACCGCGCTCGGTACCACCACCGGCCTGAGCTTGAGTTTTAACCTCAGGTCGGCTTGCTGGCCCCGTCTCCGCGGTATCCGCCGCCGGTTCCGCCCGGATCAGGCAGATGACGAGAGGTTCTGAAACGGCATGGGGCCATCGGGCTGTCCTGCAGGTGTTCCGTAACCTCTTCCTCCGGGGCCCGAGGTGTGTGCGGCTCCGGGCGGGTTCCGCTGGAGCGAGGAGCCGAGCGAAGTTCAAGACTCGAGTGGGAGCTTCCCGAGCAGCTCCGCTACAAGGTCGCGGACGTACGCCTCATCCGTACCGGGGATCGAGAAGACCACCCGGAAGTAGAGCGGCGCAACGATCCGATCCAGAACCTGCTCCAGGGACGGGGGCGCGTCGCCGCGCTCCCGCGCCGCGTCGAGGACGGGGCGGAAGCGCTCGCTGACCCTGCGCAGGCATTCACGCAATCCGTCGTGCCGCTCGTCGACGTCGGGCGCGACCTCGGCGCGGAAGAACGCGATGCCACCGGGCCGGGAGAGCTCCGTCAGTGTCCAGAGCGCCTGGTTCTCCAGGTCGGTGCGCAGGTCGCCGACGAGCGGGGGCGCGCCGACGTCGCCGCGGTGCTTGGCGACGTCGGCCAGGAGCGCGGCGAGCGTACCCCAACGCCGGTAGAGGGTGCTGGAGTTGACCCCCGCGCGCTTGGCCACTGCGGGGAGGGTCACCTGGTCGGCGCCGCGCTCGCCCACCAGGGCGACCACGGCGCTGTGTACGGCGGCACGGACGTGGCTACTGCGGCCGCCGGGCCGCTTCGGCGATGCGTCAGCGTTCACCCCTCCACCCTAAAGCAAAGAGTTGCGCTTTAGCGGGCAGGGGCTTACGGTCACGCTAAAGCAGAGATCACTGCTTTAGCACTGCGAAGGGAATGTCATGTCCGCCAACGAAGCCTCCCTCGCCCTCGGGCGCACCTTCCACCAGGCCCTTGTCTCGGGCGACTGGGACGGCATCCGGGCCCTGCTGCACGACGACGTCACCTGGACCCTGCCCGGCGACAACACCATCTCCGGCACAGCCGACGGCGCCGACGCAGTGGTGGAGCGCGCTCAGCGGATCGCCTCATACGGCCTCGACTTCGAGCTGCTGCATCTCCTGGTCAGCAGGGAGAACATGGCGCTCTCCCTGCACAACACCGCGCACCGGGAGGACGCTGTGCTGGACGAATACCTGGCCACGGTCTGCCGGCTCCGCGACGGAAAGATCGCGAGTATCGAGACCTATCTCTCCGACGTGCCCGGGATGAACGCCTTCTTCGTCTGACCGCTCCCGGCTTGGGTTTTGACCTTCGATCGGCTCCTCGCTCCAGCGCGACCATGCCTCGGCTCTCTTGGCGTCCGCCCTGAGCCGGGCGGAATCGGCGGCGGATACCGCGGAGACGGGACGAGCCATCTGAGGTTAAAACTCAAGGTGAGTGTCTGTTCCATATCCAGGACCGATCACGTCACCAGGGCACGGTCTCGGGCGCGTGAGCGACACCACGACGAACTTGCCGACCGCTGGCGATCACGAGGGAACCGCAGGTAGGAGCCATGTATTCGGCCCGACCAGCAACCGTCTCCCGGGCAGGCCGCTCGGCTGGCGGTCGTCCGGGCGTCGCCCCGGACGACCGTGTCAGACACCTCGACGGCTTCCACGCACACGCCCTCCACCGAGGAGAACAACAGCTCACCCCACTGCGGCCGTACTTCGTTCACGGTGCCTGCACACCGGAGGCCAGACCCCTGTGCGTCACGGGTATGAGCCGAGGATCAAGGACTGATGCCTTCGCCTGTCCGGTGATTGATCGAGACCTGTATCTCGCCAGAGCGGAGAAAGGTCCACCGCAGGAGCCACCATGTAACCGGTCCCTGCGGGACGGTCGTCCAGCGGGCCACCAACGGTTCTACCGATGTTGCATGCGGGCTCCCCTGCGCGCGGTCGACTTGGGCCTCCCGGCCCCGCCGAGATGCATCTTCAGCAGGCCGAGCCTGACAGACGGGCTGACCATTCACTCTCTCGACCCAACAGGGAGGCGCGAACAGGCAGTTCGGAGAGGGGACGGTGTGCGCCGGACTGCAAAACCTACGAAGGCGGCGGCGACCACTTCATCAATATCCACGGCACGGGGGCGCACCTTCCCTGCCCACGGACGGGCCTCAGCCGTCCTCCCGGCCAGGAAGTGGCGCGCCCTGGAGAAACGCGCGGTAGGCGTCCGCGGCGTCGTCCTCTACGGTCGGTCCTTCCGGGCCGTACCGGGTATCGCTCCGGTCGCGTTTCGGTCCAGAGATCCAGAAATCCTCGTTGGTTGCGACGTCGTAGAAGTTGGCGTCGGGCAAGCCGAGCCCCGTGCCACGCCGCAGGGTCCGCCCGTGGAAGTAGGCCGTCTTCCAGGACTTGGAGAAGTCCACCCACCCGATCCACGAGGGTCCGCGGTCGGTGTCGTAGCCCGTTTTGAGCTGTACGAACATGATTCTGCGAAGCATGGGCCCAGCTTGGCCGATCGGGCGACTCCAGCCAACCGGATTTAGGGCAGCTCCAGCTCCTTCTGGGGGGGCCGGCCGAGCTGGGGTATTCGCTGGCCGCCGCTGATGGGGCGATCAGTTGTCAGCGCGGCCACGGCGGTTCGGTCGAGGCTGCGCGGGCGCTGTGCGACTGGGGCTGGGACACCGGGTGTTCCGTGATGTTCCCCGATGTCCCCGGTGACACGGTCTCTGCTGAAGAGCTTCCCCCTCCCACCCCACCACGTACGGCACCGTCGCGGCCCAGGGTCGGGTGCGTCCCTGGAGGGAGGCCCGGCCGCCAGCCTCTCGTTCAAGATCGATTGTCAGTGGTGGGTGAGAGGCTAGGAGCATCCAGTGGGAAGAGGGGGAACACTCATGTCCGGAACCCAGAACTACATCAACCACGTTGCTCTTGTCTTGGACGCCAGTTCGTCCATGTCACACCTGAGCCGCAAGGTCGTCGAGGTCGCTGACCAGCAGATTGCCTATCTGGCCCGCCGGTCGAAGGAGCTCGACCAGGAGACCCGTGTCACGGTGTACGTCTTCGCGGACAAGGTGGAGTGCGTCATCTACGACAAGGACGTGCTGCGGATGCCGTCCCTGAAGCAGCTGTACCGGGTCGGTGGGATGACGGCTCTGCTGGCGGCCACGCTGAAGTCGCAGCGGGAGCTGGCGCAGACCGCTCAACTGTACGGCGACCACAGCTTCCTGACGTTCGTGCTGACCGACGGACAGGAGAACGCAAGTCACCGCTGCCCGGATGCTCCTGCCAACAATCCGCGGGAGCTGGTGCAGGCCGTGGCCACGATGAGCCAGACGCAGGAGGACAACTGGACGCTGGCCGTCCTCGTGCCGGACCAGATGGGCAAGCGCGAAGCGATGCAGTGCGGTTTCCCGAAGGACAACATTGCCATCTGGGACGCCACGAGCACCCAGGGTCTGGAGGAGGCCGGGCAGGTCATCCAGCAGGCCACCGAGAACTTCATGGTGGGCCGGGCCCAGGGCATCCGGGGATCGCGGGCGGTGTTCTCCACGGGTGCCGAGGCGGTCAACAGGGACACCATCAAGGCAGCCGGCCTCGCTCCGGTGAATCCGTCGGAGTACCAGCTGATTCCGGTGGCCCGTGCAGCGGCGATACGGGACTGGGTCGTCGAATGCGGACACACTTACCGCACCGGGTGTGCGTTCTACCAGCTCAGTAAGTCGGAGAAGGTCCAGGCACGGAAGCAGATCGCGGTACTGGAGAAGAAGACTGACCGGGTGTACACGGGGCCGCAGGCCCGAGCCCTGCTCGGCCTGCCGGATGCGGAAGTCCGCGTCAAGCCGGACCACAATGACGACTTCACGATCTTCGTGCAGAGCACCAGCGTGAACCGCAAGCTCGTACCGCACACGCGGCTCCTGCTGATGATCTGACGCCTCGCAGCCGGCCCCGCCGGTCCGACCGGCGGGGCGCCCTTCGAGTCCAACACGCCTCCTACGCCAGTGGCGTGGCCTTCACGCAACGTTCGATGAGAAGGCTCAGGCAACGATCAGGCTTCGCTGCGAGGGGCCACCCTGGCGGCGGGGTCCGCCGTACCGTGTCGAGTGAACGCCCACAGCGCGAGCCCGAGGCAGCTGAATGCGGCGCCCAGTACGCACACGGCGCCCCAGCCGGCCACCGTGTAGAGGGCGGTCGCGGCGATGGCGCCGGTGGCGCTGCCGATCGAGTAGAAGACCATGTTTCCGCCGATCAGCCGGCTGCCCGCGTCCGGGTGCAGTGTGTAGATCAGGGTCTGGTTGGTGACATGGACCGCCTGCACGGCGAGGTCGAGCAGAATCACCCCGACGACCAGGGCCCAGAGCGAGCTGCGGGTGAAGGCCAGGGGCAGCCACGAGGCGGCGAGCAGCGCCAGGGCGATGCCGGTGGTCCGCCGGGAGAGTCCGCGGTCGTTCAGGCGGCCCGCCGCGGTCGCGGCCAGGGCGCCGGCGACACCGACCAACCCCAGCGCCCCGATCGCGCTGTGGGGCAGGAAGTACGGGGCCTCGCTGAGCGGCAGCGCGACGCTGCTCCACAAGGTGCTGAAGGCGGCGAAGATCAGCAGGCCGAACAGGGCCCGGAGCCGCAGCAGTTGTTCCCGTGCGAACAGGGTGATCGTGGAGCGCAGGAGCTGTCTATAACGCAGTGTTGTCGGCGGAGCGTCACTGTGGCGCGGCAGCACTCGGTACAGGATCAGCGCGAGCAGCGCGGTGAGCGACGCCGAGGCGAGGTAGACGGAGCGCCAGCCCCCGAGATCGGCGATGAGGCCGGATGCGGTGCGGGCGAGCAGGATTCCGGTGACCACGCCGCTGGTGACCAGGCCGACGACCCGGCCGCGTCCGGCGGGAGGGGCCAGTGATGCCGCGAAGGCCACCAGCGTCTGTGTGACGACGGCGAGAAGGCCCGTCGCGGCCATGCCCGCGAGCAGCATCGCCGCTGTGTGGGCGGCGGCCACGACGGCCAGCGCCCCTACCAGGAGCAGCAGTTGGGCCACGATGAGCCGCCTGCGGTCGGCCACGTCGCCCAGCGGCACGAGGAAGAAGAGTCCCAGCCCGTATCCGACATGCGTGAGGGTGACCACGCTGCCGACAAGTGCCGGGCTCATGGCGAGGTCGTGGCCCATGGTCACCAGGAGCGGCTGGGAGAAGTAGACGTTGGCCACCGCGGCCCCGCAGGCGACGGCGAACAGTATGACGACGCCACGGGGGAGGACGGACGCGGGACCTTCCCCGCTTCGGGCCTCGGTCGATCGTGTCCGGTTCCGTCGTGTCACGGCCTCGCCGTTGCCGGGCATCGGCACTCCCCCACCCATCTGGTTTCAACTTGCCACCAAGAATGACGGCGACAGTAGCCCTTTTGGTAGCATGTTGCAACCGTTGTGAGGGTGGAGGACGCCATGGTGACCAGGACTCGCTTCGACGACAGCGAATGCCCCGTCGCCCGGTCGGTGGACGCGATCGGCGACTGGTGGTCCCTGCTGATCGTGCGGGACGCCTTCGACGGAAGCCGGCGCTTCGGGGAGTTCCAGCGCAGCCTCGGCGTGGCCAAGAACATCCTCACCGCGCGGCTGCGCACCCTGGTCGCCGGCGGCGTCCTCGAATCCGTCCCCGCCTCGGACGGCAGCGCCTACCGCGAGTACGTACTGACTCCGAAGGGCAAGGCGCTCTTCCCCGTCATCGTGGCACTGCGGCAGTGGGGCGAACAGCACTTCTTCGCCCCCGACGAACCCCACTCGGAGTTGGTCGACCGCCGAGAGGGGCATCGCCTCCGCGCGCTGGAAGTACTGTCCGCGGACGGGCGCCGGCTGGACCCCGACGACACCACCGTCCACAAGGTCTCCCCTCAGTGATCCGAGGCATGACCGCGTTTGGCGCGTTCGGACCTGCAGGACGGTGAAGCGGAATCCTCCTGCGAGGTCGCAGCCGCACGCACCCGGACGAGGAACGGAAGGCCCTGAGGCTGTTCACTCAGCGGGTCAGGTGCATACTGGTAGTAATGACAAAGCCAGCCGCACGTAAACGGCATTTGCCTACCAGCCCCTTCAAGGCCCCGGCGACACTGCCTCTCAAGCAGTTCGTCGTGGGCGACCGGGTCACACACGATGTGTACGGCCTCGGCCGCGTGATCGGCATCGAGGACGGGATCGCGGTGCTCGTGGATTTCGCTTCGGCGCAAGAACGGATCATGAGCCCGTACGCCAAGATGAGCAAGCTGTAAGACCGCTGACCCGACCGCTGACCCGGTCACAGCACGCTAGACCTGCCATGTCCTTGTCACGAATGGGAGACCTCTCATCGACCTGACCTCGCTGTTCTCCGCTCCGGAAGGGGCGCCCCGCTACGCCACCTCAGCTTCGCTGCCTCCGACGACGAACCCCTTCCGGGCTCCGGACTTCGAGGAGAGCGAGACCTGCCCGCTCGAGGATGCGCAGGCGTCCGTCCCGGGCACGGGAGTGGCTCAACGCAAGCCGGTTCAGCGGGCTTCCGCGCAGACTCGATGAGCTGCGGCTGAGGTGTCCAAGGACCCTCCAGGACCACAAACCCGTGAGCTGAACCGGTCCGGGCGCAGCCGGCGGATACACACTCTTCGCCCCCGGCCCGCCGCCGGGGGCGAAGAGACTGTTCGGGGATCTCGGCGCGCACCATGAGGGTGCCGGACTCCTCCGGGCCGGGGGCCGGGAGGACTTGAGCGCGAAGCCGTCGCCCCCGTGGCGCCTCGCCTGCCGTCCTCGCCATGGATACGACAGGCATTCTCGACGAGGCGCTTCAGCGGCCGTACCCGGCTCGGTGGGATCGGAGCTTCCGTCAGGCGGCCTGAACCAATTCCGCGCGGCCGAAGAGGATGGCGTAGCCGGAGGGGAGTTGGGCGAGGATGCGGTCGAGCAGGTCGGATCCGGCCAGGTGGGCGACGACGCCGAGGACGGAGCCGGCGTCCCAGCGCGTGGTGGCCAGGGTGCCGCCTGTGCGGGCAGCGAGGTCCTTGATGAAATGCCAGCCGGTCAGCGAGTCGGTTTCGGGTATCTGCGCGGTGAAGATCTGCGCGGCCTGGTGGGGCAGGCGGGCGGCGAGTTCGACGCGCTCCTCGCCGGTGACCCGCCGGCCGAGGGCGGCCAGTACGGCCGAGGTGACCTCTTCGGCTCGTTCGCGGGTGGGGTAGGCGCCGTCGTAGCGGACGCGCTCCAGCATCTGCGTGTAGGACAGTGCCGGCGTGCTCACGACCTGCTGCGAGGGGGGCTGCATCGGTGGATAAGTGCCTTTCTCGATAAGGGGATTGTTCTGGTGGCGGTCGGCCGGTGACGGTCGGGACGCCGGTGCTGGACGGGCCGGCTCACCGGTTCGGTGGGCTGTGTTCGGGGGCGGTGGTGTCCTGGGGGCGGCCGAAGAGCAGGTCGTATCCCGGGGGGAGCTGGAGCAGGATGCGCTGGGTGAGCTCCTCGCCGGCCGCATCCGCGGCGACGCTGAGTACAGCGCCGATGTCCCAGGTCGCGGTCTGCTCGGTGGCCCCTTCGATCCACGCTGCAGTGGCACGTACGAACCGCTCCGGGGAGAGGGGTTCGGCGGCCTGCAGCGGGTTCAGCAGGATCAGGGCGAAGGTCTCCGGGAGCCGGGCGGCCAGCTCGGCCCGCACCTCGCCCACCAGGTGAGCACCCAGCAGCGCCAGGACGATGCGCGCCGCCCGTTCGGCCTCCGTACGGGTCGGGTACTCACCGCGTTCTTGTACCTGGTTCAGGAATGCTTCTCGCTGCATGACCACCGCGATCCCCTCTTCCGTTCATCGGTCCGTACGTCGTACGTGCGTGGGTCGTGGGGCGGCGGGGAGGGTCAGGGGTCGAAGGGGAGAGATCAGCCCGCCCTCCGCCACCGCGAGGGTGAGGTGCTGCCTTCTTGGCTGCACGCCTCCTTCCTCTTTCCCTTCCACGAAAGACCGCCTACTGGAGACCGCTTGTTGCAGGTGGCGGAGGACGGGGCGTGCGGGAGCGCCAGAGCCCCGTCCTCCGCTGCAGCGTCGAGGACTGGCCTCAGCCGCTGATCTCCTTGCGTCCCGAGCCTGCGCCGACGGAGATCTTGCGCGGCTTGGCGCGCTCGGCGATCGGGATGCGCACGGTGAGGACGCCCGCGTCGTAGTCGGCGTTGATGTGCTCGGTGTCCAGGGAGTCGGCGAGCATCACCTGGCGGGAGAAGACACCCAGGGGCCGCTCGGAGAGTTCGACCTGGACCCTGTCGCTCTTGGTGACGGGCCGGCGCTCGGCCTTCACGGTCAGCATGTTCCGCTCGACGTCGATGTCGATGGCCTCGGGGTCGACGCCGGGCAGGTCGAGGGCGATCACGTACTCGTCGCCTTCGCGGTAGGCGTCCATCGGCATCGCCGAGGGCCGGGACCAGGTGCCGGACGGGTTGCTGCCGAGGAGCTGCTGGGTGAGCCGGTCCAGCTCACGGAAGGGATCGGTGCGCATCAGCATTGGGAAAACACCTCCGTTTTCGCTCGGGCTGTACATGCCCATGCGCTGCTACCTGGTTCTCTTGTAGCATGTCATCCAGACGATGACAAGCGAGCATGTCGCCTGGAGGGCGACGACCCTGAGCGGAGGTGACTCATGAGCGCAGACGGCCAGGAACAGGTGTCCCCGCCCGCCTCCTTCCCCGCCGCCGAAGCAGCGCTGGAGGTGATCGAGGAGGCCGTGCGTACCGCGCAGATCCCGCAGCCGGGCCAGCAGGCCGCCCCCCAGGCGAGTGCTGAGCAGGCGCTGGCCGCGCTGTTGCTGCTGCGCCGGCTGCGGGATCAACTGGCCGGCTGGGAGACGGGGCTGATCGAAACCGCCCGCGAGGCCGGTGCAAGCTGGGCCGACCTCGCCCAGCCCCTCGGAGTCGCCAATCGGCAGTCCGCCGAACGCCGCTACCTGCGCCTGCGCCCCGGAGCACCGGGCACCACCGGCGAAGAACGGATTCAGGCCACTCGCGATCAGCGCGCCGCCGATCGCACCGTCACCACCTGGGCCCGCGGCAACGCCGCCGACCTGCGCCAGCTCGCCGGCCAGATCACCGCCCTGACCGACCTGCCCGCCGAAGTCCGCACACCCCTCGTCCAGGCCCTCGGCCACCACGACGTCGCCGCGCTCCTCGGCCCGCTGACTCGCGTCCGCGACCACCTCACCGCCGGCCACCCCGATCTTGCGGCTCGCGTGGATGCCCTCACCCGCCACACCGACGGCCTGCGTCAGGCCAGTAGCGATCAGCGTCGCCCGGCCCTCTGAGGAGCCTGCTCCCCTCCGCACTTCGGCGCCTCACCCGGACGGGTGAGCATGGGCGACGCGCGGGCGGACAGGCGCCAGTGATGAACATGATCGGACGATTCGAACGGGCTATGGACCGCTGGACGAGTGCCGTGTGGGCCTCGGTGCGCAAGCCCGGAAAGAAGCCGATGGACGTGGTGGTCCGGCTGCGCCGGGAGTGCGACGACAATGCCCTGATCATGGGGCGTGGGCGCACCGTGGTACCCAACTGTTTCTCGATCGAGCTGCCCGCGGACAGTCACCGGCGACTGGCCGGCCACCGGGAGCGGCTCGGCCCCGAGCTGGCCGCGGAGATCCGACGGTACGCGGCCGAGCGGTCCGACAGCTTCGCCGGCCCGGTGACGGTGGGCGTGGCAGCACATCCGGACGGTGGGCGCACCCGCTACCGGGTGCACAGCCGCCTGGTCCCCTGCCATCCGCCGACGCACATGGACGCCCCGACCATGGCCCTGCCCCAGGTGACTGTGCCCCCGCGCAAGGGGCGGTGAGCCGGTCAGGGCTTCCGAGAGCTTCGCCGGAGCGGAGCGGTCACCGCAGCTCAGGCAGTGCCACTCCCCCCACCGTCCGGCCTGGGAACACCACATCGGGCTCAGTGCCGTGCCTGAAAGAAGTCGCTCAGTTCCCGGGGCAAGCTGCTGCCGACACCTTGGAGTCAGGCGTCAGTGGAGTGCTGGGGCTGGGAGGCGGCGGCGCGCAGCTCCTCGTTCATGCGCTGGGCTTCTTCGAGCTGGTCTTCGAGGACGACGATGCGGCAGGCGGCCTCGACGGAAGTGCCCTGGTCGACCAGTTCGCGGGCGCGGGCAGCGATGCGCAACTGGTAACGGGAGTAGCGGCGGTGTCCGCCCTCGGAGCGGAGCGGGGTGATCAGCCGTGCTTCCCCTATCGCCCGCAGGAAGGCGGGCGTGGTGCCGAGCATTTCGGCGGCCCGCCGCCTGGGAGGCCGGAGGCGCGGGGATCGCGGATGCGTGACCGGGGACCACCTTCCAATCCGGGGTCTTGCGGTACCCAGGCGGTGACACTTCCTCGCCCGGGCGATCCTGATGGCGTCTGCCTCCTTCATTCCGGACTACTGCTGCGTACTGGAACATGCGGTCATGCCGTACTGCTTCGCGGCCCCTGACGGGCCACCGGCCCGGCAACCAGCGACGGAACCCTTCCTACCCTCCGGCTCCCTCACTCCACTGCCGTGCCGTCCATCTTCGGACCTGCGTGCGCGCCAGTTCATCCTCTGCCGCGCTCACTCGATCTCGTGGCTACAGGCAAAACAGTAACCCCGTCGACCGCCCATGTCTACACCCGCCATGACAGATTTACTGCATCGGGGTGACGCCCATTTCTGCCGGTGATTGGCACTGAAAATCTGTCCCAGCAGCGGGTTCCTACGGTGTGGTGGCGTCCTCGAGTTCGGCGGCCAGGTCCGGGTCGGGCTTGGGGATGGCGCCGAAGTCCTCGTCGGAGTCGGTCTCCAGGCGGAGCACCGCGTCGGTGAGGGAGGTGGTGAAGACCCACCATCTGGCCTCGTAGGCGCGGTGCTGTCGGGTGCAGCGCTTGACCTCGACGACGACGTCGAGCTGCCCGGCGGAGATCAGTACGTCCGGGGCGGGGGTGAGGAGGGCGGGGCGTTCGGTGAGCATCGGGTCGGTCTCTTTGTCGTACAGGGCCTGGGCCTGGTGATGCCAGTACAGGGCGGATTCGGGCTCGGCGAGCTGCAGGTGGTGCAGGTACAGGCAGCGGGCGGCGGTGGCGGAGTCGGCTCCGGCGGCGAACTGCCACCAGAACTGGGCGGCCTCGTGACGGTCGGCGAGGTAGAGCAGGCAGGCGAAGGCGAGGGCACCGGCCGGCTCGATGCGGGCCGGGTCGTCGACGAGCAGGGCCATCGCGGCGATGGCCGCCGGGTCACGGACCACGCGGGAGGAGAGCGAGCCGAGGTGGGCGGCGGCGCGGGCGTGCAGAGCAGCCATCGCGGTGCTGGGCACCTCGCGGTCCTCCGGGCGGGCGTGGGAGTGCCGGGCCCGGCGGGCGCGGTGTTCCAGGGCGGCGGCCTTGCGCCAGACCACGCGGTGGGCGATGCGGTTCAGCGCGGCCTGCGCGTCGTAGTCGTCGTATTCTCCGGTCAAGACCTCGGCCTGGGCGAGGGCCCGGTCGATGGCCGGCAGGTTGTTCTTCCGGCTCATACCTTTTCCTCCTCGGTCGGTTCCCAGTCGAATCCCAGGTAGCGGGCGAGGCGGCGGCGCGCTCCGTGGATGTGCGAACGGACGGTGGCGGGCGAGATGCCCATGATGTGGGCGACCTCCTTGGGCGGGTAGCCGAGTACGAAGCGCAGCACGATGACGTCGTAGTGGCGTTCGGGCAGTCGGGCAATCGCCGTGTACAGGCCCAGATTCGATTCGAGTGCGTTCAGACGGACTCGGGAGGCGTCGCGGATCGCGGCGAAGGCCGCGGTGGCCACGAAGGGCACTTCGCGCCCTTTGGCGGCCAGACGCCGGTCGATGACCTCCTTGAGGGTGGCCATCGCGTACGCCTCCACACTGGGCTGGCGCAGCACCTCATTCCAGGTGTCGGCGAGTTCGGCGAATGCCTCCTCGACGACGGCCTCGGCCGCCGTGCGGCTGTCGAGCTGCAGGTGGGCGAAGCGGAGGAATGCCTTGTGGTGCAGCAGAAAGAATGCCGTGAAGTCCAGCGGGAGCACGGCGGAGAAGCGATCGCCGTTGGCGGCGGAGTCGCCCCAGGGGTCGGGCCGGTCGGTCACTTGGAGCCCTCCCCCGGATGCCGCTGGTCCACGCTGCGGGCGCGGTCGTGCTGCTGGGCGGCGATGTGGGCGGCTCCGATGCGCACACTGGCTCCCAGCAGGCGCCTTCCTGCCGTGCACGCATCGGCTGCGATCACCCTTGCCGTGACTGCCCACGTCATCACGTGGGCGGCCATTTCAAGATCCACGTTTGGTGTCCCTCCAAGACGCTGGAGAGTGCCCACCCCCGTTGGCACCCAAGGCCGTTGTAGCCCTCGCTCATCAGCCAATCGGAAAGGGCAGCCGAATGTTCACGCGCATCTGCAAAATCTTTCGGAACTTGCACATCCGTTATCTGTAACGCTCCTTGGAGCCACAGGAGCCTCATGCGTCACAGATGCAACGGGCGCACGCATCTGATCGCGCGTCGCTGATCCACTCTTCGGGCCGGCCCGCATCCGGCGACGCGCCGCTTCGGCACGTGCACGAGAAACCGCACACGTGGCCTACTCGGTCATGACGCGAACTGCCCCTCCCCTGGGACCTGACCGAGGCGCGGCACGGCCGCGGCCGTCCGTCGAGCATCCGGTTGCCCGACCCACTTCAGTACTGCGCGTGGCCATGGGCACCGACCCGCCGACGCCGGTGCCCATGATCGGGACTGCACCGGCCGTGGAGGGGAGCTCATCGCGGACGGTGCGTCCTGCTTCCACTTTCCTCTCCGTGCAGGGCCCACAACCGATCCGCTCGACGCATTTCCCCTACGCCATACGGGGATTGGCTGCCCGGCCTCATTCCGTCACTGTGCTGTCGCGCTCAGCTCGTGAAACGCCACTCAGGGCCGGGCTGCGCTCGGGAACCGGACAGGACCATCCGATTGGCGCAGAGGGAAAACGATGCTGCGGGTGAACGGCACGGCATGTCGCCTGGGCGGCCGACTACGAGCGGTGCGTCGGCCCCGGCGAGACCTGGCTCGGCTCCGCCGGCAAGATCCAGGGCGCCCATTACGCCGGACGCACCTGCTGAGGCGAGCCCCCGCGGGTCAGACACCCACCGGCGGCCGGCCGGAGACCGTTGTGAGGCGGGAGTGGCGTGGTGGTGCGGCGGGGCGGTCACCGTTCTGAAGCGTTGCACCACCATCCGGCCGTTCTCGTCCCCTGCCGCCACTGTTGGGCAGTGGCTTCTGCTCAGATCACGGCACTGCGTGCCCCATGCCTCCCCGTCCGCCCGGGAAGCGCGGTGCTCCCGGCCCTGCCGCGGATGGCGGGAAAGCGGCTGCTCGCCTTCCCCTCGGGTGCGCGGTCGCGGTTAGGGTCGGCGCATCCGGGCCCGGGACGACGCGAAGAGAAGAGAAGCAGAGCAGCCGCACAGCACTGATGTTGGGACGCGACGAGAGGGGCGGCCAATGCCCGAACTCCCGGTCACTGCTCACCGGTTGGCCGATCGAGCCGCCCATCGCCTCCTGGCGGCCTGCGGCTGGCTGACCAGCCCACGGACCCCGGACGACTACCTCGCTCTGGTCGA
The DNA here is from genome assembly GCF_000720485.1 of Streptomyces ochraceiscleroticus. Classification (GTDB taxonomy): domain Bacteria; phylum Actinomycetota; class Actinomycetes; order Streptomycetales; family Streptomycetaceae; genus Streptomyces; species Streptomyces ochraceiscleroticus. The sequence continues at coordinate 250,863 of NZ_JOAX01000013.1, read as the reverse complement.
TCCGCTGCTCTGTGCGCGCCGCCCGGCGGGGCGCGTGACGGAGATCCGGCAGGAGACGGCGGACGCGACCAGCCTGGTCATCACGCCCGGCAGGGGCTGGCACGGACACCGGGCCGGCCAGTATCTCCCCGTCGGAGTGGAGATCGACGGCGTACAGCACTGGCGTACGTACTCCCTGACCTCGCCACCGGGGCGGCCCGGCGGGCCGGTGGCGATCACGGTCAAGGCCGCGGACGGCGGTACGGTCTCACCGCATCTGGCGCATCGGATCCGCCGGGGCACGCTGCTGCGGCTGGGGCCCGCTCAGGGCGCCTTCACCCTGCCGGACCCGTTGCCGCGGCGGATGCTGATGGTGACTGCCGGCAGTGGAATCACCCCGGTCATGGGCATCCTTCGTACGCTCATGGCGCGGAGCGCGACGGCTGCACACCCCGACGTGCTGCTCGTGCACAGCGCGCCCGGCCCCGCCGATGCCATCTTCCGCACCGAACTCAACGCCGCACAAAGCGAGTTGGCGTGGTTTCGGTTCCATGAACACCACACACGGTACGGCGCCGCACCGGCCGGCCGGCTCACTCCCGAACACCTGACGCGCCTGTGCCCGGACTGGCGCGAGCGCGAGACCTGGGCCTGCGGCCCGGCCGCCCTGCTCGACGCCCTGGAGGACCACTGGGCGCGGGCGGGTATACCGGACCGGCTGCACGTCGAGCGCTTCACGCTCGATCTCGTCTTTCAAGACGACGCTTCACGGGCAGCGGCCGACGGGGCCGGTGGCCGCGTCCGGTTCCTGCGGTCGGGCATCGAGACCGACGCCGACCCGACGCGTCCCCTGCTGGAGATCGGCGAGGCCGCCGGTGCGGTCATGCCGTACGGATGCCGCCGCGGCATCTGCTTCGGCTGCCTCGTCCCGCTGGCGAGAGGACGCGTACGCGATCTCCGCAGCGGACAACTCCACGAGGACCCCGGACAGTTGATCCAGACCTGCGTTTCGGCCGCCGCGGGAAGCATCGCCCTCGACGTCTAGATGGCCTCCCGGACCCGGGCGCGCCCCGTGGCCGTTCTTTTCCATACGCACCGATCCGTCCCTCCGTTCCGTACACCGATCCTTCCGTCGATCCGTCCGTCGATCCGTCCATCGAGTCCCCGGAGACCGACATGACCGTGACCGTACCGAATCTCGACCCCGCCGACGTCGAAGCCCTCGGCGCGGAGCTCGACCGCATCCGCGCCGAGGTCCTCGACGAGCGCGGCGCCGACGACGCCCGTTACATCCGTACGGTGATCGCCGCCCAGCGCGGCCTGGAAACGGGTGGCCGGGTGGCCCTCGCGGTCTCGCTGTTCCCGCCCGCCTGGGTAGCGGGCACGGCGATGCTCGCCACCGCCAAGATCCTGGAGAACATGGAGATCGGCCACAACGTGCTGCACGGCCAGTGGGACTGGATGCGCGATCCGGCGATCCACTCGACCACCTGGGAGTGGGACTTCCTCACCACCGCCGCGGCATGGAAGCACACCCACAACCACCTGCACCACACCTGGACCAACGTCGTCGGCCGGGACCGCGACCTCGGCTACACGATCTTCCGGATGAGCGCCGATCAGCGCTGGCATCCCGTCCACCTGGTCCAGCCGTTCTACAACCTGGCGCTCGCCCCGGTCTTCGAATGGGGCATCGCCCTGTACGACCTGGAGGCGGACGCCGTACCCGCCGGCCGCAAGACACCGCGTGCCCTCCTGCGCGACGTGGCGGGGCTGGTCGGCAAGGCCGGACGCCAGCTCGCCAAGGACTATCTACTGTTCCCGCTGCTGGCCGGGCCGTCCGCGCTGCCCTGCCTGCTGGGCAACCTCGCCGCCAACACCACCCGCAACATATGGGCGCACACCATCATCTTCTGCGGCCACTTCCCCGACGGCGTCCAGACCTTCACCGAGGAACAGCTCGACGACGAATCCCGCGCCCAGTGGTACCTGCGCCAGATCCAGGGCTCGGCCAACATCGAGGGCAGCACGCTCTTCCACATCCTCAGCGGCAACCTCAGCCACCAGATCGAACACCACCTCTTCCCTGACCTGCCCAGCAACCGGTACGCGCGGATCGCCCCCACCGTTCGCAAGCTCTGCGAGAAGTACGACCTGCCCTACGTCACGGGCTCCCTGGGCAAGCAGTACGCCGCCACCTGGCGGCGCATCCTGCGCTACGCCCTGCCGGGCCGGTAACTCCGGTGCCATGAGGCGGTGGTGCGGGCGGGCGCTGCTCCGACGGCGGAGGAGGGCAGGAGAGTACAGTAGCGGTAGAGGGCATCCCGAAAGCCGGCGCCCGTGCCGGCCTCGTTCTCGAAGAACCACAACACCGGGCGCACGCACACTGCGCCTGGAACAGGGTCCACGATGACCATCGAATACCTGCCCTCCGACCGCAACGCTCCGCCGCCGCCGCTGCGGCTACCGCTGCCGATGCGGCTCCCCGCAACCGTCTTCGTCAGCGGGGTACTGGACTTTTCCACCGCTCCGGAGCTGCGCGAACGGCTCATGGAGCGGCTGGACGAACCCGGCGCGGCTGTCTACGTCGATCTGTCCGGTGTCACGCACTGCGCGGCGCAGCCGCTGGGAGTGCTGATCGCGGCCGATCGCCGGGCCCGATTCCATCACGGCCACTTGTTCGTCGTCGCGCCGTCCCCCGCCGTCGAATCCGCCCTCGCGGACAGCGGTATGGGCAGGCTCCTCACCATCGTTCCCACCGCCGCCGCGCCTGAGCCGGTACGTGCTGACGCGGCCTAGCCTTGCGCGCACGGGTGACGGTCGGTGGCCGCCTGGAACGCGGCGGTGTCGATGTGGTTGACGGTCAGGTCACTGATCCTCCAAGTACCCGCGGCCGCCGCGGTGTTCGTCTGTGAGGTCGTGATCAGCCGCCCGCCCTGACCGAGGTATCGAAGGAGATCCACGAGTCGGGCGGCAGCGCCGGCTGACCCGGTACGTGCGGCGCTCCATCAAGGGTGGATCACCGGCCGTCGCGAGGCGTACGCCTCCCGCCCAGCGGTCCCGTGTCGGCGCACTCCACGCGCTGCGCCTCCGTGTTGGATGATACGAGGGTCACCCTGCCAACTTCTCTGTGTCATCTGCCAGTACGACGTCCGGACGGGGCGGTGGAGACTTTCTGCCACGACCGGGACCCGGCGGGCCTCTGAATCCGGAGGGCCTCTGCTTTCGGAGTGCCGGTGTGGCCACGTACATGGCGAAGCGCAGGAGGGAGCCGCACGTGAGCGTGCAGCAGTACGACGGGATCGGCGAGGCGTTCGAGGGGTTCAAGTCCCTGCCGCTGACGCGTTACGGGGAGGTGCCGAGCTTCCTGGGCATGGTCGGGAACGTGAGCGGCAAGTCGGTTCTCGACCTGGCGTGCGGCACCGGTTTCTACAGCAGGGAGTTCAAACGGCGCGGCGCCACGGACGTCCTCGGTGTCGACATCTCCGTCGAGATGATCGCCGCCGCGCGGAAGATCGAGCAACGTGATCCGCTGGGCGTGCGCTACGAGGTCGGTGACGTGGCCGAGCTGCGGCCTCTCCACCGGCGTTTCGACATCGCGGTGGGAGTGCAGTGTCTCAACTACGCCGAGGACATTGCTGCGATGGAGCGGATGTGCTGCAACATCCACCGGAGCCTGGTGCCGGGGGGCGAGTTCTTCGTGCTCGCGCAGAATCCTGACTACCGGTTCGACTGTGCGTCCCTGGACCAGTACGGGTTCCGCTGCGAGCCGACCGGCGAGGAAGCCGAGACGGGGCCGCGGTCGCGGGTCACGGCTCTCCTCGACCCGCAGCCGATCAGCATCGTCAGCACGGTCCCCCGCCGCGAGGTCTACGAGGAGTGCCTGCGAGTGGCCGGGTTCGGTGCGGCGGAGTGGGTTCCGCTGCAGGTGTCCGAAGCCGGTATGCGTGAGTTCGGCGAGGACTTCTGGGCGGACCTCCTCGCGCATCCGCCGCTGGAAATGCTGCGCTGCCGCGCCTGAAGAGAGCGTCCTGCCAGCACTTCCGGTCTCTCCCGGCCTCGCGGCCTCTCGCCCAACGACACCAGCGCAACCAGCCTGATCGGTTCAGGGTGCATCGCGCCGGGTGCTGTCGTCGCTGGGCGGGAGGGGAAGGGTGACGATGCCGTCGATGACGTCGCGGGCCAGGTCGGCGAGGCGGACCTGGTGGTGGCGGGCGTGGGCGCGCAAGTGCTTGAAGGCGGCGGCGGGATCGATGCCGTGGTGGGAAGCGAGGTAGCCCTTGGCCTGTTCGATGACGGTGCGGGTGTTCAGGGCTCCTTGGAGCTGTGTGCTCAATGTGCGGTGATGCTCCAGGGCGGTCTGCTGAAGCAGGGAGATGGCGGTGGCATCGGCCAGCGCTCGGGCGAGGTGCTTGTCGGCCTCGGGCAGGGGGCCGGTGGCGCGGCGGAAGAGGTTCAGTACGCCTATGGTCTCCGCTCGCAGCCGGATCGGGCTGGCATGCACGGAGTGGTAGCCGGCGCGGTGCGCGCGGACGCTGAAGCCCGGCCAGCGAGAGGGGGCGGTCAGGTCCACGTGGTCGACGGCGGCGCCCTCGCGGTAAGCGGTGAGGCAGGGGCCCTCGCGGGCGTCGATTTCGAAGAGTTCCACCAGGCGTACCTGTTCGGAGGTGGTGGCGACCAGGCGCAGCGGGCCGCCGGGGGCGGCCAGCATCACTCCGGCGTCGCCGATGTCCAAGAGGTCCATGCAGTGTTCGGCGACGCGGTACAGGAAGTCGGCGGGGTCGAAGTCGGCGACGAGGGTGTCGGCAACGTCGATCAGTGCGGCGGTCACCCGCATCTCACGGGACGGGGACGGAGGCCCATCGGGTGCGGGCGGGCCTGCCGCGGGTAGGGGCGGAATGGGCACAGCAGCCTCCGGTCGTCGATGTCAGCGACCGGACCGGAAGCGTCATGCACGGGGGCTGGGTGGAGACCACCCGGAAATACCAGCGGTGCCCTGTGGCCAGACTACGCCCCGAGCGCGGCTCTTTCAGCCTCACCGAACGCCCGCGTTCGCCTCGCCACGACGCGTCCGACGGTCCGGGAGACCTTGAGCCGGCGCCGCCACACGGCCATGGCCTCGGGGGGGCGGGGAGTAGGCTGGGCACAACTGCCCGCGCATGGCGCTGTTTCTCCGCTTGATTACCCTGACATTGGCTTCCGACCGGGCAGTATCGGCGGTGAGTGCCGGAGATCGGATCCGTACCGGTGGACACACTCTGGGCCGCTGGCGGCCCCACCAACTGTGTGCTGAGCCTCGCGTGAGGTCCCCGCGGCCGGAGGCCGCGCGATTGGCCTACTACCTTGCTCGCCACCACGACGGGTCGGGCTCCATCGCCGTCGCATGCCGGGCGGCGCTGCAGGCTCCGTGCTCGGTAGGGCTGACGCTGGCTGCGGATGCCGCCCTGGCCCGCCGGATATCGCTGTGCTGCGACGGCCCGCTGGCCGACGCAGGAGAGACCCTGGAGATCAACCTGGGCGAGGGGCCGTGCGTGCAGGCGCTGCAGCAGCGGGCCTCCGTACTCGCCGATGACCTGACCGATCTCGGCGCCACTCGGCTCTGGCCCCTCTTCGCCGACGAAGCCCAGGCCCAGGGGATCCATGCGGCCTTCGCCCTGCCCGCTGTGTCCCACCCCCGCTTCGCGGACCGGGCGGGCATCGTCCTGTCCCTTTACCGCGACCGGTCCGGCCCGCTGTCACCAACCGACCAGCACACCGCCCGCATCCACCTGGACGCCGCCCAACTCCTCCTCCAGGCCGCCTGTGCCGCCGCACCCGAGGACGATTCCGAGCTCCTCGTCCCCCACTTTGCACCGTCCCAGGCAGTCGTCCACCAGGCAGTCGGCATGATCATCCAGCGCCACGACCTCTCCGCCGACCACGCGCTCGACCGGCTGCGCGCCCATGCCCACAGCCGTGGCATCGATCTCACCGACCTCGCCCACGCCGTCGTCCACGAGGACCTGGACCTCCCCGACTACTGACCTTTCGGATCCTCTCTTGCATGTTCTATGCCATACACCTTAAGTTACCGACAGGTAGCCCGTCTGGTGGCGGGCCGCGTCGTCGTCGAAGGTGGTGGTGGCGGGTGAGTCCGCGCAAGAGTGACAGCCGTGACCGGATGATCCTCAGTGCTGCCGCTCTGCTGCGTGAGTACGGTGCGAGCGCGACCAGCATCGACGGGGTCCTCGCGCACAGCGGAGCTCCTCGGGGCTCGGTGTATCACCACTTCCCCGGTGGGCGGACGCAGCTCATCGACGAGGCGGTGGCACTGGCAGGGGACTTCATCGCGGGACTGATCGATGCCGCCATGCAGGCGGACGATCCGGTGGAGGCCGTCGACGCGTTCTTCGTGCTGTGGCGCGACCGGCTCGTGGAGAGCGGCTTCCGGGCCGGCTGCCCGATCGTGGCGGTGGCCGTGGAGACCAACGACGACGCACCCCAGCTCGCCCGCTCCGCCGCCGCCGTCTTCGCCCGCTGGCAGGAAGCCCTCGCAGCCCTCTTCCTGCGGCACGGCCTGACCGAGGAACGCAGCCGCCGGCTCGGCGCCTTCATCATCGCCGCGGTCGAAGGCGCGGTGATCATGTGCCGGGCCGAGCAGAGCACCGCACCGATCGAGGCGGCCGCCGCCGAGATCCACGACCTGCTCCTGTACGCCCTGCGTGACCGCCCCGGTGCCGTACCCCGGCCCCGGCCGTAACCCCGCAGCCACTCGACCCAGTCAGCTCAGCTCGAAGGAGTCGCCATGCCCTCGCTCGACCGTCAGGACAACGTCTTCGTTCTCGACCTCGGAGACGGTGAGAACCGCTTCCACCCCGACTGGCTCACTGCCGTCGGCGCCGCGCTCGACGAGGTGGAGAAGGCAGCGGGCCCCCGCGCCCTGGTCACCGCCGCCACCGGCAAGTTCTACTCCAACGGGCTCGACCTGGACTGGCTGTTCGCCCACGCCGACCAGCACCAGGACTACGTCGTCTCCGTTCATGAGCTGTTCGCGCGGATGCTGTCGCTGCCGGTCATCACGGTGGCCGCGCTGCAGGGGCACACCTTCGCCGCCGGTGCGATGTTCTCCCTCGCGCACGACTTCCGCGTGATGCGTGCTGATCGCGGCTACTGGTGCCTGCCCGAAGCGGACATCAACATCCCCTTCACTCCTGGTATGGCCGCGCTCATCCAGTCCCGGCTGGCGCCGCAGACCGCGCATGAGGCCATGCTCACCGCCCGCCGCTACGGCGGGTCCGACGCCGCGGCCGCCGGCATCGTCGACCGGGCGGTCAGCGAGGACGCCGTGCGCTCCACCGCCATCGAGATCGCCCAGGCGCAGGTGAGCAAGGCCGGCGACACCCTCGGCACGATCAAGGCCCGGATGTACGCCCCGGCCCTGGCCACCCTGCGCGACACCGCCAACCCGCTCGGCTGACCAGCACCTCACCGACCGCACCACCCCGCGCCCCGGCACTTCCCCCGCGGGGCGCGGGATACGCCAGCCGCCCACCGCATGAGGAGACAGGGCCGATGACCGCCGACACCGCCACCTGGCACAAGAGCGCGTGCATCCTGTGCGAGAACAACTGCGGCATCCAGATCCAGACCGACGGCCGCCGCTTCACCAAGATCCGCGGCGACAAGGAGCACGTCGCCACCGCCGGCTACACCTGCAACAAAGCCCTGCGCCTGGACCACTACCAAAATGGCGGAGCCCGGCTGACGACACCACTGCGCCGGGAGGCGGACGGCAGCTTCACCCCCATCGACTGGGACACCGCTCTCCGCGAGATCGCCGCCCGGCTGAAGACGGTACGCGACACCCACGGCGGCGAATCGATCTTCTTCTACGGGGGCGGCGGACAGGGCAACCACCTCGGCGGCGCCTACAGCGGCGCCCTGCTGCGCGCTCTCGGCGCCCGCTACCGCTCCAACCCCCTCGCTCAGGAGAAGACCGGCGAGGGTTTCGTCGACGCCCACCTCACCGGCGGACACACCACCGGAGACTTCGCCCGCGCCGAAGTCTCCCTCTTCCTCGGCAAGAACCCCTGGCAGTCCCACGGCGTCCCGCGGGCCCGCACCGTGCTCAAGGACATCGCCAAGGACCCATCTCGCACCATGATCGTCATCGATCCGGTGCGCACGGAGACCGCCGACCTCGCCGACATCCACCTCCAGGTGAAGCCCGGCACCGACGCCTGGTGCCTGGCCGGCCTCCTCGGCGTACTGGTCCAGGAAGACCTGCTCGACCACGCCTTCCTCGCCGCGCGCACCACCGGCGCCGAGACGGTGATCGAGCAGCTCAGGGCGGTGGATATCGCCCGCTGCGCGCAGACCTGCGGTGTGGACGAGGGCCTGCTGCGCCAGGCGGCACGCCGTATCGGCACCGCTGCCGGCGTCGCGACGTACGAGGACCTGGGCGTGCAGCAGGGCCCCAACAGCACGCTGGTCTCCTACCTCAACAAGCTGACCTGGCTCCTGACGGGGAATTTCGCCAAACCCGGTGCCATGCAGCCGCACTCGTGGATCGCCCCGCTGGCCCGCTATTCGACAAGCCCGCGCCGCACCCCCGTCACCGGCGCGCGGATGCCCGGCGGCCTGGTGCCCTGCAATGTCATCGCCGAGGAGATCCTCACCGACCACCCCGACCGGTTCCGGGCGATGATCATCGAGTCGGCCAATCCGGCGCACTCCCTGGCCGACTCCGCCGCCTTCGCAAAGGCACTCGCCGCGCTCGACCTGGTCGTCGTCATCGACATCGCCCTGACCGAGACCGGCCGCCAGGCCGACTACGTGCTTCCCGCCGCCTCCCAGTTCGAGAAGTGGGAAGCGACCTTCTTCACCTTCGAGTTCCCCCACAACACCTTCCACCTGCGCGCCCCGGTCCTCGACCCGCTGCCCGGCACCCTGCCCGAGCCCGAGATCTACGCTCGCCTCATCCGCGAACTGAACGCCGTCCCCCGCAGCAGGCTGACACTGCTGCACGCCGCTGCCCGCCTGGGCCGCACCCCCTACAAGCTCGCGTTCGCCGCCCTGGCAGCCCTCGACAAGGGCACCTTCGCCATGGCCCCGTACCTGTTGTACGAGACCCTCGGCACCACGCTTGCCGACGGGGCCCGTTCCGCCGCCGTGCTGTGGGCGCTCGCGCAGCGCATCGCCAAGGAGTACCCCACCGCCATGCGCCGGGCCGGACACCCAAGCGCCGACGCCCTGTTCGACGCGATGCTGGAGGGCCGGTCCGGCATCACGTTCACCGAGGACGAGTACACCGACGCCTGGAACTACGTCCCCCACCCCGGCCACCGCATCCCGCTGCCCATTCCCGAACTCCTCGGCCTCCTCGCCGACCTGGACACCACTCCCGCCGTCCACACCACCGACGACTTCCCGATCGTCCTGGCCGCCGGCCAGCGCCGGGCCTTCACCGCGAACACCATCTTCCGCGACAACACCTGGCGGAAGCGCGACCAACAGGGCGCCCTGCGCGTCAGCCCGTACGACGCCGAACAGCTCGGGCTGTCCGATGGCGCCCTCGCCCGGATCACCACGACACGTGGCACCGCCCAGGCGGTCGTCGAGATCGACGACCGCCTGCAGCCCGGGCACGCGGCCCTGCCCAACGGCTTCGGCCTCGACCTGCCCACCGAGGACGGCGGCACCGAACGCACCGGCGTCGCCCTGAACACCCTCACCGACCTCACCTGGCGCGACCCCATCGCCGGTACCCCCTGGCACAAACACGTCCCCGCCCGCATCGAGCCCCTCCCCGCCTGACGAACACCCGCCCCTCGCGGCAGGGCCACCACGCAAGGAGAACGACCGTGACCACCACCGACCCCACCGCCATGACCGGCCTGGAACTGATGCGCTGGGTGCAGACCGAACGCCCCACCGACATCCCCTCCATCGGCCGCCTGCTCGGCATGCGCTTCGACGAGGTCGACCACGGCCGCATCGTCATCTCCCTCGATACCCGCCCCGACTTCGCCAACCCCCTCGGCACCGTCCACGGCGGCATCGCCGCCACCCTCCTCGACTCCGCCATGGGCTGCGCCGTCCACACCACCCTCCCCGCCGGCGCCGGCTACACCACCCTTGAACTCAAGGTCAACTACATCCGCGCCGCCCGCACCGACGGCCAGACACTCACCGCCGAGGGCACCGTCATCCACGCCGGCCGCCGCACCGCCACCGCCGAGGGCAAGGTGCTGGACGACCAGGGCAAACTGATCGCCCACGCCACCACCACCTGCATGATCTTTTAACGCGCCACGGCCACTGCTTCCGCTCACTCCTGGCTTTCCATGGCTTCGGCGATCTCCTGCCAGGGCGCGTCACCAGCAGAAGGAGAGGTGGGAGGGGAGGTGAGGTGAGGGGAATCTGACGATGTGGCGGGGTTCCCGGGGGTCGGGAACCCCGCCACATCGAAAAAGGCGGCCAGGTCAGTAGATGTTGGCTTCGACGGCGGGGCCGTCGCCGCGGGTGCTGTTGATCTGGGCCCGCAGTGCGATCTCGTCGTAGACGCGGAACTCGCGGACGATGCGGCCGTTCTGGATCAGGAACTGGGAGACGCCGAGCATGGTGACCGGCTGGTCCGTCAGGGGGCCGAACGCGGGGGTGCCGCGGTAGGTGCCGTGCATGGTCCACAGCACTGCCACTCGCAGCCCCGCGTAACGCTCGGCGTAGTTGGTCTGGATGTCCCGCACTTCGAACCGTGCGTCGGGGAACGGTGCGACGGTCGACAGCAGATCGGCCTGGTAGCGGTCGGGGCGGATGACGGTCCGGTCGCCGATCGTGTGCAGGAAGAGGTCCCGCACCATGAAGTCGTTGACCTTCTGCAGCCGGCGCTGGGTCCACACCTCGTCGATGAATTCGAGGACCATCTCGCACTCGGGCCGGTGGTCGTCCGGACGCGGGCCGCTGACGCCTTCCAGGAGTACGTCCTTCGGCGGTGCCTCGAGCATCGAGCCGGTGTACCCCTGGAAGCGCAGGGCGCGGGCCGCCTCGTCCGGGTCCGCGCCGCGCTGCAGGCAGTCGGCGAGCTCGTCGCGGACGACCCACTCCTCGACCATTCGACCCCTGCGGTAGAGGCAGTTGGCGACCGTGCGCTTGCGGATGCGGATGTTCTTGCCGTCCACGAGGTGTTCGTCGGCGGAGAAGACCAGGTGCGAGCTGAGGAAGGCGTCGTTGCCACGCGCCTCCCACACCACGTCCTCGGCCTGGCCGATGTGCTGCGGTGTGCTGCCCATCCGCATCGTGCTGCCTTCGATCACACCGTCGCGGCCCACGACGGTGCCGAGGCTCGCGTGGACGATCGAGTCCGGCTCGTAGTTGTCGACGATGTACGAGACGTCCCGGTCGACCCAGATGCGGTCGGTGACCTCACGGATGAAGTCGTCCGGGTCCTGGTAGGGGAGGTACGCGACGGGGTCCAACGGCATGGGATGTTCCTTTTCGTGCTTGAGTGGTGTGGGCTTGGGTGGGCCTGAGTGGGCTTGAGAGTTCATGCGGGTGCATGAGGTGAGGGATGGCGGTCAGCGGGCGAACTTGTCCTCGCCCAGGTGGCTGCGGTACGTCTCCGTCATGAAGGCGCTGACCACGACCAGGGCCAGTACCGCCGCCGCGGCGAGGTAGACCCACACCGCGTAGATCGTGCCGAAGCTGGTGACCAGCAGGGCGGCGACGAACGGTGTGATGCCCATGAAGACGGAGAACGAGCTGTTGTACGCGATGGCGCTGGCGCTGAACCGCGTGCGGGTGGCGAAGAGCTCCGCGGCGCAGACCGTGACGATCCCGGTCAGGAAGAACTCCGGGATGATGTAGATGAGTTGGCTGGCGACCGCGGCGCCGAACGTGGCCTGTTCACCGACGTAGAAGGCCAGTGGGACCAGGACGATGCAGGCGATGGCGCCCATGATCAGCATCGGCTTGCGGCCGATCCGGTCCGAGAGGGTGCCCGCGAGGGGCAGCAGCGGGATGAGGACCGCGACCGAGATCGCGTTGGATGTCAGCGCCATCCAGCGGGGCAGGCCCAGCGTCCCCGTCAGGTACTCCGGGTAGAAGGTGACCCAACTGTAGGAGAGGATCGCCAGCATCACCGAGACGCCGCAGAAGACGAGCATCGGCCGAAGCTGGGAGCGGAGCGCCTCGCGGATCGGTGCCTTGACGACCTGGGTGCCGTCCTCCGTGGCCCGGATGAACTCGGGCGTCTCCGCGATGCGCTTGCGCAGCCAGACCCCGACCGCGCTCAGCGGCAGCGCGAGGAGGAAGGGGATCCGCCAGCCGTAGGAGTTCAGGGCCGGCCCCTCGAACACCGCGCTGGTCAGCGCGGCGGTGCCGGCTCCCGCGAGGATTCCGAAGAAGCAGCTGTTCGACGCGTACGAGGCGTAGTAGGCCCGTCGCTTGGGCTCGGCCCATTCCACGATGAAGGCCACCGCTCCGACGTACTCGCCGCCGGAGACCATGCCCTGGACGATGCGTATCACCAGGAGGAGGAGCGGTGCGAGGACGCCGATCTGCTGGTACGTCGGCAGTGCGCCGATCATGGCGGTGGTCACGCCCATGACCACGATGGTCCACAGCAGCGCCTTCTTGCGGCCCACCCGGTCTCCCCAGCGGCCGACCAGGGTGCCGCCCAGGGGGCGGAACAGACAGGCGATCGCGATGAGTGCGTAGGTGCTCAGCACCGCGACCGCCGGGTCGCTGCCGGGGAAGAAGGCGGGGGCGAGGACCGGGGCCAGGTAGCCGTAGAGCCCGTAGTCGAACTGTTCAACGAAGTTGCCGATACTTCCCGCGCCGATGGCCCGGCGTATTGCCTTCCGGTTCTCGGGGTCGGTGGCGTTTCTGTCGCCGGCGGCTGTGGGTGGCGCTACAGCGGACATGGCTTCTCCGTTCGCGCGGTGGGAGGGAGTCAGGAGGTACGTACGCAATGTGCATACGTATGAACTGGGGGCTGTGCGGGACCCTAGAGAGGGCGGTGGGGGGCGTCAATAGGTGGGACGTGGATCAGTTGTCGGGCTTCGCGGGCTCGGCAAGAGGCGCCGTGAGGGTGTGGAAGGCGTCCATCAGGACCTGCGCCATGTTGTAGAGCACCAACTGGGCGCCCGCCTGCTCGGCGGCCCTGGCGCCGGCCGTGTCGGGGACGATGGACATGACCGCGCGGCCGGCGTCGTGAGCAACCCCGTGCGTCGCGGCGATGAGCTTGTCGATGGCATCCTTCCCGGGGAATCCGCAGTCCACGGCCAGGTCGGCCGGGCCAACCAGGATCGCGTCCACGCCTTCGGTTGCGACGATCTCCGGGGCCGCGGCACAGGCCCGCGCCGTCTCGATCATCGCCACGACCAGGGTCTCCTCCGCGGCGGCGAGGTGCTCGACGGCCGTCACCGCACCGAAACGGCCCGCCCTGCTGTACGTGGCGAAACCCCGCTCCCCCAGCGGCGGATAGCGGTCCGCCGCCACCGCCCGCCGGGCGTCCGCGGCACTGTCGATGTGCGGATGGATGATGCCGGCGGCGCCCAGATCGAGGCAACGCAGGGCAAGCGCGGGCTCGGCGGTTCCGACGCGGACGAGTACGTCGAGGCCCTGCGCAGCGGCCGCGGTGAGGTGGTGCTGAAGCACCGTCATATCGGCCGGGCCATGTTCGCAGTCGATGACTACGTAGTCGAGGCCGGCGACGCCCGCCATCTCGACCAGTGTCTCCGACGGGAGGCGGAGCAGCGCGCCGTAGAGGCGTTCGCCCGCTGCCAGCCGCCGTTTGAGGGAGCGACGCGCCCTCATCGCGCCACCATCCCCGCGGACAGGTCGATGTCGGCCCCGCACAGGCCCGGCATCCGCAGCATCGCCGTCACGGCCGCGCCCACCTCGTCCTCGGTGACCATCCGGCCGAGGGCCGAGCGTGACACGAAGGCCGCTTCCGCCTCCTGGTAACTGCTGCCGGTCCGCTCCGCCTCCAGGCGGAAGTTGCGCTCCATCCGCGGGCCCGAAACCGGGCCGGGCGACAGGGAGTTGACCGTGACGCCCAGCGGGCCCACTTCACCTGCCAGTGTGGCGGTGAGGCCGATGACCGCCATTTTCGACGCGCAGTAGGGGGTGCGCCGCAGCAGTGGCCGCTTCCCCGACACCGAGGCGATGTTGATGACGTCGCCGGCGCCCCGCGCGGTCATGGCGGGCAGGAAGGCACGGCACATCAGGAACACACCGCGGACGTTGATGCCGAAGACCTCGTCCCAGTCGTCCGCCGAGATGTCGGTCAGTGGGGCCACCGGCCCGGCGATCCCGGCATTGTTGACGAGGATCGAGATCTCCTCGTCGGCGAGGCTTTCGGCGAGCGCCGCCACGTCGGAGGGGTCGGACACGTCGCAGACCCGGTGGGTGACGTCGGGGCCGAGTCGCGTTGCGGTCTCCTTGAGGGCGCGTTCGTTGCGGCCGGTGATGACCACTCGTGCGCCGTCGGACAGCAGCGCACGCGTGATGGCGGCCCCGAGCCCGCTGCCGCCGCCGGTGACGAGTGCGGTACGTCCTTCCAGTGGTGCAGCGCCGCCCGTCACACTGCCTGTCGCATCGGTCGTCATGCTTCTCCCCCGGTGTTCCACGGCAGCGTGGCGTCGCCGTACTTGGCCGCCCGTACGTCGCCGGAGCGGGCGTGCCCCTCGAAGAGTTCGACGCGTGCGGCACGTCCGCACACCTCGCCGAGCCGCGCCGAGGAGGCGGGGTCCGTGACCTCCTGGTACGTCACCGTCTTGAGGTACTTCCCCACCCACAGGCCGCCGGTGTAGCGGGCTGCGCCGCGGGTGGGCAGGACGTGGTTGGTGCCGATGACCTTGTCGCCGTACGAGACGCAGGTGCCCTCGCCGAGGAAGAGCGCGCCGTAGTCGCGCATCCGGTCCAGGGCCTGGCGCGGGTTCTCGGTGAGGATCTCGACGTGTTCACTGGCGTAGGAGTCGGCGATCTCGAATGCCTCGTCGAGGGAGTCGGCGACGACGATCTCGCCGTGGTCCCGCCAGGCCGGCTCGGCGAAGTCCTTGGTCGGCATGCCCGGCAGCAGCCGGTCGATGTGCCGCTCGACCTCGCGGCCCAGCTCCTCGGAAGTGGTGACGAGGACGGCGGGCGAGTCCGGGCCGTGCTCGGCCTGCGAGAGCAGGTCCACGGCGACCACGAACGGGTCGGCCTGCTCGTCGGCGACGACCAGGATCTCGGTGGGCCCGGCGAACAGGTCGATGCCGACCTCGCCGAACAACTGCCGCTTGGCCTCGGCGACGTACGCGTTGCCCGGACCGGCGATCAGCGGCACCCGGCCGATGGTTTCGGTGCCGATCGCCAGGGCCGCGACCGCCTGGACACCGCCGAGCAGGTAGATCTCGTCGGCTCCGGCCAGATGCATGGCGGCGACCGTGGCCGCGGGGATCTCACCGCGGATCGGCGGGGTGCAGGCGGCGACCCGGGGCACGCCCGCGACCTTCGCGGTCACGATCGTCATGTGCGCGGACGCGGTCAGCGGGTAGCGGCCACCGGGTACGTACGCCCCCGCGCCGGCGACCGGCACGTGCTTGTGGCCGAGGTGCACGCCGGGCAGTGTTTCGATCTCGATGTCCTGCATCGAGTCGCGCTGCGCCTGGGCGAAGGTGCGCACCTGCTGCTGTACGAAGCGGATGTCCTCCAGCACCGTGTCCGGCACCCCGGAGACGATCTTCCGGATCTCGTCCGGACCGAGCCGGAAGGACTCCGGGCTCCAGTTGTCGAACTTCTCGGAGTACTGGCGGACCGCGGCGTCACCCCGTTCGCGGATGTCGTCGAGGATGGCGGCGACGCGCTCGGCGACGTCTGCGCGCGCCGCGCGCACCTCACCGGCGGGTATGGGGGACTTCAGATGGCGGGGCATGGCTGGCTCTCCTCGGAGTGTGTGGGATGCGGTGAGAACTTTCAGAAGGCGGGCTGCGTGCGTTTCGCTGCCACAAGCAGGTCACGTACCGCGGCGGAGACGGATCCCGGCTGCTGGATCGGCAGCAGGTGCCCGGCCCCGGGGACCGCGCGCAGCCGGGCGTCCGGCGCGGCTTCGGCGATCGCACGGTGGAAGTCCGGCGGGCACAGCGCGTCCCGCATGCCGTACAGGACGGTCATGGGACAGCGGGCGGAGCGCAGTGTTTCGTGTGCGTCCGAGCGCGTCGCCTGGGCGGCGAGCTGGGCGCGGGCGGCGTCCGGGCCGACCCGGTGGGCCATGCTCCGGTAGCGGTCCGCGAAGTCACCGGGCGGCTGGGTCACATCGAACATGCCCGGCAGGGTCTGCTCGATGACCTCCTCGAACCGGCCCTCGGCGATCAGCGCGTCCATGGTGCGCCAGGCGGCGTACTGCTCCGGTCGCGGGGCCCCCGCGTTGGTCGACATCGCGCAGAATCCCGCGACCCGTTCGGGCGCCCGGCGCAGTACTTCGAAGCCGACGATCGCCCCGAGGCTGAGCCCGACCAGGACGAAGGGGCCGGGGACGGCGGACAGTACCTCGTCGGCCAGGCGGCCGATGTCCGGTTCCGTCAGTGCGACGTGGTGTACCTCGTGATGTTCGGGGAACGCCACGTCGGTCCAGAGGCCGTGGTCGCACAGCATGCCGGGGACCACGACGAGCGGCAGGGGCCCGGGCCTACCGGACGCACCGTCAGGGAGCGCGGCGGACATCAGCGTCGCGCGGAGCGGGGCAGCAGTGCGTACGGGGCGAGGTAGCCGTTGTGGTCGATCCCGAGCCCGGCGTCGGCCGCGGCCTTGACCACCTCCTCGTCCCAGTCCAGGCGTACCCGGCCGTCGCCACCGTTGACGATCAGGAGGTCGGCCTCGGCGTCACCCACGTTCCGCAGGGTGCGCCAGGCGTCCTGGGGGACGGAGAGGATGTCGCGCGGGCCCAGGCGGACGGTGACCGGGTCGGTGCGGTTCAGTGTGACTTCCCAGAGCCCGTCCTTGACGATCAGCGTCTGGGTCTCGCGCTGGCGGTGCAGCGAGACGCCCTGGCCGGGCTCGGCGCGCAGCCAGGCGGCGTTGTGTCCGTGCGGGTTGAAGATCCGGGGCTCCTGGTGCGGGTCCTCGGTCATGCCGTACCCGATGACGCAGCTCAGGCGCGCCCCGCCGCCCGGCAGTGTGCTGTCGAGGAAGGGCCGGTCGGACCAGACCAGTTCGTCCGCCGCGGCGATGCGCCGCTTCATCTGCTCGGGGGTGTAGCGGCGCAGCCGGTCGATGTACTCCTGCGCCATCGGCTCGGTCAGCTCGGTGCCCTCGGGGATCTCGTCGCCGGCGACCGTGTCGATGAGCTTGTTGTCGGCCGTGAGGTACAGGCCGTGGCCCTCCGCCTCACGCAGCACCGAGGGGCCCCAGATGATGCCGCCGGTGTTGTCCATGCCGAGCACGGTGAACATCCACCCGTCGTCCGGGCCGGTGTTGGTGAAGCCGCGGAAGATCCAGGTGGGGACGGACGCGATGTCGCCCGCCTTGAGGGCCAGTTCGCCCTCGGTGCCGTCGGCGCCCCAGCGCAGCAGGTACTCGCCCTCGGTGCAGACGAACACCTCGGCCGTGTAGTGCAGGTGGAGG
This sequence comes from Streptomyces ochraceiscleroticus, assembly GCF_000720485.1. GTDB lineage: Bacteria > Actinomycetota > Actinomycetes > Streptomycetales > Streptomycetaceae > Streptomyces > Streptomyces ochraceiscleroticus. Next base: position 233,298 of record NZ_JOAX01000013.1, on the reverse strand, counting down.
TTGTTCGTGATGCCGTGCGGCATGGCCGCCGCACCGATCTGGAAGCCGTGCGGCAGGCGGAGGTTGACGTGCTGACCGGAGGACTGCGAGACGCCGGGGCCGATCATCGCGTAGTTCTCCTTCCGGTCCGAGCCCGGCGTACGGCAGTCAATGAACGCCTGGTTGCAGGAGACGAAATCGCTGCGGCGGATCGTTCGGCGATCCAGTTCCGCGGTGGACACGACGACATCGGACATGGTCGCTCCTTCGCTCGAAGTGCGTGGGGAATGCGTGGGGGATGCATTGGGAAGCGTGGGGGCCACGCTGGATACGCGTTTGGAATACGTATGCATTGATCTGACAGCCACGACTCCGGCACTGTCAAGAGGTCGGTCGGGATGTATTGCAGACGTATGCTTCGAGGAGACGACTACGGGGCCGCCCGCCCGAACCAGTACATACGTATACTCACGATCGTGCGGGCCAGTGCGGCGAATCCGGGCGAGGGGATGAGGGCGACCGATGACGATCACGAGTCACGACGTGGCGAGACTGGCGGGCGTATCGCAGGCCACGGTGTCCCGCGCACTCCGTGACGACCACCGGGTGTCGGCGGCCACCCGGGAGAAGGTGCGGCGCGCCGCGCAGGCGCTGAACTACGTTCCCAGCGAGGCCGGGCGGACCCTGTCCACCCGCTCGACGCGCCGCATCGGCGTGATCGTCACCGATCTCACGAACCCGTTCTATCCGCACGTCGTCGCCCCGCTGCACGACGAGCTCCAGGCCCTCGGCTACCGGATGATGCTGATCACGGAGCGGTCCGACGAGGCGGTGGCGGGCGAGAACCTCCTGGACCAGTCCCTGGACGGGGTGGTCCTGGCCACCGCGACCACCGAGTCACGGCTGCCGGCCCAACTGGACCGCCGCGGCGTCCCGTATGTATTTCTCAACCGCGACACCGGACAGCCGGGCGACTACGCGTCCGTCGTGGACAACGAAGGCGGTGGCCGGCTGGTGGCCGGCGTCCTCGCCGAGCTGGGACACCGCCGCATCGCGGGCATCTTCGGCTCGCCCAATACGACCACCGGCCGGGACCGCGAGCTCGGCTTCCGGCTGGCGCTGGCCGAGGCGGGGATCGGCCTGCCGGACAGCCGGGTCGTCCGCGGTGCATTCGAGTACGACACGGGGTACGAGGCACTCCCCCGGCTGCTGGCCGCCGACGAGCCGCCCACGGCGGTGTTCTGCGGCAATGACGTGGTCGCCATCGGCGTGCTGAACGCGGCCATCACGGCCGGGCTGCGGGTACCGGACGACCTGACGGTGATCGGCTTCGACGACCTTCCGATGGCGGACTGGGAGGTGTTCCGGCTGACCACGGTCCGCCATGACCTGCGGGAACTGGCCCGCCAGGCGGCGCGGCTGCTGGTGCGCCGGATCACCGGCGAGGCCGACCCCGCCGGGGAACGCCTCATCCTGCCGACGGAATTCGTCCCGCGGGCCACGCACGCACGCCTTACTTGACCGCGGGAAGCGCAGTCGCACATTCCTCGCGCTCCCGCCCACTCCCCTGTTTGCGCTGCAGCCGGAAGCCCACGGTGACCAGGACCGCGGCGAGGCCGAACGAGAGCCACAGTTCGAGGCGGTGGCCGGGAAGGACCGCCATGAGGATGAGCACTGCCGCGATGAAGACGATCGTCGCCACGGTGAGGTAGGGGAACAGCCACATCCGCACCTCGGTCGGCCCGTGCTGCCGGCGCCGGGTGGCGTACTGCGTGACCGCGATGACCAGGTACATCATCAGGGCGATTGCTCCGCTGGACGCCAGCAGATACGTGAAGATCTTCGGCAGGAGATAGTTGGCGATCACCGCGACGATGCCGACGACGGTGGACGCGGCGACCGCGTTGCGGGGCACGCCGCCGCGCGAGACGACGGCAAAGGCCGCCGGGGCGTCCCCGCGCCGGGCCAGGGAGAACGCCATCCGGGAGGCGGTGTAGACGGCCGAGTTCAGGCAGCTGCAGACCGCGATGACGACGACCACGTCCATGATCTGGCGCGCGCCCGGGATGTTCATGCGCTCCAGGACGGCCTGGTACGAGCCGGCGGCCAGACCGTCGGCGTTCCACGGCACGAGGCTGACCACGATGAGGATCGAACCGATGTAGAAGAGGCCGAGGCGCCAGACGACGGCTCTGATGGCCTTCTTGATGTTCTTCTTCGGGTCCTCCGACTCCGCGGCGGCGATGGTGACGATCTCGCTGCCCTGGAAGCTGAACATCGCGGTGAGCAGGGCGGCGAGGACGGCGATCCCGCCTTTGGGCGCGAAGCCGCCGTTGCTCCAGAGGTTCGACACCCCGCTGGTACCGGAGCCGGGCAGCAGGCCGAGTATCGCGAGGACGCCGAGGACGAGGAAGCCCACGATCGCGATGACCTTCAGGAGGGCAAACCAGTACTCGAACTCGCCGTAATTGCGGACGGCGAGCAGATTGGTGCCCGCCAGGACGGCGATGACCGCGAAGGTGGGGATCCAGCTCGGCATTCCGGTCATCCCACCGAGGACCTCGCCCGCGGCGATGGCTTCGATCGGAATGACGAGGACGTAGAACCACCAGTAGAGCCAGCCGATGGAGAATCCGGCCCAGCGTCCCAGGGCCCGGTCGGCGTAGGTGGAGAAGGAGCCGGTGTCGGGGTTGGCGACGGCCATCTCGCCGAGCATCTGCATGACCAGGACCACCAGGGCGGCGGCGGCCAGGAACGAGATGAGTACGGCCGGGCCCGCGGTGGCGACGGCGGTGGACGAACCGACGAACAGTCCGGCTCCGATCACTCCGCCGATGGAGATCATCGTGATCTGGCGGCCTTTGAGCCCCTGGGTGAGACCTCTGCCAGGACCGCCGGACGATGGGGGAACGGGTGACTCGTGTGGCATGGGTGATCCTCGGGAGTTGTGCGGGCCCCGCCTCCGCGGCTGCCGTGGAGGCGGGGCGGCGAGGTCAGAGCTGGTCGCGCAGGGCGGCAGGGACGGAGTCGAAAGCTTCCGAGCGCCGGCCGATCCTGTCAATGCGCAGGGTGGCGGTGGCGCCGTGCGCTGCCAGGCCCTCGAAGGCGGAGATCCGCTCGACGGCGGGCGCCAGCGCGGCCGTGCCCTCCTTTGCGGCGCGCTGGTAGGTCAGGGGCTTGAGGAAGCGGGAGACCGAGAGCCCCGCGTTGTATCGGGAGGTCTTGCCCGTCGGCAGTACGTGGTTGGTACCGGCGATGCCCTTGTCGGAGTACGCCACGGTGCTCCAGGGGCCGATGAACAGCGAGCCGTAGTTGGTCAGGTTCTGGAGGTAGAAGTCGTCGTCCTCGGTCTGGATCTCCAGGTGCTCGGGGCCGATGACGTCCGCCACCGCCACGGCCTCATCGGCGTTGCGTACGACGATGACGGAGCCGTAGTCGCGCCAGGCGGCACCGGCGATCTCCCGGGTCGTGAGCGTTTCGAGCTGTCGGTCGACCTCGGCGATGACCTTGTGGCCCAGCTCCTCGGAGGTGGTGATCAGGGCGGCCGGGGAGTTGGGTCCGTGCTCGGCCTGGCCGAGCAGGTCCGCGGCGACCCAGGCCGGGTCGGCGGTGTCGTCGGCGATGACGGCCACCTCGGACGGACCGGCCAGCAGGTCGATGCCCACGCGGCCGAAGAGCTGCCGCTTGGCCTCGGTGACGAAGGCGTTGCCGGCGCCGACGAGCATGTCGACGGGGGCCTCGCCCAACAGCCCGAAGGCCAGCGCGCCCAGGGCCTGCACGCCGCCGACCGCGAAGACCCGGTCGGCCTGTGAGAGGTACGCGCCGTACAGCACGGCCGGGTGGGCACCGTGCTCACCGGACGGCGGCGTGCACGCCAGGACCGTGGGCACACCTGCCGCCTTGGCGACGCCGACGGTCATGAAAGCGCTGGCCAGCAGGGGGAAGCGGCCGGCCGGGAGGTAGGCGCCGACGCGGGTGACCGGGACGTAGCGCTGGCCGCCCTTCACCCCGGGGGCGAGCTCGATCTCGAAGTCGGTGAGGTGCTCGCGCTGGGCGGAGGCGAAGCGGTGCGTCCGCTCGTAGCCCATTTCGAGGGCGGTGCGGACGTCGGGCGGCAGGGCGTCGCCGGACTTCTTCAGCTCCTCGGCGCCGATCTCCAGGTCGCCGGACCAGCCGTCGAGCTCTTCGGCGTACGCGCGGACGGCGTCGAGGCCCTTGCGCTCGACGGTGGAGAGCATCTCCGAGACGCGCTCGACGACCTTGGGGTCGCGCTGCGCGGGAGGACCGTCGACGGCCGGCTTCTTGAGCCACTGGAACGGGGCGAGGGCTTCTGCTTCGTGCTGCGTGATCTGCATGTCAGGGACCGTAGACGCGCTCGACCCACAGGACTAGGTGAGTGATTCCTGGAGCTCCCACAGGGTTGCCCTATGCCTTGTTGTCCTGTGTGGCGTTGCCCTGTGTCTCGTTGCCCTGTGGCTCAGCCGTGGACTTCGGCGTTCAGCTCGCGGATCGTGTCCTCGGCGAGACGGGCGAGCTCCCGGGTGGCCCGGGACAGCGGATGGCCCTGGCGCCGGACCAGGGCGATGGTGTCGTACAACGGCTCGGCGAAGGGCGCCGTGTGCAGCCCTGCCGGAAAGTTCGGGCTGTCGATCACCGCGCGGCTGGCGATCGTGTCGCCCACCCCCGCGGCCGTGAGCTTCAGCGCGGCCTCGACCCACTCCAGCTCCATCAGCGGTTCCACGCGCACACCGGCGAGCTGGGCGCGCTCGGCGATCTGCCGCCTGGTCGGGTCCTGCCAGCCGTAGTGGGCGTCGTACAGCACGAGCGGCGCCGCCGCGAAGGCTTCGATGGTCACGGGGGCCGCGGCGCGTTCCGGGTCCGCGGTGACGTAGAAGACCTCGTCCCGCATGAGCGGCCGCACCACCAGTCCCTCGTCGTCGATCGGCAGTACCACCAGCCCGGCCTCGATCTTTCCGGCGGCGACGGCGTGGGCCGTCTCGGCGGAGTTCTGGCCCACGAGGCGTACGCGCACGGCGGGGTACCGGGCGTGGAAGGTCTGCGCGAGGTTGGCGAGCAGGTAGTAGTCGGCATTGCGCAGCACACCCAACGTTGCCGTGCCGCCGCCCAGTGACCCGAGGGACCGCACCGCCTTCACACCGCCGTCAGCCGCCCGCAACGTCTCCTGCGCATACGGCAACAGTTCGCGCCCGGCCGCGGTGAGGGTGAGCCGGCGGCTGCCACGGACGAACAGTACGGCGTCCAGTTCCTCTTCCAGCCGCCGTACCAACTCCGACACGGAAGCCTGCGCGATCTCCATGGCGGTAGCTGCGGCAGTGAACGAACCGAGCCGCTCGGCCTCGACGAATGCCTTGAGCTGATTCAACGTCATGGCGTGACCCGCCCGGTACCTGGGCGGACGGCAGTGCGGTGGGGGTGGGTTCTGAGCATGCGCGGCACTATAGGACAACGCCGCAGAGGCCCGGGTCCCACTGACCAACGACGGTGTTTTCCGAGTGGTCTACGGGTGGCGTTCCTGGACAGGCGGGGGCCCGGTCGCGGTCGTAAAATCTTGGTATGGCTGAGCGGTCGGATGCTGCTACCGCGCCTGAGCTCGTTGTCGAAGCCGGGGGCGGCACCCAGGTGCTGAGCCCGCTCCGGACGTACCACGTGGGGCGCGATCCCGCGAGCGAGCTGGTGCTCGACGATGCCAGGGTCTCCTGGCATCACGCGGTGCTGCACACCACGGACGGCCACTGGGTGGTGGAGGACGAGGAGAGCACCAACGGCACGTACACCGAGGGGCGGCGGGTACAACAGTCGGACGTGGGGCCCGGCAGTGTGATCCGGTTCGGCAATCCGGCCGACGGCCCGTGCGCGGTGCTCACCGGCATACCGCGACCGCCGCAGGCCACCGCGCGGCCGTCCGCCGTCACCTCCGTCCCGCACCCCGCCGCCACCCGCACCTTCCGGCAGCCGAGCGCCGTACGTCCCTTGCCCTCGGCGCGGATCACCCGCATCGGCCGGGCTCCCGACAGCGACCTGGTCGTCGAGGACCTCATTGTCTCGCGCCGGCACGCGGAGTTGCGGGCGGGCCCGGAGGGGTACGAGATCGTCGATCTCGGCAGCCACAACGGTACGTATCTCAACGGCCGGCCGGTGACCCGCGCCCCGGTCGTCCCCGGCGACATCATCGGCATCGGTCACTCCGCGTTCGTGCTGGTCGGCGAGGAGCTGCAGGAGTTCATCGACACCGGTGAGGTGTCGCTGGACGTGCAGGAGCTGGCCGTACGGGTGGACAAGGGGCGGAAGACGCTGCTCGGGCAGGTGTCCTTTCCGGTGGGTGAGAAGACGTTGCTGGCCGTGGTCGGACCGAGCGGTGCGGGAAAGTCGACACTGCTCAACGCGCTGACGGGGCTGCGGCCCGCCGACGAGGGCACGGTGCTGTATGACGGCCGCGACCTGTACCGCGACTACGCCGAGCTGCGGCAGCGCATCGGGCTCGTGCCGCAGGACGACATCCTGCACTCCCAACTGACCGTGCGCCGCGCCCTCGGTTACGCCGCGCGGCTGCGTTTTCCCGAGGACACCGCGAAGGCCGAGCGGCAGGCGCGGGTGGACGAGGTCATTCATGAACTGGGGCTGGACCAGCGGGTGAACCAGCCGATCCACTCCCTCTCGGGCGGGCAGCGGAAACGGGTGAGTGTGGCCCTCGAGCTGCTGACGAAGCCGTCGCTGCTCTTCCTCGACGAGCCGACCTCCGGCCTCGACCCGGGCATGGACCGTTCGGTCATGCACATGCTCCGCGGGCTGGCGGACGACGGCCGTACGGTCATCGTCGTCACCCACAGCGTGCTCAGCCTGAACGTCTGCGACCGGCTGCTCGTCCTCGCGCCGGGCGGCACGATCGCGTACTACGGGCCGCCGGACGAGGCCCTGCCCTTCTTCGGGTTCGAGCAGTGGCCGGAGGCGTTCGAGGCATTCGAGAACGACACGGACCGGGACTGGGCCGGGCAGTTCGCCGCCTCACCGGTCCACCGGCGCTATGTGGCGGCGGAAACCCATCAGCCCCGGCGCGCCCCCGAGGCGCCGCGCGGCCCGGTCGACGCGCCCAAGTCGCAGAGCTGGGGCGCGCAGCTCCGTACGCTCGTACGGCGTTACACGGCGGCGCTGACGGCCGACCGCACGTTCCTCGTCATCATGGTCGCGCTGCCGTTCGTGATGGGAGCGATGGCACACGCGCTGGCGGGCAGCGCGCTCACCCGGGACTCGGCGCTCAACGCACTGCTGATCCTGTGTGTCGGCGCGGTGCTGACGGGCGCCGCCAACGCCGTACGCGAACTGGTCAAGGAACGCACGATCTATCAGCGGGAGAGAGCCGTCGGCCTGTCCAGATCGGCGTATCTGATGTCCAAGGTACTGGTGCTGGGGACGATCACGGTCGTCCAGGCAGTGGTGCTGACCATGGTGGCGCTGTTCGGTGTCGAGCTGAACGCACCGGGCGGAAAGGGAGTGTTGCTGCCGCCCCTCATCGAAATCACTCTCGCTGTCGCACTGTTGGCCTTCACCGCGATGATGCTCGGCCTGTTCGTGTCGGCGCTCGTGCGGAAGGAGGAGGTCACCATGCCGCTGCTGGTCCTCCTCGCCATCGTGCAGGTCGTGTTCTGCGGTGCGCTGCTCAAACTGCAGGGCGTGCCGGGGCTGGAGCAGCTCGCGTGGCTGGTGCCGTCGCGGTGGGCGCTGGGTGCCATGGCGGGCACGATCGATCTGCACCGGATCGTGCCGCAGGGCATCACCTCCGATCCGCTGTTCCGGCACCAGGCGGGGATCTGGCTGCTCGACATGGGCATGTTGATCGTGCTCTCGCTCGTCCTCGGATTCCTGGTGGCCAAGCTGCTGCGGCGGCGCGAGCCCGAGATCATGCGCAAGTAGCCCCGTCCGTATGCGAGCACTCCCGTCCTGTACGGAGCGCCGAGGAGCCGCCTGTGACCGTCCCCGACTTCCTTCCCAGCCACGTCGTCCCGCCGGACGGCCTGACGACCTGGTCGGCGCCGGATGCCGCGTGGCCGGGTGTGCGGCTCGACCCCCTGCTGCCCGTCCAGGTCGTCGAGCGCCGTGGCGACTGGGCGCTGGCGTTGTGTTCCAACGGCTGGTCGGCGTGGGTGGACGGGCGGCTGCTGCTGCCGGTACCGCACGGCCCGCCGGCCGCCGGGCAGGCCGCCGCCAGGACCGCGGATCCCCGGCCGTTGCTGGGCGCGGTCTCCGGTGACCTGAGCCGCTACCGGGAGCTGATGGAGGAGCTGGCCGCCGGGCGGCTGGACGGAGAGTCGTTCGCGGAGCGGACCCGGGGCATGCGGGTGGGAGTGGTCGTGGACGGCGAGGCGATGTGGCTGTACGACGCGCGGCACGAGCGGTGGTGTTACTGCGACGGGGGGACACTGGAGACGTATGCGGTGGAGCGGATGCCTTCGGGGAATTCCGCGGAGGGGGCGTCCGCCGCGTACAGGGAGGTTGAGCCGTGAGCGCCTCCGAGGCCGCGACCGGACTGCGCGGGCGCCGGATCGCCGGGTATCTGCTGGAGGACGAGCTCGGCCGCGGCGGCATGGCGGTCGTCTACCGGGCGCAGGATCTGCGGCTCGGCCGTACGGTGGCGGTGAAGCTGCTGGCGCCCGAGCTGGCGCGCAACGACACCTTCCGGCAGCGCTTCGCGCACGAGTCGAGGGTCGCCGCGGCGATCGACCATCCGCACATCGTGCCGGTCTTCGAGGCAGGCGAGACCGATGGCGTGCTGTACATCGCCATGCGGTACGTCGAGGGGCGGGACCTGCGGGCCCTGCTCGACCGCGACGGCCGGCTGCCGCTGGAGACCGCCTGCCGGATCGCCCTGCAGGTGGCCTCGGCCCTGGACGCCGCCCATGCGCACGATCTCGTGCACCGGGACGTCAAGCCGGGCAACATCCTGGTGGCCGACGGCACCGACAGCGACCACCCGGAGCATGTGTATCTCACCGACTTCGGGCTGACGAAGAAGTCGCTGTCGCTCACGGGCTTCACCCGCGTCGGGCAGTTCGTGGGCACCCTGGACTATGTGGCGCCCGAGCAGATTTCGGGCCGCCCGGTGGTCGGCCGCTGCGATGTGTACAGCCTGGCCTGCGTGGTCTTCGAGATGCTGACCGGGGCACCGCCGTTCCGGCGCGATGAGGACATGGCACTGCTCTGGGCACACCAGTACGATGCCGCGCCGCCGCTGACGAGCCTGCGGCCCGACCTTCCGCCGGCCGTCGACGCGGTACTCGCCGGGGCCCTGGCCAAGGCGCCCGGTGACCGCTACGACACCTGCCGCGGGTTCGTGACGGCGCTGCGGACGGCCGGGCGGACGGCGGCGCCTGCTGCGCCACCGGGCCCTCAGGGGCACGCCGCGACGCAGGTGGATGCGCGCGCGGAGGCGTACGGGCGGCTGCCGCGCTACACGGCTCCGCCACCGCCACCGGACTGGGCTGCGCCGGTGTTTCCGGGGCGCGCGGGGACCCCCTAGTTCTGCGGCCGTGCGTCCCGTACGTCGCCGGGATGGCGTACGTACCGTGCCAACAGGCTGCCGAGGAAGCCGGTGACCAGGCCCCAGACGGCGCCGGCGGCGACCAGCCGGAGGAGTTCCGGCTGCAGGGAGACGTCACCGCCGAGTCCGCCGCCGAGGTCCCCGATGCCGATGAGGGAGAGCCCGTAGTGCGCGGAGATCCGGGTGAGCAGTCCGACGACGAGCATGGTGAGCGCCAGGGCCGCGGCCATCTCCAGCCCGTGCCGCCAGGCCGGCAGCCGGGCCGGGGACCGTACCGCCGCGGTGAAGGCGGCGGCGAGCAGCACCACGGCCGCCACCGCCACGAGCAGCCAGGCGCGCCCGTCGTGCTCCGCGACCGAGCCGAGGTCCAGGGTCCGTTGCCCGCCGCGGGTGCGCAGCACCTCGTCGAGTACGTGCGGCATCGGCAACCCCATCGCTTTGTCGACATGTCCCACCCATGCGCCGCCGGTGCCGACCCCCAGCGCCATCCAGGCCAGGTTCGGCAGCCCGAGGAACAGTACGGCGATGGTCTCGGCAGGGTGTCCGCGGGTGAAGAGCAGGATCACGCCGACGACCAGCCCGATCGCCGCGTACGCGAGCAACACCACCAGCATCGCGAAGGCGGGCGGCCGTACGGAACGCTGGAAGTGCAGCAGCGGACTGGAGAGCGGGGCCTTGCGCGACACGATGAACGTGAGCGCGAGGACGGCCAGCACCCACAGCAGACCGAAGCCGAGCGTCGCGGGTACGTCGGCCCGGAACGCAACGGTGGGGATCGCGCCCAGCTCCGCTCCGATCTCCTCGGCGATGTCGTTGCCGGTGGAGATCCGGAAGCTGTGGCGCGCGAGCAGGGCGATGATCAGGAGGAACAGCAGCCAGCACGCGGCCGTACGGGCGATGCGGTCGAGCAGTTCGCCGGTGGAGGCCACCGCCCGGTGGCGCAGCGGGAGCAGGAAGACGGCGGCCGTCACCAGCGCGCCGGCCAGTGTCACCGACAGTGGTACGGCATCGATGGCGGCGTCCGCCCGCGCGAGGACGCCGGTGTCACCGGAGAGCTCGACCGAGCCGCCGGCCGCGATGACGACAACGGCCGCGACCACTCGGGGGAACGCCCCGCCGGGCAGGCCCGCCGCGCCCGCCGCCCACAGTCCGAGCGCGGCTACCACGATCATGGCCACGATGCCCGCGCCCGCCGCGGCGAGTGCTTCTCGCATCCGGCTCACGCTGTCTCCTCACTGCTCGCCCCGCACTCCGCGCCGCTCACCCTCGGCTACCGCGTTCACCACGGTATGTACGGGCGCGCCGCCCCGCTTGCGGACGGCGCCGGGAACGAGCACACAATGGCGTAAAGAGGGAATAAACGGGTGAAATTCGGATCGCCGGATGGTCCACGCGGCCGACGCCCGACATGCAGGGGAAGAAGGGCCGACCCGTGACATCGCAACCACCGCCCGAAGGCCGCCCGAGCGGCCCGCCATCGGGTCCGCCGTCGGGTCCGCTCTCCGGGCCGTCGTCAGAGCCTTCGTCAGGCTCCCCCCCCTGGCCCGTCGTCGGGGCCTTCGTCAGGGCCGTCCTCAGGTACGCCTTCCGAGCCCGGCCACGAGCCCACGCAGGTGGGCTCCGGCGCCGGCTCCGGGCAGTGGCCGGGCGGGGACGGTGGGTCCGGTGGATCGGGCGGATCGGGCGGATCGGGTGGATCGGGCGGCCCCGGTGGCGGTGGCTACGGCGGTGGCTCGGGCGAGGGCTCCGGCGGTGGCCATGGCGGTGGCTCAGGTGAGGGCTCCGGCGATGGCTACGGCGGTGGCTTCGGCCGCGGGGCGGGCGGTGCCGCCGGCGCGGGCTCCGGCCGCGGCAAGCCCTGGTGGCGGTCCTCGTCACGCGTCGCGCTCATCACCGCCGTCCTCGTCGCGGCCGTGGCCCTGACCGTCTTCCTCACCCGTCCGGACAGCGGTACCGGCTCGGGCGAGGTCTTCCTCCAGCCGGCCGCCGCCGAGGGCAAGGACCCCTTCACCAAGTCGAGCGCCAAGGACTCCACCGCGCCCGCTTCGCCGAGCGCGACGCCGACCGCGCCGTCCGGCAACACGGGCACGACCAGCGTTGCGGGCTCGGCGCCGGGCCTGTACGGCGGCAGCCGCTCCACGCCGAGCTGTGATGTCGAGAAGCAGATCGACTTCCTGCAGCGAGAGCCGGCCAAGGCCAAGGCGTTCGCCGACACCGAGGGCATCGCCCAGCGCGAAGTACCCTCCTACTTGCGGTCGTTGACCCCCGTACAGCTGCGCAAGGACACCCGGGTCACCAACCACGGCTTCAAGGACGGCAAGGCCACCGCCTACCAGTCGGTCCTGCAGGCCGGCACGGCCGTACTGGTCGACTCGCGCGGAGTGCCGCGCGTGCGCTGTGCCTGCGGCAACCCGCTGCTGCCGCCGGTGGCCGTCAAGGAAACACCGAAGCCGGTCGGCAAGCCCTGGCCGGCGTACCGGCACTCGGACATGGTGGCCGTGCAGCAAGCAACCACCGAGGTCAACGTCTTCATCCTCGTCGACCTGGACACGGGAGCCTGGTTCAAGCGCGCCGCGGGCGATGAGACGGGCCGGACGGACACCCCGACCACTCCGCCGCCGTCCGAAACCCCCTCCGACAGCCCGTCATCGACCTGCCCGCCCTCCGAGCCCCCGTCATCGACGTGCCCGTCCTCGGAACCGACATCCTCCTCCCCGACCTCGACGTCCCCCTCCACAGAGCCGCCGACCACCTCCGCACCGCCGGACACCCCCACGCCCGACTCCCCCAGCGCGCCTCCGGAAGAGCCCGGCACCACCCCGGAGCTCCCACCGCCCGGCACGTAATGCCGGAGGGTTCCGAACACCACGTCGGTGAAGTGCATACCGAAGCCGGTCGTGTCACGTCGTCGACAAAATCGAGAAGCAGGCCCCCTCGCGGGCCTCACGCAGGACCAACAACGCACCCTCCAGCACCTGCTCCAACAAGCCATCGCTCCTCCCTGAACCGGAACTTCGCGATGACGATGGGCGTTTGAGGTGCGCGTTCGGCAACCCACTCGGACGAACATTGTCCGGCCATAATTCCTGCGCTGAAAGGCCACGCATCTCTCGATGGATTACTCCGTACGAGTGTGTTCGGAGGCCCGCTGGGAGTGCTGTCCGCCGGCTGTTCTGCAGGCCGAGCAGTTGACACGTTTGGGACGGCCCTAGGGGTGCCGACGAGGTGCTTTTCGGGTTCGGCGAGGGTGGCGAGGGCTTTGCCCGGGACGGATGACATCATGACCGCAGACCCTTTGCGGTCAGAGCGTGGTGGGCTGTCACGAACTCGATCGCGACTGTCATCACAATTGCGGAGTGTGGGTACGCGGTTGGCAACGGTCTTGCTCAGGGCAAGTGGGACCTTATACTCAACGCCTTCGACAACATGGTGAAACACTGTCGCCGCAGAACTGCTTCCCACTGTGACGCCGGTAAGGGACAGCGGCCGCACGGCGGTGGGCGGCAAGGCCCGCCGCCGTTCCCCGCCCCTCACCACCACAGCCCCACACAAGTACATCGAGCGTCCGGCAGAGAAACCGATAACTGACCGGCCGAAGCAGAAAGGCACCACATGACCACTACCGTCAGCACACCGGGCAGCATCACCGCCACAACGGACCTGCTCCAGGCCGAACTTCCCCGGCTGGAGGCGCAGCAGCAGACCCTGGAAAAGGAGCTGGCCGCCGTCACCACCCGGCTGGACTCCGTCCGCACCGCACTCAACGCACTGCAGGCGCTGTCCTCCACCACCCAGTCCGTGCCGCAGTCTGCTGAGCAGGCCCCCGAGCCGGCCGCTGCCCCTGCATCGGCCTCCGGCAACACGACCGCATCCGAGCCCGCTCCCGCGGCCGTTGAGGCGGCGAGCGAAGCAACTCCCGAAGCGGCCCAGGCGCCCGAGGCGGACTCCGCCCCGGCTCCCGTTGTGCCCAAGCCCCGCAAGGCGCCCGCCAGTGCCGCCCGTAAGAGCGCGGCGAAGTCGGCCGCCGCACCGGAGCGGAAGGGCCGCACCGCCGGAAAGTCCACCGCCTCGGCCAAGAACGGCAAGGCCAAGACGGAGAAGAGCACCGCGGCGAAGAGCACGACAACGAAGAACACGGCAGCGAAGAACTCGGCAGCGAAGAACACCGCGGCCGAGGGCAAGGCCGCTCAGGGCAAGGCGGCGAAGGAGGCCGCCCCCGCCGCAACGGCCAAGGACAGCAGCGGACTCACCGACCAGGTCCTCAAGGCACTGACGGAGATCGGCAGCGCCCCGGTCCGTGCGCGCGATGTCGCCGAAGCCGTGGGACGTGCCCAGACCACGGCCGCCATCAACACCGTTCGCAGCACCCTGGACCGCCTCGTCGCCTCCTCCAGGGCCCAGCGGGCCGGCCGCGGCCTGTACCAGGCTGCCACCGCCTGATCGACCGCACGGGCCGACGAGCAGCGCGCGGAGCGGGGCGAAACCCCGGTTCCGACCCGCTCCAGCGCTGCCGGCCTCCCACCACACGGCTGCGGCACCCCTCCGCCCTGCCGCAGTCCCGTTTTGTGGCGAGTGTGGCAAGGTGCTGGTAACACGGCGAGCACGGGGCTGCCGGGAGCGAGGAGTCACGGTGGCGGCGTACGGCTATATCGGATCGATGAAAGCGAAGCCCGGTCACCGCGACGACGTGGTGTCCATCCTGCTGAGCGGCGTTGACCACCTCCGTGAGGCGGGGTGTGACCTCTACATCGTGAGTACGTCGGACGCCGATGACGTCACGATCTGGGTGACGGAGGTCTGGCAGAGCAAAGCACATCACGATGCGTCGCTTCAGCTCCCTGAGACCAAGGCCGCGATCAGCGAGGCGATGCCGATGCTGACGGGTGAGTTCAGCAGCCGGGAACTGACGGTCGCGGGCGGCCTCGGGGTGTAACCCCACCCCTGCTTACCGGTCCATCATGCGGGCCGCCGCTCAGACCGCCGCTTCGGGCCCTCACTCCAGCCCGGTGATCTGCGTGCGCGACGTGAGGCCGAGTTTGTTCAGGATGTGTTCTACGTGGGCGTCGGCTGTGCGTTTGGAGACGACGAGGCGTTCTGCGATCTGGCGGTTGGTCAGGCCCTCCGCGACCAGCGCGGCCACCTGGCGTTCGCGGTTGGTGAGGCCGGGCGGGCGGGGAGTGGTGCGGTCCGGGGCCGGTAGCGCCACGGTGCCGGGTACGGTCTGTGGCGTGGACGGGGCCGACATGGTGCCGGCCGAGGCCGCCGTGCTGCCAGGCATCGGAATGCCAGGCGTCGGAATGCCGGGCGTCGGAATGCCGGGCGGGGGCTTGGGGAGGGCATCGGTGTCCTGCACCGCGTACGTGACGGACTCGGTGAGGTCGAGCGCCGCGCCGCGGGCGTGATGGTCGGCGTAGGCGGAGTCGCCCAGTGCGGTGCGCGCCGCGGTGACGGCCGTGTCCCGTTCCGCGTTCAGGATCGGTACGTTGAACAGTCGCGCGCCACCGATCCTGGTCCAGATCGCCTCGGCGGCGCCCAGCAGCCAGGCGGACCGCTCGAAGCGCTCCGACCGGCCCGCCGACCAGGCCAGCAGCTCCAGGGCGACCGCCGCACCGAGCCGGTCGTTCACGGCCAGCTTCAGGACCAGTGCCTCGCGGCCGAGCCGGTCGCGTTCCTCGGCCCGGGAGTCCTCGTGCGCCATCCACAGCGCGAGCTGCCGGTACAGCAGGCAGTAACTGCGGGACCAGCACTCACCGGGCACCGGCTCCAGCGCCCGCAGTCCTTCCCCGGAGATCTCCCAGGCGTGCTCCACATCGCCGACGACTGCCGCGCCGAACGTCTGAATGAAGCAAGTGATGGCCAGCCCGTCGTTGTCGCTCAGCTCACGGAAGCCGCGGCGCGCCTCGTTGAGGTCGCGGTGTGCCTCGTCCAGCCGTCCGCATACCATCGACAGACAGCCGTGGAACTCCTTCGCGTACGTCGCACCGCGCCGGTCGCCGATCCGCTCGGCCATCGCCAGCGACTCCAGGATGTACGGTTCGGACTCGTCGTGCCGCCCAAAGACCATCAGGGCCCAGGCGATGCGGTGCAGCGCCTCGACGCGTTCGGGGCAGTCGTGCTCCACATTGGCCAGGCCGCGCTCCAGCCAGCGGGCACCCTCCCGCAGCCGGCCCGTCGTGATCCAGTGCGTCCACAGCCGAGTGGCCAGGTCGAGGCCGCGCAACGCCAGTTCGGGATCGTCGGTGCTGGTGCCGTACTCCATGGCGATACGGAAGTTCTGCAGCCAGCGCGCGAGGGCCCGTAGGTGCTCCGCCTGCCGGTCGCTGTGGAAAGGACGGTCGGCGCGCTCGGCGAACACCGCGAAGTAATCGAAATGCGCCCGGCGGTACGCCTCCTCCTCGCCGCTCTGGGTCAACCGCTCGGCACCGTACTCGCGCAGGGTGTCCAGCAGTCGGTAGCGCGCCTGCTCCGCTTCGATGCGCAGTACCACCGACTTGTCGACCAGCCCGATGAGCTGCTCCAGCACGTCCTCGGCCGGCAGCTCACCGCCGCCGCACACGGTCTCGGCGGCTTCGGCGTCGAATTCTCCGGCGAATACCGACAGCCGCCGCCACAGCAGCTGTTCCCGCGGGGTGCACAGGTCGTGGCTCCAGTCGATGGCGTCCTGCAGGGTGCGGTGCCGGGGCACCGCACCGCGGCGGCCGCCGGTCAGCGCCTGGAAGCGGTGCTCCAGCCGGGCGGCCAGATCGCCGAGCGAGAGCACCCGCAGCCGTACCACTGCCAGTTCGATCGCCAGCGGCATCCCGTCCAGCCGGCGGCAGACGGAGGTGACGTCCTTGCGGTTGGCGTCGGTGACGGCGAAGCCCGGTACGACGGCGGCGGCCCGCTCGGCGAAAAGCTGCACCGCCTCGCGGTCGGTGGGCAGTGGCGTGATCGGATAGACGAACTCACCTGGTACGTCAAGCGGTTGGCGGCTGGTGACCAGTACCGTGACGCCGGGCGCCATCCGCAGCATCAGATCGGCGAGCATCGCACAGGCGTCCAGCATGTGCTCGCAGGTGTCCAGGACGAGCAGCAGCCGTTTGGCGGCGAGGTAGGAGACGAGGAGGCCCACCGGATCACGGTCCCCCTGCTCGGACAGGCCGAGCGCCGCCGCAACGGTGTGTGGCAGCAGTACCGGGTCGTGCAGGGACGACAGCTCGACGAAGCAGGCACGGTCGGGGAAGTACGGCAGCGCGGTACGGGCGGTCCGCAGCGCGAGCCTCGTCTTGCCGACTCCCCCGGGGCCGATGAGCGACACCAGCCGGGCCTTGTCCAACAGCGCGCCGATCTCGCGCAGTTCCTGCTCACGCCCGACGAAACCCGTGACTTCCAGGGGCAGCCCGCCGGCCTGCTGCTCCCTGAGATATCGCAAGGCCATATGGTGCTCGCCCCTCCGCCTGCTGCCCGCCCGAGAGTGGGGGTTCCTACGCTACGCGGGGCAGCACGGCCTTCGATGCGGTTCCGATGAGTCTCCACGGACTTCGTGGCGACATTCCCGCAAAAGAGGGAGTGGTGTGGGCGAGGCTTGCCTAATTGGGTCGGGCAGAGTCTGTGGTCCGATCACGAGTCGCGGAGCAGCCAGGTCAGGCAGCGCTGCAGGAACTCCCTTTCCTCACCGAGCTGGTTCAGCCACTGCCGGCCGTGCGCCCGAGTGGACCACGGCATCCTGTACGTAGCGCCGTGCGGCTCCTGCGGCAGGATCAGCGCCCGTCGGCCCAGGCCGGCGAACGCCGCCACCAGCGCCTCGGGAGGCAGCCGGTCGTCGGCGCACACCTCCAGCGCGTCCCTCAGTCCGAAGGGGCCGGGAAAGACGGTGCAGCGCGCCCAGAGCAACTGCTCCTCACGCGTGCACAACTGATGCGTACTGAGGAGGGATTCGCGGAGTGTGCGCTGGCGCGCGGGCAGACCGGGGATGGTCAGATCCAGGAGGGTGTCCGCCCGGGAGACAAGGGAGAGGACCTCGTTGGGCGAGTGGTGGGCGAGCTGTCCCGCAGCGATGTGGACGGCGAGCGGCAGGCCGTCCAGGAACGCGCAGATGTGCTCGGCCGTCTTCGCGGTCGGTACGTCGACGAAGTCCCAACGCCGGCCGCTCGCCTCGAACAGGCGGGCGGCTTCCTCCAGCGGGAGCGGGCGCAGCCGGTAGTGGCCGGAGGTGTCCATGGGAGTACGGCTGGTGGCCAGTACGTGCAGGCCGGGGCAGGCAGCCACCAGTCCGGTCAGGATCTCGGCACAGGCATCGGCCACGTACTCACAGGTGTCCACCACCAGCAGCGCCGGGGCGCCGCCGAGCGCGTCGGCCAGCGCCTCGGAGGTGCCCCGGGCCGGCAGGCCGCCCCTGCCCAGGGCGCGGGCCAGCCGTTGCGGCAGCAGCTCGAGGCCATCCAGCCGTACCAGATCCACCCACCCCACGGCCTCCCACTGTCCGGGCAGCAAGCGGTGCGCCAGCTCCGCGACGAGCGCGGTCTTGCCCACTCCCCCGGGCCCGCTCACCGTGACCAGCCGCTCGGCCCGCAGCACCTCCGCCACCTCCGACAACGCCCCGTCCCGGCCGATCAGGCCGGCCGGTCCGTGGCCCCTCTCCCTCAGCATGTGCCTCCTCCAGCCGTGCGCGCCTCGCGTGTCACCCATCCGATCCGCGAGCGCGCCCAATGTGCAACAAAGGGCCGCGAGTAGGCATCGGTCATCAGTCGATATCGGTATACCTCAGTACACCGAGGCGCTGGGGATACGTCCGCACGCCCCCAGGCCGGGAAGCCGCCGGAAAGACGAAGGCGGCCAGCAGCAGTACGCCTGCCGCGGTCACCCACGGCGCCGACTCCAGCGCTCCGTACACAGGGCTGAGCGGGCCCGCCGTCAGGAGCGCGGCACCGCACCACTCGCGGTCTCGTGTGGGGGCGGGCTGATCGTTATGCTGCGCGGCGAACGCTCAAACGCACACAGGGGGGCGCAGCGACATGCGGGAACCGGTCGATCTCAGGCGGCAGCGGATCTTGGGTGTGGTGAGGTCGCGCGGTGCGGTCCGCGTCGGTGATCTCGCGGCCGAGCTGGACGTTTCGGTGGTCACCGTGCGCCGGGACGTCGAGGAGCTGGCCCGCGCGGGACACCTGCGGCGCGGACACGGAGTGGTGCGTTCGCTCGTGCCCGTCGAGGAAGCGGGGGCGGCCGGGGCAGCGGCGGGAGCGCCGAGGGCCCGGCCGGGCGAGGACGGTGCCGCGATAGGGCTGGTGGTGCCCGAGCGGCACTCGTACCTCTTCGAGACCCTGCACGGTGCGCGTACGGTGCTGGAGGAGGCCGGCATGCGGATCGCGCTGCACATCGCGCCCGCCGTGTCCGGTGGCGAACGCCCCATGGTGGAGCAGGCGTTGGCGAGCGGCGTACAGGGCCTGCTGATCGCGCCGCGCTGGCGCGGGCTGGGCGCGGAGGAGGCGGACTACGGCTGGCTCGGCTCGCTGGACGTGCCGACCGTACTCATGGAGCGCCGCCCGCGGCCCGGCAGCGCGCTGCACGCGCTCGACTCGGTCTGCTCCGACCACTGGTACGGCGTCCATCTCGCCGTCGAGCACCTGATCTCGCTGGGGCACCGGCGGATCGTCCTGGGCGCCCGGGACGACAGTCCTACGGCCCGGGCGGTGCGCGCGGCGTTCGCCGCGATCGCGGCGGAGCGGGCGGAGGTCGAGGACTGGGCCGTGACGCTGAGTTCGCCGACGGCCGTGCCGGAGCCGGCGGAACGGCCCCGGTCGGAGTCCGAGGAGTGCCCCCGGCCCGACGTCCTGGACCTGATGCGCTCCCGTGGCGCCACCGCCGCCCTCCTGCACGGTGACGTGGACGCGCTGATGCTGGTCCAGCGGTTCCAGGAGGCCGGGATACGGGTGCCGGAGGACTTCTCCGTGGTGGCGTACGACGATGTCGTCGCAGCGCTGGGCAGTACTCCGCTGACCGCGGTGGCGCCGCCCAAGACGGAGGTGGGGCGGGCGGCGGCCGAGCTGCTGCTGCACCGGCTGCGGCGGTCTGCCGGGGAGCGCCCCGCACCCGTACGGCGTATCGAGCTGCTGCCGGATCTGCAGGTCCGCGGGTCGACCGGGCCTGTGAGCGGCGCTGGTGAGTGACCGTCAGGAGCGGTGCCGCCCGCACGTTGCGAGCGTTTGATCGTTTCATTTTCTTCTGATCGGTCTATTGACCGGATTATGTGGGACCGATCACTATTCCCGTGTCCCGAACGAGCCGCGGGAGGCTTGCATGCCCGGTCGACACAGTCGTCGCTCCGTGCTCGCTGCGCTCGCCGCCCTGTCCCTGCCCGGTGTGAGCGCCTGCACCGGCAACAGTGGCGGCAGACAGCCGCGCACCACCGGAAAGAGCACCACCCGCATCACCTTCTGGTCCGCCCTGCGCGGCAGCCAGGAAGTGGTGACGGAGTTCAACCGCACGCACGACCACATCCAGGTGGACTTCCAGCAGGTCCCGTCCGGCGCGCTGGGCGGCTACGCCAAGCTGAGCAACGCCGCCCGCGCCGGTAACGCGCCGGATGTCGCCACCATCGAGTACCCCCAGGTCCCCGGCTTCGCCATCGACGGCGTCGCCCGCGACATCACCGATCTCGTCGACGACGGGCTGCGCGGCAAGCTGCTGCCGCAGGCCCTCGAACTGACCACCTTCGACCGCCGGGTCTTCAGCGTCCCGCTGGACATCGAGCCGATGGTGCTGCATTACCGCAAGGACCTCTTCCGGGAGTACGGCATCGACGTCCCCACGACGTGGGACGAGTTCGAGGAGGCCGCGCTGCTGGTACGGAAGCGTGCGCCGGACCGCCATCTGTCGCTGTTCCCCACCGACGGCATGACGCAGTTCGCCGCGTTCTCCTGGCAGGCGGGCGCCCGCTGGTTCGACACCTCCAAGGGCGCCTGGAACGTCTCGATGGCCGATGCCCCCACCCGGCGGGTGGCACGGTACTGGCAGCGGCTGGCGGACCAGGACCTGGTCGCCAGGTTCGCCACCGACGGCAATCGCTTCCCCGCCGCGATCGGTCAGGGCCGGATCCTCAGCCGGCTGCACGGCGCCTGGGACGCGGGCGCGCAGATGAACGCCCATCCGGGGCAGGCGGGCAAGTGGGCGGTCGCGCCGTTCCCCCAGTGGGACACCCGGCGGCCGGTGAGCGCCACCCACGGCGGGTCGACGTTCGCCGTCACCAAGGACTGCCGCCACCCCGAAGCCGCGATGGAGTTCATTAGCTGGCAGGTCACCCACCCCGACGCGCTGCGCGCCCGGCTCTCCAGCGGCACCAGCAGCCAGTTCCCCGCCGCGCCCGGCCTGATCGAGGTGGGCCGCAAGGCATTCGATCGCCGTTACTACTCGGGCCAGGACATCTACGCGCTCTTCCGCGAGCAGGCCGAGCTCATAGACGACCGGTGGACGTGGGGGCCGCGGATGACGGCGACACAGAAAGTCATGCAGGACGGGTTCGCCCGTGCCGCCGGCGGCCAGGGCACGATCATCGACGCCGTACGCGAGGCACAGCGCGGCACCCTGCCCGACCTCAAGGCCCTCGGCCTGTCCACCACCGAACGCAGCAGCTGACCAACCGTCAGAGAGGCAGGTGACACCATGACCACGACCACAACCAGCACGGACACCGTCGCGCTCCCGAGCCGGACCGCTCCCCTCTCGTCCGCCGCGCAGCGGCGCGGGGCCCGCAGGCGCCGGCTCGGCGCATGCGGCGTGCTGATGACGCCGTTCTTCGTCCTGCTCGTGACGGTCTTCCTCATCCCCGTCGGTACCGCCGTGTGGCTGAGCTTCTTCGGCGCCGACCAGCCGGGACTCGGGTTCGGCCCGGAGCGGACCGTCTTCGTCGGACTGCGCAGTTACGCGGCGGTCCTCACCGACCCGACCTTTCTCGGCGGTCTCGGCACGGTCGCCGCGTACTGCCTGTTCTACATCCCGCTGATGGTGGTATGCGCCCTGGCACTCGCCCTGCTGCTGGACTCGGGCGTGGTGCGGCTGCGGGCCTGGGCGCAGCTCGCGCTGTTCCTGCCGCACGCCGTGCCCGGCATCATCGCCGCGATCATCTGGCTGTACCTCTATACGCCCGGCATCAGCCCCGTGATCGAGCTGCTGGGCCAGGCGGACATCACCGTCGACTTCCTGGGCGTCCACACGGTCCTGCCCTCGATCGTGAACATCGCGGTGTGGAGCAACCTCGGCTACAACACCATCATCTTCTACGCCGCGCTCCAGGCGGTCCCGCGTGAGGTCATCGAAGCCTCGGTGGTCGACGGCGCGGGGCCGGTGCGCACCGCCCTGCAGGTCAAGACCCCGCTGGTGCGCTCCTCGATCGTGATGGTCGCGATGTTCACACTGATCTGGGGACTGCAGCTCTTCACCGAGCCGATGCTGCTCGGCCAGCAGACCCCGATGATCAACTCGCGCTTCACCCCGAGCATGTACATCTACGACGCCGCCTTCAACCGCAACAACTACAGCCTGGCGGCCGCCGCTTCGGTGATCCTGCTCCTCTTCACCATCGCCCTGTCCTACGGCGTGACCCGCTGGACGAACCGGTCCAACGAGAAGGCGGAGGCCACCCGATGAGTACCACCTCCACCGCGCTGCGCCCCCGGCTGCTCGGCCGGACCGCCGTCAACGCCGTCGTCGGCGTGTGCGTGCTGTACACCCTGCTGCCCGTCCTGTGGCTGGTGCTGGCCGCCACCAAGAACCGCGACGCGCTCTTCAGCAGCGATCTGCTGTCCCTCGGCGACTTCTCCTTCTTCGCCAATCTGGGCGAGCTGTTCTCCATGGACGGCGGGCTGTTCGGCCGGTGGTACGGCAACAGCCTGCTGTACGCGGTGGTAGGTGCGGCGCTCGGCGCGCTGATCAGCGTCGCCTGCGGTTACGCCTTCGACAAGTACGCCTTCCGGCACAAGGAGAAGCTCTTCGGGGTGGTACTGGCCGCGGTCATGGTGCCGCAGACGGTGCTCGCGCTGCCCCTGTACCTGATGGCGTCCGGCGTCGGACTGGTCAACACCTTCTGGGCGGTCTTCCTCCCCGTCCTCTTCAACCCCTTCGGCGTCTACCTCGGCCGGATCTTCAGCCAGGGTTACGTGCCCGACGAGGTGCTGGAGGCGGCCCGCATCGACGGCGCCGGCGAGCTGGCCACGTACTTCCGGGTCGCCCTGCGGATGCTCGGGCCGGGGCTGGTGACCGTCTTCCTCTTCCAGCTCACCGCGATCTGGAACAACTTCTTCCTGCCGATGGTGATGCTGTCCGACCAGGAGCTGTATCCCGTGAGCCTGGGGCTGTACACGTGGAACAGCTCGGCGACCGTCTCGCCCGAGTACTACCCCGTCGTCGTCATGGGGTCGCTGCTCGCAGTGCTGCCACTGATCCTCGCCTTCATGATGCTGCAGCGCTTCTGGCGCTCGGGGCTGACGGCGGGAGCGGTGAAGTAACCACCCGTACGACAAGTCGAAGGAGTTCCATGACCGAGGCGCGACACCGGCCGCGCGCCGCGCTCGCCATGAGCCAGGACGCCGCCACGGCCGTCTTCGGCCCGGACGAGACGGCCGCCCTCGCCGCCCTGTGCGACCTGGCACCACCCCCCGTACTCGACGACCTGACCACCGAACGGGCCCGCGCGGTCCTCGCGGAGACGGAGGTGCTGGTCACCGGCTGGGGCTGCCCGCCCGTCGACGCCGCGGTACTGGCCGCCGCGCCTCACCTGCGGGCCATCGCCCACTCCGCGGGCAGCGTCCGCCACCACGTCACCGACGCCTGCTGGGACCGCGGCATCGAGGTCTCCTCGGCGGCCGCTGCCAACGCGCTGCCGGTGGCCGAGTACACCGTCGCGATGATCCTGCTGGCGAACAAGCGCGTCCTGGAGCGCGCCCGCGACTACCGCGCCGGCCGCAGCCGCGACGCCTGGCTGCGCACCGACCGCTCGGTGGGCAACTACCGCAACACCGTGGGCATTTGCTCCGCCTCGCTGATCGGGCGCCGGGTGATCGAGCTGCTGCGTCCGTACGACCTTCACATCCTGCTCTACGACCCGTACGTGTCCGAGGCGGAAGCAGCGGCGCTGGGGGTGACGGGCGCCGGTCTTGAGCGGTTGTTCGCCACGAGCGACGTGGTGAGCGTGCACACGCCGCTGCTGCCCGCCACCCGCGGCCTGGTCAGCCGCGAACTGATCGGCCGGCTGCGCCCCGGCGCCACCCTGATCAACACTTCCCGGGGCGCCGTCATCGACCAGGACGCGCTCACCGACGCGGTGACCTCGGGCCGCATCCACGCCGTCCTGGACGTCACCGAACCCGAACTGCTGCCCCCCGACCACCCGCTGTGGACCTGCGACAACGCCCTGCTGACCCCGCATCTGGCGGGTTCCCAGGGCAACGAATGGCGCCGCCTCGCCGACCTGACGGTGAGTGAGGTGGCCCGGTGGGCCGCCGGCGACGGCTTCGCCCACCCCGTACACCGCGAAAGGCTGGCGTTCCTGGCATGAATGACGTCTCTGTCACCAGCACGAATCGTTTCCTGCAAATACCGCCAGATGACCGGGAATTGAGCCCGCACACCGGGTACACCCGTGCCCACTGGGAGGCCGCCGCCGACGGGCTGGTCCGCGCCGCCCTGCGCTGGGCCACGCCCGGCGGGGCGCTGCTGGACCTGCCCGGGCGGCCCTCCCGGTCCGGCGTGCGCTCCGACGGACTGGAGGGGTACGCGCGGACGTTCCTCGCCGCGGCATTCCGCGTCGCGGGCGCGGACGGCGCCGACCCGCACGGCTTCCTGCCCCGGTACGCGGACGGGCTCGCCGCCGGCACCCGTACGCCGGGCCGCGAGGACACCGAATCCTGGCCGCTGATCCTGGACCACGACGTCCAGGGCCAGCCGATGGTGGAGTCGGCCTCCGTAGCGCTCGGCCTGCGGGTGACCCGCCCGTGGCTGTGGGACCGCCTCGACGCCGACGTACAGGACCGCACCGAGGAATGGCTGCGTGGCGCCCTGCGGCACACCCCCGCACCCAACAACTGGTACCTCTTCGCCGTCACCGTCGCCGCCTTCCTGGAGTCGGTCGGCCGCGGTGACGCGGAGACCCGCCGTGCCATCGACCGCGGACTGCGCCTGCTGGAGACGTGGTACCGCGGCGACGGCTGGTACGCCGACGGCGACGGCCGCGCCTTCGACCACTACAACGGCTGGGCCCTGCACCTCTACCCGGTGCTGCACGCCCACCTCGCGGGCGACAAGGGCCTGCTGGACCTGTACGGGCCCCGGCTGAGCGAGCACCTGGAGGGTTACTCGCTCCTCTTCGGCGGCGACGGCGCACCGATCCACTTCGGCCGCTCCCTGACCTACCGTTTCGCCGCGACGGCGGCAGTCGGCCTCGGCGCACTGACCGGCCACACGCCTCTCGCACCGGGCGTCTCCCGGCGCCTGCTCAGCGGCGCCCTGCGCCACTTCGTCACCCGGGGCGCGGTGGGGACCGAGGACGGACTGCTCAATCTGGGCTGGTACGGGCCGCACGAGCCCACCTGCCAGACGTACTCCGGGCCCGGCTCCCCGTACTGGGCCTCCAAGGCGTTCGTCGCACTCCTCACCCCCGCCGACGACCCGCTCTGGACGGCCACCGAGGAGGCGGCCCCCGCCGAAGCCACGGACCGGGTGCTCGCGCTCCCCGCGCCCGGTCTGCTCGTCCAGACCACCGCCGCCGACGGCCTCGCCCGGCTGCACAACCACGGCAGCGACCACGTCCGCCCGCACGAGGGCGACAACGCCGCGGCACACGACGTGCTGTACGGGCGCTTCGCCTACTCGACGGGCACGGGCCCGACCTCCGCCTCCAACGCCCCCGACAACCACCTCGCGGTCGAGATCGCCGGGCACTCCTCGGTACGCTGCCGGATCCACCCCCTGGGCGCCGGCGGCGGCGACGGCTGGGGCTGGGCAGCCTCCTGGCACCGCCCGGTGTTCACCGCGGGGCCACCGATGGTGCCGGGCCTGGAGGTACGGAGCGTCACGGTGGCCCGCGGCCGGTACGAACTGAGGGTGCATCAGGTCACGGGCATCCCGCACGGCGCCCGCATACACCTGACGGGCTGGGCAACGGCCCCGGACGGAGCGCTGTCCTCCCAGCTCCACGGCCTGCACGGCCTGCACGGCTGGACAGACCTCGACGAGGTACGCACCCCCCAAGGCACAGCCTTCACCCCTTGGGCCCTGCTCCCTCGCCTCAGCACCGCCCCCGTCGAGGACGCCGACGCAACGGTGGTCGTGGCGGCCCTCGCCTCCCTGACGGGCACGGCGGAGGCGGCACCCCTGACCGATGCCGCCACCGTGGCCTCGGCGGACACCGAGGAGATTCGCATCCGGTGGGCCGAGGACGGCTCGGTCACCCGGATCGCCTTCGCACCGGTAACTGTGGAGCGCGAGGAATAACTGTACCTACTAGTATGTATGCTCCTCCAGGAAGGGAACCTCGGGAAAGGGAGCCTCTGACATGCCATTTGTGCGTATTGACGCGCTCGGGACCGACCCCGAGCGGCTCGACGCTCTCGGGCGGGCCGTGCAGGACGCGCTCGGTGAGACGATCGGGTTTCCGCCCGAGGACCGCTTTCAGGTACTGGTCGGACATGACGGCGTCAACAGCACGTTGCGGTACGGCAGTTACCTCGGTGTGCGGCGCGATGACGGGATCGTGTATGTCGCGATCACGATGCGTTCCGGGCGGAGGGCCGAGCAGAAGCAGGCGTTGTACCGGCGGATCGCCGAGCTCGCTCACGAGTACGCGGGGACCGAACCGCGGAATGTGTTCATCACCCTGACCGAGAACGAGTCGGTGGACTGGTCCTTCGGCTACGGGGAAGCGCAGTACGCCACCGCCTCTTCCGACCCGGCCGCACCCGCCTGACACACTGTGAGGCCGTCCCGGGAAGTGGCACGGGCAGTACCAGCGGCAGGAAGTGGAGCACGTGAGTACGGCGATCACCGAAATCGAGACCTACGGCGTCGAACGCATACCGGACGAGGACCGTTCCGCGCGTCCGCTCGACCTCTTCCGGCTGGCCTTCGGCGGCGCCAACACCTTCGCGACCTGTGTGCTCGGCGCCTTCCCCGTCCTCTTCGGGCTGTCCTTCCTGCAGGGGCTCGCGGCGACCGTCCTCGGGCTGGTCGCCGGGGCGCTGCTGCTCGCTCCCATGGCTCTGTTCGGCCCGGTCAACGGTACGAACAACGCCGTCTCCTCCTCCGCGCACCTGGGCGTGCACGGGCGGATCGTCGGCTCCTTCCTGTCCCTCCTCACCGCCGTCGCGTTCTTCTCGATCTCGGTGTGGTCCTCGGGCGACGCGCTCGTCGGCGGCGCCCACCGGCTCGCCGGAGTGCCCGAGTCCGGGCCCGCGTACGGCCTCGCGTATGCGCTCTTCGGCGGCCTCGTCCTCATCGTCTGCCTCTACGGCTTCCGCTTCATGCTGCTGGTCAACAAGGTGGCGGTGGTGGCGGCTTCGGCGATGTTCGTCCTCGGTGCGTTCGCCTTCGCCGGGGACTTCGACCCCGGCTACGCGGGCTCCTTCACCTCGACCGGTGACCCGCTGTTCTGGCCCTCATTCGTCGGTGCCGCGCTGATCGTGCTCGCCAACCCGGTCTCCTTCGGCGCGTTCCTCGGCGACTGGTCCCGCTACATCCCCGCCGGGACCCCGCGCCGCCGGGTGATGGGCGCCGCGTTCCTCGCCCAGTTGGCCACGCTGCTGCCCTTCGTCTTCGGCCTGGCCACCGCGTCGGTCATCGCGGAGAAGGCCGCGCGGTACGTGGACCCGGCGGCGCCCAACTACGTCGGCGGCCTGCTCGCCGTCTCGCCCGGCTGGTACTTCCTGCCGCTCTGTCTGATCGCCCTGATCGGCGGCCTGTCCACGGGAACCACCGCGCTCTACGGCACGGGCCTGGACTTCTCCAGCGTCTTCCCGCGGTTCAGCCGGGTGCAGGCCACGCTGTTCATCGGGGTGCTGTCGATCGCGTTCATCTTCGCCGGCCGTTTCGCACTGAACCTGACCCAGTCCATCTCCACGTTCGCGACGCTGATCATCACCTGCACCGCGCCCTGGATGGTCGTCATGATCCTCGGCTATGTCACCCGCCGCGGGTGGTACGACGCGGACGCCATCCAGGTCTTCAACCGCCGTCAGCGCGGCGGCCGTTACTGGTTCACGCACGGCTGGAACTGGCGCGCCATGGCCGCCTGGCTGCTCTCCGCCGCGCTGGGGCTGCTCTTCACCAACCTGCCCGGCCAGTTCGTCGGCCCGCTCGGCGGCCTCGCGGGCGGCGCCGACATCTCACTGCCCGTCGGCCTCGTACTGGCCGCGGTGAGCTACCTCCTCCTGCTGGCCGTCTTCCCCGAGCCACGTGCGGTGTACGGGCCGGACGGGCCCCGGTTCGTCCGGGCATCGGCGGCCGAGGTACCGCCGATCGTCGGTGACGACTCCGATCCGGAGGCGCCCACCGAGGTACCGGCGACCGCCCGCTGACCGCGCCCGGGCCAACTGTCGCCTGCCGCCCGCAGACTGCACAGCAGCCACACCGCCACCTACACTTTTGGATCATGTCCAACGACGCCGCCGGCAGCCTCCCGACCGCGACCGCGACCACCACCCCGACCACGGCAACAACGCCCACCGGAACCGCCCAACCCCCGCTCTTCGACACCATGTCGACCATGCGGGCGATGCGCCGTCTGAAGCCCGACCCCGTGCCGGACGAGCTGCTGGAGCGGCTCATACAGGCCGCCGTCTGGGGCCCCAGCGGGGGCAACATGCAGCGGTACGAGTACGTCCTCGTCACCGACCCCGACGTCATGGCCCGGCTGGCACCGCTGTGGCAACGGTGCGTGGACGCCTATCTGGCCACCACGGGGAAGTACGCGCCCGAGGGGATGGACGAGGCCGCGTACGGCCGCATGGTCGCGGCCATCGAGTACCAGCGCGACCACTTCGCGGAGACTCCTGCCCTGGTCATCCCTTGTTACCGGATGCCCGAGCAGCAGCCGGACGAGGCGGGGCTGCGGGCTTCGGCGCAGGCGCTGGGCGCGGACGCGGTGCAGGAACTGGCGCGGATCCAGCCGCGCTTCACCGCTCTCGCGGAAGGCTCGTGCATGTACCCAGGCGTGCAGAACCTGCTGCTCGCGGCACGCGCGCTCGGCCTGGCCGCCAACATCACCATCTGGCACCTGATGCTGGAGCGGGAGTGGAAGCAGGTGCTGGGCATCCCGGAGGACATGCGTACCTTCGCGGCGATTCCCGTGGGGTGGCCCGTCGGCAACTTCGGCCCGGTACGGCGGCGCCCCGTCTCCGAGGTCATCCACCGCAACGCCTGGTGACTCCCCGTTGAGCAACTGACCGCGCCCCGGCAGCGGGGGTGAGCCGACTCACTCCCCCGCCGGGCCGCAGTCACTCGACCCGTACGGACTGTTAGGTGTAACATGCATCTATATGAGTGAGGTCAAGGCATGGTGCTCCGCCATCCAGCACAGCTTCCGGGCGGGGCTGAAGATGGAACGCGTACTTTCCGATCCCTGGGCGATCGGCCGGGCCGTGCTCGCCGTCGTCGCAGCCTCCGTCGTCGGCTCGCTGCTCGATGACCCGCCGGCCTGGGCCATGATGACGGTCGGGGCCTTCATCTGCGGGATCGGTACGCTTCTGGCGCCGGTCCGGCACCGGGCGGTGAACGCGCTCGTCCTCGGTGTCGGCTTCAGCCTCGCCACGCTGATCGGTGTGTACCTCCACCCGATGGGCTGGTGGTTCCTGATCGTGCTCGCCGTGGCGTCCTACGTCGCCGGACTGTGGCGTGCCCTGGGCGTGGCCCCCGGCATCCGGGCCTGCCTGGTCACGATCGGCCTGATGATCACTGCGGACCTCTCCCCCGGCATCCCGGCCGGGCTGACCATGGTCCAGTGGATCGCGGTCGGTTCCGCCATGGTCTTCGTTGCCCAGCTGCTGCCCCCGTACGGCCGTCGCCACCCCGCGCAGCGCAAGGCCGTGGCCGCCCTGTACCGGAGCCTGGCGAGCACCGCGCGGGCCGCCGAGCCCGCCGGGTACCTCTCGTCCGCGCCGTTCACGGCGGCCCGCTCCGCCCTCGACCTGCTGCCGGCGTTCGCCCGTCCCGCCGCGGCCCCGCTCTTCGGGCTGCTCTCCGAGGCGGAGGGCATCCGGCGGGCGCTGCACTTTCTGCCCCGGACGGCGCGCGTGCCGCGTACCGCGATCGCCGAGGCGCTCGACGCGGTCGCCGGTACGGTGCTGACCGCCCGGCGCCAGGACGCCGACGCCGAGGCGCTGCGGCTGCTCGACTCCTGGCGCGGCCCCGAGGCCGACGCGCTGCTCCCCCGCCTCCGGGAGGCGGCGCGGCTGGCCGACCACTGGCTCGAGGCCCGCGGCCCCGAGGGGCTGGACCAGGTCCTGGACGCCTTCCCCGCCGAGAACGCGCTGCGCTCCGGATGGCGCAGGCTGTCCGCCGAGATGCGTCCGGGCGCTCCCCTCTTCCGGCACGCCATCCGCATCGCGGTCGGCACGGCGGCCGGTGAGGCGGTGGGCCGCGCGTTCGGCGACTTTTGGGGTCACGCCCTGCCCGACCACGGCTTCTGGGCCGCGCTCACCACGATGCTGGTGCTGTTCCCCGACTACGGGCACACCTTCGCGCGCGGCTGGAGCCGGCCGATCGGCTCGATCCTCGGCGGGATCGTGGCGTGGGTGGTGCTGCTGCCCGGCGGGTGGAGCGCCGGGGGGCTGGTGATCGGCGCGTCGGTCCTCGCGGCCTGCGTCTTCCTCACGCTCCGCGTCGGCCAGCTCGCACTGAACTTCTTCATCACCGCCTGGATCGTCTTCCTCATCAGCCGGCTCGGCTCGGCCCCCGGCCTGATCGAGTGGGGCCGCCCCGCCGACACCCTCGTGGGCGCGCTGCTCGGCCTGGTCGTCTTCGTGGTGATCCCGACGTACCACCACCACCGCACGCACGAGCTGCTGGCCGACTGGCTGCGGGTGCAGCAGCAACTGCTGCCGGTGCTGGTCACCGGGTATGCCGAGGCCGGCGCCGTGGACCCGGCCGGGATCGATGTGCTGCGCCGGCAGTCCCGGCAGGCCAGGGAGCGGCTGGACGGTGCGATCGCCAGCCTCGGCCACGAGCCGCGCCGCCACCGCGCCCGGTGGACCGCCGAGGAGCTGGCCGGCATCCAGCGGTCGGTGTACGAGATCACGCAGTGCGCCGCGCTGCTCTACGACGGGCTGCCGGGCCGGCCGGCGGACGCCGTGCCGGAGACCGCCGAGTTCGCCGCGGTCCTCGACCACCACCTGGCCGAACTGGCCGCCGTGGTCGCCGCGAAGGGCCGGCCGTACCCCGGCGTCCTGCGCGCCGCCTTCGACGCGACGGCCGCCCGCAGCGGGCTCGCCGACCTGGTCGACCGCACCGCGCCCGACGGCGTCGCGCACGCCCGTGGCCGCGCCCTCACGCTGTGCCTGCACACCGTGACGGCCGTCGAGGAGCTGGTCTCCCGGCTGGCCTCCGGCGCGCAGACCGATGCGAGGACGGATGCGGAGGCCGGTCCGGAGGCCGGTCCGGCGGCCGGGGCGCAGGCCCCCGCGGGGAGCCGGTCGAACGCTGTACGCAACGATCGAGCTCCGCTGTCGTACGTCACCACCGCCCAGACCACAGGGAGTTGACCGACCGATGACCACGACCACCGAGCACGCCCAGCGGCTCACCCAGCGCATCGAGGCAGCCGTCGCCGCCCCGGCGACCGATGACGCCTTCGACGTCGAGGCCGCCTTCACCGAGGTGCTGGCAGGCATCGGCATGCGCCCGGAGGACACCGGGGGCAAGGTCACCTTCCTCGGCGCCGACCCGGTCGTACCGAGCACCCTGCGACTGGGCGGGGCGGCCGCCATCGCGCTCGCGGCCAAGTCCGCCGCTGTCGCCAAGCTGTGGCGGCTGCGCGGCGGCGACGGGCAGGACATCACCGTGGACCTGCGGAGCGCGCCGCACCGGCTGTGCCCGTTCTACGACCGCCGCTGGGAGCTGCTGAACGGCTATCCGCCGGCTTCCACGTCCAACGTGAACCAGGCGCTCGGCTTCTCCTTCTACCCGACCGCAGACGGGCGTTGGGTCATGCCGCTGAATCCGTACCCCGGCATCAAGGTGGCCGCCCAGAAGCTGCTGAACGTACCGGACGACCCGCAGGCCGTGGCCCGGTCGATCGCCCGGTGGAACGCCGCCGACCTGGAGCAGGCCGCCGTCGAAGCCGGGGTCGTGCTGCCCGTACTCCGCTCCCCGCTGGAGATGCTCGACGAGCCGCAGTACCGCGATCACCTCGCGCACATGCCGCTGGTCCAGATCGAGAAGATCGGCGACAGCCCGGCCGAGCCCCTGCCGGAGGGTGGCGAGCAGCCCCTGTCGGGCATCCGGGCGCTGGGCATGGGGCATGTGATCGCCGGTGCGGGCGCGGGCCGTGCGCTGGCGCTGCACGGTGCCGACGTACTCAACATCTGGCGTCCGGGCGAGCACGAGCACGACGCGACGTACACCACGGCCAACGTCGGCGTCCGCTCCGCCACCGTCGACCCGCGCTCGGCCGACGGCTCGGCCCGCCTGCGCGAACTGCTGCGCGGAGCCGATGTGTTCTACGCCAATCGCCGCCCCGGCTACCTGGAGAGCATCGGGCTGGGTCCGGAGCAGGCCGCCGATGCGCGCCCCGGCATCATCCACGCGACGGCCACCCTCAACGGCCCCACCGGGCCCTGGGCCGACCGGGTCGGCTTCGACCAGACGGCCGGCAGCCTGGTCGGCATGATGAACCTGGAAGGCGACGGTGAACGACCGGGCCTGCCGCCGATCCTGGTGGTCAATGACTACATCGTCTCCTGGCTGATGGCCGCCGGTGTCAGCGAGGCGCTGGCCCGCCGGGCGCGCGAGGGCGGCAGCTACCGCGTACACGTCTCGCTGACCCGTGCCGCGCTGTGGATCCTCAGCCTCGGCGTCTTCGACAAGGCGTACGCGGCCGAGGTCGCCGGCACCGGTGAGCGCCACGCCTACCTCGACCCCGAGACCTTCACGGACGAGACCCCGCTCGGTACCTACCAGGGCGTCACCGATCAGGTACGGATGTCCGGTACTCCGGGCCGTTACCCCTTCACCCTCGTCCCCCGCGGCTCGTCCCGGCCGGAGTGGCTGGGCGCCTGAAGCCCTTGGCAAGAACCGGTCCCAGCCGGAACGCACCGTGCTTCGCTCGCCTCCTCATCGATGAGCGGGGAACGGGCCGCCCGCCGTGAAGGCGTTGCCGCGGGCGGCCCGGCCCCGGACGTCTCGACGTGTGGGAGTGATGGGTGCATGGGGCTGACCAGCCAGGCGCTCGAATACGCGGTGGTGGTGGCCGCCGTCCTCTGTGTGGTCCTCACGGTGTGGGGCTGGCCCCGGCTGGCCGGGCGCGGTCTCCGGCCCGTGCTGGGCCGGCTCGCGTCCATCGCCGTCACCCAGCTCGCGATCGTCTGCGCGCTGGCCCTGGGCGTCAACTCGGCCTTCGAGTTCTACGGTTCGTGGGACGAGCTGCTGGGACGCAACGAGCAGGCGCCAGTGTCGGTCATCCGGCACGGCGGCCGGGACGTGACCGCCGGGGTGCGGGGCGGGCTGGTGCAGGCCGCCGGGCCGCAGGGGCTGGACCGGGTGCAGGGGCTGCCCGCCGGGCCGCCGGAGAAGGCCGGCAAGGTGGAATCCGTACGGATCATGGGGCGCCGTACCAGGGTGGTGAATCCGGCCTTCGTCTATCTGCCGCCGCAGTACTTCCAGCGCCAGTTCCGCCGCCAGCGCTTCCCCGTCATCGTCACGATCAGCGGCTATCCCGGCGGCATCATGAACCTCGCGCAGTACCTGCAGGTGCCGCAGACCGCAGGGCGGCTGATCGCCCGGCGCAAGATGCCGCCGACCGTCGTGGTGATGATCCGGCCGACCATCGCACCCCCGCGTGACACCCAGTGCGTGGACGTGCCCGGCGGGCCGCAGGCCGAGACGTTCTTCACCAGGGACCTGCCGGAGGCCCTGAAGTCGGCCTACCGCGTCGGCCACGATCCCAGCGCCTGGGGAGCCCTCGGGTACTCCTCCGGCGGCACCTGCGCCCTCGAACTCGCCCTGCGCAATCCCGGCGTCTACACCTCGGCGGCCGCGCTCTCCGCCGACTACCGCGTCGAGGACGACCTGACCACCGGCAGCCTCTTCGGCTCCGGGCCGCAGGCCGCACAGCGCCGGCGCGAACACGACCTGCTCTGGCGGCTGAAGCACCTCCCGGCGCCCCGGATCTCCGCACTGGTGGCCAGCAGCCGGCAGGGCGAGCCCGGGTACGCCGACACGATGCGGTTCGTGCGCGCGGCCAGGCCGCCGATGACCGTCGACTCGATCATCCTGCCCCGGGGCAGCCACCACTTCACGACCTGGCGACAGGAGATCACGCCCGCGATGCAGTGGATGGGCTCCACGCTGACCTTCCCGCAGGACGTGGCACCCCGGCCGCGGAGGAGCGTGCCGCCCTCGCCGTGACCCTTGACAACGGCATTGGTCTGAACCATTTTTAGCGCAGACACGGTGGCCACCGTCCCGTACGTGCCCAGGTTCGCCTCTTCCGCACCGGAAACAGTCATGCCCCGTACCGCAGATGTCAGACCCGGCCGGCACAGACGCCGGCTCACGACCCTCCTCGCCACCGTCGCGGCCTTCCTCTGCACGACGAGCGGCGCGCCGGCGGTCGCCGCGCAGACGGCCGCCACCCAGACCGTCCTCGCCCCACAGGCCGACGTCAACGTCGCCAAGAACGCCGGCTACGAGTCCGGACTGAGCAACTGGACGTGCACGAACGGCAGCGGCACGACCGTCGCGAGCCCCGTGCACAGCGGCACGAGCGCCCTGAAGGCCACCCCCGCCGGCTCCGACCACGCCAAGTGCGCGCAGACGGTCGCGGTCAGGCCCGGCTCGACGTACCGGCTCAGCGCGTACGTCCAGGGCTCGTACGTGTACCTCGGCGCATCCGGCACCGGAACCACCGACGTCTCGACCTGGACGCAGGGCGGATCCAGCTGGCAGCAGCTCA
Organism: Streptomyces ochraceiscleroticus; assembly: GCF_000720485.1. GTDB lineage: Bacteria > Actinomycetota > Actinomycetes > Streptomycetales > Streptomycetaceae > Streptomyces > Streptomyces ochraceiscleroticus. Next base: position 198,637 of record NZ_JOAX01000013.1, on the reverse strand, counting down.
GCACCGGCTTCACCACCGGGCCGAACACCACCTCCGTGACCGTCTACACCCACGGCTGGTACGGCCAGCCCGCCTACTTCGCCGACGACGTCAGTGTCTTCGGGCCCGACGGCGGTGGCGGCACCGATCCGGTTCCGGGCATACCCGCGACCCCGACGGGCCTCGCCGTCGGCTCCGTGACGCCGTCCTCCATCGCCCTGACCTGGAACGCCGCCAAGGACGCCACCGGATACACCGTCTACCGCGACGGCGCCAGGGCGCAGTCCGTCAGCGGCACCTCCGCGACCGTGACCGGCCTGAGCCCGTCCACCGCGTACCGCTTCCAGGTCGCGGCGACCAACGCGGCCGGCGAGTCCGCCAGGTCCGCCGAGGTCACCGGCACCACGTCCGCCGACGGCGGGCCCGGCGGCAACCCGGCGGTGCCCAAGCACGCGGTCACCGGCTACTGGCAGAACTTCAACAACGGCGCGACCGTCCAGAAGATCAGTGACGTGCCGGGCCAGTACGACATCATCGCGGTCTCCTTCGCCGACGCCACCAGCACACCGGGCGCGGTCGACTTCCACCTCGACACCGCGGGCCTGAACGGCTACACCGTCGACCAGTTCAAGGCGGACATCAAGGCCAAGCAGGCGGCCGGCAAGTCGGTGATCATCTCGATCGGCGGCGAGAAGGGCACCGTCTCCGTCAACGACGCGGCCTCGGCGGCGAACTTCGCGAACAGCGTGTACGCGCTGATGCAGGAGTACGGCTTCAACGGCGTCGACATCGACCTGGAGAACGGCCTCAACCCCACCTACATGACGCAGGCGCTGCGCGCCCTGTCGCAGAAGGCGGGTGACAGGCTCGTCCTCACGATGGCCCCGCAGACCATCGACATGCAGTCGACGTCGGGGAGCTATTTCAAGACGGCGCTGAACGTCAAGGACATCCTGACCGTCGTCAACATGCAGTACTACAACAGCGGGTCGATGCTCGGCTGCGACGGCAAGGTCTACTCCCAGGGGACGGTGGACTTCCTGACCGCGCTGGCCTGCATCCAGCTCGAGGGCGGCCTCGACCCCTCCCAGGTGGGGATCGGCGTGCCCGCCTCCACGCGGGGCGCGGGCAGCGGATACGTCGCGCCGAGCGTCGTCAACGCCGCCCTGGACTGCCTCACCAAGGGCACCGGCTGCGGCACCTTCAGGCCCGCGAAGGCCTACCCGGGGCTGCGCGGCGCCATGACCTGGTCGACGAACTGGGACGCGACCGCGGGTAACGCCTGGTCCAGCGCGGTCGGCCCGCACGTCCACGGGCTGCCGTAGCAATGGCCCGCACGGCCGTGTTCACCTGGCCGTGATCCAGACATCACCTTCTGTTCGCCCGCGCGACACTCATCTCGCACGAAAGATCAGCGAGCATTCACGTGCAGTTCGTTGTGTCGAGATGAGTGTGGCGCGTGAGGGGAAAAAGAGTGCAAAGCCGACGTCGGGTCCGTATCAGGCGTAGGAGCCGATGGAGCACTCTGCTCACCGTGGCCAGTGCGGGCGCCCTGCTGCTCGCCGGGTGCGGGGCGCAGGCCACCGATGAGGCAGACCAGAGCCGCCGGTCCCCCGAGCCGGTGCCCACCGGCATCGACTGCGCAGGTCAGGGCAAGGCGCGCGGCTCCGGCTCGACGGCGCAGCAGAGCGCCATGGAGCACTGGATCGACGCGTACCAGCGGGCCTGTCCGGACGCGCAGATCGCCTACAACCCGCTGGGGTCGGGTGCCGGGGTCGCGCAGTTCCAGCGGGGCGCGACCGCGTTCGGCGCCACCGACGGGGTGCTGAGCAAGCAGGAGATCGAGTGGTCGCGGGAGGTCTGCCGGGGCGGCCGGGCGATCCATCTGCCGATGGCCGGCGGCCCCGTCGCCATCGGTTTCCACCTGCCGGGCGTGGACCATCTCGTACTGGACGCGCCGACTCTGGCGAAGATCTTCGATTCGCGCATCACAACCTGGGACGCCCCGGCCATCCGGAAGCTGAACCCCGGCACGAAGCTGCCGTCTCTCCCCATCCGGCCGATGCACCGCTCGGACGACTCGGGCACGACCCAGAACTTCCAGGAGTACCTGGCCGGCGCCGCGTCCGAGGACTGGCCGCACTCCGCCGGGAAGGCGTGGCAGGGCAAGGGCGGTGGCGCCGCGACCGGTTCCTCCCGCGTCGCGGCCCAGGTGTCCTCCTCCAGCGGGGCCATCGGCTACTTCGAGCTGTCCTTCGCCGCCGCCCACAAGATCACTACGGTCAGCATCGACACGGGCGCCGGCGAGCCGGTGGCGCCCACGACGGAGACGGCCTCGGCCGGCATCGGCGCCGCCGAGATCGTGGGCAAGGGCAAGGACAAGACGCTGGCGTTCGACTACGCCGCGCCGAAGCCCGGCGCGTACCCGATCGTCCTGATGACGTACGAGCTCGTCTGCGACGAGGGGAACCAGGCGGCTTCCCTGCCGGTCCTGAAGTCGTTCCTGACCTTCACCGCGGGCCCCGAGGGCCAGAAGCGCCTCGCGGCACTGCACTACGCCCCGCTCCCCGGTCCCGTCGCGACGGAGGTCCGCCGGGCGGTGCGCACGCTCTCCTGAACCAGAGCTGTTCTGGACAAAGCTGTCGTGAACAGGGAGGGGCGGCCCCGGCGGGGCCGCCCCTGACTGCATGGTGCGGTGCGATCAGAAGCCGCAGTACACGCTGGAGCCGTAGTCGCTCAGCAGGTCGTCACGGACCCAGCCGGAGGTACCCGTGCTGTCATTTCTGAGGTACGTCCAGGTGTAGTCGCCGGCCACCGTGTAGCAGTGGTAGTCGAGCCGGTGGCCGGAGTAGGCGATGCCGTTGCTCGCACAGCCGGTGCTGGACCCGCTGCGCTCGTTGGCACCGCTCGCGGTGGCGTTCCAGGCGCTTCCGTCCTTGTCGGCGGCGGTCTTTCCGCAGGACGCGGCGGCCACCGCCGGAGTGGAGAGAGTGAACGGAAGGCAGACGGCCACCGCCGCGATGGCGGGCAGAACGGCTGCGAGTCGACGCTTCATAAAATCCCCCAGTTGCATTCTTTTGTTGTCACCGCTGGTTGGCACCGCTCCTGTTTGCCGGGTGGCTTGGGTCAAGAGCAGTGACCACTGCATCGCATGGGATGCACGTGGCGTTAGTACGATCCTGTTCTGAACATGGCGAAGAAAGCATTCCGCCCCGGAGTGACCGATTTCGGGTGTCCCAGAGGCCGAAAAGGCGCTACGGGCGCACAAATTGGCACATCACGTGAGGAGAGGCACGTTGAGCGCTCGCATACTGGTCGCCGAGGACGACGTGAAACAGGCCCGCCTGATCCGGCTCTACCTGGAGCGGGAGGGGAACGAGGTCCAGGTCGTGGGCGACGGCCGCGCCGCCGTGGACCGGGCCCGCTCCTCCCGGCCCGACCTCATCGTGCTCGACGTGATGATGCCGAACGTCGACGGACTCGACGTGTGCCGCATCCTGCGCGCCGAGTCGCAGGTGCCGATCCTGCTGCTCACCGCGCGCACCACGGAGGAGGACATGCTGCTGGGGCTGGACCTCGGGGCCGACGACTACATGACCAAGCCGTACAGCCCGCGGGAACTGACCGCGCGGGTCCGGGCGTTGTTACGGCGGGCGAAGGCGGCGGGGCGTACGGAGCCCACCGTGCTCACGGTCGGGGACCTGGAGGTCGACACCGCGCGTTTCGAGGTGCGGGTGGCCGGGGAGCCGGTCGTGCTGACCGGCAAGGAGTTCGCCATTCTGACCGTGCTCGCGGGCGAGCCCGGCCGGGCGTTCACGAGAGCCCAGATCATCGACCGGGTCTTCGGGTTCGATCAGAACGTCCTGGAGCGCACGGTCGACGCGCATGTGATGAACCTCCGGCGGAAGCTGGAGAAGGCGGGCGGCCCCGACGGCCCGCGGTATGTGGAGACGGTGTACGGACGGGGTTACCGGCTGGCGGCCGGGCAGCCCGGCCCGGAAGGGGCGGCACGGTGAGTTTCCGGCTGCGGGCGCTCGCCCTGCTGATGCTCGTCGCGATGGCCGCCACGACGGCGACCGCCTGGCTGACCTGGCGTCAGGCGACGCGGCAGGCCGCCGATTCCGTCACCGCCGGACGGCAGGTGGTCTCCCGGATCACGGGTGAGCTGTACTCCTACGGCTTCGCGCACGGCACCTGGGAAGGCATCTCCCCCACGGTGAGCCGGCTGGCGAAGGACACCGGCCAGCGCGTCTGGGTCGCCACCGAGGCCGACGAGCTGCTCGCCGACTCCGACGCCCTCACGGGCCGCGAGCCGCGCGCGGTGAGCCGGCAGCCCCCGGTCCTGGTCGACCCGCGCCCCACACTGCGGCTGCCGACGGACCAGGTACCGCTGGCCTCGGTCAAGCGCACGGTCACGGCGATCGGCGAGTACCGGGCGGCCGCGGCCTATGCGGCCTGCCTGACCCGGGCCGGGGCCAAGGTGACGGCCCGGCCGAACAGCATCGGCGTTCCCCGCATCAGTACGGACGGCAAGGCGCCGGCACAGTGCGAACAGCCTGCGGCGGCATCCGACCCCAAAGCCTCCCAGGACCACGCGGCGGTCCAGAAGTGCGAGACCGAACGGCGGTTCACCACCTGCCTGCAGCGGACCTTCGACGAGCGGATCGGCGCTGCCGCACCACCGCGGCTCCAGGTCCGCCTCGGGGTCCGCGACGAATCCCCGCCCACCCTGGCCGCCGCGCCCACGGTGGCCGTCGCGGTCGGGGTCGCCCTCGCGGCCATCCTCGGCGCGCTGCTGCTGAGCAGGGCGGTACTGCGGCCGATCCGCGCCCTGACGCTGGCCGCCCGGGGGCTCGGAGACGGCGAGCTGGGGCAGCGGGTGCCGGTCTCCGGGCGGGACGAGATCGCCGAACTGGGGCGCGCCTTCAACCGGATGGCCGACTCCCTCCAGGCCGGCGAGGAACGCCAGCGCCGCCTCACCGGCGACATCGCGCACGAGCTGCGCACTCCCCTGGCCAACCTGCGCGGCTACCTGGAGGCGCTGCAGGACGGGGTCGTGGAGCCGACGCCCGAACTCCTCGCGTCCCTCCACGAGGAGGCGATGCTGCAGCAGCGGATCGTGGACGACTTGCAGGACCTGGCGCTGGCCGAGGCAGGCGCGCTCACCTACCACCGCGCCGATGTCGAACTGCGCGACCTGCTGGAGACCTGCCGCACCGCCCACCGCGCGCAGGCCGAGAGCGCGGGTGTCGCGCTGGACGTGGCGGCACCGCGGCGGACGTACACGGTCGCCGACGCCGACCGGCTGCGCCAGGTCATCGGCAATCTGGTCGGCAACGCGATACGGGCCACGGCGCCGGGCGGCACGGTCACCCTGGCGCTGGCCTCCCGCGACGACCTGGCGGTCCTCCAGGTCCGCGACACCGGCACGGGCATACCGGCGAAGGACCTGCCGCACCTCTTCGACCGCTTCTGGCGCGCGGACGCGGCCCGCGGACGCGCCACCGGCGGCAGCGGCCTGGGCCTGTCCATCGCCCGGCAGATCGTGCGCGACCACCGGGGGACGATCGAGGTGGAGAGCACGGTGGGGGTGGGGACGGTCTTCACGGTGACGCTGCCCGCGGGGCCGATGCCTGCCGACTGAGCCGCTCACGGCGTTCATCCGTCGCCGGTCACGACCCCGCGAGCGCCTCGGCCGGCCGTCACGACCCCGCGAGCGCCTCGGTCGGGGAGAGCCGGCCGGCCCGTACCGCCGGATAGAGGCCCGCCGTCGCGCCGATCAGCAGCGTGACGGCGATGCCGGCACCGGCGGCCCACACCGGTACCTCGGTCGGCCAGTCCCGTACGTATGCGTACGCGGCGGTGATCGCCGTACCGAGTACCGTCCCGCCGAGGCCGCCCAGCGCGGACAGCAGCAGCGACTCGGCGACGAACTGGCCGCGGATCTGGCCGCTGGTGGCGCCCAGCGCGCGGCGCAGACCGATTTCCGGGCGGCGTTCGAGCACCGAGATGACCATGGTGTTGCCCACCCCGACGCCGCCCACCAGCAGCGCGACCCCGCCGAGGCCGAGCAGCAGCCCGGTCAGCGCGGACTCGGTGGCCTCCCGCGCTGCCAGCGCGTCGGAGGGCCGGGAGACCAGCACCTCGTTCGGCTGCGCCGGATTCGCGGTGGCCGCGAGGACGTCGCGTACCGCCGTCACGCGGTCGTTCCGGGCACGTACGTACACGGTCGACGGATGGCCGTCGAAGCGCAGGTACGTCCGCGCCGCCTGCCACCCGATCAGCGCCGAACTGTCGATCTCCGGGGCGAGCGGCGCCGGTTCGAGCACGCCCACGAGCGAGAACCACTTGCCGCCCAGCCACAGCCGCATTCCGGGCGTGTACGCGTCCAGCCGCCGGGCCGCCTCGGCGCCGAGTACCACCGCCGGATACTCCTCGGTCGCCGACGCGAGCCACCGGCCCGTACGGACGCTGCCGCCGATCGCCGGGAGCAGCCGCGGCTCGGCCGCCGCCACCTGGACGCTGCTCGTCCGCCCCACGGGCACATGTGCGTTGCGGTAGACCGCGGCGCCGTCCAGCACGCCGACCGCCGCCACCTGCTGCACGGGCCCGATCCGCCGGATCATGGGCACCGCCTCCTCGGGGAGGCGGGTCTTGCGGCCGTCGGGGGTCTGGCCGGGGGCGACGCGCAGCATGTTGGTGCCCAGCGCGTCGAGCCTGCGGTCGACCTCGGCCCGGCTGGAGCTGGAGATGCCGACGACGGCGACCATCGCGGCGACCCCGATCGCGATCCCGAGCGCGGACAGGAAGACCCGCAGCGGCCGGGTGCGCAGCCCGGTCCCGCCGAGCCGGACGATGTCGGCAGGGCTCAGACGGGCGGGACGCAGCGAGGTCGTACGCTCTCTCCCTCGGCCTCGGCGGCTCATCGCTCCTCCCCGGAGCCGGTACGGACACTGGCGGTACGGCCGCTGTCGGTGCGGCCGCTGTCGGCGATGATCCGGCCGTCGCGCATTTCCACCCGCCGGTCGAAGGCCGTGGCCATCTCCCGGTCGTGGGTGATGACCACCACCGTGGTGCCGGCCGTGTGCAGGTCGCGCAGCAGCTCCAGTACCGCGGCGCCGGAGGCCGAGTCGAGATTGCCGGTGGGCTCGTCGGCGAGCAGCAGGGCCGGCCGGCCGATGACGGCACGGGCGACCGCGGCCCGCTGCCGCTCGCCGCCGGAGAGCTGGTGCGGAAGGTGGTCGATCCGGTGGTCGAGACCCACCCGGGTCAACGCGTCCGCGGCCCTGCGCCGGCGTTCGCGCAGCGGCACGCCCGCGTACAGCAGCCCGTCGGCGACGGTGTCCAGTACCGGTACGCCCACGGCCAGATGGAACTGCTGGAAGACGAAGCCGATGCGCTGCGCGCGCAGTGCGGAGACCTCCCGGTCGGACAGCTCGGCGATCGCGTAGCCGTCGACGGTGACCCGGCCGCTGGACGGCCGGTCGAGGGTGCCCATGAGATGCAGCATGGTCGACTTTCCCGAGCCGGAGTGGCCGACGACGCAGGCCAGTTCGCCGTACTCGATGACCAGGTCCACGCCGTCGACCGCGGTGACATGGCCGGGGTAGGTCTTCGACACACCCTCGAACTCGATGACGGGAGCGACTGGTTGTGGCATCGGCGGGCCCGGAGAGCGGGTCGCTGAGGTCACTTGGGGATCCTCACCTTCATGCCCTCGTGGACCTCGGGTCCGCTCACCTCGACCCGGCCGTTGGCGAACAGCCCGGTCTTCACGGGTACGAAACGGCTTGCCCCGTCGGTGTTTTCGCCGTCGGCGCCTTTGCCACTGCCGTCGGCCAGTTCCAGGCCGTGACCGCCCTCGGCCAGGGCGACGAGGGCGGCGACCGGAACGGTCAGTACACCCTTGCGCTGCTCGACCACATAGCGCACGGTGACCGGGCCGCTCTCCATCCTGCCCAGCGACTCCTGGTCGTCGAAGGTGATCACCACGGACACGGTGGCCGCCTTCGTTCCCGCGTCGTCACCGCCGTCCTCGCCTTCGGCATTCCCCTCGCCCTCGGCGGCGGACGCGTCCTTGCCCACGCTCGCGACCTTGCCCTGCACCGAACGCCCGTCCGGGAGTTCCACGGTGACCTCGCTGCCCCGTCGTGCCCAGTCGGTGTCGGCGGCGGGCGCGGCCACGGTGACCATGCGGGAGGTACGGGTGTAGCTCACCGGGCTGCCGGCGGCCTCGGCCCCGACGCGCACGCTGGTGCCGGCGATCCGTACCGGACCGGACGCGTAGACGATGTCACCGGCGTCGACCTTGCCGGTCCCCGGCACACCCAGGTCCTTCTGCCAGCGCTTGACTGCGTCGGCGGTCAGTGTGGTGTACGTGTCATCCACGGTGAAGCCCGAGTAACCGAGGGCCTGGAGGTTGGTCTCGAATTGCTTGACGTCCATGCCCCGCAGTGGGGTCGGCGCGGCGGGCGGCGCGGGCTGCCGGCCGGGCGGGGTGCCCCCGTCGATGTCATCGACTCCGTCGGCGCCCTTGGCCCCGTCGGCGCCCCCGTCGGTGTTTTTGGTCCCGTCGGCGTCCTCGGCTCCTTCGCCACTGCCGCCGGCTTCGCCGCCACCCGTGGTCGCCGGTTCCTGCTCCACCATGCCCAGATCGCGGTACATGGGCAGGCTGCCGTACAGCAGTACCACCGGGCGGTCGTCGACGCGCAGTACGGTCCCGCCGCGTCGTATCGTCCGGTCCGTCTCGGGCAGCCAGGTCACCGTTCCCTTCGCCTTGACGGGGAACGGGACCTCGGGCCCGTGGCCGAGCCGGCCGTCGATCTCCGTCTGGTCGGTCAGCGTGCCACGAGTGACCGGTACCGCCTGGCTGCTCCTGCTCTGCCCCGCTTGACCGGCGTCCGCGCCGCCCCCGCCCAGCCCGAGGGCGCCGACCGTACTGACCCCGGCGACCAGGAGTATCCCGGTCCCCACGAGCACGGGGCCGCGCCTGCGCCGCCCGGCTCTCCGGCCGTCGGCGCGGCTCTCCGATTCCCGTCCCGTGTCCATGGATTCCTGCCCCTGCCCGTCAGCTTCCTGCCCTGCTCTGCCCATCAGCCCTTGGGCGTGGGCGCGTTGTCCGGGATGCCGATGATCGAGGCGCACTTGCGCGCGGCCCGCTTCGCACCCGCCGACGTCGAGTCCCACTGGACGTCGCGGAAGTGGCCGTCCTCACCGGTGTCGGGGAAGTCGGGAGCGCCGTGCTCCTGCATGCACGTCGCGTACTCCCGGTTCTTCCCGATCTCCTCCTTGGAGAGCTCGGGCTGCTGCTCCTTCTGGACGCTGTCGGGGACGGGCAGGCTGAGGTCAGCGCACTTCTCCTGGGCCTGGAGGGCCTTCTGGTCGCGCTTCCACTTGGCGTTGTCGCCGAAGTCGACCCGGCCCTTGGCGTCCGGGTCGGGAACGTCGAGTCCCGCGTCACGCAGGCACTTGACCCACTTGCGCTGCCCCTCGACGTACTCGGCCAGCTCACCGGCGCCGCTCTTGGTCGCGCTCGCGCCGGTCTTGCCGTTACCGGCGGACGCGATGTCGTCCCCGCCGTCGTCGCTCCCGCAGCCGGTCACCGTCAGCGCCACCACCGACACCGCCCCGACCAGCAACCGTCCCCCGAACCACCGACGCGAACCCATTCCTGCGCTCCTCATCCCTCGGCCACCGCCCGGCCCACCGGGGCCGGACGCGCCGAATCTAGAACCGCCCTGATGAAGAACCTATGAAGAAGCCATCAAGAACTTCTCCGCACGATCCGAGGAGAGAGAGGAGAAGGCAGGAGCGAGAAATGGAGGAACGGGAAATGGCGGCACAGGGAATGGAAGAAGGCGGAGAGCGGGAGCGCGACGACGTCGAACGCGGACGCTTCGTCGAGCACGAAGGACGGCCGGCCGTGCGCTTCCGGCGGAGCCGCCCGTATCCGGTCGAGCGGGTGTGGGCCGCCGTGGCCGAACCGGCGGGCCTGGCCCACTGGTTCCCGTCCCAGGTGAAGCTCGAACCGAGGACCGGAGGCGCGATCGAGTTCTCCGGCGACCCGCACGCGGCGCCGACCACCGGCACCGTCCTGCGGTACGAAGTACCCCACGCCCTGGCCTTCACCTGGGGCGACGACGAGGTACACCTCCAGGTCGAGCCCAATGACGCGGGCGGCTGCACGCTCACTCTGCTCAACGTGCTGGAGACCCGCGACGCCGCCGCCCGGAACGCCGCGGGCTGGACCGTCTGCCTCGCCGAGCTCGACAAGCACCTCGCCGGGCGCGCGACCGCCGGCCCGCACGGCGCCACTGCCGAGCCCTGGCGGCCGGTCTACGACACGTACGTCGCCGAGGGGATGCCCCACGGCGCACCGATCCCTGACACTGACGCCTGACCGCGGTCAGCAGGGGGCGGTGTCAGGACTCAGCAGCCGGTCCGGGTCAGGGTGAAGCGCATTCGGGCGTGGTCGTCCTTGCCGAGCGCGGTGGTGTAGGTCGCGTGGGTGACGCGGTACCAGACGTCGTCCTTGCCGGCCCTGCCGTTGACGTCGTCGAGCTGCACGCACCAGCGTTCCGGCCGGACGATCCGCCGGTACGTCTCCGTGCCCTGCCGGACCTTCCGGCACTTCTCGTACCGCTCGGTGGTGTACCACGTCTTCTTCTTGCCGCCACTGCGCTTGGTGTGCTTGACGCGCTTCGTGGCGGGCGCGCACTTCTTCACCTTGTGCGGCCGAGTGGCCTTGACCGTCTTCTTGGTGACGTGGCGGACGCCGGCGCGGAGCCCCGTGACGTCGTCCGAGTGCGGGCGCGCGTCCTGGGCGCTCTTCCCCGTGCCGTGGCCGCTGCCGTCGCTCCCCCGGTGGCCGTCCGCTCCCGCTCCGCAGGCGCTGAGCCCCGCCACGAGAAGCGCGGTCAGTCCGGCCTGTATCAGTCGCTGCTTGGTGAGCATGTCTCCCTCTGCGGTCGCTCCGGCAGCGGTCAGCGTAGCTGATCTTCACAGCTCGGCCGGTGCATCGGAAGCCGTCTGCTCATCTATTGAACTATGCTGAAGAGATGTCCTCCGGCGAAGAGCTCGATCACGCGGCCGTCGAACTGCGCAACAGCCTGATGCGTGTGGCGCGGCGGCTAAGGGCACAGCGCCCGCCCGGTGAGCTGACGCTCGGCACGATGGCGGTACTGGGGCGGCTGGAGCGCGACGGCCCGGCGACCGCGAGCGAACTGGCCGCGGCGGAGCGCATCACCCCGCAGTCGATGGCCCGCCCGGTGGCGAGGCTCGTGGAGCTGGGGCTGGTCGAGCGCCGCCCCGACCCGGCGGACGGACGGCAGACCCTGCTGCATCCCACGGACGAGGGCCGGGAGTTGATCCGAGCCGATCGCGCGCGCCGGGACGTGTGGCTGGCCCGCGCGATGGCGACCCAACTCAACGACGTGGAACGCGATCTGCTGCTGCTCACCACCCGCCTGCTGGACCGCCTGGCCGCCGCCCCCGACGCCCCCACCGAACACTGATGGACCGTTCCGTGCCCCCCTCCCCCGAAACCCCCGACACACCTACCGCTCAAGTAGACAGCAAGGCTGAAGACAAGCAGAGTGCCGCACCGCCTCAGGCCCGGCCCCAGTTGCCGCAGCGCATGGTCGGTCCCATCGCCTTCGGCACGATCCTGCAGCCGCTGAACTCCTCGATGATCGCGGTCGCCCTGGTCGGCATCCAGGCGCACTTCGGCGCCGGCCCCGCCACCGCCTGGCTGGTCTCCGGCCTCTATCTCGCCACCGCCGTGGCGGCGCCCGCCGCCGGGCGGCTGGCCGACACGCTCGGCCCGCGCAAGGTGTCGCTCGCCGGGCTGGCCCTGGTCGCGCTGGCCTCGCTCGCCGCCCCCTTCGCCCCGTCCGTCGGCGCACTGGTCGCCTGCCGCGTCGTCATCGGCATCGGCACCGCCGCGCAGTACCCCTGCGGACTGGCCATGGTCCGCCGCGCCGCCGACCGGATGCGGGCCGACTCGCACAACGCGCTGGCGGCGCTGACCGTGTGTTCCCAGGTCATGGTCGCGCTCGGCCCGACGCTGGGCGGCGTACTGGTCGGCGGCTTCGGCTGGTCCGGCATCTTCTGGGCCAACGTGCCGCTGACGGTGATCGGCGCGATCGCCATCCTGCTGTGGGCCCCCGCCGACCCCGTACGCGAGAGCAGTGCGCTGCGCCGCACCATCTCGGAGCTGGACCTCCCCGGGATGCTGCTCTTCGTGGCGGCCATGGGCCTGCTCATGTACTGGCTGCTGTCGCTCGCGCAGTCGCCGTACTGGTGGGCACTGGGCGGCGCGGTGGTCGCCGCGCTGTGCACGGTGTGGCGCTCACTGCGGGCCCCGGTGCCGTTCCTGGACCTGCGGCTGCTCTCGAACCGCGCGCTGTCCTTCACATACGTACGGACGATCGCGACGTACACCGCGTACTACGGCATCTTCTACGGCCTGCCGCAGTGGCTGGAGGAGTCCCGGGACCTGGGCGCCTCCGGGGCCGGGCTGGTGATGCTGCCGCTGGCCCTGATGGGCATCGTCTCCACGCTCACCGCCACCCGGGTGCAGAAGAGGCGCGGGCCCGGCCCGCTGCTCCTGATCGGTTCGGTGGTGCTCGCGGCGGGCGGGCTGCTGCTGGCCCTGCCCACCGGCTCCTCCCCGGTATGGCTGCTGGTCCTGCTGTGCCTGGTGCTCGGCATCCCCAACGGCTACAACTCGATGGCCAACCAGAACGCCGTCTACCAGGCCGCGCCGGCCGCCCAGGCGGGTGCGGCGGGCGGGCTGTACCGCACCGCGCAGTACGTCGGCGCCAACCTCGCCTCCGCGATGCTCGCCCTGCTCATCGGCAGCCACTCCACCGACGGCGGCCTGCACCGCACCGGCCTCGCCATCGCCGCGATCAGCGGCTGCCTCGCCGTCGCCGCAGTGGGTGGACTGCGCCGCGGCCGAGGGGTGGTCACAGGGCGAGGCGCATGATCGTCAGGTCCAGCCACCGGCCGAACTTGATGCCGACCTCGCGCACGGTGCCGACGTCCTGAAAGCCGAACCGTTCGTGCAGGCGGATCGAGGCGGCGTTGCCCGACTCGATGTCGGCGATCATGACGTGGTAGCCGGCCGCCCGCGCGGAGGTGATGAGCACGTCCAGGAGCGCGGAGCCGACGCCCAGTCCATGGCGGTCGGTACGGACGTAGACGGAGTTCTCCGCCGAGTGCCGGAAGCCCTCCAGCGTCCGCCAGGGCGCGTAGACCCCGAAGCCGACGATCTCCCCCGCGTGCTCGGCGACGAATGCCGCGCCCTTGTCCAGGAAGGCGGCGAGCCAGGCGGCGCCCTCGGCGGGCGTCTGGAGCGTGTCCGTCCACAATGCGGTCGAGTTCTCGATCGCATCGTTGCGAATGGCGAGAATGGCGTCCAGGTCACCGGACCGCGCCGGGCGCACCGTCGCCGCTTCCGCCAACGCGACCGCCGCTCCCTGCCCCTTCTCATATATTGGATCCATGTCCAATATGGTAGATCCTCTGGTGACCCGCATCGGGGCACGGGTACGTGCCGAGCGGGAGCGGCGCCGGTGGACCCTGGCGCAGCTGGCCGATGCCTCCGGCGTCTCCCGCGCCATGGTCCATCGGATCGAGCGCGGCGAGAGCAGCCCGACCGCCGTCGTCCTCGGCAAGCTGTCCGGCGCGTTCCGCATCAGCGTCTCGTCGCTGCTCGCGATGGCGGAGGGCGCCGCGGACGGCGGGGACAGCGAGGACGCCGGGAACAGTAAGGACGCCGGGCTCGTGGACGCCGCCGCGGAGTGGCGGGACCCCGCCACCGGGTACCGCCGCCGCCAGATCTCCGGTCCGCGATTCCCCGCGGAGATCGCCGAGATCCGGCTGCCCGCTGGTGCGCACGTACCGTATCCGGCCGCGGCGTTCGCCTTCATGCAGCAGATCGTCTGGGTACTGGAGGGCCGGCTCACCTTCCACGAGGACGACGAGACGCACGAGCTGGCAGCGGGCGACACGATCGAACTCGGCGCCCCGGCCCCACGCGCCTTCGCCAACAACACCGCGGAAGAGTGCCGTTACGCCGTCATCCTCGTCCGCTCCGAGGCACCCTGACGCCCCCTGACCACCGTGACCGTCGCAACCGCCGTCGCAACCGTGATCACCAGGACCGCGTCCTTTCCTCCATGACGACGCCTCCCGCCACCGAGCTGACGATGACCGAAGAACTGCTGCTCCTCGGCCTGCACCCCGAGCGCTCCAGGTTCCGCGTCCAGCGCCGTTACCTCCGCTACGGCCTGGCGGCCGCGGTACTGGCCGAGCTCGAGGGATACGGCAGCGTGGCCGAGGAGCGGGGCAGAATCGTCGTCCCGCGCCCGGTGCCCACGGGCCGGCCCTTGCTCGACCAGTTCCTCGACGACCTCACCGCCGGTTCCCTCGGCTCCGCGGGGAAGGGCAAGGGCGAGCACCTTCAGCGGTGGCTCCGCCGGAACGGGGAGCGTGCGGAGCGGCTCGCCGTGGACGCCCTCGTCGCCCGCGGCGCGATCCGGCTGGACGAGCGGCGCGCCCTCGGCCTCTTCCCGTACCGGCGCTACCCCGTCCGCGATCACCGGTTGCACGGCCAGGTGCTCGCTTCCTTCCACGCCGCACTGAAGCGCGGCGTTCCCGACCGCCGCTCGCGCGTCCTCGTGGGGCTCGCTCTGGCGACGGATGTGGCCACTCGTCTCGGCGTTCCCTGGCGGGTGCGCCGTGAACTGAAACCGCTCGTCCGCGAACAGTGGTACGCGCAGGCGGTGCACAAGCAGGTCAACTCGGACAAGGCCGCGAGCAACGGGGGCTGAGCGCACACAGGCAGGCGTGGTGTTCAGGTACGGGTGCTGAGCCGGTGCGGGCGGGTGGTGGAGGAGGTGTCGGGGGCGGGGTCGTCCGGCTTCCGCCGCTTGCGTCCCGCCGAGAGGATCACGCTGGTGAGGGCGCCTGCCAGCAGGCCCCAGAAGGCCGAGCCGATGCCGAGGAGGGTCACGCCGGAGGCCGTGGCGAGGAAGGTGACCACGGCCGCTTCGCGGGACGCGGTGTCGGACAGTGCGGTGGCCAGCGAGCTGGTGACGGTGGCGAGCAGGCCGATGCCGGCGATGCCGAGGACGAGGGCGTGCGGCATCGCGTCGAGCAGGGACGCCACCGTCGCGCCGAGGACGCCGACACACAGGTAGAAGATCCCGGCCCAGACGGCGGCGACGTAGCGTTTGCGGCGGTCGGGGTGGGCCTCCTCGCTGGTGCAGATGGCCGCGGTGATCGCCGCGAGGTTGAGGCCGTACGCGCCGAACGGTGCCAGCAGCAGGTTCGCGGCGCCGGTCCAGGTCATCAGGGGCGAGACCGGTACGTCGTAGCCCGCGCCCCGGAGCACCGCGACGCCGGGGAGGTTCTGGGAGGCCATGGTGACCACGAACAGCGGAACGCCGACGCTGATCAGGACCTTCCAGTCGAAGTCCGGAGTGACGAAGACCGGCGTGGCCACGGAGAGCCGCACCCGCTCCGCGTGCCAGCCTCCGGTGAACACCGTGGCGACGATGCCGGCGGCGAGGGCGAGCAGTACGGCGTAGCGGGGCAGCAGCCGGCGGCCGAGCAGGTACGCCACGAACATCGGGAAGGCCACAGCGAAGCTGCTGTGCATGGTGGTGAAGAGGCCGGTACCGAACTGGAGCAGGACCCCCGCGAGCAGTGCGGCCGCCATGGGGACGGGGATGCGGCTCATGGCGCGGGCGAACCAGCCCGTCACCCCGCTGGCGAGGATGAGCAGCGCGGAGAACAGGAAGGCGCCCACGGCCCGGTCCATCGGCACGCCGCTCAGGCTCGTGGTCAGGAGGGCCGCGCCCGGCGTCGACCAGGCGATGACCACGGGCGCCCGGTAGCGCACGGACAGGCCGATGCCGGTGCAGGCCATGCCCACGCTGAGGGCGAGCATCCAGGAGGAGATCTCGCGGGAGTCCGCGCCGGCCGCCTTGGCGGCGGTGAAGATGAGGGCGGCCGAGCTGGTGACGCCCACGGTCACCGCGATCAGTCCGGCGACGACCGCGGAGGGCGGGGCGGCGGCGCGTATTCGAGCCAGCATCAGGGACATCGTTTCCAGAGTTCTGTTCGGTCTGTGGAACTTGTTCTGTTTATGGAACGTTCTGTTTGCGGAACAGTAGAGAGTAGGCTGGTCGCTCGTCAACGACCTTCTGGAGACGGGAACGGAAGCGCGCGGCATGGGCCTGAACGACGAGGTGGGGCGCCGGCTCCGGGAGCTCCGCCAGCAGCAACGCCTGTCCCTGTCCGAACTGGCCCGGCGCTCGGGCGTGGGCAAGGGCACGCTCTCGGAGCTGGAGGGCGGACAGCGCAACCCCACGCTGGAGACGCTGTACGCGCTGACCACCGCGCTCAACAGTCCGCTCAGCGCGGTACTCAGCGACCACCCACGGCATGCTTTCGAGGCGCGGGCCGAAGGGGTCTCGGGCAGCGCCGTCACCGCGGTGCTCATCGAGCGCTTCGAGGAGCCGCCGGCCGTCACCGACATCTTCCGCATCCGCATCGCCGCGGGCAGCGTCCAGGAGTCGGCCGCGCACATCGCGGACACCTCGGAGAGCCTGATGGTGCTGGCGGGCACGGCCGTGGTGGGCGACCCGGCGGAACTCCAGACGGCGGGCCCGGGCGAGTACGCCCACTGGCGCGCCGACTCCCCGCACGTCTACAGCGCGCCGCACGGCGAGGACGTGCACGGGATTCTGTTCGTGCGGTATCCCCAGGCGGCGACGGACTGACGCCCCCGCTGACCCGGCAGCCGGCGCCGAAACGGGTGAGGTTAGCGTGACGGCATGGAACTCATCGGAGAGATCACTGCCGACCGGCCGCTGCTCGTGGTCGCCGTCAAGGAAGAGGCGCAGTTCCTCGGCGCCGGCTTCCCGGTCCTGCTGACGGGCATCGGCAAGGTCAACGCGGCGACCGCGCTCGCCACCGTACTGGCGCGCGGCCCCCGCCCCTCCGGCATCGTCAACCTGGGCACCGCGGGCGCGCTGCGTCCGGGCCTGCGCGGTACCCATGTGATCGGCTCGGTCATCCAGCACGACCTGGACAGCGCGGCACTGGCCGCGCTGACGGGTGAGATCTACGGCGCGCCGCTGGACCTGGCGGACGAGGGCGGGCCGGTACTGGCGACCGGTGACTCCTTCATCGCCGACGACGCGGCCCGCGACCGTCTGGCGGCGCACGCCGCGCTGGTGGACATGGAGGGGTACGCGGTCGTGGCCGCCGCGCAGCAGGCCGGCGTGCCGGTGCGCCTCGTCAAGCACGTCAGCGACGAGGCGGGCGACGACGCGGCCAGGACGTGGCAGGAGTCGGTGGCGGCGTGCGGCCGCGAGCTCGCCGCTTGGGCGGCGGAGCACCTCACCGTCGGCTCCTGAGCGCCTGCCCCGCGGGCGTGCACGGCAGCCCCTGCCCTGTAGGTGTACACAGCACACTGTGGCGCAGGCGACAGTGAAATGCGGATGACCATGCTGGTGGCGGGCGTTGCGTACAGGCGGAACGCCCGCCTTCCGGCGGCGTTCTCCCTCGTATGACGACTTGAGGAGAACCACACGTGACCTCCAGCGACCCTGCCGCCCGCGCGGCCCAGGTGCTCTCCCGCCCCTTCTCCCTGGGCGGGCTGACCGTGCCCAACCGCATCGCCATGGCGCCGATGACCCGCGAGTTCTCGCCGGGCGGTGTCCCGGGCGCCGATGTCGCGGAGTACTACGCGCGCCGTGCCGCGGGCGGCGTCGGCCTGATCATCACCGAGGGGACGTACGTCGATCACCCGGCCGCCGGCACCAGCGGCGCCGTCCCCCGCTTCCACGGCGAGGACGCGCTCGGCGGCTGGCAGAAGGTCGTCGAAGCGGTGCACGCGGCGGGCGGCACGATCATGCCGCAGCTCTGGCACGTGGGCATGGCCCGGGAAGCCGGCGCGCCGCCCTTCCCGGATGCCCCGCCGTCCGGCCCGTCCGGCCTCGGTCTGGACGGCACGCCGTCCGGGCACGCCATGACGCAGCAGGACCTCGACGACGTCATCGCGGCGTTCGCGGACGCGGCCCGTGCGGCCGAGCGCATCGGCTTCGACGGGATCGAGCTGCACGGCGCGCACGGTTACCTCATCGACCAGTTCCTGTGGTCGGGCACCAACCAGCGCACCGACGCGTACGGCGGCGACCCCGTGGCCCGTACCCGCTTCGCCGCCGAGATCGCGGCGGCCTGCCGCGCGGCGGTCTCCCCCGACTTCCCGATCCTCTTCCGGACGTCCCAGTGGAAGATGGGCAACTACGAGGCCCGCCTCGCCGACACCCCGGAGGAGCTGGACGCGATCGTGGCGCCGCTCACCGCCGCCGGCGTGAGCTCCTTCCACTGCTCGACGCGCCGCTACTGGCTGCCGGAGTTCGAGGACTCGGACCTGAACCTGGCCGGGTGGGTCAAGAAGCTCTCCGGGCTCCCGACCGTCACCGTCGGCTCGGTCGGCCTCGACAACGAGTTCATCCAGGCGTTCCAGGGCAAGCAGGCCGGTGTGGCCGGCATCGACCGGCTGCTGGACCGGATGGAGCGCGACGAGTTCGACCTGGTCGCCGTGGGCCGTGCGCTGCTCGGCGACCCGGAGTGGGCCGCGAAGATCTTCGAGGGCCGCACCGACGAGCTCGTACCGTTCGACGCCTCGATGCTGCGCACGCTGAGCTGAGCGTCCCGCTTCCCACTCGCCCCGCCTTCTCCCTACTTGGCGAGCGGTGAGAAGGCGGGGCCGGGCAGCGAGGCGAACAGGTGGCTGCGGGCCTGATGGGCCTCGGAGGTGGGCCACAGCGGATAGACGTGGATCTGGCCCGGCGCCTCGTTGAAGTCCACGTCGACGCCCTCGGCCGTCGCCAGGTCGCGGAAGCGGCGGGCATCGGCGGTGAGGATGTCACGGGTGCCGGCGAACACTGTCGTGCGCGGCAGACCGGCCAGGCTGCCGCGCACCGGGCTCACCCAGGGATGGGCGAGGTCCAGCTCGCCGGCCCACAGCGAGCCGCAGTAGCGCAGCGCCTCCACGCCCAGCATGGGGTCGTGCGGCTGCAGGTCCGCGATGTTCGGATTGTCCAGTACGGCGTCGAGCCAGGGCGAGATCAGCACCAGCTCGGCCGGCGGGGTGCCGCCGGTGTCCCGCAGCCGCTGTGCCAGCGTCACGGACAGTCCGCCGCCGGCCGAGTCGCCCATGAACACCGTGGGCAGCGTGCCGTCCGCGGTGAGCCGGCCCGCCAGTGCGGTGAGGTCCGGGACGACGGTGGACGCCGTACCGCGCGGCGCCAGGGGGTGGACCGGTACGACCACGCGTGCCGCACCACTGGTCGCCAGCTTCTCGATCAGGTTCCAGTGGTTGTCGCCGACCTCCTCGATGTAGGCACCGCCATGGAGGTACAGGACCTGGACCTGTGCGTCGCCGTCCCGCGGGACGACCTCGTAACAGGGCCATCCGTGGCGGAAGTGGGCCGTCACCCGGCAGTGCCGGTCCAGCCGCTTGGGCGGCCCGAACGCGGCGGGCCGCCGCTGCTGCCGCTCGACCTTCCGACGCACCTCGACCGGGTCGCGGTACCCCATCCGGTGTCCCAGCGCCGACGCGACGAGCAACAGGACTCGGCTGCTCAAGCTGGGCACGGCGCCACCTCCTCGTCCACGACTGCAGTACACACAGACGCGTTCCACGCAGTCGCGATCGAAAACGGAGGAGGTGGCGACCGTCAGCGGGTCGGCAACCGTCAGCGGGTCTCGGCGGTCGCCCGGGCGGGGATGCCGGCCGACTCGGCGTCGACCTCGATCTCAGCCTCTGCGTCGGCGTCGGCGTCCGGCAGCAGCGTGTCCTCCGGCAGCGTCACCAGCCAGTGGGTGTCCTGGCGGGGGCGGAGGTAGCCGGCCCAGTAGACGGTGGCCACGGCCACGATGCCGCCGGTCCACAGCAGGTACTGCATCTCCTGCTGGCTGAGGATGTAGACGAGGACCACGATCAGCAGCAGCGGAACCGCGGGCCACAGCGGCATCCGCCAGGCGGCCATCTTCTTGTGGGCGCCGCGCCGGGCCGCCAGTGCCGCGATGGCGACGAGCAGGTACATGCCGGAGACGGAGACACCGGTCACGCCGTAGAGCGTGTCGAGGTTGACGAAGCACAGGGCCGCGCCGGGGAGGCCGACGACCAGGGTCGCCACCCACGGAGAGCCGAAGCGGCCGAGGCGGGAGAGCCCCTCGTTGACCGGCCGGGGCCATGCCTTGTCGCGGGCGGAGGCGAACAGCACGCGGGAATTCTGGATGACCATGACAATTCCGGCGTTGATGATGGCCAGCGCGACACAGAGGCTGACGAAGGTACCGACTGCCGAATTACTCCAGGCCGTGACCATGGTGCCGATGTCACCCGAGGTCAGGGCTTCGAGGCTGGGGGCGCCGAGGGTGATCGCGATGACCGGGACGAGGATGACGGCGGTGGAGATCGCCAGCGTGGCCAGCACGGTACGGGCGACGTTGCGACGCGGGTCCTCCAGCTCCTCGGAGAGGTAGACCGCGGTGGAGAAGCCCTGGGTGACGAAGAGGGCGATGGCCAGGCCGGAGACGATGAGCAGGGCGGTGACCGGGCCGGGGGTGCCGGTGGGGCCGGCGACGGTGCCGTGCAGGAGGGCGGCGCCGCCGCGCTCGGTGTGCGCGAAGCCCAGTACCGCCACGACGCCCGCGGCGACAACTTCGAGGACCAGGAAGATGCCGGTGATCCAGGCGTTGGCGCGCAGGTCCAGCAGGCCGGCGAGGGTGGCCAGGAGCATCACAGCGGCGCCGGCGATCGGGGCCGGTATGTGGACCACGGGGGCGAGGTAGTCCGCGGTGCCCATGGCGATCACGGGCGGCACGATCATGACAACCAACAGGGAGAGGACGAACACCAGCCAGCCGGCCAGCCGTCCGGTCAGCGTGGAGACCATGGCGTACTCGCCGCCGGCGCTCGGGATCAGAGTGCCCAGCTCCGAGTAGCAGAACGCCACCGCGATGCAGAGGAGGGAACCGATCGCGATGGTCAGGGCGGTGAAGGTCCCGAGGTCGGCGAAGAGGTCGGGCACCACGACGAAGAGCGTGGAGGCGGGCGTGACGCAGGACAGGGTCAGCAGGGTGCCGCCGACGACGCCGATCGAGCGCTTCAGCGTCTTCGGGCTGTCCTGGCCCGGGGCGTCGGCGGCGTCGGTGGTCACCGCGGTGCGGTCACCGGTGGGTGGCTGGCTGAGGATGTCGGTCATGGAGCGGTTCCGATCGACTGGGTGTGACACGTGATGGCGGGAGCGTTATCGCCTCCGTAGACGGCTGGGTCGTGCTTCCGAGCTGACCGGCGGTTGCCCGTGCGATGGTGGGGCGGCCGGTGAGCTTGATCTGCTCCCGGCGCATATAGAAGCCCGACGAGATCCGGAGCGTCAAGGCGTCCATGGGTACGGAATTCGTCGCCGGACGGGTCAACAGATGCCGTTTTCCGCAGCATCGACACGAGGGTCAGCCTTCAGCTGTCGGTACCACGGTCACGCAAGGACCTTGGAAAGGGAGACACAGAAAGCCGCCGCGCCTGTGATGCACAGGACAACGGCGGCTTTTGCCAGGGAGTGCGCGACTGCCGACTGCGGACCACGGGAACCGCAGAGCGGACGCCCCAAGGAATTCCGCAGGTCAGGCGTGTTTCACACGGACAACCATGACGGGCGGGTCAGGAGATGCTGTTGATCTTGCTGCGTACCTTGTCCATGACCTTGGCGGGGAGGGTGGCGTAGCCCTGGAAGGAGAGGTCCTGCTGGCCCTGCATGCCGGCGGCGTAGAGAAGGAATGACTTGGTGGCCGGCCAGGTCTTCGCCTTGTTGCCCTTGTCGCAGACGATCTCGTACGTGACCATGCCGATCGGGTACGCGCCGGCAATCTTGGGCCGGTAGTCGAGGTCGAGAACCAGGTCGCCGTCCGAGCCGGCGATCTTCGCGCCGGACAGCGCCTTAGAGGCGTTGACGACGGTGGGCTCGACCGGGGCCGCGGCGCCGGTGTCGAGCGAGGCCGTGGGGAGGGTCTTGCCGATCGCGTGGGCGAGCTCGACGTAGCCGATGGCGCCCTCGGTCTGCTTCACCTTGCCGGCCAGCTCGGCGGAACCGGTGGCCGAGTCACCGCCCTTGGCAGGCCACTTCTGGTCGTGCGGGTGCGGCCAGGCGTCCGGGGTGGCGGCGTGCAGATACGAGGTGAAGTTGTCGGTCGTGCCGGAGTCGTCGGAGCGGTGGACCGCCTTGATGGCGGTCGCGGGCAGGTCGGCCTTGGGGTTCGGCTTCGCGATCGCCGGATCGTTCCACTTGGTGATCTTGCCGTCGAAGATCCGGGCGATGGTGGGGGCGTCCAGTACCAGCTTCTTGACGCCCGGCAGGTTGTAGGCGAGGGCGATCGGGCCGCCGAGCATGGGCAGGTGGACGGCGCGGCCGCCGTCCGCACACGCCTTGGCCCCGTCCCGCTGTGACTTCTGCAGCGCGGAGTCGGAACCGGCGAAGGCGGTACGGCCCGCCAGGAAGTCCTTCTGACCGGCGCCGGAGCCGGACCCCTCGTACTGGATCCGGGTGCCGTCGCAGGCTTTCTGGTAGTTCCTGATCCAGAACCGCATGGCGTTCTGCTGCGCGGTCGAGCCGGAGGCCCGCAGCGTGGCCGCCTTGCCGCACTTCACCGCGCCGCCCGGGGCCGCGCTGCCGGAGCCGGAAGCGGACGCGGACGTCGCGCTGGATGATCCGCCGGACTCCGGGGAATCGTCCGAGCCGCAGGACGCGAGGGCCAGTACGCCCGAAAGTGCCGCCAGGGCGGTGGCCAGGGCGCGCGGGCCCCGGGGACGCTGTGATGTCACGGTCGACTACTCCTTGAGCTTCGGGGTCAGGGGGTCAGGACGGGGGTGCGGGCAGGGGGTGCGCGGCGAGGGCGCGGGCCGTGTGGGTGAGCTGGGAGGCCATGGCACGGGCGGTGGAGGCGGACCAGTCGTGGCCCCGGTCCTCGTCGAGGTAGTCCGGGCCCGGCCCTGGACCCAGGTGCCAGTACGTCCAGCTCTGGCCGGGGATCGTGTAGCCGATGTCGACCAGGGCGCCGTTGAGCTCGCTGATGACGTGGTGCGCGCCGTCCTCGTTGCCGGTGACGACGACGCCGGCCACACGGTTGAAGGCGACCGGGCGCCCCTGGTCGTCGGTCTCGCTCAGCATCGCGTCCATGCGCTCCAGTACGCGCTGCGCCACGGAGGACGGCCTGCCCAGCCAGGTGGGTGAGGCGAGGATCAGGATCTCGGCGGCCAGGATCTTCTCGTGCACCGCGGGCCAGTCGTCGCCCTCGCCCATATCGGTCTGCACACCCGGGAGGAGGTTCAGGTCGACGGCCCGGACGGTCCGCGCGGTGACGCCGTGGGTGTCCAGGGCCCTGACGACGACGCCGGCGAGGGCCTCGGTGTTCGACGGCTGCGGAGAGGGTTTGAGGGTGCAGTTGATGACGAGGGCACGCATGGGACTTCTGTACCCGGGCGTGGCGCAGGTCCGCGGAGAACGGCGGGGGCTTCACCCGCACGGCACCCCATACGGCTCCTCAGAGTGCCCTGGCATCATTGACCGCATGGCCACCACGCGCGAACTCTTCATCGGCGGCAAGGACGTGCCCGCCGCCTCCGGACGTACGACCGAGGACATCAGCCCGTTCACCGGTGAGGTGTACGCGACCGTCGCCGCCGGCGGGCCGGAGGACATCACGCGGGCCGTGGACGCCGCGGACGCGGCCTTCCCCGCGTGGGCCGCGCTCGCCCCGTTCGCCCGCCGGGCCATCTTCCTCAAGGCCGCCGACCTGCTCGACGCCAAGGGTGAGCAGGCCGTCGAGCTGATGGCGCAGGAGGTCGGCGGTACGGCGCCGTGGGCGCACTTCAACGTCGCGCTCGCCGCGAACGTGCTGCGCGAGGCGGCCGCCGCGATCACCGCGCCGCGCGGCGAGGTGCTCAGCACGCAGGAGAGCGGCGCGCTGGGCATGGCGGTACGCGAACCGCTGGGTGTCGTCGGGGCGTTCGCGCCGTGGAACGCGCCGCTGATCCTCGGAGTGCGTGCCGTCGCCGCGCCGCTCGCCGCGGGCAACACCGTCGTGGTCAAGCCGAGCGAGGACGCGCCGCTGGCCTGCGGGCTGTTCGTCGCCGACGTGCTGCGCGAGGCGGGGCTCCCGGACGGCGTACTGAACGTGGTCACCAACGCCCCCGAGGACGCGGCCGTCGTCGCCGAGACGCTGATCGCCGACGCGCGCGTACGGGCCGTCAACTTCACCGGCTCGACCGGGGTCGGCCGGATCATCGGCACCCACGCGGCGAAGCACCTCAAGCCCGCCGTGCTGGAGCTGGGCGGCAAGAACGCGATCCTCGTGCTGGACGACGCGGACGTGGACTACGCGGTCGACGCGGTCACCTTCGGCGTGTTCATGAACGCGGGTCAGATCTGCATGTCCGGCGACCGGATCCTCGTGCACGAGAGCCTCGCGGAGGAGTTCACGCGGAAGTTCACCGCGAAGGTCGCGACGCTGCCGGCCGGTGACCCGCGCGAGCCGGGCACCGTCGTCGGGCCGCTGGTCAGCCCGGCGGCCGCGGAGCGCGTCGCGGCGCTGGTGCAGGACGCGGTGGACAAGGGCGCCACGGTACTGGCCGGGGGCGGGGCGCCGGAGGGCGCGGTGCACCCGGCGACCGTGCTGACCGGCGTCACCAAGGAGATGGAGCTCTACTACGGCGAGGCGTTCGGCCCGGTCTGCGTCATCGAGACGTTCGCCGACGACGACGCGGCCATCGCCCTGGCCAATGACACGGAGAACGGCCTGACCTGCGGCGTCCTCACCGAGAACGCCACGCACGGGCTGGCCGTCGCGCGCCGTGTCCGTACCGGCATCGTGCACGTCAACGACCAGTCCGTGGGCGACGAGCCGCAGGCACCGTTCGGCGGCATCAAGGACTCCGGTTACGGACGGTTCGGCGGCCGCTGGGGCATCGAGGCATTCTCCAGCACCCGCTGGCTGACGGTCGCGACACAGCAGGCGCACTACCCGTTCTGAGCCCTGCCAACGAACTTCCGCCTGGAGATTCGCACGACACTGACTCGTCGGACCGGCGCTTCCGTATCGCGTGCGGCAGCGGCCGTCATCCGGTCTGCCGCGCTCGTTTGCGATCAGCGCTGCGGCGGTTTCTGGCATTTGATGGACAACGGTTACCCAGCGTGGCGTGTTGGGACAGGCTGCCTCCCGATGCACGCCGTGGTTGCGTGGGGCCGAGCCGAGGAGGGCAGTCGTGGCGGCGGAGGAGCGGCGGGTGGGGAATCTGCCCCGGCCGCGGACGGGGACGGTCGATCGTGGGGCGGAGCTGGCGGAGATTGAGCGGCTGTTCGAGGGGTCCTCGCGCGAGGGGCCCGCACGGCTGGTGACGCTGACCGGAGTCGGCGGGGTGGGGAAGACCCGGGTGGCGCTGAATGCCGCCACCGCACTCCAGTCCCGCTTCCGTGACGGGGCGTGGCTGGTGGAGCTCTCGCCGCTGCGGCAGGGCGATCTGCTGGCGCACGCCATCGCCGAGGCC
This sequence comes from Streptomyces ochraceiscleroticus, assembly GCF_000720485.1. GTDB lineage: Bacteria > Actinomycetota > Actinomycetes > Streptomycetales > Streptomycetaceae > Streptomyces > Streptomyces ochraceiscleroticus. Next base: position 173,028 of record NZ_JOAX01000013.1, on the reverse strand, counting down.
CTGCCGCTGGCCGATCAGACCACCCGCCCGATGATCGACGTGCTGGCGGAGTACCTGGCCGAGCGGGAGCTGCTGCTGGTGCTGGACACCTGCGAGCACCTGACCGATGCCTGCGCGTTCGCCGCCGAGGCGCTGCTGAGGGCGGCGCCCGGCCTGCGGGTCCTGGCCACCAGCCGCCGCACCCTGAACGTCGTGGGCGAACGGATTCTGTCCATCGAGCCGTTGCCGGTGCCCGAGGCCGACGACGCGCGGGCGGGCACGGCGGACGCGGTGGCCCTGCTGACGATGCGCGCCACGGAGGCGGTGCCCGGTTTCACGGTCACCGATGCCGACCGCGCGGAGCTGGTACGGCTGTGCCGGCGGCTGGACGGGCTGCCCCTGGCGATCGAACTGGCCGCGGCCCGCCTGCGCGATCTGCCGGTACGGGAACTGACCGCACGGCTGGACGACCGCTTCGCCGTCCTGGGCGACACCGACGGCATTGCCCGCGACGCCGAACCTCCCTGGCACCAGGCCCTGCGCACCGCGATTGGCTGGAGCCACCAGCTGTGCACGCCTGCCGAACGGCTGCTGTGGGCGCGGCTGTCGGTCTTCGCCGGCAGCTTCGACGCCGAGACGGCCCGGCAGGTCTGCGCCGACGACCACCTCCCGGCCCAGCAGATCCCTGCCGTCCTGGGCACGCTGACGGAGAAATCGATCCTGATCTGGCAGCCCACCGGGGGCGGAGAGCGCTACCGGATGCTGGACACCATCCGCGAGTACGGGGCCCACTGGCTGCGCGGTCTTGGCGAGGAGGACACGCTGCGCCGCCGTCACCGGGACCACTACCTGGCCCTGGCCCGCTGGGGCGATGCCGCCTGGATCGGACCCGACCAGTTCGCCTGGTACGACCGGATGACCGCCGAGCACGACAACCTCCGCGCCGCGCTGGAGTACAGCCTGACCGAGCCCGAGGGCCACATCGCGCTGGAGATGACGGTGGCGCTGTGGTTCTTCTGGTACAGCTGCGGGTTCCTTAGGGAGGGCCGGCACTACCTGGACCAGGCCCTGGCCGCCGACACCACCCCCTCCCCGGCCCGGGTGAAGGCCCTGTACGTCTGCGGTCAAGTGGTGCTCCACCTGGGCGATCTGCCCGCCCTCGAGGCACGGGCCGCCGAGTGCACCGCTCTGGCGGCGCACTTCGGCGACGCGGAGCGGCGTTACGCGGCCGCCACCGAGCTGCGGGCGTTGGCGCTGCGTGGCGACCTGGCGCAGACGGTGTCCCAGGCCGAGGTCCTGCTCGCCACGGACTGGCGCGAGAAACCACTCACCCTGCTCCCCCTGGCGGCCCTGGTCCTCCTCACCCACTCGCTCGTCGCATCGAGCCGCTTCGAGGAAGCCGTCGCCTGGCTGGACGAGCTGAGCGCTGCCTGCGACCGCAACGGCGAGCGCAGCATGCGCGCCTGGGGCGACTTCGTCCGCGCCCAGGCCGAGCTGGCGCTGGGCCGGTTCCAGGAGGCCGACGCGCACGCCCGGGCCGCGCTGCTGGTCAAACACCGGCTGCGGGACGGCGTGGGCACCGGCATGGCCCTGGAAGCACTGGCCCGCGCCGCCACCGCCACGGGCCGGGGCCAGGACGCCGCGTGGCTGCTCGGTCTGGCCGCGCAGCTGTGGGAGACACTCGGTCGGCCACAGGCGGGTGTCCCCGCCGTGGTGGCCGCCCACCAAGTCTGCGAACGACAGACCCGCGAAGCCCTCGGGGCGGACGCCTACCAGCGCGCCTTCGACGCGGGCTGCACCATCGACCTGAACACCGGCATCGCCCACACCCTCAACCCCGCCGCTGTGCCGCCTCTCCTCCAGTAGCAGCGGTCTGACGTGCCGTCACCCCCGGCGCGCCCCTGCGGCGCGCCAGGGGGACGAGGGCGATGGCGGCTGCGCCGAGGAGGCCGGCCAGGGCGAAGGCGGTGAAGCCCATGGTCTGGCTGCCGGTGGCGGCGAGGACGCCGATCAGCCAGGGGCCGAAGGCGGCGCCCATCCGGCCGACGCCGGTGACCATGCCGAGCCCGGCGGCGCGTTCGCTGTCGCGGTAGACGGTGCCGGTGACGGCGTAGACCATGACCTGGGCGCTGAAGAGTACGACGCCGGTGAGGGCGATGACGGCGTAGGTGACGCCGAGCGGCAGGTGCGACTTGAGGAGCAGCGCGCCGGCCGCGGTGAGGGCGAACCAGAGCGCGGAGATCTTTGCCGGGCCGAAGCGGTCGGCGGCGCGGCCCGCGACGAACATGCCGACGATCCCGCCCGCATTGATGACCATCAGGAAGGTCACCGACGAGCTGAGGCCGTAGCCGGAAGCGCGCATCATCTGCGGCAGCCAGGTGGAGATGCCGTACACCAGCACCAGGCCGCAGAAGGAGGCCAGCCAGAGCAGGAGGGTGGCCCAGCGGGACTCCGGGTGGAAGAGCGCGCGGACGGCGGCGAGGCGGCCCTTGGCGCCGGCGGCCGGGGCCTGGACGGGGGTGGGCCGGGGCAGGCCGTACCGGTCGGCGACGGCGTCGGCCCGGGTGCGGTCGCCGCGCGCGAGGAGCACGCCGGGCGACTCGGGGAGGTACTTCAGGAGCAGCGGTACGGCGATGAGGGCGGGCAGCACGCCCGCCCAGAACACGGCGCGCCAGCCCGCTGCGGGCGCCAGGCCGAGCCCGATACCGGTCGCCGCCATGCCGCCCGCGTGGTACGAGGACATCAGCAGGCCGGTGGTGAGCGCGGCCCGGCCGGGCGGCGCGAACTCCAGCACCATGGCGAGGGCCAGCGGGGTGAGGCCGCCGAGGCCGATGCCGGCGAGGAACCGGCCGGCGCCGAAGAGCGTCGGATCGCCGGCGAGGGCGCAGACCGCGGAGCCGAGGGAGAAGAGGACGACGCTGGCGACGAGGGTGGGGCGGCGGCCGAGCCAGTCGGTGACGTTACCGGCGGCGAGCGCGCCGAAGAACATGCCGAAGGCGGTCCAGCTCCCGATCGAGCCGGCGCTCGCGGGGGTGAGTCCGAGGCCGGGGTCGTCGAGCATGTGCGGCATGACGGCGCCGTAGATGTTGACGTCCATGCCGTCGAAGAAGACGGCCAGCCAGCACAGGGCCAGGACCGGGAAGACCGTGCGGAAGGTGTGGTGCGGGCGGTCGGCGGTCGGGCGGCCTGGCCCGGTCGTGCCGGAGGAAGTCATGGTGTCCCTGGAATCTGTGCGGCGGATCGACACATCGGCTCTTGTTTCATCGTCGTTCGCCTGGTGAACTCTCATTCACCGAGCGAGTGGCATGAGTGTCGGGCCGCACCCGGCGGCTGTCAATGGCTGTGCGTGAGTCAGTGGATCTGTACCCGTGCGCCGTGCCGCTCCTACCGTGAGGCCCATCATCGGCGCGGGAAGAGGAGAATCGATGGCCACCGTGAGGGACGCGACGTACGAGCTGCTCCGGGCGCACGGCCTGACGACGGTCTTCGGCAATCCGGGCTCGAACGAGCTGCCGTTCCTCGCCGGGCTGCCGGGTGACTTCCGATACGTCCTCGGGCTGCACGAGGGGGCGGTGCTGGCGATGGCCGACGGGTACGCGCAGGCCCGCGGCGGCGCCGCGTTCGTGAATCTGCACGCGGCCGCCGGCACCGGCAATGCGATGGGCATGCTCGCCAACTCCGTGTACGCGCACAGCCCCTTGGTCATCACCGCGGGCCAGCAGGTGCGATCCACGGTCGGCCAGGAAGTCATGCTGGCGAACGTGGACGCGCCCGCGCTGCCGAAGCCGCTGGTCAAGTGGGCCTGCGAGCCCGCCTGTGCGGCGGACGTGCCGCGCGCGCTCAGCCAGGCGGTCCATCTGGCGAATCTGCCGGCCAAGGGGCCGGTGTATGTGTCGGTGCCGTACGACGACTGGGCGCAGGAAGCGCCGGAGGGTGTCCGGCACCTGACGATGCGTCGGACGGCCGCGGCCGGCTCACTGAGCGGGGCGCAGCTCGACGAGCTGGTGGCGGCCCTGGACGAGGCCGAGAACCCGGTGCTGGTGCTGGGCCCCGAGGCCGACGCCGAGGAGGCCAATGTCGACGCGGTACGGCTGGCGGAGAAGCTGAGCGCGCCGGTGTGGATCGCGCCCTCGGCGTCCCGCTGCCCGTTCCCCACCCGGCACCCCGCCTTCCGCGGGGTGCTGCCCGCCGCCGTACAGGGCGTGAGCGACGCGCTGGCCGGGCACGATGTGATCCTGGTGGCCGGGGCTCCGGTGTTCCGGTACCACCAGTTCGTGCCCGGCGCGTATCTGCCCGAGGGCGCGCGGCTGATCCACCTCACCAGTAACCCGGGCGAGGCCGCGCGGGCGCCGATGGGCGAGGCGCTGGTCGGCGGGGTGCGGGACGCGCTGGCGCGGGTGGCGGACGCGGTGACCGGCGGGCGGCGCCCGGCTCTGCCGCCACTGCCGGGCTTCCGGACCCCGCCCGCTGCCGCGTCCGGCGACCGGCTGCATCCGGAGGAGCTGTTCGCGCTGCTGCGCAGGAACGCGCCCCAGGACGCGGTGTACGTGAAGGAGTCCACCTCGACGACCGGCGCGTTCTGGGCGCAGCTGGATCTGTCACTGCCGGGCAGTTACTTCTTCCCGGCCTCCGGCGGACTGGGCTTCGGCCTGCCGGCCGCCGTCGGCGCGCAACTGGCGCACACCGAGCGGCAGGTGATCGGGCTGATCGGCGACGGGTCGGCGAACTACGGCATCACGGCGCTGTGGACGGCCGCCCGGTACGGCATCCCGGTGATCATCGTGATCCTCAACAACGGTACGTACGGTGCGCTGCGCTGGTTCTCCAAGGTGCTGGACTCCGGGGAGACGCCGGGCATGGACGTGCCCGGCATCGACTTCGTCCAGCTCGCCGGGGGTTACGGGGTCGCGGCGAGCGCCGTGCGGACCGGCGAGGACTTCGTGCGCGCCCTGAAGGACGCGCTCGGCAGCGGCCGGCCCGCCGTCATCGAGGTGGCGACCGAACTCACGGAGCCGTAACCGTAGCCGTAGCCGGGACCTGTTCTCCCTTCTTCCGGGTCGCCAGCGCCTCCATGCGGGTGATCAGCGGCGGGAGGAAGGGCGAGCCCGCCGTCGCCGCGCCGGCCGCGCCCAGGGCGATCGTCCAGGCGACCGGCCCGAGCGGGGTGCACCCGAAGAAGTGGCTGAGGCCCGGGGTCTGGACGACGGCCGCGAGGGCCGCCATCGAGCCGACGGCGGAGGCCACGACGGACCGGTCCCGGCCGCCGATCAGCAGGGTCTGGCCGAGCTGGGATGCGACCAGCGCGGCGAGCGCGACCGTACGGGCACGGGCCGGGCGGCCGGTGAGGCGCGCGGCGAGCCAGCCGGCGGCGGCGCCGGCCGCCGTGGCGAGCGCCCGCTGCGCGGTCTCGTCGGTCAGCGCGGCGCCCAGCGACGCCTCCGGCCCCTCGCGGAGCAGCCGGTCGGCGGCGTCGGGATGCGGCCGGCGGACGGCGAGCGCGATGGCCGGGAGCAGGTCGGTGAAGAGGTTGACCAGCAGGAGTTGACGGGCCGTCAGAGGCGAGGTGCCGGAGACGGTGGCGCCGAGGACGGTGAAGGCGATCTCGCCGAGGTTGCCGCCGACCAGCATGGCCAGCGCCTCGCGCACCGAGGCCCACATGGCCCGGCCCTCGATGAGCACGGCGAGGATGGTCTCCAGCCGGTCGTCGGTGACCACCAGGTCAGCGGCCGCGCGCGCCGCGGGGGTGCCCCGGCCGCCGAGCGCGATGCCGACATCGGCGATCCGGATGGCCGGCGCGTCATTCGCGCCGTCGCCGGTCATGGCGACCGTACGGCCCAGCCGCTGGAACGCCTGGACGACGCGTACTTTGTGCACCGGCGTGGAGCGGGCGACGACGCCGACGTTCGGCAGTGCCCTGTCCAGTGCCGCGTCGTCCATCCCGTCCAGTTCGGCGCCGGTGATGACGCGGCGGCCGTCGATGACACCGAGTTCCTTGGCGATGGACTCGGCGGTCTGCGGGTGGTCGCCGGTGATCATGACGATGTGCACGCCGGCGTCGGCGAGTTCCTGCACGGAGCCCGCAGCGGTGCCGCGTACCTGGTCGGAGAAGGCGAGGAAGCCGAGGAAGCCGAGCTTGCCGACGGTCTCGTCGGCGAGTTTGCCCTCGGTGGTCGGGTCCTTGAGCGTGCGGCGTTCGGCGACCGCGAGGACACGGTGTCCCTCGGCGGCCAGCTTCTCGCCCTCGGCGAGGATCTCCTCGCGGTCGGCGCGGTCCAACTGCCGCCCCTCCTGGGTGGTGCAGCGCTGGATCACCTCCTCCGGCGCGCCCTTGACCGACAGCACCCACTCCTGGCCGCTGCGGCCGACCGCGGCGTGGAAGCCGCGGCTGGGCTCGAACGGCAGATACGCGGTGCGCTTCCAGCCGGGGGCCGAGCGGGTGCGGTGCACACCCGCCTCCTCGGCGCCGCTGACCACGGCGCTGTCGGTGACGTGCGCGAACGGCTGCTTGCGGCGCCGGCGCGGGGTGGCTCGCAGCCCGGCGGCCAGTACGTCCTCATGTGCGGGCGTGAGGCGTTCCAGTGCCAGGTTGCGGCCGTCCGCCGAGACGGCGCTGAGCGCTATCTGCCCGTGGGTGAGGGTGCCGGTCTTGTCGAAACAGAGCACGTCGGTGCGGCCGACCGCCTCGATGGTCCGGGGGTCGCGGACGAGTACGCCCTGTGCCGACAGCCGCCGCGCCGCGGCGAGTTGGGCGGCGGAGACCAGGAAGGGCAGCCCTTCGGGGACGCTGGCCACGGCGAGGCCGACGCCCGCGCCGACCGTCTCCCGAGCGGGGCGGCCGCGCAGCAGGCCGACGGTCATCAGGGTGGCGGCCGCGCCGAGCGCCACCGGCAGCGTGGTGCGGGTGATCTGCGCGAGGCGGCGCTCCACGCCGACCGGGGCCGCCGCGCCCCGCCCGGCCTGCGCGCCGCGGCCCGCTTCGGTGGCGGCGCCGGTCGCGACGACCACGGCGCGCGCCCGGCCGGCCGCCACGGTGGTCCCCTCGTACGCCATGGACGTACGGTCGGCCACGTCCGAGGCGAGCACGGGCGCGACGTCCTTGGCCACCGGCAGCGACTCGCCGGTCAGCGCCGACTCGTCGGCCTCCAGGCCGCGGGCGGTGAGCAGCCGGCAGTCGGCCGGTACGACATCGCCGGCGGCCAGCGCGACGACATCGCCCGCGACGAGCTCTTCGGAGGGGAGCCGGCGCTCCTCGCCGTCGCGCAGCGCGAGGGCCATGACGGCCGAGCGGCGGTGCAGGTCGGCCACGGCGCGGTCGGCCAAGTACCGCTGGACGCCGCCGATGCAGCCGGAGAGCAGGGTGACGCCGACGATGATGTACGCGTCGAGCAGCGCGCCGACCCCGGCCGACAGGGCGGCGCCGCCGAGGAGCACCGGGGTGAGCGGGTTGGCGGTCTCGGTGGCGACCGCCCGGACCAGCGAGGGCTGTTGCACGTGCTCCCACGCCGTCCTGGTGCGGCTGCGGGCCTGACGGGTACTCAGGCCATCCTCGGTGCCGTCGGTCAGGTCCAGTACCGTTTCCGGGGTCATGGCGTGCCAGGGCTGACGCGCCCTGATCGGGGTGCCGCTGGTGCGCAGCGCCTGCGCGGCCGCCCATACGCCCTGTGCCATGCCGAGCGCGGCCGCCGCGTTGACGGCGAGCAGGCTGCGCGCGGCGAGGCCGCGCCTGCGCCGGCCGGCCAGCGTCGCCACCGCGCCGACCACGGCCGCCGCCTGGGCCAGCCGTACGCCGCGCTGCGAGACGGGCCGGGCGGCGCCGCACGCCGCGACCAGCACCGCCGCCTGCGCGAGATCGGCGCCCAGGTACAGGTCGGCGCCCCACGGAAGTACGCCGTCCCGGCCGGTGACGCCCGCGCCGACATCCGCGGCGGCGAGCGCGGCCCGGTCCCGGGAGATCAGCAGCACGCCCCTGCCGTCGCGTTGCGCATCGCGGACGGCGGCGGCCAGCCGGTCGCCGCCCGGCACCGTGCCGTGCGCGTCGGAGAGGGCGACGTGGTCCGCGTGTGCGCCCGCCGCCAGGACGGTGAGCCCGGGCCGGCGGCCCGCGGTGACCAACCCCTCGGCGATCTCGTGGAGTTCGGGCACCACGGCGGCCAGCGCGCGTGTCCGTCCCTCGTGGGTCAGCGCCAGTACGTGCTGGGCGCCGGCGCCGCGCAGCCGGGCCGCCGCGTCCGCCTCCTCCCCGCTCCCCGGCTCCCCCAGCGGCGCCAGCGACCAGCCGTCGTCCTCGTGCGCCGCCGTGGGGTGCCGTCCGTCGAAGAGCCGGTACGCGGTCGCGGCGAGGTCGCCGGTGGAGCGCTCCGGGTCCAGCGGGGCCAGGTCGGCCAGCAGATGGCCGCCGGTCAGCAGGGCGTCGGTGTCCAGTACGACGGTGCCGACGCGGTCCAGCCGGCGCAGCGCACCGGGGTCGGCGACGAGGGTGCCGCGCAGGGACAGGCCGCGGCCCAGGATGGCGGCGAACGCCTCGCGGGCCGCCCAGGGCGGTTTGGGCACGGTCGCCAGGGCCGCGCTCGCCGCGGGTGCCGGCCTGCGGGTGACGGCGAGGGTGCCGGCGAAGACGGTACCGGCCACCCATCCGGCCCGGCGCGCGTACCGCTCGACCGGGCCCTCGCGCAGCGGCACCTCGCGCGGCGTGCCGGGTGCCGCGGCGGCGCGGGCGTGCTCCTCGGTCCCGGCGACGCGCGGTGCCGCGGCTTCCCAGGTGTCGCGGTGGGCTGCGGTCTCGGCCAGCCGCAGGGTGTGCCGGACGGCGTCCACGGCGAGCCCGGGGAGACCGCCGGCGCCCGCCTGGGCGAGCGCGCTCAGGCCGGCCAGCGCCACGTCCACGTTGGCGGCGCCCAGCACGGCCGTCGCCCTGCGGCGCAGCGCCGGCTGGGTGTCGACGATGGTGACCAGGGCGGAGAGCGCGACCGGCAGCGGGGTGCGCCGGGAGAGCTGGGCGGCGGTGGCGACCGGGGCGGCCGCCGCGTGCAGCGCGAGGGAGAGCGCGGCGCGCCTGATGTCGCTCGGCGCGAGGGGGTGTTCGGGCAGCGGGCCGGTCAGCCCGTGCTCCTCCTCCACCGCCTCGACCGCTTCGGTCAGCGCCTGCGCCGTCTCGAGAAGCTCCGTGGAGCCTTCCAGGGCGACCACCACGTGCCCGAGCACGGCGTTGGCCGCTGCCCACCGTACGGCGGGCAGCTCGGCGAGCCGCCGCTCGACAGCAGCTGTCACCGCCGCTGCCGTCGCCTCCTCGGCGTCCCGTAGTCCGCGCACCGCGATGTGCGCGTGTTCGCCGACGATGCGTGTACGTGGTCGCGCCTGCGAGCCCAGTGCGCTCGCCGCGGTCCGCACCACCGTGTGCACGATGCCGATCCCCGGAACATTCACCGTCCGCCACCCGCCTCCCGGCATCCGGCCCCCCGAAGCCGGTGCCCGCCCGCTTCGTTCCGATGCCCCGACGCGTCGCCGCGCGCGAGAATGGATTGCGCACAGCACACCGTACTCGGGCCACACGAGGAGTTGGGATGCCCAGTACAGCCGAAAGCACGCGGAAATCCGCTGCGAAACGGACCGCCCAGCCGGAGACCACCGAGGACACGCACGTCCACCGCAGTAAGCAGGGCCTGAGCGTGCACACCCTCGATGTCCGCGCCCCGCTGCACGTCCCCTATTTCACGCCGGGGGACGTGGTGAACAACGCGCGGACGGCCGGCGACTGGCTGCCGTCCATGCCGCCTGCCAGGGAACTCCTGTACTACGGCGGGCTCGGAGCGCTGGCCGTCGCCGGGGCGCTGGAGTGGCCGGTGGCGCTGGCCGTCGGCGGCGCGACCGTCCTGTTGCGGCGCTCGGGGCGGCAGGAACCGGCCGAACAGCAGGAGTCGGAGAGCTCTGACACCTCTGAGCAGGCCACCAAGAAGAAGGACTGACCGCGCGGAAGGGGAGGAGGAGAGCCGCCGGTAAGGCGATGCCGGGTCCGGTTCCGCGAGGGACCGGGCCCGGCACCGCACCACGACGGAGGCGGTCCTCCGCCGGGTGCGTAGTGAGGGGCTCGCTCAGAGTTTCCGGGTGTCGCGCGGTTCGACGTACGGCTCCTCGTCCCGCGGATGCCCGGCTTCCAGGGCGCGGCTCCGCTCCATCTCGGCGTTGAATTCGAGACCGAGCAGGATGGCGAGGTTGGAGATCCACAACCACACCAGGAAGATGATGATCCCGGCAAGGCTGCCGTAAGTTTTGTTGTAGTTGCTGAAGTTGGCGACGTAGAGGGCGAAGAGCGCCGAGACGACCAGCCAGAGCACTACAGCGAGCAGGCTGCCGGGAGTGACCCAGCGGAACCTGCGCTTGACGTTGGGCGCCGCCCAGTACAGCAGCGCGATGATGAAGCTCACCAGCACCACCATCACGGGCCATTTGGCGATGTTCCACACCGTGATCGCGGTGCTGCCGAGCCCGATGACATCCCCCGCCTTCCGCGCCAGCGACCCGGTGAACACCACGGCCACACTGATGAGCGCGAGCAGAACGACCGTCACCACGGTGATGAGGAAACGGGTCGGCAGGATCTTCCACGCCGGCCGCCCCTCCCCGATGTCGTACACGGCGTTGGACGCGCGCATGAAGGCCGCGATGTAGCCGGAGGCCGACCACAGCGCGATGATGATGCCGATGACCAGGGCGATGCCGGCCTTGCCCTGGCTGCCCTGCATCTGTTTGAGCATGTTGGTGATGACGTCGCGGGCGGCGCCCGGCGCGAACTTGCCGACGTTGTCGATCATCGGCTGGAGCGTCCCGCTGCCCATCAGGCCCAGGATCGAGACCAGGGCCAGTACGGCCGGGAAGATCGCCAGCACGCCGTAGTAGGTCAGCGCGGCGGCCAGGTCGGTGAGGTTGTCCTTCTTGAACTCCTTGGCGGTGCGCTTCAGCACTTCCGTCCACGACGCCTTCGGCAGATCGCCCGGGCCCTTGGGGGTGCGCCGGTGGTGGCCGCCGCTGCCGGCCCTGTCGGCGTTGCCCGCGCCGGTTGCGGCTCCGGCGCTCGTACCGGACCCGGCTGCGGCTCCGGCCCCGGTGCCTGCACCGGCACCCCCACCGGGGCTCGCTCCGGCGCTCGCTCCGCCGCCGTCGTTCTCTTCTCGCTGATGCCCTTGCATGGGTTACAGCACCTTCCGAAGCGGGTGATCGGATATCCAGCCTCACCCGCCCGGACGGCGGCCCGCCCGCCGGACTGGTCCGTATGGAGGCCACGGACCGCGCCTGTGCCGCTCAGGGCAGAATCGAGTCGACATAACCGCCGTCGACACGGACGGCACCGCCGGTGGTCGCCGACGCCTGCTCGGAGCTGAGGTAGACGACCATATGGGCGATCTCCTCCGGCTCGATCAGCCGCTGCAGCAGCGACTGCGGGCGGTGCTCGCGCATGAAGACGCGCTGCGCCTCGTCCCACGGCAGGTCACGGTCGACCAGCTCGTACACGAAGTCCCGCACGCCGCCGGTGTGCGTCGGCCCGGCGATGACGGAGTTGACCGTGACGCCGGTGCCGGCCGCCTGCTTCGCGAAGCCGCGGCCCACCGCGAGCAGCGCGGTCTTCGACATGCCGTAGTGGATCATCTCGGCGGGGATCACCACCGCCGAGTCACTGGCGATGTACTGGATGCGGCCCCAGCCGCGCCCGGTCATGCCGGGCAGGTACGTACGGGTGAGCCGGACCGCGGCCAGCACGTTCACCTCGAAGTAGCGCCGCCACTCCGCGTCGCTGATCTCCAGGGGATCCTGTGCGCCGAAGACGCCGAGGTTGTTGACGAGGATGTCCACCTCCGACAGCGTCTCCGCCAGCCGGGCGGCGCCCTCTTCGGTCGTCACGTCGCCGGCCGCCTCGACGAACCGCCCGCCGGGCACCTCCTGCCCCAGCCGGGCCACGGCCTCCTCGACCCGCCCGGCGTTCCGCCCATTGACCCCGACCCGCGCCCCCGACCGCGCGAGCCCCGCGGCAATCGCCGCCCCGATCCCCTGCGTCGACCCGGTAACCAACGCGGTCCGCCCTGCGAGATCGACCTGCATGGACCCTCCGTTTCCGCCGCTCCCTGATCTGCCTGTGCCCTGCAGGCTGCCACGCACCGCCCTCCTTCCCCGATAACGGCACGAAAGGTGTCCCTCATGTCATCCCTTCCCACATCCATGCACTCCGACCGTTTCGTCGTCATCACCGGTGGCCCCGGAGCCGGCAAGAGCACGCTCATCGAGCGGCTGGCGGTGCTCGGGTACGCCCGGTCCGAGGAGGCGGGCCGGGGTGTGATCCGGGATCAGGTCGCCGTCGGCGGACACGGGCTGCCCTGGGCCGACCGGGAGCTGTTCGCCGAGCTGATGCTGTGCTGGGAGCTGCGTTCCTACCGGCTCGCCGCGGGCCCGGCCGCGCCGCCCGCCGGTCCCGTCTTCTTCGACCGCGGCCTTCCCGACATCGTCGGCTACCTCCGGCTGCAGGGGCTCCCGGTGCCCGCCCATGTGCACGCCGCCGCGCAGGCGTACCGGTACCACCGCCGCGTATGGGTCGCTCCCTTCTGGCCGGAGATCTACGCGGCGGACGCCGAGCGGAAGCAGTCGCCGGAGGAGGCGGAGCGTACGTACCGGGTGATGGTCGAGACGTACACGGAGTACGGATACGAGCCGGTCGAGCTGGAGCGCGCGGCCGTCGAGGAGCGCGTGCGGTCCGTGCTGCACATGGTGGACCGGTCTCCGGCGGCCGAGTGACGGACGGCCGAGTGAGGGACGGCCGGGCGCGGGAACCGGTATCGGGGCCGGTACAGGAGCCGGGGCACGAAGCGTCGGAGTGGAAGGAGCGACTGTATGGCCAGCACTACGGGTGAGGGGCGGGCCGGGCCGGATCCGCGCAGTATTCGGCTGCCGGGAGTCGTGCTCGGTGTGGGGCTCGGTGGATTCGTCGACGGGATTCTGCTGCATCAGCTCCTGCAGTGGCACCACATGCTGACCAGCACGAACACCGACCGCATCGGGCTTGAGTACTACTCGCCGCATACGGTGTCCGGGCTCCGGATGAACACCGTGTGGGACGGCATCTTCCATACCGTGTGCTGGCTCGCGGTGCTCATCGGGCTGGCCCTGCTGTACTCCCGGGTCACGCACGGGCGGCGGCGGGTGTGGGGCTCGCGGGTGCTGTGGGGCTGGGTCCTGGCGGGCTGGGGGCTGTTCAACCTCGTCGAGGGGGTGCTGGACCATCAGATTCTCGGCATCCACCACGTGCACGGCGGGCCGTACCAGGTCTGGTGGGACGTCGGCTTCCTGGTGCTGGGGGCGCTGCTGCTCCTCGGAGGCTGGGCGCTCCAGCGCAGTGGTCGGGCCTTCGCTCCTGAACGCGCTCCTGAACGGAGTGCCTGATGGGTGGTCATGAGCACCACAGCGGGAGCGGGCACCCGCTGCCCGGTGGTCCGCTGCCGACGGCGGTGGCCGTGGGCCTGCTGGTCCTGCTCGCCGCCGCCTATCTGCTGCTCGTACGGCGGGCCGCCCGGCGCCCGGCCGCGAAGGCCTGGAGTCCCTGGCGCACCGCGAGTTTCCTGGCGGGCTGCGCGCTGGCCGCCGGAGCGCTGTTGCCTCCGCTGGGCGCCTTCGCACACGGGGACTTCCGCGGCCATATGGCCCAGCATCTGCTGATCGGGATGTACGCGCCGCTCGCGCTGGTTCTCGGTGCGCCGGTGACGTTGCTGCTGCGGGCGCTGCCGACCCGCAGCGCCCGGCGGCTGACCGGCGTGCTGCACAGCCGCCCGCTGCGGCTGGTGGCCCATCCGGTGACCGCGCTGGTGCTGAGCACCGGCTCGCTGGCGCTGCTGTACGGCACGCCGCTGTACGACGTGACCGCGGCGCGCCCCGCGCTGCACTGGCTGGTGCACGCGCACTTCCTGCTCTCGGGCTGCCTCTTCGCCTGGGTCGTGGCCGGGCCGGACCCGGCTCCGGCGCGCCCGGGCGTGCCGGCCCGGCTGGTCCTCCTGGGCGTGGCCGTCGCCCTGCACGCGACGCTCTCGCAGCTCCTGTACGGCGGTTTCCTCATCGGCGTGCACGCGCCGGTCGACCAGGTGCGCGGCGGCGCGGAGCTCATGTACTACGGCGGTGACCTCGCCGAGCTGCTGCTGGCCGGCGCGCTGGTCGCCACCTGGCGCCCGGCCCGCGGCCCGCGCCGACCGGCCGCCGCGTCCCTTAGCCCGACCGAGTCACTTTCCCCGCCGTAGCCGGGTCCCTTCGGTGCGCCCCGCCGCGCGTCGCCGCCGACTCAGGACCATGGTGCGGGTCCAGGCCCCGGCGTACGGCCCCGGAGTGGCGGGGAGCGAGGAGAGCGGCAGATGGCTGACCTGTACATCGACGGTGAGTGGACGGGGGCGGCGGCGGGCGGCAGGCGTGACGTGGTCAATCCGTTCGACGCCTCCGTGGTGACGACCGTCGACGACGCGGACGGCACGGACGTCGACCGGGCGGTGCGGGCCGCCCGACGCGCGTTCGACGACGGCGAGTGGGCGAACGCCCCGACCCGGCGCCGCGCCGACATCCTGCACCGGGTGTACGAGCTGCTGCTGCGCGACCTCGAGGACATCGCGCGCACGGAGACGCAGGACACCGGTAAGACGATCGCGGAGTCGCGGCTCGATGTGGAGGACATCGCGAACGCGTTCCGGTACTTCGCCGAGATCGCCGACAAGGACGGCGGTCGGGTGGTGGACGTCGGCCCGGACGTGCTGAGCCGGGTGGTGTACCAGCCGGTCGGGGTGTGCGCGCTGATCGCGCCGTGGAACTATCCACTGCTCCAGGCGACTTGGAAGGTGGCGCCCGCACTCGCGGCGGGCAACACCTTCGTCCTGAAGCCGAGCGAGACGACGCCGCTGACGACGATCATCCTGTTCCGGCTGCTGGAGGAGGCGGGAGCGCCGCCCGGGGTGGCCAATCTCGTACTCGGTCCGGGCTCGACCGTCGGCGCCGCGATGACCCAGCACCCGGAGGTGGACATGGTGTCCTTCACCGGCGGGCTGGCCACCGGGCGCACGATCATGGCGGGCGCCGCGGCGGACGTGAAGAACATCGCGCTGGAGCTGGGCGGCAAAAACCCCAATGTGGTGTTCGAGGACTGCGACTTCGACGCGGCGGTGGACTACGCGCTGGATGCCTCCTTCCTGCACTCCGGGCAGGTGTGTTCGGCCGGGTCGCGGCTGATCGTGCAGGAAGGGCTGTACGACCGGTTCGTCGAGGCGCTGGCCGACCGGGCGCAGCGCATCCGGCTGGGCAACGGCATGAACGAGGACACCGAGAGCGGGCCGCTCAGCTCCGCCGAGCACCGCGAGAAGGTGGAGGGCTATCTGGAGGTCGCCCGCAACGAGGGCGCGCGGCTGGTGTGCGGCGGGCGCCGTCCGGACGCCCCCGAGCTCTCCCGCGGCTTCTTCGTGCTGCCGACCATCTACGCCGACTGCGACCGGTCGATGCGGATCGTGCAGGAGGAGGTGTTCGGCCCGGTGGTGACGGTCGAGCGGTTCCGGGACGAGGAGGACGCGGTGCGGCTCGCCAATGACACCAAGTACGGGCTGGCGGGCGCCGTGTGGACCAGTGACGCGAGCCGGGCGCAGCGGGTGGCGCAGCGGCTGCGGCACGGCACGGTCTGGATCAATGACTTCCATCCGTACGTCCCGCAGGCCGAGTGGGGCGGGTTTGGGCACTCCGGGGTGGGGCGTGAGCTGGGCCCGACGGGGCTGCGCGAGTACCAGGAGGCCAAGCACATCTACCAGAACCTCAAGCCGGCCCCGTCCGGCTGGTTCAAGGGCTGAGGCGCGGGCGTGGCGACCGGAGGGAACGAGGAGCGGGGCATGGGAGACGACGAGACGGCGTACAACTACGTCATTGTGGGCGGTGGGACGGCGGGTTGTGTGCTGGCCGCGCGGCTGACCGAGGATCCCGACTGCCGGGTGTGTGTGGTCGAGGGCGGGCCCAGTGACGTGGGCGACGAGAAGATCCTGCGGCTGCGGAACTGGATCAATCTGCTGGATTCGGAGTACGACTACGGCTATACGACCGTGGAGCAGCCGCGCGGGAACTCGCACATTCTGCACTCGAGGGCGCGCGTGCTCGGCGGCTGCTCCTCGCACAACACCCTGATCAGCTTTCTGCCGCTGCCGGAGGACATGGACGAGTGGGCGGCGCTGGGCGCTGCCGGCTGGGACGCCGCGACGGTGCTGCCGTACCGCGACCGGCTGCAGAACCGCATCGTGCCGGTGGCGGAGCAGGACCGCAATCCGATCGCGAAGGACTTCGTGACGGCCGCGGCGTCCGCGCTGGGCGTGCCGGTGGTCGAGGACTTCAACGCCCGGCCGTTCGCGGACGGGGTGGGGTTCTTCTCACTGGCGTACGAGGCGGAGGGCAACAAGCGGTCGTCGGCGTCGGTGGCGTATCTGCATCCGGTCCTGGACCGGCCGAATCTGACGCTGAAGCTGGAGACCTGGGCGCATGAGGTGGTGCCGGACGGGGACGGCCGGATGACCTGCGTACGCGTACGGTCCGCGGACGGGACGGAGACGACGCTGCGGGCGGAGCGGGAGCTGCTGCTGTGCGCGGGCGCCATCGACACGCCGCGGCTGCTGATGCTCTCCGGCATCGGCCCGGCGGACCAGCTGCGCGAGCTGGGCATCAAGGTACGGGCGGACCTGCCGGGGGTGGGTGAGAATCTGCTCGACCACCCGGAGTCGGTGATCATCTGGGAGACGGACGGGCCGCTGCCGCCCAACTCGGCGATGGACTCCGACGCCGGGCTGTTCCTGCGCCGCGATCCGGACGGCGGACCACGGCCTGACCTGATGTTCCACTTCTACCAAGTGCCGTTCAGCGTCAACACGGAGCGGCTGGGCTATCCGGCGGTGGAGCACGGCGTGTGCATGACGCCGAACGTGCCGCGGGCCCGCTCCGTGGGCCGGATGTGGCTGCGCAGCGCGGATCCGGCGGAGAAACCGGCGCTGGATTTCCAGTACTTCACCGATCCGGACGGGCACGACGAGAAGACGATCGTGGACGGGCTGAAGGTCGCGCGCGAGGTGGCGGCGACGCCACCGCTGCGGGACTGGCTGAAGCGGGAGGTGGCGCCGGGCCCCGATGTCACCTCGGACGCGGCGCTGTCCGAGTACGGGCGGCGGGTCGCGCACACCGTGTACCACCCGGCGGGCACCTGCAAGATGGGCGGTGACGACGACCCCATGGCCGTGCTCGATCCGCAGTTGCGGGTGCGCGGCCTGGACGGCATCCGGGTCGTGGACGCCTCCCTCTTCCCGACGATGCCGACGATCAACCCGATGGTGACGGTGCTGCTGGCGGCCGAACGGGCGGCGGACCTGCTGCGGGGCGCGAACGGAGGCGGTCGGTGATGACGACGGCCAACACCCCGGCCGACGGCGCGGCCGGCGGCGGGAGCGAGAGCGGCGACGGGTCCGTCCCCGGCTCGGAGTTCCGCAAGGACATGGGCCCGTGGGCGAACTTCGCGCTGGGCTTCACCTACCTCTCCCCCGTCGTCAGCACCTACACCCTCTTCGCCACGGCGCTCGGCGAGGGCGGCCCGCCGATGGTGTGGGCATTCGTGCTGGCCGGATGCGGTCAGTTCCTGGTCGCGCTGGTCTTCGGTGAGGTGGTCGCGCAGTTCCCCATCGCGGGCGGGGTCTATCCGTGGGCCCGGCACCTGTGGGGCAAGCGCTGGGCGTGGATGACCGGCTGGATCTACATGTGGGCGCTGCTGGTCACGATCACGTCGGTGGCGTACGGCGCGGGCCCGTACATCGCGCTGCTGATCGGCTTCACACCCACGGTCCACACCACCGTTCTGTGCACGGTCGTGCTCATCATCGTCGCCGTACTGATCAACTACGCCGGTACGAAGTGGCTTTCGGCGGCGGCCGTGATCGGGTTCGGCGCCGAGTTGATCGGCGCGCTGATCGTCGGCATTTACCTGCTGGCCACCCACCGCGCGCACAACCTCGGCGTCATCTTCGACACGTACGGCACCGAGGGCGACGGCAGCTATCTGCCGGTCTTCCTGGCGGCCGCGATCATCGGCTTCTACCAGTACTACGGCTTCGAGGCGTGCGGGGACACCGCCGAGGAGGTCGAGCACCCTGGCCGGGTGATTCCGAAGGCGATGCGCCGCACGATCTACGTGGGCGGCGCGGCGGCCACCTTCACCTGTCTGTCCCTCCTGCTCTCCGTCACCGACTACCGCGCGGTGGTCTCCGGCAAGGACACCGACCCCGTGGTGCACCTGCTGTACGACGCGCTGGGCGAGGTCGGGGCCCGGCTCGTGATGGCCGTGGTCCTCATCTCGTTCCTGTCGTGCACGATCAGCCTCCAGGCGGCGGCCGGCCGGCTGATCTACTCGTACGCGCGCGACCAGATGATCGTCGGCCACCGGCTGCTGCGGAAGTTCGCGCACGCCAGGGCGGTGCCGGGCTGGGCCCTCTTCGTGTCGGCCGTCATCCCGGCGATCATCGCCTTCGGCTCCCTGGTCTCGGAGGACGCGCTCACCAAGATCGTGTCGTTCGCGATCCTGGGCATCTACGCCTCGTTCCAGATGGTCGTACTGGCCGCACTGCGCGCCCGGCTGAAGGGCTGGAAGCCGAGCGGCGAGTACCGGCTGGGCCGCTGGGGGCTGCTGGTGAACGCCGGGGCGCTGGCGTACGGCATCTTCGCCATCATCAACATCTGCTGGGCCCGCACGCCCGAGGCCGCCTGGTACGACAACTACATCGTGCTGCTGTGCGGTGGCGTCGTCGTCCTGGTGGGCGTGATCTACATGTTCACCACGCACCATTACGGCCGCAGCGACGCACCCTGTGGCGACGCGATCCCTGAGTCGCGGCGCTGAGAGGTGCGCGGCCGCCTGCCACCCGGAAGGCCGCATACGCGGCGCCCGTCAGCACCGCCGCCGTGGCCAGGCGGCGGCCCGCCGTGCGGCGCCCGCCGGCCCAGCCGCCGCGGACGGCGCCGCCCGGCAGCGGGTGCGGCACGCTTCCCACGGTGTCCGGGGCCGACTCGGTGCGGGAGAGGTGGGCGCGGTTCATCTGGTACGCCAGGCCCTTCTCCATCAGGCGCGGCGTGAGCTTCGTCTGGAGGGCCAGGAACGCGGCGGCGGGGCCGACGTACGCCTCGCGGCGCGGCGAGCGCACCAGGCGGAGCGCCTTCCGGGCCGCCCGTTCGGGGGTGTAGACGGGGGCCATCGGGATGACCTTGCGGCCCGAGTAGTTGGCGGCGCTCTCGAAGAACGGGGTGTCCATCGTGGCGGGCAGCATCGTGCAGACGTGCACGTCACGGTGGCCCTCCAGCCACAGCTCCTGGCGCAGGCTGGTGCCCAGTGAGCGGACGGCGGCCTTGGCCAGCGCGTAGGGCGCGTTGTACGGGACCGGCGCGACGCCGACGACCGAGGAGACGTTGATCAGGGTGCCGCTGCCCTGGCGGCGCATCGCGGTGAGCGCGGCGCGGGCTCCGTACACATAGCCCATGACGTCGGTGTCGATCACCTTGCGGCAGACGTCGGCCGGGATCTCGTCGAGCGCGCCGAAGGCGGCGACGGCGGCGTTGTTGATCCAGACGTCGATCCGGCCGAAGGCATCGACGGCCTCCTGGGCGAGCCGGTCCACCGCGGCGGCGTCGGTCACCTCGGTGGGGACGGGGAGCGCGCGCCCGGCGCCGCGCCGGCGGCAGCGGCGGGCGACCTCGTTCAGCTCCTCGGCGCGCCGCGCGGCCAGCACGACGTGCCAGCCGCGGGCCGCGAACGCCTCGGCGCACGCCCGTCCAACGCCGCTGGACGCGCCGGTGATCACTACGACGCCGCCCTCAGCCTGGGGCACCATGGCCGCCTCCTCCGTACGTACGGCCGCGGACCGGGCCGCGGTGCTTGTCGAGGCCATGGAGTACCCGGACAGGCATAATGCACACATATAGGATCATCCATCGGCATGACCCGCCGGCCTCGCCGGCCGACCCGGATGGAGCACACATGGCCGTACGGCACCAGCTCATCGCCCGGAAGCCGGCCGCCGTATGGGCGGTGCTCGAGGACTGCACCCAGTACGGCGACTGGGTGGTCGGCCCGTCGCACTCCGACCCGCAGGACGGCGACTGGCCGGACGTCGGCTCCTCCATCTGCTACAAGCTGCGGCTGGGCCGCCGGGAGCTGGCGGGCCATACCGTCGTCCGGCGACACGAGCCGCCGCGGTGGCTGGAGCTGGAGGCGTACTGCGAGCCGCTCGGCTCGGCCCGGATCGCGCTGGACATCCGGCCCTGGGGCGAGGAGACCCTGGTCATCCTGGACGAGCACCCGCTGCGCGGCTACGGCGGGCTGTTTCACAACTTCGCCTTGGACGCCCTGCTGCAACTGCGCCACCGCAACATGCTCAAGCGCCTCGCGAAGGTGGTCGAGGAGCTGCCCCGGGAGGCGGAAGCGAAGGCCGGGGCCGGGCGCGCGGCGGGGCGGTGACATGCCCGACGCGGTGGTGATCGGCGCGGGGCCCAACGGCCTGGTGGCCGCCAACCTCCTCGCCGACGCGGGCTGGAGCGTCACGGTACTGGAAGCACAGCCCGAGCCCGGCGGCGCCGTCCGCAGCGACCGGGGCGTCCATCCGGAGTACATCAGCGACGTCTTCAGCGCGTTCTACCCGCTCGCGGCCGCCTCGCCGGTCGTGCGCGGGCTGGAGCTGCACCGGTACGGCCTGCGCTGGAGCCACGCGCCGCACGTCCTCGCGCACCCGCTGACCGACGGCAGATGCGCGGTACTGGCCCGCGACCGGGCGGCGACCGCGGCCGGACTGGCGGGCTTCGGGGCGGGGGACGGCGAGGCGTGGGAACACCTGTGCCGCATCTGGGACCGGCTCGGCGAGGACATCATGCGGGCGCTGTTCACACCGTTCCCGCCGGTACGCGCCACGGCCCGGCTGGCGGTCCGGCTGCGCGGCGCCGGCGGGCTGCGGCTGGCCCGCAGCCTGGTGCTGCCGGTACGCCGGCTGGGTGAGGAGGAGTTCGCGGGCGACGGCGGGCGGCTGCTGCTGGCGGGCAACGCGCTCCACGCGGACCTGGCGCCGGAGGCGGCGGGCAGCGGCGGGTACGGCTGGCTGCTGGCCATGCTCGGGCAGGCGATCGGCTTCCCGGTGCCGGTCGGCGGCTCGGGCGCGCTGACCGCCGCGCTGGTCACCCGGCTGACGGAGCGCGGCGTCGCCGTGCGCTGCGGGGAACGGGTGACCGAGGTCGTCGTGCGGCACGGCCGCGCCGCGGGGGTGCGCACGGCAGGCGGCGAAACGGTTCCGGCGGATCGGGCGGTACTGGCGGACGTGCCGGCGCCGGAGCTGTACCGGGAGCTGGTCGGCGCCGGGCAGCTGCCGGCGCGGATCTTCGACGATCTGCGCCGGTTCCAGTGGGACTTCGCGACGTTCAAGGTCGACTGGGCGCTGGACGGCCCGGTGCCGTGGACCGCGCCGGAGGCCGCCCGGGCCGGCACCGTCCATCTCGCCGACGGGGTCGATGAGTTGACCCGTTTCGCCGCACAGATCGCGAGGGGCCTGGTGCCCGACCGGCCCTTCGCGCTGTTCGGCCAGATGACGACGGCGGACGCCACCCGCTCGCCGGCCGGCACGGAGTCGGCGTGGGCGTACACCCATGTGCCGCAGACTGTGCGGGGGGACGCGGGGCCCGACGAGCTGACGGGGCGTTGGAAGCCGGACGAGCAGGAGGCGATGGCCGACCGCATCGAGGAGCAGGTGGAGCGGTTCGCGCCCGGCTTCCGCGGCCGCGTCCGGGCCCGGCGCATCCTCGCGCCGCCCACCCTGCAGGCCATGAACGGCAATCTGCACGGCGGCGCGCTCAACGGCGGTACCGCCGGCATGCACCAGCAGCTCGTCTTCCGGCCGCTGCCCGGCACGGGCCGCCCGGAGACCCCGGTGCCCGGCCTCTACCTCGCCTCGGCATCCGCCCACCCCGGCGGCGGGGTGCACGGCGCGCCCGGCGCGAACGCGGCACGCGCCGCCCTTCGCGCGGGCGGCCCCGCCCGCTTCCTCGCCGCCGCGCAGGGCGCGCTCGCCGAGCGGGGCCGCAATGGCGAGAAGGGCCGCACATAGGCCGTTCCAGGGCTCGGCCATCGTTCGTCCTGCCGAACTTCCCTTGCTGCAGGGGTCTTGTCTCAACGTGCGGCGCGGGCCTAGTGTCGCCAGCCGGTAAGCGCTTTCTATCCGAGGGAGCTGTCCCGGCATGCCCGTTGCCGAACCGCCCGCCCAGCCACCGACCACCCGCACCACGCCCATCTCCCCCAGTACTCCCGCCTCCCCCGTCCGCGCCGCAGTCGTCGGCACCGGCGGCATCGTCACCGGCAGCCACCTGCCGGCCCTGCGCGAACTGCACGGCCGCGTCCGGCTGGTGGCCGCCGTCGACACCGATCCCGCACGGCTCACCGCCTTCCGCGACCTGGCGGGCGACGACGTGCACGGCTACGGCGATCTCGACGAGATGCTCGCCGCCGAGCGCCCGGACCTGGTCCTCCTCGGCACCCCGCCCGCCCTGCACGCCGTGCAGGCAACGGCCGCGCTGCGGGCCGGTGCCTGGGTGCTGTGCGAGAAGCCGCTGTGTCTCTCCCTCGCCGAGTACGACGCGATCGCGGCGGCGGAGGGCACCGAAGAGGGCGGCACCGGCGGCCCGTACGCCTCCGTCGTCTTCCAGCACCGGTACGGATCGGGCGCGGTGCACGCGCGCGAGCTGCTGCGCTCCGGGGAACTGGGGCGGCCGCTGGTCGCGCACTGCCAGACCACCTGGTACCGGGACCGCGCGTACTACTCCGTTCCCTGGCGCGGCCGCTGGGCCACCGAGGGCGGCGGGCCGACCATGGGCCACGGCATCCACCAGATGGATCTGCTGCTGCATCTGCTCGGCGACTGGACCGAGGTACGGGCGATGGCGGGCCGGCTGGTGCACGACGTGGAGAGCGAGGACGTCTCCACCGCGCTCGTCCAGTTCGCCGACGGCACCATGGCCACCGTCGTGAACAGCGTGCTCAGCCCCGACGAGGTGAGCCGCATCCGCATCGACTGCGCGGACGCCACGGTCGAACTGACGCATCTGTACGGGCACTCCAACGACGACTGGGCGTACACCCCGGCCGTGCACGCCCGCGACGACGAGCGGCGCACCGCCCACTGGCGCACCCCCGCCGCCGACGTGCCCAGCTCGCACGCCGCGCAGCTCGACGGCTTCCTGGACGCCATGGAGAAGGGCGTCCGCCCGCCCGGCAGCGGTACGGAAGCGCGCCGCACGCTGGAATTCCTCGCCGCGCTCTACAAGTCGGCGTTCACCGGGCGGCCGGTCGGCGCGGGCGAGATCGGTCCGGACGACCCCTACTACCACGCCATGCACGGCAACCACCCCGACTGGGCACCGAAGGAGCAGTGACCGCTGCGATGAGCGCACCGACGCCGATCACCGTCACCCACACCCACGGCGAGCGCATACGGGTCGCCGCCGGGGGCACCGAGCTGCTGTCCTACGTCTACGCGCCCGACCCGGTGGCCTTCGAGGCGCGCAAGCCGTACGTGCACCCGCTGCGCACCCTCGCGGGGCACACCGTCAGCGGCTACCGGCCCAACGACCACCGCTGGCACAAGGGTCTGCAGATGACCGCGAGCCATCTGTCGGGCCAGAACTTCTGGGGCGGCAACTCCTATGTACACGGCGAGGGTTACCTCCCGCTCCACGAGCGGATCGGCTCCATGCGGCACGACGGCTTCGACGCCTTCGAGGCCGCCGAGGACCGGCTGGACTTCACCGAATCGCTCACCTGGGTCGAGAACGGCGGCCAGGAGTGGGCGCGCGAGCGTCGCACGGTCGCGGTGCACTCGGTGGACGCGGAGGCCGGCGCGTACGCGCTGGACTGGTCGATCCAGCTGACCAACGTCCGTGACGAGGCGCTGCGCTTCGGGTCGCCGACGACCGCGGGCCGGGAGATGGCGGGCTACACCGGGCTGCAGTGGCGCGGCCCCCGGGCCTTCACAGGCGCGCAGGTGCTGACCCCGGTCGGCCCGAGCACCGACGAGGAGACGATGGGCAAGCCCGCCGCCGAGCATCCGTGGATCGCGGTCGTGGGCGAGCACGACGACGTGGACGGGCACGCCACGCTTGCCTTCGCGCACGCCCCGGAGAACGCCGACGCCGTCCACGCCTCGCACTGGTTCGTACGCTCCGAGCCGATCCCGTCCGTCGCGTTCTCCTGGGCGTTCTTCGAGGAGTTCGCGCTGGAACCGGGCGAGTCCTTCGCGTACCGGTACCGGGTGCTGGTCGCCGATGGTGCGTGGGATCCGCACCGCATCGAAGCCCATCTGAAGTCGCTGGCCTGGTGACGGACGGACCGAGGGACTGAAGAAGGGAGCCGGTCATGGTCATGGACGCGCCGCTGCCGGGCGGCATCGGACTGTCGCACCTCAGCGCCTATGAGTGGGAGGCCGCCGACGGTGTGTGCGGGGGCAGCCCGCATCTGCACCTCGCCTGCACGGAGGCGTACGTCGTCACCGGGGGCCGGGGCGCCGTACAGACGCTGAGCGTCGCGGACGGCTACCGCGAGACGCCGCTGGAGCCGGGCGTCATCGCGTGGTTCACGCCGGGGACCGTGCACCGCATGGTCAACGGCGACGGGCTGCGGGTGACGGTACTGATGCAGAACGGCGGGCTGCCGGAGGCGGGGGACGCGGTCTTCACCTTCCCGCCCGAGGTGCTGGCCGATCCGGCGGCGTACGCCGCTGCCGCCGCGCTGCCCGCGAAGGAGGGGCCCGAGGCGGAGGCCGCCGCACGGAAGCGGCGGGACCTCGCCGTCGAGGGGTACCAGGCGCTGCGTACCGCACTGGCGGACGGTGACGACGGGCCGCTGCGCGCCTTCCACGAGGCGGCCGCCCGGCTCGTCGCGTCCAAGGCCGATGCCTGGCGGGATCGCTGGCGCGAAGGCGCGCTGGCCGCCGCCGAGCGGACGGGGCGGCACCTCACTGCGCTCGCCGCGGGCGACGCGGCGCATCTGGCCGAGGGCGGGGTCCGGTCGGCGGGCCCGACCCGGCACGGCGGGTACGGCATGTGCGGCCGCCGCGAGGAGTACGAACTGCCCGGTACGACGCTTCCTTACTACGGGGAGTGAACGTGCGGCGTCCCATAACCCTCGCGGCCATGGCGCTCGCCCTCTGCCTGGCCCTGGCGGGCTGCGGCGGCGGTGGGGCCTCCACCGCCGCCGACAGCAAGGTCACGCTCCGCTTCACCTGGTGGGGCAACGCGGACCGGGCAGCGCGCACCGAGAAGGCCGTCGCCGCCTTCGAGCGGGCGAACCCCGGCATCGACATCCAGACCTCGTACTCCACGTACGAGTCGTACAAGCAGAAGCTGGCCACCCAGGCGGCGGGCGGCGACGTCCCCGACCTCATCCAGCTCGACTACCGGCAGATCAGCCAGTACGCGGGCTCCGACGTGCTGCTCGACCTGGGGACTCAACGCAAGGCGCTGCCCACCGAGGACATGGACTCCGGGCTGCTGAAGACCGGGCAGGTGGGCGGCGTGCAGTACGCGCTGCCGATGGGCGTCGGCACGCAGGCCCTCGCGTACGACAAGGAGGCGTGGCGGAAGGCCGGGCTGCGTGCCCCGAAGCCGGGCTGGACCTGGGAGGAGTGGGCGGACGCGCTGCGGAAGCTGAAGGCCGCCGGGTACGAGCGGCCCATGACGGACCCGGGCTCGATGGAGGACTGGTTCGAGGTCTGGCTGCGCGGGCAGGGCAAGCGGCTGTACGGCGCTGACGGGCAGGCCGCCTTCAGCGCGGCGGACCTGGCCCGCTTCTGGGCCTTCACCTCGAAGCTGCGCAAGGAGGGGCTGGTCAGCCGGGCCGAGGACACCACACAGATGGCGGGCTCGGTCGAGGACTCGCCGATGGGCCGCAAACGGGCGGTCGCGGAGTTCAACTGGGATGCCCCATCGGCCGGTTACGAGGCGATGTACGGGGACCGGCTGGCGCTCGCGCCGATGCCGGCGGGCCCGGACGGCACCCCTGGTCAGTACTACAAGCCGTCGATGCTCCTCGGGATCGCCGCCGGCAGCACCCATCCCCGCGAGGCGGCCCGCTTCCTCGACTTCCTGCTCAACTCCGACGCGGCCGCCGACATCCTCGGCGTGGACCGCGGCACCCCGGTCAACGGCCGGCAGCGGACCCGCGTACTGCCGAAGGTGACCGGCTTCCAGCAGCAGGTCGCCGGGCTCCAGGAATCCCTGGAGGGCAAGCTGAAGGACCCGCCGGCCGCGCCGCCGCGCGGCGACAACGGCCTGCAGTCGACCTTCCAGCGCGACTACGACCAGGTGGCCTTCGAGCAGGCGTCCCCGCGCGAGGTCGCCGAGGACTTCCTTACCGAGGCACGGACGGAGCTGAGGCCGTGAGCACGCGAACGATGGACGAGGCGGCCGTACTCCCCCGGCAGCGCCCGGCCCCTGCG
Organism: Streptomyces ochraceiscleroticus; assembly: GCF_000720485.1. Taxonomy (GTDB): domain Bacteria; phylum Actinomycetota; class Actinomycetes; order Streptomycetales; family Streptomycetaceae; genus Streptomyces; species Streptomyces ochraceiscleroticus. Next base: position 146,512 of record NZ_JOAX01000013.1, on the reverse strand, counting down.
GTACAGGGCGGGAAGCGGCGGCCGAAGCGGGAACGGGAGGGCGCCGCCTGGGTGTTCCTCTCCCCCTGGGTGCTGGGCGCGGCCGTCCTCACCCTCCTCCCGATGGCGGTCTCCCTCTACCTCTCCTTCACCGACTACGACCTCTTCGACCCGCCGTCCTGGGTCGGCCTGCGCAACTACACGCAGATGTTCACCGAGGACCCGCGGCTGCTCCGCTCGGTCCTGAACACCCTGCTGTACGTCCTGGTGGCCGTCCCCCTCCAGCTCGCCCTGGCGCTGGCGGTGGCGGTCGCGCTGAAGTCGATGAAGCGCGGCAAGGGCTTCTACCGCTCCGCGTTCTACGCCCCGTCGCTGCTCGGCGCCTCGATGAGCATCGCGCTGGTGTGGCGGGCGCTGTTCAACGACGGCGGCACCGTCGACAACGTACTGGGCTCGCTGGGCCTGCACACCGGCGGCTGGGTCAACCGGCCCGGCTGGGCGCTGCTGTCCGTGGCGCTGCTGACGGTGTGGCAGTTCGGCGCGCCGATGGTCATCTTCCTGGCGGGGCTGCAGCAGATACCGAAGGAGCTGTACGAGGCGGCGTCGGTGGACGGCGCCGGACGGTGGCGGCAGTTCGTCTCGATCACCCTGCCGATGCTGTCCCCGGTCCTCTTCTTCAACCTCGTCCTGCAGACCATCCAGGCGTTCCAGGTCTTCACCCCGGCGTTCGCGGTGAGCGGCGGCCGGGGCGGCCCCGCGGACTCCACTCTCTTCTACACGCTCTACCTCTACGACCGCGGCTTCACCGCCTCGCACATGGGCTACGCCTCCGCGATGGCGTGGGTCCTGCTCATCGCCATCGCCATCGTCACCGCGGTGCTCTTCCGCACCTCCCGCTCCTGGGTCTTCTACGCGAACGAGGAGGGCCGCTGATGACCTTCACGCGTACCGCTGTGCGCGCCAACTGGCCGCGCACCGCCCTGCACGCCGGCTGCCTCCTGGTGCTGCTCGTCATGCTCTACCCGCTGGGCTGGCTGGTCGCGACGTCCTTCAAGCCGGCCGACGAGGTGCTCGCCAGCCTCGCGCTGCTGCCGTCCCGGCTCGCCACGGAGAACTACACGACGGCCGCGGCCGGCATCGAGGGCGTCAGCCTGCTGAAGCTCTTCGGCAACTCGCTGACCATCTCGGTCGGTGCCGTGCTCGGCAATGTACTGAGCTGCTCGCTGGCCGCGTACGCCTTCGCGCGGCTGCGGTTCCGGATGCGCGGTCCGCTCTTCGCCTTCATGATCGCCACGATCATGCTGCCGCACCACGCGGTGCTGATCCCGCAGTACATCGTCTTCAACCAGCTCGGCATGGTGAACACCTTCTGGCCGATGGTGCTGCCGAAGTTCCTGGCGACCGACGCGTTCTTCGTCTTCCTCATCGTGCAGTTCATGCGCGGGCTGCCGCGCGAGCTGGAGGAGGCGGCGAAGATCGACGGCTGCGGGCCGTTCCGTACCTTCGCGCGGGTCGTGCTGCCGCTCACCCGGCCCGCGCTGATCACCACCGCGATCTTCACCTTCATCTGGACCTGGAACGACTTCTTCACCCAGCTCATCTACCTCTTCGAGCCGGACAAGTACACGCTCACGCTCGCCCTGCGCACCTTCGTGGACACCTCCAGCCAGTCCGCTTACGGCCCGATGTTCGCCATGTCGGTCCTCGCGCTGCTCCCGATCGTGCTGTTCTTCCTCGCCTTCCAGCGCTTCCTGGTGGAGGGCATGGCGAACTCGGGGGTCAAGGGATGAGCGCCCCGACGGACACGGCATCCGCGCGACGGGAGCCCGGCGAGCTGTTCGGGCCGCGCTTCGCGTTCTTCGCCGACGTACTCGCCATCGGGCTCGCCACGACGGTGGCCTGCCTGCCGCTGGTGACGGTGCCGGCCGCGCTGGCCACGGCGTGCACGATGCTGCGCAGGCGGCAGTGGTACGACGAGCCCTGCACGGCCGGTCGGTACTTCGCCGCGCTGCGCGCCCGGCCGTGGCGCGCCGACCTGGTCGCGGGCGGAGCGCTGCTGGGGCTCGGCGCGCTGGTCGCGGCGGACGCGGGGCTGGCCGCCGCGGGGCTGCCGGGCGCGGTGCCGTTCGCGCTGTTCCTGGCGGCCGTGGGCACGGTACTGGCGGTGCTGGGGCTGCGGGCGTGTGCGCAGCCCGCCGCGGCGGAGGGCTGGACGGACGGCGCTGCGGGCGGCTGGCGCACCGCCGTACGGACGGCCGCGGCACTCACCGTACGGGACCTCCCCGGCAGCCTCCTGGTGCTGCTGGCGCTGGCCACGGCGGCGGTCTGCGCATGGACCGTACCGCCCGTGCTCTTCCTGCTGCCGGGGCCGTTGGCGGTGGCGCTGACGGCGGTCGAGGCGCGCCGAGCGGGCCCGTCCGCGACGGCGGACGCACTGAAGGCATCGACTCACTGACCCCGTAAGACCCTTACCCCCCACAAAAGGTTGCCCCGGGCGAACCTTGTGCAATCACCAATTACTTCCTTAACTTCTGGTGAAGCCCGTATAAACACCAGGAAGTCGAACATGCGCAGAGACATACCGCCCCTCGCCGAGGTGCGTCGCCTTACCCAGAAGAAGCGGGACGCATGGTGGACCGTGCTGCTGGTCGACCCGGTCGCCACTCCTCTGGTGCGGCAGACCGCGATGCGCACGCGGATCACCCCGAACCAGATCACCTGGGGCGCGCTCCTCCTCGGCCTGGTCTCCGCGGCCTGCTTCACGCAGGGCGACTGGCGCTGGCTCATCGCCGGTGCCGTGGTGTACCACCTGAGCTTCATCCTGGACTGCATGGACGGCAAGGTCGCCCGGCTCACCGGCCAGGGCTCCGTCTTCGGTGCCTGGCTCGACTACATCTTCGACCGCATCCGCGTGATGGCCTGCGCCGTCGCCCTGATGGGCGGTCAGTACCACCGCACCGGCAACACCTTCTACATCTGGCTCGCGGCGGGCGTGGTCGCGCTCGACGGCCTGCGGTACATCAACTCGCTGGAGATCTTCAAGACCCGGCACACGATGCGCAAGCAGATCAAGTCGCGCATCCGGGCGGCGCGGCGGGCCGAGGACACGGCGGAGGTCGCGTTCATGGAGGACCTGCTGCGCGACAACCCCGAGGCGGACATCGAGCAGGACCTCCAGCAGGACCGGGCGGACGACGCGCAGAGCACTGCGGGCACGCCGGTACTGGTGGCCGTACCGGCGCCGAAGCGGCGGAAGAAGTCCGACGTCATCGACCTGCAGCGGGAGTTCCGCAGCCGTTTCCCCGGCTATCTGCGGGCCCGCTCCTACCTGCTGCGGCACCGCGTCCGTACGCACCTCATCAGCGGCATCGAATTCCAGATGGGCGTCTTCATCGTCGGGCCGCTCTTCGACGCGGTCATCCCCGTCACGGTCGTCTCCGCCGTCCTCCTGCTCGTCTTCGAACTCGCCATCGTCTACAAGCTGCTCCTCTCCACCCGGGACTTCGCCCGCACCCTCGACTCCTTCGAGAACACGAAGACTCCGGCGGCGGCCTGAGCGCCGGGCCCCGGTCGGCGGTGCACTCATCACACGCCCAACGGCACCTTGCTGAGGGCGTCGGCGATGCCCGTGTCCAGGTCGGTGTCGTAGCCGGCCTGGAAGGCCCTCTTGTACGCGACGTCGCCGAGGGCGTCGCGGGTCTTCCGCTCATAGGCCCGGCGGACGGCAACAAGATCGGGGACGCCCAACTGCGGGGGCCCCAGGGTGCCCCAGACCTGCTGGGCCAGTCCGAGCAGCCGGGCGGCCCGTTCCCCCTGGCCGACGGCGATCACAGCCCCGGCAAGCTGGTCGATGACGAGCGCGGTTCCCACGCTGTCGTGCAGCCGATGCTTGGTTTCCAGGGCTGCCCGGGCATACCTCTGCGCCGTCTCGGGCCGGCCGCGCAGCAGTTCGGCCCGTGCGCGGAAGTAATCGACATAGGCGCGCGCCCAGCGTTCACCGTGCCGGTCGCAGAGGGTACGCACGTGCGCCAAGTGGGTGGTGGCTTCCTCGATGCGGCCCTCGGAGGTGTGCACGTGGCCGGCCATCAGCGGGGCCCAGAGCACGGGGAGGGCGAGTTCGTCGCCGGGTTGTTGCGTGACGAGCAGACGCTCCGCCATGGACAGCGCCTGTGTCCCGTGACCGCGCATCATCGCCGCGCCCATGGTGATGGTCATCGCGCAGGTCGCCGCTTCGGTGTCACCGAGGCGTTCGGCCGCGGCGGCGCATTCTGCGCTCCGGGCCAGGCTGGCGTCGGGGTCGCCCAGGCTCCTGAAAGCGAAGCCGCAGGCCCACAGGGCCTTGTTGCGTGCCCGGCTCGGCGTCGTGTCGAGTGCGAGCGCCCGGTTCAGGTAGTGCACGCCCTCGTGGGGAAAGCCGCAGGCCCCCCAGAAGAACCACAGTGCGCCGGCCAGCTCCAGCGCGGTGTGCTCCTCCTCCGGTGTGGTCAGGCTGTATTCCAGCGCGGCGCGGAGGTTGTCGTGCTCGCCGGTCATCCGGTCGTACCAGGCGTACTGGTCCGGGCCCAACCACGCGGCGTCGCCCGCGCGCGCCAGCGCCAGGTAGAAGTCCCGGTGCCGACGGCGTGCCCGGTCCTCCTCGCCGAGCCGCCGCAGCCATCCGGCGCCGTACTCGCGGATCGTGTCCAGCATCCGGAAGCGCGGGCCGCCGCCCGGGGACGGGGCGGCGGTGAGGAGCGAGGCGTGGGCCAGCGCGCCCAGCAGGGCCGGGATCCTCCCGGCCGGGAGCTCCGCGTCGGCACACACCCGCTGGGCCGTGTGCGCGTCGAAGCCGCCCGCGAACACCGACAGCCGCGCCCACAGCAGCCGCTCGGCAGGCGTACAGAGCTGGTGGCTCCAGCCGATCGCGGTACGCAGCCCCTGATGCCAGGGAGGTTCGGTTCCGTACACCACCTCGTCGGTCTCACCGAGTACGGAGAAGCGATCCTCCAGCCGCTCGGTCAGCTCGGTCACGGACATCTCGCCCAGCCGCGCCGCGGCCAGCTCGATGGCGAGCGGCAGGCCGTCCAGGCGCCGGCACAGCCGTACGAGGCCGGGGCGGTTGGCGTCGGTGACGGCGAAGCCGGGAACCGTGTCGGCGGCCCGCTGGGCGAGCAGCGCCACCGCGTCCGCCCCGCTCGCCGGCCGGCCGGCGGGCTCGAGGACCGGCAGCGGAGCCACTGTCAGCAATCGCTCCTCGGAGATCCGCAGGGGAATGCGGCTGGTCACCAGGATCCGCAGTCCCGGTGCCGCCGCCAGCAACGCCTGCACGGTCACCGCGCAGGTACCGGTCACGTGCTCGCAGGTGTCCAGTACCAGGAGCAGTTCCCGGTCCGCCAGATACTCCGCCACCACCTCGATCATGGGCCGGCTCGTCTGATCCGCCAGCGGGAGCGCCTCGGCGATGACGTGCGCCAGCAGCCCGCCTTGGCGCAGTGCCGACAGCGGCACCCACCACGCACCGTCCCGAAGACGCGGCTGTGCCTCGGCCGCGGCCCGCAGCGCCAGCCGGGTCTTGCCCACACCGCCGACCCCCGTCAGCGTGACCAGCCGCGCTCCCTCGAACAGCCGCTGAATCTGAGCCAGCTCCGCCCGGCGTCCGAACAACTCACCCGACTCGGCAGGGAGGTTCCCCATCCGCTGCGGCACCGCCACGGTCGCCCTCCTCGGCCCGCCCTGCGCGGGAGAAGCCCAGCCTGCCCAAGCTCGCCATGCTGCATGACCGATAGGGAGAAAACGATCACTGCCGACGGCTGCGGACCGTAAGAGACCGGGATGGACCACAACGGGGCATGTCCTGAGCGCCGGGGCGGCGGTGTCGGTTCAGGGGGTCGGGACGTGCGCCGGGAGCAGGCCCTCCGACCGGAGTTCCGCCCACATGTCCGCAGGGATGGGGCGGCGCAGGAGTTCGGTCGCGTCGGTTGCCTCGGTGGGTGAGCGGGGCCCGATGAGGACGCTTGCGACGGCCGGGTGGGCGAAGGGGAAGTGGAGGGTCGCGGCGCGCAGCGGAACGCCGTGCCGCTCCGTGACGGCCTTGAGGCGCAGGGCGCGCTCCAGTACGGGGCGTGCCGCGGGCGCGTAGTCGTAGGTCGCGCCGGGGCGCGGGTCGGCGAGCAGGCCGGAGTTGAGGACGCCGCCGATGATCACGCCGCGGTGGCGCGCCGCGGCCTCGGGCAGGACCTCGTCCAGGCCCGAGGGGTCGAGCAGCGTATAGCGGCCGGCGAGCAGGACGGCGTCGACGTCGGTGTCGCGGAGGAAGCGGGCGAGCATGGCGGTCTGGTTCATGCCCGCGCCGATCGCCCGGACCACGCCCTCGGCGCGGAGGCGTTCGAGCGCCGGGTACGCCTCGCCGAACGCCTGCTCCGCGTGGTCGTCCGGGTCGTGCAGGTAGGCGAGGTCGATCCGGTCGAGACCGAGGCGGTACAGGCTCTCCTCGATGCTGCGCCGGACGCCGTCCGCGCTGAAGTCCCGGACCCGGCGGTGGGTGGCCGGCACGGCGAAGCCGTGGGCGAGGTCGTCGCCGCCCGGGCCGCCGGGGCGCAGCAGCCGGCCCACCTTGGTGGAGAGCACGTACGCGTCGCGCGGCCGGTCGCGCAGCGCTGCGCCCAGCCGCCGTTCCGACAGGCCGAGTCCGTAGTGCGGCGCGGTGTCGAAGGCCCGGATGCCCTGATCCCAGGCGGCGTCGACGGTGGCGGTGGCCTGGTCGGGGGTGACGGCCGTGTAGAGGTTGCCGAGAGCGGCGCCGCCGAAGGACAGGGCGGTGAGGGGGACGCCGCTGCGCCCGAGGGTGCGGCGGCGTCCGGCAGGGCCGGGTGGCGCCGCGTTCCCGCTCCGCGCGTCCGGCGTTCCGCCGGTCACCGCTGCCCTTCGGGACGCAGCCGCAGGCCCGCCATGCCGCCGTCGACGGCGAGCGAGGTGCCGGTGACCGAGGCGGCTGCGGGCGACGCCACGTACGCGATGGCGGCGGCGACTTCCTCGGCGGTGACCAGGCGGCCCATCGGCTGCCGGGCGTTGAGCGCGGCGCGTTCGGCCTCGGGGTCGTCGGCCGCGTCCAGCAGCCGCCCGACCCAGGGGGTGTCGGCGGTGCCGGGGTTGACGCAGTTGACGCGGATGCCCTCGCGGACGTGGTCGGCGGCCATGGCGAGGGTGAGCGAGAGGACGGCGCCCTTGGAGGCCGAGTACAGCGCGCGCTGCGGCAGTCCGGCGGTGGCGGCGATGGAGCAGGTGTTGACGATGGCGGCGTGCGAGGACTCCCGGAGGTACGGGAGCGCCGCGCGGCTGGTGCGGACGATCCCGAGCACGTTGACGTCCAGGACGCGGTGCCACTCGGCGTCGGTGTTGTCCTCGACCGTGCCGGCCGCGCCGATGCCGGCGTTGTTGACCAGGATGTCGAGGCCGCCCAGGTCGCGGGCCGCGGCCCCGACCGCCTCGCGTACGGAGTCGTCGTCGCTGACGTCGGCCCGGTAGCCGGTCAGCGGCTCCTCGACCTTGTCGGGTACGAGATCCAGTACGGCCACCCGGGCGCCGCGCGCGGCGAGCAGCTCGGCGGTGGCCAGGCCGATGCCCGAGGCGCCGCCGGTGACCAGGGCCTTGAGGCCGTTCATGTCGTTCATGCCCGCTCCTCCTGGAGTGCGTCGTCGTCCTTCGTCGATCCGTTGCGCGCCGCGCGCGCCGCTTCTTGTGTGTGCCTCTTCCGTCGACTACACCGGCGAAATACATCGGATGTATTGGCCCGGCGACGTGAACATACGGTCACGCGGAGCCGCGGCACAAGAGGTCATCGGCTCTCGCCGGCTCTCATCCGATGTCATCCGACGCCCAGGCCGTAGACCCGCCGGGCGGTGTCACCCAGTACCGCAGCGCGCTCCGTGGCCGTACACCCCCGCAGCAGGTCATCGGTGAGGGCGCGCACCGCGGCGTAACCGCCCGCGAGTTCGCACACCGGCCAGTCCGAGCCGAACAGCACCCGGTCGGCGCCGAACGCGGCCAGTACGTGCTCGGCGTAGGGCCGCAGCAGCTCGGCCGTCCAGGCGTGCCCGGGCGCCTCGGTGACCAGCCCGGACAGCTTGCACACGGTGTTCGCGCAGGCCGCCATGGACGTGATCCAGGACGCCCAGGGCTCCCACTCCCCCGCCGCGATGCCCGGCTTGCCCGCGTGGTCGAGCACGAACGGCACCTCGTCCAGGCCGCGTACGCACTCCAGCGCGGCCTGCCGCTGCGGCGCCCGCACGAGTACGTCGTAGGCCAGCGCGCGGGCGCCGAGCGCGGCGAGTGAGCGCCGGACGTCGGAGCGGACCAGCCACCGCGGCTCGGGCTCGTCCTCGGCCTGGTGTCGTACACCGACGAGCAACGGGTCGTCGGGCAGGGCGAGTTCGGGTGCGGTGAGGTCCGTCCAGCCGACCACGCCCGCGATCAGGCCGCCGGAGGCGCGGGCCGTCGCGAGGAAGTCCGCGGTCTCCTCGGTGGTGGCCACGGTCTGCACGAGGACGGTGGCGGTCACACCGTGGGCCGCGGCCTGCTGCCGGAGGTCGGCCGGCGTGTAGGGGTGGTGGATCGGCGCGTGGGCGTCCGGATCCAGCCAGGGGTACGCGCGGACGGCCGGATTCCAGAGATGGTGGTGCGCGTCGATCACTGGTCCTCCCGGAGCGGGCCGGCGCCGCGTACGGCCGGTGAACTCGTCCTGCGGATACAGGAATACCGGATACCTCCGGGGAGCCCGGATGACAATAGGTCGGACCTCTTGACGATGGATGGGGTGCACACCATTGTCGCCCTCGGACCCAGCCCGCCCGTGTCTCCCGTCCGCCACCGCCATCGGAGGTTACCCGTGGCACAGGTCCAGTCCCCGACCGGAGCCGCCGCGCAGGGCGCCGAGAAGGTGCCCCGGCGGGTGCACTGGATCGCCGTACTCGGCGGCCTGTCCGGCCTGCTGTACGGCTACGACTCCGGCGCCATCTCCGGCGCGCTGCAACCGCTGACCGACCGGTTCGGCCTGGACGCCACGGGGCAGGGCCTGGTCACCAGCCTGCTGCTGCTCGGCGCGCTGCCGGCCATCGTCGGCGGCTCGCTCGCCGCCCGCCGCTGGGACCGCCGCCATCTGCTGGTCCTGGCGGGTGTCATCTTCGTCGTCGGCTCGGTCGCCTGCGGTCTGGCCTTCAATGCGGGTGCGCTGATGGTCGCGCGGTTCGTCCTCGGCTTCGCAGTCGGCATCGCGAACATGTTCGGCCTGATCTATCTCAGCGAGCTCGCGCCCAAGCACCTGCGCGGCCGTATCACCGCGCTCTACCAGCTCGCGGTGAACGTCGGCATCCTGCTCGCGTACGGGGTCGGCGACGCGCTGTCGGCGGCCGGCGCGTGGGAGTGGATGCTCGGCCTGGGTGCCGTGCCCGCGGTGGTCTTCCTGGCCGGCATGGTGCTCAGCCCGGCGGGCCCGCGCTGGCTGATGACGCACGGGCGCGAGGAGGAGGCCCGCGGCGTCCTGCGCCGGCTGCGCGCGACACCGGAGACCGCCGAGGCGGAGATCACCGAGATCCGCGACAGTCTGGCCCAACAGCACGCGGGATTGCGGGAGTTGGCGGGAACCTACCGTCCCGCGCTGCGCATCACCCTGATCCTGACCTTCTTCCAGGTCTTCACCGGCATCAACGCGGTGGTCTACTACGCGCCCGTCATCTTCTCCCACCTCACCGACGGCAACGGCTCCCAGGCGGGGACGATCGCGAACTACGGCGTCGGCGCGGCGCTGGTCCTGTCCACCGCGGCGTCGCTCCCCTTCATCGAACGCCTGGGCAGGGTGAAGCTGCTGACCGTCTCGCTGGCCGCGCAGGTCCCGCCGATGGTGGCGCTCGCCCTCTTCCCTGATGTCCCCGTGCTCGCCGTGATCTGCGTGTTCGTGTACACCTTCGCGTTCGGGTTCGGGCTGGGGCCGGTGTTCTGGCTGTACTGCCCGGAGGTGCTGCCGTTGCGGGCCAGGGCGCTGGGCATGGGCGTGATCACCTTCACCCAGTACCTGCTCAACTTCGCCTTCGCGCTGGCCTTCCCGGACGTACTGAAGACGATCGGCAGCTCCGTCTTCGCCGTCTTCGCCGTGCTGTCCGCGCTCGCCGCGTGGTACGTCGCCCGGCGCGTCCCGGAGACCGCCGGCCGCTCCCTGGAGGAGATCGAGCGGTACTGGCAGCAGCGCGCGTAGCCCGGTCGTCCACCACGCCCCTGCACGGAATGGCTGCCCGCACCGGTGACGGCCCGCCGGATACGGGTACGCATCACGGCGTCGTGACGACGAGAGGGGCGAGCCGTGCCGGGTACGGAGGGGACGACGGCGGGCGAGATGGCCGAGCGGTACGGGCTGCGGCCGCTGCCCGCCGAGGGCGGACTGTTCCGCCGGACGTGGGCGGGGCCGCCGGACGCCACGGGCCGCCCGGCCGGCTCGGCGATCATCGTGCTGCTCACCACGGACGCCGGTGGCTTCTCCGCCCTGCACCGGCTGCCCCTCGACGAGGTGTGGCACTTCTACCGGGGCGATCCCCTCGAACTGCTGCTCCTTGGGCCGGGCGGCGCCGGCCGGGTGGTGCTCCTCGGCGGCAGCGACGGGGAGGTGCAGACCGTGGTCCCTGCGGGTACGTGGATGGGCGCCCGGGTGATCCCGGGCGGGCGCTGGTCGCTGTGCGGTACGACGATGGCGCCCGGCTTTCTGCCCTCCGACTACGAAGGCGGCGACGTGGACGTCCTCACCAGGCAGTACCCCGGGTACGCGGAGCGGATCAGGGAGTTGTGCCGGCCCGGCGGCCCGCTGCGGATGCCGGACGGGGCCGACGATGAGTGAGGCGCGGCAGGCAGGCAGCCTGGCCGGACGGGTCGCCCTGGTCACCGGCGCCAGCGGACTCCTCGGCGGCGGGATCGCCCGGCGGCTCGCGCGGGCCGGGGCTGCCGTGGTGGCCCACTGGTACCGAGGTGAGGAGCAGGCCACGGCCCTCGTCAAGGAGATCACCGGGGAGGGCGGCAGCGCGCTGGCCGTACGGGCGGACGTGACACAGGAGGAGGAGTGCCGGCAGTTGGTCGACGCGGCGGCCTCCTGGCGCGGCCGGCTGGACGTCCTCGTCAACAACGCCGGGATCCAGCCGGTCCAGCCGCTCGCCGAGATGACGGCGGCCGACTGGCGGCGGCTCTCCGAAGCCAATGTGACCAGCGCGTTCTGCTGTACTCAGGCGGCCGTCGGGGCGATGCGGCGCGGGGACGGCGGATCGGTCGTGCACATGGCCTCGATCGAGGGCTCCCAGCCCGCGCCGGGGCATGCGCACTACAGCGCCGCCAAGGCCGCGCTGATCATGTTCGCCCGCTCGGCGGCCATGGAATACGGCCCCCTCGGCATCCGCGTCAACACCGTCTCCCCCGGCCTGATCGACCGCCCCGGCCTCGACACGGACTGGCCGGAGGGCGTCGACCGGTGGACCCGCGCCGCGCCCCTCACCCGGCTCGGCCGCCCCGAGGACGTCGGCGACGCCTGCGTCTTCCTCGCCTCGGACGCGGCCTCCTGGATCACCGGCACCGACCTGGTCGTGGACGGCGGCGTCAGCGCCCGTCCGACGTGGTGACGCCGTCCTGACCGTGCTCCGCCCCGTGTCCCGGCCCGCTCTCCGGTTCGGGTTCGTCGAGGTCGCAGCCGTGATCGCAGATCAGGTCGATGACCGCGCGCAGCAGTTCGGAGTCGTCGTCCGCGCGCCAGACCAGGTGGAAGCGGTGTTCGGGGCCGGGCTCACTGAGCGGCAGGACGGCGACGCCCGGGCAGGTGATGTTGGCGGGGTCGGAGACGTCGGCGGGGTGCGCGTGCACCAGCCCGGACGCCGTGCCGGCCGCCACCAGCGCCATGAGCTGCTCCTGTTCGCGCAGCCGGTGGTGCTGCCAGAGCGGGGCCACGCCGTGGTCGGCGAAGAACCGTACGGTCGCGTCGTGCACGCCGGGCGCGGTGTCCCGCTCGTTGATCAGGAACGGCATGCCCTCGAACGCGCCGAGCGGCACCGGGACCTGCTTGGTCAGCGGCCCGGGCGCGGGCACCGCCACATGGTCGTCGCGGTACCTCCCGACGATCAGGGACGACGTCCCGTGCGGCGGCAGCGGATCGCGGACCAGCGCCAGGCCGAGCTCACCCTGTACGAGGGCGTCCAGTGCCTGCAGGCTCCACATGGGGACGGACACCACGGCCACGTCGGCCCGTGCACGCGCCACCTTGCCGATCAGTACGTCGACGAGGCGGGCCGCGCCCGGGGCGCAGCCGATGCGCAGCTCGCCCAGCCGGGCGGCGCGCAGGGTGCGCGCGGTGTCCTCGATCTCGGCGGCCGAGGCGAGCGTGCGGCGCGCGGCGGGCAGCAGTTCGCCGCCCGCGGGGGCGAGCTCCACATGGCTGCTCGTCCGGTCGAAGAGGACGAGGCCCAGCTCCCGTTCCAGGTCGCTGATGCGGCGGCGGACGGCGGCGGGCGCGACGTGCAGCCGGGCCGCGGCGTGGCCGTAATGCAACTCCTCGGCCACCAGGGCGAAGTACTCCAGATCACGCAGTTCCATGTTCCGCTCCCCACCTTGTACATGGCGGACCCCGCTCTCCCGGAGAAGAGCGGGGCTGGTGCTCGACAGGTCTCAGTGGCAGAGGCCCCCGCCGGCCGGAAGCGCCGAATCAGTCGTCGCTGTCGTCGTCGCTGTTGTCGGCACCGGTCTCCAGGAGGAGGCTGTGGGTCTCCGCGCCCGTGGTCGACGCGCCGTGGTGCTCGCTGGCGCTTCCGCTCTGGTAACCGGAGTCGGTGGTCGCGATCTTGGTGTTCAGGAACTCGGGCTCGTCGGCCACGGCCGTGCCGCCGGCCGCCAGGACAAGGGCTGCCACGGGAACGACGAGAGCGGTCAGGCGCTTCGCAGTGCGGTTCATCTTCGGTTCCTCCATAGGTTGCACAGGGAAGAGGCGGCTTCCTGCACCGCCCGGCAGTCGATGAGTAACCACGCGTCACAGCCGTCACACACTCCGTCACCTGAATGGAAGGGACGGAGTGGCGCGGACGGCTCCGAGGTGCCTCGACCGGCCCCTTCCGTCACTGCTGCCGCATGTTCTGCAGCGAAGCGACCAGGGTGTCCACCTCCCGCGGCGTGTTGTAGAGGGCGAAGGAGGCGCGGACCGCGCTCTCCAGGCCGTAGTGGCGCAGCGCGGGCTGGGCGCAGTGGTGGCCGGCCCGGACGGCGATGCCGTCGCGGTCCAGGCACTCGGCGACCGCCGCCGGGTCGTATCCCGCGAGTGTGAAGGTGAGGACGGAGATCCGCTCGGGGGCGGCGCCGATGAGTTCCAGTCCGGGGACGCCGGCCAGGGCCTGTACGGCGTACTCCGTCAGGGCCTTCTCGTAGGCGGTGACGGCGGTGCGGTCCTGCGAGGTCAGCCAGTCGATCGCGGCGCGCAGGCCGACGGCGCCGGCGATGTTGCCGGTGCCCGCCTCCAGCAGATGCGGTACGGGGGCGAAGGTGGTCCGGCCGAAGTCGACCGAGTCGATCATGTTGCCGCCGCCCTGCCACGGCCGCATGCCCGCGAGCACCTCCGGCTTGCCGTACAGCGCGCCGATCCCCGTGGGGCCGAAGAGCTTGTGCCCCGAGAAGACGTAGAAGTCGGCGTCCAGCGCCTGTACGTCCACCGGGAAGTGCGCGACCGCCTGGGCGCCGTCCACCAGCACCTTGGCGCCGTACCGGTGTGCCAGCGCCGTCATCTCCCGCACGGGCGGGACGGTGCCGAGCACGTTGGACGCGTGGCTGAGGGCCACGAGCTGGGTGCGGAAAGAGAGCAGGTCGGCGAAGGCGTTCTGGTCGATCTGCCCGTCCGGTCCGAGCGGTACGGGCACCACGCGGGCGTGCCGCTCCTTGGCGATCATCTGCCACGGCACGATGTTGGAGTGGTGTTCGAGGACCGGTACGAGGATCTCGTCGCCGGCGCCGAGGTTGGCCCGGCCCCAGGTCTGGGCGACGAGGTTGACCGCCTCGGTCGTGCCGCGGACGAAGACGACGCTGTCCGGGGAGGGGGCGCCGAGGAACGAGGCGACGGCCGCGCGGCTCCCCTCGTACGCCTCCGTGGCCTCGCGCGCCATGGTGTGGGCGCCGCGGTGGATGTTGGAGTTGGCGGAAGCGTAGAAGGCGGCGAGCGCCTCGATGACCTGGCGCGGCTTCTGGGTGGTGGCACCGTTGTCGAGCCAGACCAGCGGGTGGCCGTTGACCGTACGGTGCAGGACCGGGAAGTCGCGCCGCACGGTCTCGGGGTCGAATCCGCGCCCGGGGCTCGCGGCCCTCCGGGGCGCCTCCAGGGTCTCAGGAGTAGTCATAGTACTTGGACACCTCGACGTTCTGGAGCACGGCGATGGCGTCCTCGACCAGGACCGCGGTGTTGAAGTAAGCAGTCATCAGGTAGGAGGTGATCGCCTTCTTGTCGGTGCCCATGTTCCGCATGGACAGGCCGGGTTCGACCTCGTCGGGCACCTCGGAGGGGCGCAGGCCCACCACGCCCTGCTCGGCCTCCCCCGCCCTGATGAGCAGGATCTCGGTGGTGCCGGTCACCGCGCCGGAGCCGTTGGTGAAACCCACCTTGTCGGACGGCAGCAGCGGCACGCCGCGCCAGGTCAGCAGGGGGCTGCCGAAGCGGGTGTCCATCACCGGGGGCACGCCCCGGCGGGTACATTCCCGGCCGAACGCGGCGATGGCCTTCGGGTGGGCGATGAAGTAACCGGGCTGCTTCCAGACCTTGGTGAGGAGTTCGTCGAGGTCGTCGGGGGTGGGCGCGCCGGTGCGCGCCTGGACCCGCTGGCCCGGGGTGACGTTGTGGAAAAGGCCGAAGTCGGGGTGGTTCAGCATCAGGGATTCCTGGCGCTCGCGCAGCGCCTGGATGGTCAGGTCGGCCTGGGCCCGCACCTGGTCGTTGGGTTCGTTGTAGAGGTCGGAGACGCGGGTGTGGACGCGCAGCACCGTCTGGGCGACGGTCATGTGGTACTCGCGCGGCGTGTCCTCGTACTCGACGTAGGTACCGGGCAGTTCGGGCTCGCCCACGTGGCCGCCGGCGAGCTGGATGGGGGCTTCCTTGCCGGCGAGGGGCGCACCGCCCTCGCTGTACGCGGTGACCGCGGAGCACAGCGCTTCGTCGCGGTCCGACAGGCGGCCCAGGACGGACCGCTCGACGCAGAGCGCGACGCCGGGGGTGAGGGCCTTGACCTGGTACGGCGTGCGCTCGCCGCGGGTCCAGGAGTCCAGGTCGAAGAACTGGCCGTCGCCGACCACCTCGAGCACGGTCTCCTCGCCGTAGCGGGTGGTCACACGCTTCTCCGCGCGGCCGTGCGCCAGCACCCACAGCCGGTCGGTGGACTCGCCCTCCTGGACGAGTAACTGGCCGGCGTCGAAGCTGACTTCGGTGAACGCCTGGGCCAGTTCGCCGAGCAGCGCCGGGTCCGCCTCGCGCAGGTAGGGGATCTCCCGCAGGTCCTCGCTGACCACGCGGCGGGTGCCCTCGTGGTCGGTGTCGATGGTGATCCGGTCGTCGCCGAGCAGGAATGTACGGCGCCGGTTGACGCGGAAGACGCCGGAGTCGACGTCCACCCAGGGCAGCGCGCGGAGCAGGTAGCGCGGGGTGATGCCGCGCATCTGGGGCGCGGTCTTGGTGGTGGTCGCGAGTTGCCGTGCGGCATCCGGGCCGAGGGTGAGGCGGTGGTCGCTCATGGGGACTCCTGGAGGTCGGTGGGGGGTTGGCCCCGTATGGACGTCCCGGACACGGTGGAGCGGCGGCCGGGAACGAGAGTGATCGTCACGGCGGGCACTTATCGACCACAAGACGGCGTTGCGCTTGATAGTCCTGAAACAATCGGACCGGTTCTTGTGGTAATTAGTCCGGAATACAACCACTTCGCGTGTCAAGAAGGCGTGACCAGCGCCCGAACCCCCGATGTCCGCGACACCTGCCCGGTCGCACGCCTTCCGGACGCCACCGTCCGATTCCCGGATACGACGCGATTACGTCCGTACGGCCGTTCGGGGCGACCTCATACCGGATACGGCGACGGATCAGACATCAGCGATAAAATGCGGTGACTGATCTAGCATTCGGGGCACACTGGCGCATTTTGTCAATATCGCGCAAAGATCATCCACAGCACCGCAGATCAGGAGGAAGGGTCATGGCGACAGCCACGCACACCACCCACCAGGGTCACACCCATCAGCACGGAGCCGGCTGCGGTCATGTGGCTGTGCCGCACGGCGACCACGTCGACTATGTGCACGACGGCTGTCTGCACCGTCCCCACGAGGACCACGTCGACGAGTGCGAGACCACCGCGCACACCGAGCACCAGAACCACACCCACCAGCACCAGGAGGGCTGCGGCCACGTCGCGGTTCCGCACGGCGACCACGTGGACTACCTCCACGACGGCCACCGCCACGCCCCGCACGACGGCCACTGGGACGACCACTGACGCACCTCGCCACCCGCCGTGCGGCGGGTGGCGGATGGCGAGTGGTCGGTGCCCGACGAGTCAGCTCACCGTAAGGCCCGTCTTGGCGGTGGCGGCCGAGCTGGTGCCGACGTAGAGGTCGAACGCGCCTGCCTCCACGGTGAAGTGGCCGTGGCTGTCGTTCGTCCAGAAGCCCAGGTCCTCGGCGCCGAGGCGGAAGCGCACCGTGGTGTGCTTGCCCGGCTCCAGGGTCACCCGGCGGAAGCCGCGGAGCCTGCGGACCGGCTGGGTGAGGGAGGCGGCGCGGTCGTGGACGTAGAGCTGTACGACCTCGTCGCCGGCCCGCTCGCCGGTGTTGCGCACCTCGACCGACACCTCCAGGGTGTCGCCCTTGCGCAGCGCGTCGGCGGCCACGCTCGACCGGCTGAGCTTGGGCTCGCCGAGCGTGAAGTCGGTGTAGCTGAGCCCGAAGCCGAACGGGAACTGCGGGCCGTCGGGCAGGTCCAGGTACTTGGAGGTGTACTTGTTGTCCGGGTCGTAAGGGCGCCCGGTGGACTCGTGGTTGTAGTGGATCGGGATCTGGCCGACCGTGCGGGGGAAGGAGACGGGGAGCTTGCCGCCCGGGTTCACGGTGCCGAAGAGGACGTCCGCGATGGCGTGGCCGGCCTCGATGCCGGGGTGCCAGGCTTCCAGGACGGCGGGCGCCTGCGCGAGCCAGTCGCCCACGGTCAGCGGGCGGCCGTTCACGAGTACCACGACGAACGGCTTGCCGGTGGCCGCGACCGCCTCGATGAGCTTCTCCTGCGCGCCCGGCAGCGAGATGTCGCTGCGGGCTGCGGCCTCGCCGCTGATCGCCGGGGGCTCGCCGACGACGACCACGGTCACGTCGGCGGCCTTGGCGGCGGCGACGGCCTCGCCGATGCCGCCGGTGTCCTTGCCCGCGGCGTCGACGCCCTTCGCGTAGGTGACCTTCGCCTTCGGCGCGGCCTTCTTGACGGCGTCCAGCACCTTCACCGCCGGGAACTTCTTCTCGGAGGCCGGGATCACCCAGGTGCCCAGGAGGTCGGCGGAGTCGGCGAAGGGGCCGACGACCGCGATCGAGGACGCCTTGGCGGACAGCGGCAGCACCGACTTCTCGTTCTTGAGCAGCACCATGGAGCGGGCCGCTGCCGCGCGGGCCGCCTTGCGGGCGTCCGCCGACGGCTCCGTGATCTCGTCCGTCTCCTCGACGTAGGGGTGGTCGAAGAGGCCGAGCTGAAACTTGAGCTGCAGTACCCGGTACACCGCGTCGTCCAGCCGCTGCTGCTCGATCTTGCCGGCGCGCAGCAGCTTCTTACCGTTCTCGACGAAGTGGGTGCTGGTCATCTCCATGTCGACACCGGCGTTCAGCGACAGCCGCGCCGCGTCGGCGCCGTCCTCGGCGAAGCCGTGCGCGATCAGCTCCTTCACACCGGTGAAGTCGCTGACCACCAGCCCGTCGAAGCCCCACTCCTTCTTGAGGACGTCGGTGAGGGTGTGCGGGTTGGCGTGCGCGGGGACGCCGCTGATGGTGTTGAAGGACGCCATGACGGTCGCCACGCCGGCGTCCAGGGCGGCCTTGAACGGCGGCAGGTAGAGGTTGCGCAGCCGGGATTCTGAGACGTCGACCGTGTTGTAGTCGCGGCCGCCCTCCGCGCCGCCGTAGGCGACGAAGTGCTTGGCGCAGGCCGCGATCCGGTCCTTGGCCTTGAGGCCCTTGGGGTCCTCGCCCTGGTAGCCACGCACCTTGGCGGCGGCGAACGCCGAGGTGAGGTACGGGTCCTCGCCGCTGCCCTCCGCGATACGGCCCCAGCGCGGCTCGTGGGTGACGTCCATCATGGGCGCGAAGGTCCAGTGCACGCCGTTCGAGCGGGCCTCCTTGGCGGAGACCTCGGCGTCCGCCGCGGTGACCTCGGGGTCGAAGCTTGCCGCCTGGGCGAGCGGGATGGGGAAGTTGGTCCACATGCCGTGGATCACGTCCAGACCGAAGACCAGCGGGATGCCGAGCCGGGACTCCTCGACGGCGATCTTCTGCAGGGCGTTGGTGGTCTTCGCCCCGAAGATAGAGAAGACCGAGCCGAGCATGCCCTTGCGCGCGGCGTCCTCGACCGCCTTGGTCTCGCCGCCGCCGGGACCGGTGTCCCAGGTCCACGGGAGCTGCTGCAGCTGGCCGAACTTCTCATCGACCGTCATCCGGCCCAGCAGTTGCTTGATCTTCTGATCGTACGGCCCGGAAGCACGGGGACCGCTTCGTGCAGCCGGTGCGGCAGCGGCTTGCGCGTTGCCCACCCCCAGGAGCCCGCCGGCGACGGCCGTACCACCGGCCGCACTCAGAAGCGTGCGTCGTCGCATCCCCTGCATGAGTTCACCTCTTCGGCAATGGGCAGGCCGCATTGCCTGCCCTGAATTCAGAAGGTGAATGGACGTTAAGTTTTCCCTGACTGGTGGGTCAAGAGGCGCGACACCGCTCCCCGTACGTGTCACTCGTCCGAGAGCTTGAGGTTCGGCACTCGCAGTGCCGCGACCAGGAAGGCCAGCAGCGTCACGGCCGCGCCCGCCAGGAAGACGATGCGCATGGCCGCCACATAGCCCTCCAGGAAGGGCAGGGCCAGGCGTGGGTTCAGGGTGTGCAGGAAAGCGGAGTCCTCCAGGTTCAGGCCGCCGTTCGGGCGGAGCACTCCGCTCAGCGTCCGGGCGTTGCCGGGTTCTTCGGCGAGCCGGCGCAGTTCGGGGTGGCGGAACGCCGCGGACAGCCGTTCGCCGATCCGCGAGCCGGCCAGGGAGAAGAGGATCGAGAGGAACGCGGCGGCGCCGACCGTACCGCCGTTGGAGCGGAAGAAGTTCACCGAGGCGGTCGCGGCGCCCATGTCCGTACGCGGCACCTCGGACTGGGCCAGTGTGGTCATGGTCTGCATCGCCGCGCCCAGCCCCGCGCCCATGAAGAGCATGCCGATCGAGACGTACCACAGCGGGCTGTCGACGCTGAGTGTCGCGTAGACCAGCATGGCGGCGGTGAAGCAGCCGATGCCCGTCACGAGGTGGACCTTGAGCCGTCCGGTACGGGCGATCAGCCGGCCGACCGTCAGCGTGACGGCGACGTTGGCGACCGTGGTGGGCAGCATGGCCAGGCCCGCCGCCATCGGGCTCATGCCCTGGGCGAGTTGGAGGTACAGCGGCAGCGTGGTCATTGCCCCGAACATGCCGATGCCCACGATGAAGTGCAGCAGGGTGCCGAGGCGGAAGCTGCGGACGCGGAAGAGGCGGAGGGGCAGCAGCGCCGCCTCGCCCATGCGCCGCTCGATGAGGACGAAGCCCGCCAGCCCCACGGCGCCGGTCGCGTACAGGGCGAGCGCGGCCGGTGAGGCCCAGCCCCAGCTCCGGCCCTGCTCGGCGATGACGAGGAGGGGGACGACGCCGACGGCGAGGGCGAGCGCGCCGCCGTAGTCCAGGCGGTGCCGTACGGGCTGGTGCGGCACCCGGCGCAGCACGCGCGTGATCACGGCCAGGGCCACCGCTGCCAGCGGCACGTTGACCAGGAAGATCCAGCGCCAGCCGGTGATGCCGAGCAGCATGCCGCTGCCCGCGAACACGCCGCCGACCACCGGCCCGATGATGCTGGATCCGGCGAAGACCGCCATGAACCAGCCCTGGTACCGGCCTCGTTCGCGGGGCGAGGTGATGTCCGCGATCACGGTCATGGCCAGCGACATCAGCCCGCCGCCACCGAGGCCCTGGAGCGCGCGGAACGCGGCGAGCTGGTGGATGGACGCGGCGCAGCCGCACAGCAGCGACCCGGCGGCGAAGAGCAGGATCGCGACCAGGTAGACGGGGCGGCGGCCGTGGATGTCGGAGAGCTTGCCGTACAGCGGCGTGGCGATGGTGCCGGTGACGAGGTAGGCCGTGGTCACCCATGCCTGGGCGGTCAGTCCGTGCAGGTCGTCGGCGATGGTGCGGAGCGCGGAGGAGACCACGGTCTGGTCGAGCGCGCCGAGGAACATGCCGAGCATCAGGCCGGACATGACGATGACGACCTCGCGGTGGGACAGCCGCGCGGGCGGCCCGGCCTGCTCGGCCGGTCCGCCCGCGGGCTGCTGCTCCTGCTTCCGGAGCGCGTCGGAGGAGGTCACGCGCGCTCTCCCACGAGCCTCTCGAGGTCGGCCACCGCGTGCTCGATCTCCGGCAGCGCCAGCATCTCCAGCCGCGCACGGCGCGCGGTGGCGGCGGCGCCGGAGTCGGCCAGCACCTGCCGGCAGACCGCGGCGATGCCGTCGGGAGTGCGGTCGGTGATCTGCCGGCCCAGCCCCAGCTCCTCGACGCGCTCCGCGTTGGGGTGCTGGTCACCGAACTGCGGGAGGACCGCCAGCGGCGTGGCGGTGCGCAGCGCTTCGCGGATGCTGTTGAAGCCGCCGTGGGTGAGGAAGAGGTCGACGCACTCCAGGAGCAGCGGCTGCGGCAGCCGGTCGGTGACGTGGACGTGCGGCGGCAGCGCCGTGGTGTCCACCGGGACTCCGGAGGTGGCGACGATCACCGTGCACTCGTCCAGCTTCGCCGCGGCCTCGACGATGCTCTGCAGCGTCTTGGCGGCGTCGGGCATCTCGAAGGGCATCTCCGGAAGCTGCTGCCCCTCTTCCATCCGCTTCTGGAGCATGGGCAGCGCCGTGCCGATGGCGGCCCACACCAGCGGCCGGTCGGTGGGCAGTTCGGCGACCCACGGGGGCAGGACCGAGTCGCGGTCCACGTTCACCGTCTGGCGGTACGCCCAGGGGCCCGGCAGGTGGCGGGCGAAGGAGAAGTCCGCCGGTACGTAGTCGATGCGCCCGTGCCGGACGATCGAGAGCGGGTCCTCCTGGGTGGGCAGCCCGAGTTCGGCGCGCAGGGCGTTCAGGCCGGGGTGGATCTCCGTCGGGTCGAGGACGTTGCTCGCGCCCGAGGGCGTGGGGAGCTGCGGGATGCCCAGTTCCTCGGCGATGAGGCAGGAGCTGAGGTCCATGCCGTCGCGCAGGATGAGGTGAGGGCGGAATTCCAGTGCCACGGGGCGCAGGGCCTCGCGGAGCCGCTCGGCCATCGGGCCGGACAGGACCCTGATCATGAAGCGCACGATGGCGGCCTGCTGCTGTTCCGGGCCGAGAGCCGCGGCGTCCGCGATGCCGGCCAGGTCCTGTGCCGGGTCGGCGAACTCCTGGGGCGAGAAGCGCGGCAGGCAGGTCAGCACGTGGTGGTCGTCCTGCTGGAAGAGCGGGGCGAGCTCCTCGGTGGTCGCCACCCGTACCTCGTGTCCCGCGGCCACGAGGGCCCGGAGCAGGGGAAGCTGGGCGCGGCCGTGCGAGGGACTGCCTGTGGTGGTGCACAAGACTCGCATGAAAGGGGCCTTTCGGTTCGGTCCGTCGTGGGGGGTGGGGCGCCGGCCCCGGGCCGTGGTCAGCCGGCCATCGTGTACGGGCTGCCGATGCTCTGCCGGACGAGCCCGGCGCGCTCCAGCCGCTCCTGGTCGAGCACGTTGCGGAAGTCGTGGACGAGGCGGCCGTCGAGACGGGCGGCGACCTCCTCCCAGTCCAGTTCGAGGAAGTCCGGCCATTCGGTGAGGACGAGGACAGCCTCGGCTCCCTCGGCCGCCTTCAGCGGGTCGTCCACGAGGGTGACCAGGTCGCTCAGGTCGGGCCGGGCCTCGGTCAGCGCGGGATCGTAGGCGTACAGCTCGGCGCCGCGCTCCCGGAGCTGCCGGGCGATGGCCAGCGCGGGCGAGTCGCGCAGGTCGGCGGTGCCGGCCTTGAACACCAGGCCGTACAGGGCCAGCCGTACGCCGTCGAGCGAGCCGTCGCCGCGCGAGGACTGGGCCGCGACGCGTTCCACGAGGCGGGCCTGGTGCTCGACGTTGGTCTCGATGGTGGCGCGCAGCAGCGGGAAGTCGATCCCGGCCGCCTCGCAGACGGACAGCAGCGCGTGGGTGTCCTTGGGCAGGCAGGAGCCGCCCCAGCCGGGGCCCGGCTGGAGGAAGGCGGCGCCGATGCGCGGATCGTGGCCGATGCCCGCCGTGACGTCGCCGATGTCCGCGCCGAAGCGCTCGCACAGCGTCGCCAGGTTGTTGGCGAAGGACAGCTTCATGGCGAGGAAGAAGTTGGCCGCGTACTTGGTGAGCTCGGCGCTGGCGGCGTCGGTGACGACCAGCGGTGCCGCGAGGTCGGTGTACAGCTCCGCCACCCGCCGCGCGGCCTCGGCCTCCGCTCCCCCGACCACGATCCGGTCCGGGTGCAGGAAGTCGTGCACGGCGCGCCCCTCGCGGAGGAACTCCGGGTTGCTCACCACGGAGACGTCCGGCCGGCCGAGCAGCGCGGCGACCCGGTCCGCCGTGCCGACGGGCACCGTGGACTTGTTCACCACGACGGCACCGTGCGGCAGCTCGGCGCGGATCTCCCCCGCGACGGCCTCGACGGCGGCCAGGTCGGCGGCGCCGCCCGCGCCCATGGGCGTCGGGAGGCAGAGGAAGACCACATCGGCGTCGCGCACGGCGGCCGGGGTGTCCCCCACGAATTGCAGGAGGTCCGAATCCAGCCCCTCCTGTACCAGTTCGGGCAGTCCCGGCTCCAGGATGTCGACCTCGGCCCTGCGGAGCCGCTCGACCTTGCCCGGGTCGGCGTCCGCGCACACCACCCGGTGCCCGAGTGAGGCCAGGCAGGCGCCGGTGGTCAGGCCCACATAACCGGTACCGATGACGGCAACGCGTCTCTCAGTCACTGATAATCACCTTTTCGAATGATCGTCGCGGCCCGACCTTATGGAGGGGCCCCGGAGTGGGTCAACGATCGATGACAACAACCGATGACTTCCGGACACGCTCCGGATCCTGGACCATGTGCTGCTGAACGACGAGCCGAAGAAGGTACGAACGCGTGGACCGATCGACAGCGAAGGCGAAGCACGACACCGGCGAGCAGCCCGCACGGGCGCGCAAACACGACGCGGCGGGCACCCGCAGCGCCCTGATGGAGGCCGCGGCGCTGCGCTTCGGGAGGTACGGCTACGACGGCGCCAGCATCCGGGACATCGCCGGGGACGCGGGGGTCGACGCCGCCCTCGTGTACCGCTATTTCGGCTCCAAGGAAGCCCTGTTCGCGTCGGTGTCCATGGACCCCGCGATATTCGACCCGCTGCTGGAGGTCCCGCTCGACGAGGTCGCCGCCTGGGTCTGCGACTTCGTCACCAACAGCCCGCCGGACGAGGAGGTACCGCACCCGGTACTGTCCGTGCTCCGCTCCTCCAGCCGCGAGGAGGCCCTCCGGCACTTCCGCGACAAGGTCGCCGAGGTGTTCTCCGGCCGGTTCGCCGAGCGCCTGGAGGGACCCGACGCGGAGCTGCGCGCCGAGCTGCTCGCCGCCTGGCTCCTCGGTACGAGCCTGATGCGCAAGGCGTTCCGCACGCCCGCCCTGGACGCGGCCTCGCCCGCCACCCTGGAGACCCACCTCCGCGCCGGCCTCGCCGCCCTCCTGCAGCCGGACCAGCGCGACTGCGGCTGCACGTGCAGCTGTCCCTGCGGGCTCTGAGCCCGCCACTCTCCCCCGCCCCGACGGGCCACGGCCGCTCCAACGGCCGTGGCCCGTCGTCGTTTTCCGGCTCCGCGCACTGCCTTCCCTCTCCTCCGCAGTTCTGATAGGTGTATTTCTAATAGGCATAGTCGGAACAGAAACAGTCGGAACAGAAACAGTCGAGCGAAGGAGCCCGTCGTGAAGTTCTCGATGATCTTCGAGGCGCAGATGGCCGATCCGTCTCCCGCATCCGAGCGGCAGGTGATCCGGGACTGCGTCGAACAGGCCGTGTTCGCCGAGGAGATGGGATTTGACCGGATCTGGGCGGTCGAGCACCACTCGCTGACGCAGTACGCGCACATGAGCGCCTCCGAGGTCTTCCTGTCCTGGGTGGCGGCGAAGACCTCCCGGATCCGGATCGGCCACGGCGTGGTGACCATGCCCTTCGGCTACCAGCACCCGGTACGGGTCGCCGAACGGTCCGCCATGCTCGACGTGCTCTCCGGCGGCCGCGTCGACATCGGCTCCGGACGCGGCGCCACCAAGCAGGAGATGTCCATGTTCGGGGTGCGGCCCGAGGACACCTATCCGCAGATGGAGGAGGCGCTGCGGATCATCAGCAGCGCCTGGCGCGACGAGACCTTCGAGTGGCACGGGTCGCTCGACATCGGTCCCGGCGCCGTGCTCCCCCGTCCCGTACAAGCCCCGCACCCGCCGCTGTTCATGGCGTGCAGCAAGCACGACACCCTCAAGCTCGCCGCCGAACTGGGCGTCGGCGCACTCGTGCTGGGCTTCGCCGGCGCCGACGACATCCGCGAGATGCGCAAGGTCTACGACGAGGCCATCTCCGTACGTGGTACCGAGCGCTTCGTCTCCACCGAGGTCAACGACCACTTCTCCGCGCTGTGCCCGACGATCGTCCTGGACGACGCCGACGCCGCCTACCGGATCGGCACGCGGGGCCAGCGGTTCTTCGCCGAGTCCATCGCGCACTGGTACGGGAACGGCCCGAAGCCGACCGTGTACGCGGAGGACGAGGACCATGTCGCCGCGATGGGGCGCCGCCGCGACGAGCTCGTCGCCAAGCTGCACGAGGCGGACATCCCGGCCCGCCCCGCCGACACCGGCACCTACAACGCCGAGCACGCCTACGGCACCGCCGGGACCGCCATCGACTACGTCGAGCAGCTCCGCAGGATCGGCGTCGACGAGGTGATGTGTCTGATCCAGATGGGCACCGTGCCGCAGGACGTGTGCATGGAGACCATCCGGCAGTGGGGCGAGCGCGTCATCCCGCACTTCCGCGCCCTGGAAGGGACCGCGGGCTGATGGCCTCGGACACGGTGGGGCGGCTGGCCGGCAAGGTCGTACTCGTCACCGGAGCCGGGCGCGGGCAAGGTGCCGCCGAGGCACGGCTGTTCGCGGAGCACGGGGCGCGTGTCGTCCTCACGGACGTCCAGGAGGACACGGGCCGCGACGTCGCCTCGGACCTCGGGAAACAGGCGGTGTTCGTACCGCACGATGTGACCGACGCGGCGGGCTGGCAGCGCGTGACCGAGGCCGCGCTCGGCACCTTCGGCCGGATCGACGCGCTGGTGAACAACGCCGCGCTGTGGCGCACCGCGCCCATCGAGGAGGAGAGCGAGGCGAATCTGCAGCGGCTGCTCCAGGTCAATCTCGTCGGGCCGTTCCTCGGCCTCCAGGCGGTGGTCCCGGCGATGCGTGCGACGGGCAACGGCGGGTCGGTGGTGAACATCTCTTCCACGGCCGGGCTGGTCGGCATTCAGGGCCACGCCTCGTACGGGGCGACGAAGTTCGGGCTGCGCGGGCTCACCAAGTCCGCGGCCCTCGACCTCGCCCGGCACCGCATCCGGGTCAACTCCGTGCACCCCGGCATGGTGGACACCCCGATGGTCGCGGGCGCGCTCGGCGCCGATGCCGGGGAGCGCGAGTGGCCGAACGTACCGCTGCGCCGGATGGGCCGCTCGGAGGAGGTCGCGGAGCTGGTGCTGTATCTGGTGTCGGACGCGTCGGCGTACGTCACGGGCGCCGAGTTCGCCATCGACGGCGGGCTGACCGCTCAGTAAGGCCGTACGCACGGAGGAAGCCCGCCGGTACGGAACCGGCGGGCTTCCTCGGTGCGTACGGGATCAGCGCCCGGCGAGCGCCTTCGCGATGGCGTTGACCGCGATCCAGCTGAAGGTCATCGCCGGGCCGATGGTCGCGCCCGGCCCCGGGTACGTCTCGCCCATCACCGCGGCCGAGGCGTTCCCGGAGGCGTACAGCCCCTCGATGACCGAGCCGTCCTCGCGCAGTACGCGGGCCGTCGCGTCGGTGACCGGGCCGCCCTTGGTGCCGATATCGCCGGGGTGGACGGGGACGGCGTGGAAAGGGGGCTTGGCCAGCGGGGCGAGGTTGGGCGCGGGCAAGGTGGGGTCGCCGTAGTAGCGGTCGTAGACGCTGTCGCCGCGCCCGAAGTCCTCGTCGCGGCCCGCGCGGGCGAAGCCGTTGAAGCGGTCGAGCGTCGCCCGCAGCCGGTCGGCCGGCAAACCGGTCCGCGCGGCCAGCTCCTCGACCGTGCCGGCCTGCTTCACGAAGCCGCTCGCCGTCCACTTCTTCGGGAACGGCTGCCCCGGCAGCAGCCCCATGAAGACGTACCGGGCCTTGGAGGTGGCGTCCAGGATCAGCCAGGAAGGCACGGTGGACGCACCGGGCCGGTCGTGCGCGTACATCGCGTCGACGAACTCGTGGTACGGCGCCGCCTCGTTGGCGTACCGTGCGCCGGACTGGTCGACGATCACCATGCCGGGGATGCCGCGGTCCGCGACCAGGAAGAACGGCTTCTCGCCGGGCGCCACCACGGACGGCGCGCCCCACACCTTGTCCATCAGGTCGGTCGCGGCGCCCGCCGCGACGGCCGCTTCGAGGGCGTCCCCGGTCTGCCCCTCGGCCGCCGACGACCAGGCGGTGGAGGTGGGCGCCGGGAGGTACTTCTCGCGCAGCCGGCTGCTGTGCGAGAAGCCGCCGGAGGCCAGCACGACGCCGCCGGAGGCCCGTACGGTGATCTCCTTGCCCGCCCGGTCGAGCCGGACGCCGGTGACCTTGCCGTCCTCGGTCACCAGGCCGGTGAGCGGCGCGGAGAGCCACAGGTCGCCGCCCAGTCGGTCCATCGAATACCGCATCCGGGCGACCAGCGCCTCGCCGAGCGCCAGCGGCCGGCGGCCGGTGGCCAGGGCCGCGAGCGCGCGCAGCCCGAGCTTCACCGAGGTGCGTTTGCCGGCCCAGGTGCGCGCGGCCATGTTGAGATGGCGGAAGTCCCGGGAGGTGATGGTGAGCCCGTACGTGGGCAGGCCCGCGCGGCGCATGGTGGCACGCAGTCCGGGGCGCAGCTTCCTGAAGTCGAAGACCTCGGGCTCGACGGACCGGCCCTGCGCGAAGCCGCCGAGCCGCTCCGGGTAGTAGTCGCTGTAGCCGGGGGTGTACGCGAAGCGGACGGCGGTCCGGTCGTGGAACTCGCGGACCATGGCCGGGCCGTGTGCGAGGTAGGCGTCCTTGCGCGCGGCCGGTACCCGGTCGCCGACGGTCGCGTCGAGGTAGGCGCGGGCCTTCTCGACGGTGTCGCCGAGGCCCGCCGCGTCGAGGTGGAAGTTGCCCGGTACCCAGATGGCGCCGCCGGACAGCGCGGTCGAGCCGCCGTACAGGTCGGTCTTCTCGGCCACGAGGACGGTGAGCCCGCGCAGCCGGGCGGTGAGGGCCGCGGCCATTCCGGCGGCGCCGGAGCCGATCACCACGACGTCGTAGGTGTGGTCCCAGGAAGGGGTGCGGTGCTCCGGCATCAGAAGGCCCCCACTGCGTAGCGGCTGCGGAAGTACAGGAGCGGGCGGCCGTCCTCGCGCGCGTCGAGCGCGAGGACCTCGGCGGTGACCAGGTGATGGTCGCCGGCCTCGTGCACGGTGCTCAGTGCGCACTCGATGTGCGCCAGGGCGCCGTCGATGCGTACGGTGCCGTGCTCCCCGGTGGTCCAGGGAACGCCGGCGAACTTGTCGGGGCCGCTGCGGCCGAGCGCGGCGCAGATCTCCCGCTGGTGCTCGGCGAGGATGTTGACGCAGAAACGGCCGGTCCGTTCGATGCGCGGCCAGCTCGTGGACGTCTTGCCGGCGGCCAGCATGACCAGTGGCGGGTCGAGGGAGAGTGAGGCGAAGGACTGGCAGGCGAAGCCGGCCGGGCGGCCGTTGTCGTCGAGCCCCGCGACGACGGTGATGCCGGTGGCGAAGCGGCCCAGGACGTCCCTGAATCCGGCCGGGTCCACCGCTGTACGCCCGATCAGCCGTTCCACCGGTGCCCCCAGAAGCTGTCGGCGGTGATCTCCTTGGCGACCCAGGTGGCGGGGTCGACGACCAGGCCGTCCCAGCCGTACTCGACCTGGAAGCCGCCGGGCGCCTGGGCGTAGAAGGAGACCATCCGGTCGTTGGTGTGCCGGCCGAGGGTCGAGGCGATGGGGATGCCCGCCTCGTGCATGCGATCCAGGCCGCGCCCCACGTCGTCGAGGGTCTCCAGCTCGACCATGAAGTGCACGATGCCGGGCGGCAGTTCACCCGGGTACAGGCCGAGGCTGTGGTGGCGCCGGTTGGGGCTGAGGAAGTGCATCAGGTGGAAGTCCCGCTGCTCCTTGGCGGTGGGGACGGCCTGCGGGGGCAGCTTCATGGAGTCGCGCAGTTGGAAGCCGAGGACGTTCTCGTAGAAGTCCAGCGCCGCTTCGATGTCGGGGACCGGCAGGACGACATGGCCCAGGCCCAGGTCGCCGGTGCCGTCGGCGGTGCCGGTGACGAAGCGGTTGCCGTACGGGGTGCCGAGCGGGGTGTGGTCCTGCGCCTGGCCCCAGAAGAGCTCCAGCGGGTTGCCGCAGGGGTCGGTGAACTGGATCAGGCCCTGGACGCGGCGCTCGGCGAGTACGGCGTCGTCGGCGGCCTTGACGGCGACACCGGCCGCCTCCAGTTCCCGGGCGGCGTCCACGAGCGCGGCGGCGTTCGCGACCTCCCAGCCGGCGGCCTGCAGCCGGTCGGCGGCGCCGCGGACGACGGCGAGGCGGTGGGCGCGGTCGTCGATGCGCAGGTAGAGGGTGTCGTCGTCGGTGCCGGTGGCCGCCACCATGCCGAGGAGGTCCAGCGCGTACGTGCGCCACTCCTCGAAGCGGGCGGTCTCCACGCGCAGATAGCCGAGAGCACGGATGTCCATGGTCGGTCCCCTTCGGGCGTCAGTGAGAAAAGCTGCTGTTCATTGAGAAAAGAAGGCGATCGCGAGGCGGTTGAACTCGTCGGCCTGCTCGGTCTGCGCCCAGTGGCCGCAGTGCGGGAAGACGTGCAGCCGGGCGTCGGGGATGGACTTCAGGGCCACCAGCGCGCCGTCGAGCGGATTGGTGCGGTCCTCGCGGCCCCAGGTGAGCAGGACGGGCTGGGTGATCCGGTGGGCCTCGCGCCACAGCATCCAGTCCTGGGCCCAGGCGGGGTTGGCGAAGGCGGCCGCCATCCGGGCGTTGCCGAGCTTCGTCTCCGGGTCGGTGGCCGATGCCCAGCGTTCCTCGACCAGCTCGTCGGTGATGAGGGACTGGTCGTACGCCATGACGCTCAGGAACGCACGGAGCTGTTCCTTGGTCGGCTCGGGCGACGCCTGGAATTCGAAGAGCCGCTTGATGCCTTCGGTCGGGTCCGGCGCGAAGAGGTTGAGGGAGACGCCGCCGGGCCCCATCAGCAGCAGCTTGCCGACCCTGTCCGGGTGGTCCAGTGCCATGCGGACGGAGGTGCCGCCGCCGAGCGAGTTGCCGATGAAGTGCGCCTGCTCGATGCCGAGTTCGTCCATCAGGGCCGCGACGGAGCCGGCGCTGTAGCTGAAGTAGTCCCTGTCGAGTTCGGGCTTGGCGGAGCGGCCGAAGCAGGGCTGGTCGATGAGGAGGGTGCGGAAGGTACGGGCGAAGACGGGCAGGTTGCCGCCGAAGTTGCTCCAGCCGGAGGCGCCGGGCCCGCCGCCGTGCAGCATGATCACGACGGGCGCTTCGGCGGGACCCGCCTCATGGAAGTGCAGCTCGACGCCGCCCGCCTTGACCATCCGGGACGTCGACTCATACGTAAGCACCGCCATCTGATCCCCCATCAGAGCATCGTGTCCTGGATGTCGAGGCCGAGCGCCGCCTGCCCGAAGAGCACCAGCGCGCGCTCGGGGTCGTTGGCGGCGTGCCCGCGGCCGGTGTGCGCGTCGCGCCAGGCGCGCTGGACGGGGTTGGGGCCGTTGCGCATCGCGCTGCCGCCGGCGTTCTCCACCAGCAGGTCCACCGCCGCCACCGCGCGTTCCGTGGCGAGCACCTGGTCGCGGCGGACGCGGGCGCGCAGCTCCGCCGACGGGTCCTCGCCGCGCTCCGCGCACGCGTACAGCTCGCTCATATTGCGGCGGAGCTGCAGCCAGCAGGCGTCGATGTCACTGGCCGCGCGGGCGATGCGGACCTGCGCGAAGGGGTCCTCGGCGACCTTCTGGCCGTAGGAGACCCGGATCCGCCGCTTGGTGGCCTCGGTGTACGCCTCGTACGCGCCCTCGGCGATGCCGACGATCGGGGTGGAGATGGTGGTGGTGAAGACCGAGGCGTACGGCAGCCGGTACAGCGGCTCGGGGTTCAGCTCCTGGCCCGGCGTCCGCAGCGCGCTGACCGGGCCGAAGCTCAGCGCCCGGTACTCGGGCACGAAGGCGTCCTTGATGACGATGTCGTTGCTGCCGGTGCCGCGCAGGCCCACGGTGTCCCAGACCCGGTCGATCGTGTACTGGGTCCGGGGCACGAGGAAGGTGCGCATGTCGACCGGCGCGCCGTCCTCGCCGAGGACGAGGCCGCCCAGCAGCGCCCAGTCGGCGTGGTCGCAGCCGGAGGAGAAGTGCCAGCGGCCGGAGATCCGGAAGCCGCCGTCGGCCACGGTGACCCGGCCGGTCGGGGCGTAGGAGGAGGCGATCCGGGTGGTGCGGTCCACGCCCCAGACCTCCTCCTGCGCCCTCGGGTCGTACAGGCCGACGTGCCAGGGGTGGACGCCGACCACGGAAGCGACCCAGCCGGTGGAGCCGCACGCCTTGGCGATCTCCTTGACCGCCTCGTAGAAGAGCACCGGGTCCGCCGCGCAGCCGCCGTACGCCCTGGGCTGCAGCAGCCGGAAGAACCCCGTGCCCTCGATGTCCTTGACCGAGGCGTCGGGCACCCGGCACAGCTCCTCGGCCTCGGCGGCGCGCTCGCGGAGCACCGGGGCCAGCTCCCGGACGGCGGCGAGGACCTCGTGCGCGCTCATGGCGTCTTCGCTCATGGCGACCCCTCTCAGGTCGTGAATGTGGCCGTGTGATGCGGAGGTGCGAAGTGCCGCGAATCTACGCCTGACTATTTCGATTCGAAATAGCGGGTTCCCGCTGAGCGGGAACCGTGGCAGGCTCTCGGCACCCCTCCCCGCTCCTCGCAGGAGTCGCCGATGACAGTGCGTCCGCCGTCACTTCTGGAGAAGGCCGCGCTCGTCCTGGGCGCCTTCCAGGGCGCCACGCCCCGGCTGACGCTCACCGAGGTGGTACGCCGCTCCGGGCTGCCCCGCTCGTCCGTGCACCGCATCCTCGACCAACTCGTACAGCTCGGCTGGCTGGACCGCGACGGCCGGGACTACCGCCTGGGCATGCGGATGCTGGAGCTGGGCGCGATGGCCGCGCACCACAACCGACTGCGCCGGGCCGCGCTGCCGCATCTGCACGCGCTGCACGAGAAGACCGGGCACGTGGTGCACCTCGCCGTGCTCGACGGACCCGAAGTGGTGTACCTGGAACGGCTCGGCGGCGTCGCGGACGCGTCGGTACCGTCGCGGATCGGCGGCCGGCAGCCGGCGTACTGCACGGCCACCGGCAAGGCGATCCTGGCGTTCGGCGAGGAGGCGCTGGTCGCGGAGGTGCTGCGGGCCGGGCTGCGGCCGCGCACGGCGTACACCCTCACCCGGCCCGGCCCCTTCCGCGCGGAGCTGGCGCGCATCCGCGAGCGCGGCGTGGCCTTCGACCGAGAGGAGAGCTTCCGCGGCGTGGCGTGCGTGGCGGCGCCGCTGCGGGGCGCCGGGCGCGCGATCGCCGCGGTCTCGGTCTGCGGCAACGGCCTCCACCGCGAACTGGAGCGGCTCGCCCCGGTGGTGCGGGGGACCGCGCGGGCGATCTGGGCGTCACTGTACGGGCCGGGGCGGGCTGCGGCCGTCCCCCGTACGACCGCGGCGCCGCCCCCGGAACCGGCCCTCGAACCGGCACAGATGGACACGATGATGTCGTGGATGCGGTTCGCGGAGTGGATGTGATGTGCGGAGTGGATGTGAGCATCCGCCCGCGGGCTCAGGAGTAGCTGATCCCGACCCGGTCGGTGAGGGGGACGGCCTGGCAGGCCAGGACGTACCCCTCGGCGATGTCCTCGTCCTCCAGCACGTCGTTGCGGAGCATCTTCACCTCGCCGGCCACGACCCGGCACGCACAGGCGCTGCACGCGCCCTCCCGGCAGGAGTACGGAGCGTCGACGCCGGCGGCGAGCAGGGCGTCCAGGAGGGGTGTCTGCGGCGGCCAGGAGACGGTGTGCGTGTCGCCGTCCAGCTCCACCTCGGCCTCCGCGGCGCCCTCTTCCAGGACCGGCGCGTCTTCCCCGCCGGGCTCCGCGAAGACGTCCCCGCTCAGCGAGAAGAACCGCTCCCGGTGGACGCGGCGGCCGCGCCCGCGCAGGGACTCCTCGACCGCGTCCATCAGGGGCGCGGGCCCGCAGACGTACGCCTCCCGGTCCGCGTACGGGGCGAGCACGGTTGCCAGCCGGTCCGCGGCAGGCAGCCCCTGAACCGACTCCAGCCAGTGGACGACCAACAGCCGGTCAGGATGTTGCGCGGTCAGCTCGCGCAGTTCGTCGCGGAAGATGACCGAGGACTCGTCGCGGTTGGCGTACAGCAGCGCGACCTTGCCCCGCCCGCCGGCCAGCACCGACTTGGCAATGGAGATGACCGGCGTGATGCCACTGCCGCCCGCGACGAGCAGCAGGTCGCGGTCGAGGGAGCCCGGCGTGAAGGTGCCGGCCGGCGGCAGCACCTCCAGCTCGTCGCCGGCGGTCACGTGGTCGCAGAGCCAGTGGGAGCCGTACCCGCCGGCCACCCGCTTGACCGTGATCTTCAAGGGCTCGCCGGTCTCGGGTGAGCTGGACAGGGAGTAGCAGCGGGCTGCAACCGTTTCGCCGTCCGCACCCGGCAGCTTCAGAGTGAGGAACTGCCCGGCGCGGTAAGCGAATCGCTCGGTGCTCTCCGGCGGCACCTGCAGGACGAGCGACCGCGCTTCGGCCGTCTCCTCGATCACTTCGCGGATCCGCACCCGGTACGTACGCGGCTCAGGCATCGGCGGCCTCCCACGTGGTGACGCGCAGGGTTCCCTCGGCAGCGGCCCGGTCGATGCTGTGGCGCAGCGCCGCGCAGGTCCGGATCCGGGCAGCGGTTTCTCCCGCGGCCACCAGGGCGCTGAACTCCGGGCAGACGGACGCCGCTTCGGCCGTCCACTGCACGGAGGTGTGGGCGGGGCTGAACTTCTCGCAGAGGACCTGGTTGCCGCAGGCCGCGCACTCCACCGGCTGCATGTCAGGCCCCGGCCCCCGTCCCCGCCGCCCGGCGGGCCAGGTTCGCGTCGACCTCGGCGCGCCATGCCTTGTTGGCCCGCTCGGTGTCGATCTCGAACTCGAACCGCCGCGTCATCTCGTCCGGTACATCGGCCGCGTCCCGGTAGAACTGCTCGTACCAGCGGCGCAGTTGATACACCGGGCCGTCCTCCTCGGTCAGCAGCGGATTGTCGATCCGGGTCTTGTGCCGCCAGATCTCGACGTCCTGCTCGAAGCCGGCCGCGAGGCCGCGGGAGGTGTGCCGGGCGGCCTCGGCGGCCTCGGCGTCGGACATGCCGGGCAGTTTCCTGACGATCGCGCCGTACTGGAGCACGAAGCTGTTCTCGTCGACCGGGTAATGGCAGTTGATCAGCACCATCTCCATCTCGAGACCGTCCGTCCCGGCCACCGGCGACCAGAGACGGTCGATCATGTAGGAGGGGCCGTAGTACGAGGCGTCGGAGCGCAGCGGGGCGCTGAGGGCACCCAGGTCCACGTCCTCGCGCGGGGCGCTCTCCATGTACTGGGTGGCTATGTGTCCCTCGAAGACGTTCTTGAAGTAGGTCGGGAAGGAGTAGTGCACGTAGTAGAAGTGCGCCATGTCGACAATGTTGTCGACGATCTCCCGGCAGTTGGCACCGTCCACCCGGAGGGTGTGCCAGGTCCAGTCGCTCCACTCGTCGCTGAAGGCGCCCTCGATGCGCGGGATCGTGACCTCGGGCGGCGGCGGGTTGCCCTCGGGGTCGTGCCAGACGAAGAGCTGGCCGTTCTCCTCCAGCGTGGTCCACGCGCGAGTACGGGCGCGCGGTGGCACGCGGCGGGCGTACGGCACGCCCGCGCACCGGCCATTGCCCGCCCAGCGCCAGTCGTGGAACGGGCAGGCCACGGTGTCACCCTTGACGGAACCGTGCGCCAGATTGCCGCCCATGTGCGGGCAGTAGGCGTTGAGCACGTGCAGCGCCTTGTCGTCCGCGCCCTGGAAGACCACCAGCTTGGTGCCGAACGCCTCGATCTCGTGCGGCTCGCCGTCCTTGAAGTGGTCGGCCAGGCCGAGGCAGTGCCAGCCGCGGGCGAAGCGGGCGGGCGGCCGGCCCGCGTCGATGACGCGGACCTGGTCGTGGAGAGCAGTCATCTTGTCTGGACCTCCTGCGGGCAAGGGGCTGTCCGGGGAGGCTAGGGCGGTCCCGGAGCGGTGCGGGAGGCCGAATTCCCGGTGAGCGGGAAAGCATCCTCAGCAAGCCGGCCGGGCCGGGCCAAGCGGTCACGCGCAGGGCGCCGCCGGGTCACCGCGCCCCGTACACCGGCTGCGGCGGCTCGGCCGCCGCGAGCAGCTTCCGCGCGGCCTCGCCCGCTTCTGCCGGGGTCCACCGGGCGCCCTTGTCGGCGGTGGGACCGGGGCGCCAGCCCTCCATGACGGTGATCCGCCCGCCCTCCGCCTCGAAGACCCGGCCGCTCACCCCCTCGGAGGCGGCGGAGGCCAGCCAGACGACGAGCGGGGAGACATTCTCGGGGGCCATCGCGTCGAATTCGCCCTCCCCCGGCGCCGCCATCGTCCCGGCGAACGTCTCCTCGGTCATGCGGGTGCGGGCCGCCGGGGCGATCGCGTTGACCTGCACGCCGTACCGGGCCAGCTCGGCGGCGGCGACGAGCGTGAGGCCGACGATGCCGGCCTTGGCCGCGGAGTAGTTGCCCTGGCCGACGCTCCCGAGCAGCCCCGCGCCCGAGCTGGTGTTGACCACCCGGGCCTCGGGCGTGCGACCGGCCTTGGCCTCCGCGCGCCAGTGCGCCGCGGCGTGCTTCAACAGCAGGAAGTGGCCCTTGAGGTGGACGCGCAGTACGTCGTCCCAGTCGTCCTCGTCGAGGTTGACGAGCATCCGGTCGCGGAGGAAGCCCGCGTTGTTGACCAGGGCGTCCAGCCGGCCGTACGTGCCGAGCGCGGTGCTGATCAGCGAGGCCGCGCCGGCGGCTGTGGCGATGTCGCCGCCGTGCGCGACGGCCGCGCCGCCGGCGGCGCGGATCTCGTCGACGACCTGCTGGGCGGGCCCGGCGGCGGCCGCGCCACTGCCGTCCAGGCCGACGCCCAGGTCATTCACGACGACCTTGGCACCCTCCGCTGCGAGGGCGAGGGCGTGCGCGCGGCCCAGGCCGCGGCCGGCTCCGGTGACGACGGCGACGCGGTCCGCGCAAAGTCCGGTAGTGGCGTTCATGGCGCGTGAGGTCATTTCGTCCGAGGTCATTGCGTGTGGTTCCCTTCCGTGTGGTTGACGGTGGCGGCGTCGAGGAACGCCGGGCGCTCGCCTCCCCCGTGGACGAGCAGCGAGGCGCCGCTGAGGTACGTGGCGCGGCCGGAGGCGAGGAAGACGCAGGCGTCGCCGATCTCTTCGGGTTCGGCGAGCCTGCCGAGCGGTACGGTGCGGCCGACGGCGGCGAGCCCGGCCTCGTCCCCGTAGTGCAGGTGGGACAGTTCGGTGCGGACCATGCCGAGGGTCACGGTGTTGACGCGTACCTTCGGGGCCCATTCCACGGCCATCGAGCGGGCCAGGTTCTCCAGGCCCGCCTTGGCGGCACCGTAGGCCGCGGTGCCCGGTGACGGGCGGGTGCCGCTGACGCTGCCGATCATGATGACCGAGCCGCCCGCGGTCCCCTCGCGCAGCAGATCGTACGCGGCGAGCGAGGCGTTCAGCGGGGCGAGCAGGTTGAGTTCGACGACCCGTGCCGCGTGCCTGCTGCCGCCCTCGGCGAGCATGCGGTACGGAGTACCGCCCGCGTTGTTGACGAGCGTGTCCAGCCGCCCGTACTCGCTCCGTACCGTGGCGAAGAACGCGCCGACGGCGTCCGGGTCCCGGAGATCCACGGAGTGGAAACAGGCGGTGCGTCCGGCCGCCTCGACGGGCCGGTCGGGGGGCCGTCGTGCGCAGGTCACCACCTCGGCCCCGGCTTCCAGCAGGGCGCGCGCGATGCCCGCGCCGACGCCCCGCGTGCCGCCCGTGACGACGGCGACGCGTCCCGACAGATCGATGATCGCTGGCATTGAGCACCTCCCGCGGCGCGCCGTCCGCTGCTACCTTGCCTGCAACAGGCGCGCCTAACAAACGTTTGGTGGAAAGGTAGCTGATCTGCTCATGGGTGTCTCCACCTCCGCGCCCGAAGAGGGCATCGCGGTCATCACCGTGGACTTCCCACCGGTGAACGCCCTGCCGGTGAACGGCTGGTACGCGCTGGCCGCCGCACTCCGCGCCGCCGGCGCCGACCCGAAGGTGCGCTGCGTCGTCCTCGCCGCCGCGGGCCGCGGCTTCAACGCCGGCGTGGACATCAAGGAGCTGCAGCGCACGCCCGGCCACGACGCGCTCATCGGCGCCAACCGCGGCTGTTACGAGGCGTTCGCCGCCGTGTACGACTGCGAAGTCCCGGTGATCGCCGCGGTACAGGGCTTCTGCCTGGGCGGCGGCATCGGCCTGGTCGGCAACGCGGACGCGATCGTGGCGAGCGACGACGCGACCTTCGGCCTGCCCGAGCTGGACCGGGGCGCGCTGGGCGCGGCCACCCATCTCGCCCGGCTGGTCCCGCAGCACCTGATGCGGACGCTGTACTACACCTCACGCACCGTCACGGCCGAGGAACTGCGACAGCACGGCTCCGTGTGGCGGGTCGTCCCGCGTGACCAACTGTTGGCAGCAGCGCAGGAGTTGGCGGTCGAGATCGCCGCGAAGGACGGCACTCTGCTGCGTCTCGCCAAGGCCGCGATCAACGGCATCGACCCGGTCGACGTACGCCGCAGCTACCGCTTCGAGCAGGGCTTCACCTTCGAGGCCAACCTCAGCGGCCTTGCCGACCGCGTACGGGACGCCTTCGGCACCGACGAGGAGCGGCAGTCATGACCAGGGACAAGACCATGACGGCCGACGCGGTCGTCGCCCGACTGGCCAGCGGCATGACGCTCGGCATTGGCGGCTGGGGCTCGCGCCGCAAGCCGATGGCCCTGGTGCGGGCCCTGCTCCGCTCGGACCTCACCGACCTGACCGTGGTGTC
The DNA here is from genome assembly GCF_000720485.1 of Streptomyces ochraceiscleroticus. Classification (GTDB taxonomy): domain Bacteria; phylum Actinomycetota; class Actinomycetes; order Streptomycetales; family Streptomycetaceae; genus Streptomyces; species Streptomyces ochraceiscleroticus. Next base: position 108,818 of record NZ_JOAX01000013.1, on the reverse strand, counting down.
GTACGGCGGCCCGGACGTCGGGCTGCTCGCCGCCGCCGGGAAGATCCGCCAGCTCATCACCGCGTTCGGCACGCTGGACTCCGTACCGCTGGAGCCGCACTTCTGCGCGGCCCGGCAGCGTGGCGGCCTCGAACTGACCGAGCTGGACGAGGCGATGGTGATGTGGGGGCTGACCGCCGCCGCGCACCGGCTGCCCTTCATGCCGATCCGGGCCGGCCTCGGCTCGGACGTGATGACCGTCAACCCGGGGCTGCGCACGGTGACTTCGCCGTACGAGGACGGCGAGGAGCTGGTCGCCGTCCCCGCCCTGCGGCTGGACGCCGCGCTCGTCCACCTCAACCGGGCCGACGCCCAGGGCAATGGCCAGTACCTCGGGCCCGATCCGTACTTCGACGACCTGTTCTGCCAGGCCGCCGACGCCGCGTACGTCTCCTGCGAGCGGGTGGTGGACACGGCCGAGCTGCTCAAGGACCAGGGGCCGCAGTCGCTGCTGGTCAAGCGGGCGTTCGTGACCGGCGTCGTCGAGACGCCGAACGGCGCGCACTTCACTTCCTGCGCCCCCGACTACGGCCGCGACGAGGCGTTCCAGCGGGCGTACGTCCGGGCGGCCAAGGACCCGGACGCGTGGCGCGCATTCACCGAGCGGTTCCTGTCCGGCGACGAGCACAGCTACCAGGCCGCGGTCGCGGCGTTCCATGAGGAGTCGGCATGAAGACGATCACGGCGACGCGGGCCGAGTACTGCGTGGTGGCCTGCGCCGAGGTGTGGCGCGACGCGGGCGAGATCCTGGCGAGCCCCATGGGCACGATCCCCACCATCGGCGCCCGGCTGGCCAGGCTCACCTTCTCCCCCGGCCTGCTGCTCACGGACGGCGAGGCGCTGCTGATGGGGGACGTGCCGGCGCTCGGGGAGCCGTCCGGGGTGACCGAGGGCTGGCTGCCGTACCGTCAGCACCTGGCGCTCGTCTCGAGCGGGCGGCGGCACGTCATGATGGGCGCGAGCCAGCTCGATCGGCACGGCAACCAGAACATCTCCTGCATCGGCGACTGGGACCAGCCGAAGCGGCAACTCCTTGGCGTGCGCGGTGCACCCGCCAACACGCTGAACAATCCGACGAGTTACTGGGTGCCGCGGCATTCCACGCGGGTGTTCGTCGAGAAGGTCGACATGGTCTCCGGCGTCGGGTACGACCGCGCCGCCGCGGCCGGTCCCTCCGCGACCCGCTACCACCGCATCCCGGACGTCATCAGCAACCTGGGCGTCTTCGACTTCGAGACCCCGGACCGTACGATGCGGCTGCGCTCGCTGCATCCCGGCGTCACGGTCGGGCAGGTGCGGGAGGCCACCGGCTTCGCATTGACGGTCCCCGACGACGTGCCTTGCACCCGCGAGCCCACCGCCGAGGAGCTGCGGCTGATCCGTGCGGTGATCGACCCGAACGGCCTGCGCGAGCGCGAGGTGCCCTCGGCGTGACGGACACCGGTATCGAGACCGCACTGACGAAGCTCGTCGGCGTCCGCCATCCCCTCGTGCAGACCGGTATGGGCTGGGTGGCCGGTCCCCGCCTGGTCTCGGCCGCCGCCAACGCGGGCGCGCTGGGGATCCTGGCTTCCGCCACCATGACACCCGACCGCCTCCGCGCGGCCGTCCGCGAGGTCACGTCCCGTACGGACGCGCCCTTCGGGGTCAATCTGCGGGCCGACGCGGGTGATGCGGCCGAGCGTGTACGGATCATCATCGACGAGGGCGTACGGGTCGCCTCGTTCGCGCTCGCGCCCTCGCGGGAGCTGATCGCGCGGCTGAAGGACGCCGGGGTGGTCGTCATCCCCTCCATCGGCGCCCGGCGGCACGCCGAGAAGGTCGCGGCGTGGGGCGCCGACGCGGTGATCGTGCAGGGCGGCGAGGGCGGCGGCCACACCGGGGAGGTCGCCACGAGCGTGCTGCTGCCGCAGGTCGTGGACGCCGTGGACATCCCGGTCATCGCGGCGGGCGGCTTCCGCGACGGCCGCGGCCTGGTCGCCGCGCTGGCGTACGGCGCCGCCGGGATCGCCATGGGCACCCGCTTCCTCCTCACCTCCGACAGCACCGTCCCCGACGCGGTGAAGGCCCGCTATCTGACGGCGACCGTCAAGGACGTCACCGTCACCACCGCCGTCGACGGGCTCCCGCACCGGATGCTGCGCAGCGAGCTGGTCGACGCGCTGGAACGCTCGGGCCGCACCGCTGCCCTGCTGCGCGCCGTACGCCACGCGGCGGCCTTCAAGCGGGAGTCCGGGACGAGCTGGCGCCGGATGATCGGCGACGGCCTGGCGATGAAGCACGGCAAGGAGCTGACGTGGAGTCAGGTCCTGCTGGCCGCCAACACCCCCATGCTGCTCAAGGGCTCGATGGTGGACGGCCGTACGGACCTGGGCGTGATGGCTGCGGGCCAGGTCGCGGGCCTGATCGACGATCTGCCGTCCTGCGCGGAGCTGGTCGCCCGCGTCATGGCGGAGGCCCACGCCACCCTCCGCGGTCTGCCGCCCGCGGACTGACCCCCACGGTTCGCCCCGATTCACATCCCCCGCTTCACACCCCCACGGTTTGCACGCCCTTCGGAAGCCTTCCCCTCCCCCTTTGGAGCTGCCCGATGCGCGCCACACGCCTCCTCCGCCGGACGGCCGGCACGACGCTCGCCGCCCTCGCCCTCGGCGCCCTGCCCGCGTGCACGGCGGCCGAAGCGCCGCCGCGCCCGGACCGGTCACCGGCCGCTTCCCCGGCCTCCACGGTCCACCGCGTCACGCTGCACGGCGCGGTCAACGTCCGCGACCTCGGCGGCTACCGGGCCGCCGACGGCCACCACGTCCGCTACGGCCGGGTCTTCCGGGCCGACGGGCTCGGCAAGCTGACGCCGGCGGACCGTGCGAAGCTCGCCGCGCTGGACCTCCGTACCGTCGTCGACTTCCGCGTTCCGGCCGAGACCGCGCGCGACGGCGCCGACCGGCTCCCCCGCGGCCTCACCCTCGTGCCACGCGCCGTGGCCGACAGCGGCCTCAACGACACAACAAACCGGGCCCTCGCCACCAAAGACCCGGCCACGCAGCGGAAGCTGCTCGGGGAGGGCCGGGCGGCGCGGCTGATGCGCGCCACCTACCGCTCCTTCGTCACGGACGCGAAGAGCCGCCGCCAATTCGCCGCGACCGTACGGGACATCGCGGACGGCAAAGGGGCTCCCCTGCTCTTCCACTGCACCGCGGGCAAGGACCGCACCGGCTGGCTGAGTTACGTACTCCTCCGCGCCGTCGGCGTACCGGAGTCCGCCGCGACCCGCGACTACCTGCTCTCCAACGAGCTCCGCGCGGCGGCCGACCGCAGGACCCGCGCGGGCCTGAAGAAGGCCGGCCGGATGCGGAACCCGGAGCTGCTCACCCCGCTCCTAAAAGTCCGCGAGGACTACCTCCGGGCGGCTCTCGACCAGGCCGAGCAGGACTACGGCGGCCTCGACGGCTATCTGACCGACGGCCTCGGCCTGGACACCTCGACCCTGGCCGGTCTCCGCGCCCGGCTGCTGAGGTGAGAGAGGTACCGGCATGCTCCGACTGGGAGTGATGGCACCGTTCACCGACGGCCCGGCGTGCCCGCACACACGCCGGCCCCCTGCATCAGAGCCGCTCGATGATGGTCACATTGGCCTGGCCGCCGCCCTCGCACATCGTCTGGAGGCCGTAGCGGCCGCCGGTGCGCTCCAGTTCGTGGAGGAGGGTGGTCATGAGCTTGGTGCCGGTGGCGCCGAGGGGGTGGCCGAGGGCGATGGCGCCGCCGTTGACGTTGACCTTTTCCGGGTCGGCGCCGGTCTCCTTCAGCCAGGCCAGGACGACCGGCGCGAACGCCTCGTTGATTTCGACCAGGTCGATGTCGTCGATGGTCAGGCCGGTCTTCTTCAGCGCGTGCGCGGTGGCCGGGATGGGCGCGGACAACATCCGGATGGGGTCTTCGCCGCGTACGGAGAGGTGGTGGATACGGGCGCGCGGGGTGAGGCCGTGCTCCCGTACAGCGCGCTCGGAGGCGAGCAGCATCGCCGAGGCGCCGTCGGAGACCTGGGAGGAGACCGCGGCGGTCAGCCGGCCGCCCTCGACCACCGGCTTCAGCGCCGCCATCTTCGTAAGTGAGGTGTCCCGGCGCGGCCCCTCGTCGGCGGTGACGTCCCCGTACGGTACGAGTTCGCGGTCGAAGCGGCCCTCGTCGGCGGCGCGCAGGGCCCGCTGGTGGGAGCGGAGCGCGAACTCCTCCATCGCCTCGCGGGTGATGCCCCACTTCTCGGCGATCAGCTCGGCGCCGTGGAACTGGTTGACGGGCGCGTCGCCGTAGCGGGCCCGCCAGCCCTCGCTGCCCGCGTACGGGCCGTCCGTCAGCCCGAGCGGTTCGGCGGCCCGGCGGCTGGCGAAGGCGATCGGGACCATCGACATGTTCTGGGTACCGGCCGCCACGACCAGATCCTGGGTGCCGGAGAGCACCCCCTGCGCGGCGAAGTGGACGGCCTGCTGCGAGGAGCCGCACTGCCGGTCGACGGTGACGCCGGGGACCTCTTCGGGCAGGCCGGCCGCCAGCCAGCTCGTACGGGCGATGTCACCGGCCTGCGGCCCGACGGTGTCCAGGCAGCCCATCACCACGTCCTCGACCGCTGCCGGGTCGACGCCGGTGCGCCGCATCAGGGCCTTCAGCACATGGGCCCCGAGGTCGGCCGGGTGGACGGCGGCGAGCCCGCCGTTCCGGCGTCCCACGGGGGTGCGTATCGCGTCGACGATGTATGCCTCGGCCATGACGGCTGCTCCTCGGTCGGGTGTCGGTCAGGTGCGTACGGCGACGCCGTCCAGGACCATCGAGAGGTACTGGCGGGCGATCTCCTCCGGGCTGTGCTGTCCGCCCGGGCGGTACCAGCTCACCGCGACCCAGACGGTGTCGCGGATGAAGCGGTAGGTGAGCCGGATGTCCAGGCCGGCGCGGAACACGCCGTCGGCTACCCCGCGCTCCAGCGTGCCCAGCCACGCCTCCTCGAACTTCGTCTGCGAGTCGGCCAGGTAGCCGAAGCGCGGCTGGGTGGCGAGGGTCCGGGCCTCCTTCTGGTAGATGGCGACGGCGGCGCGGTGCCGGTCGATCTCCCGGAAGGACTCGGTGACGAGGGCCTCGATGGTCTCCCGGGGGCCGAGCCCTGCGGCCAGCACGGTGTCGTAGCCGGTCCACAGCTCGTCCAGGAAGGTGGCGAGGATCTCGTCCAGCATCGACTCCTTGGAGTCGAAGTGGTAGTAGAGGCTGCCGGCCAGCATCCCCGCGGCGTCCGCGATCTTGCGCACGGTGGTGGCGTTGTAGCCCTGCGCGGCGAACACCTCGGCCGCGGTGTCCAGCAGCTCGCGGCGGCGCTCGGGGGACGGGCTCACGTTCGGTTTCTTCTTGGCGGTTGGCACGGTCCCATTGTCGCCCGGCCGCTCACGCACGCTGGCTGCTGACCGGTACGACCTCGCCCGTCATGTACGACGAGTACGCGCTGGCCAGGAAGACGATCACGTTGGCGACCTCCCAGGGCTCGGCGTACCGTCCGAACGCCTCGCGCGCGGTCAGCTCCTGCAGCAGTTCGTCGGTGGTGACCTTGGCGAGGTGCGGGTGCATGGCCAGGCTCGGCGCCACGGCGTTGACGCGCACGCCGTACTCGGCCGCCTCGACCGCCGCGCAGCGGGTCAGCGCCATCACACCGGCCTTGGCGGCGGCGTAGTGCGCCTGCCCGCGCTGGGCGCGCCAGCCGATGACGGAGGCGTTGTTGACGATGACGCCTTCCTGGCCGGTGGCCTTCATCCGCCGGAGGGCGGCGCGGGTGCAGCGGAAGGTGCCGTTGAGTGTGACGTCGAGGACCCGGTCCCACTGCGCGTCGGTCATGTCGACCAGGTCGGCGGTGCCGCCGAGCCCGGCGTTGTTCACGACGATGTCGAGCCGCCCGTGGCGCTCCTCGGCCAGGTCAAGAAGGGCCGCGACCTGTGCCTCGTCGGTGACGTCGCAGGGCAGCACAGCGACCTTCTCCGCGCCGAACTCCGCGGCGAGCGCTTCCCCGGACTCCTTGAGCCGGCGGGCGTGCGCGTCGGAGAGGACGACGCGCGCGCCTTCCTCCAGGAGCCGGCGGGCTGTGGCGCCGCCGATGCCCGCGCCGGCCGCGGCGGTGACGACGGCGGTGCGCCCAGCGAGGAGGGAGTGCCCGGGTACGTACGGGGGCGGCGGGGTCACGCGCGTGCCTCCTTCGGCAGGCCGAGCACGCGCTCGGCGATGACGTTCCGCTGGATCTCGTTGGAGCCGGCGTAGATCGTGTCGGAGCGGGAGAAGAGGAAGAGCCGCTGCCAGCCGGTGAGGTCGTACGGCTCGCCGGCGGCCAGCATCCCGTCGGCGCCGCAGACGTCCATGGCGAGTTCGCCCAGCTCACGGTGCCAGGTGGCCCAGAAGATCTTTCCGATGGACGCCTCGGGGCCCGGCGCACCGGCCGCAACGCCGTCGAGCATCCGCAACGCGTTGCAGCGGATGGTTTCCAGGCCGGTCCAGGCGCGGGCGATCCGGTCGCGGATCAGCGGGTCGGCGGCGGCGCCGTTGGCCTTGGCCAGCTCGATGACGGCTGTCAGCTCGCGGCGGAAGCCGACCTGCTGGCCGAGGGTGGACACACCGCGCTCGAAGCCGAGCGTGGCCATGGCGATGCGCCAGCCGTCCCCGGGCGCACCGACGATGTTGTCGGCGTCCGTACGCGCACCGTCGAAGAACACCTCGTTGAATTCGGAGGTGCCGGTGAGCTGGGTGATCGGCCGGATCTCGACGCCCGGTTGATCGAGCGGCACCAGTAGGTACGACAGTCCCGCGTGCCGTACGGAACCCGGCTCCGTACGGGCGACGACGAAGCACCAGTCGGACTCGTGGGCAAGGGACGTCCAGATCTTCTGCCCGGTGACCACCCAGTCGCCACCGCCATCACCATCCCCGCCGTCCCGCTCCGCCCTGGTCCGTACGTTGGCCAGGTCGGAGCCGGCGTCCGGCTCGCTGTACCCCTGGCACCACAGCTCCTCGACCGAGACGATCTTCGGGAGGAAGCGGGCCCGCTGCGCGGGCGTGCCGAAGGCGATGAGGGTGGGGCCGAGCAGTTGCTCGCCGATGTGGCCGACGCGGGCCGGCGCCTCGGCGAGGGCGTACTCCTCGTGGAAGGCGACCTGCTGGGCGAGGGTCGCGCCCCGGCCGCCGTACTCCCGCGGCCAGCCGATACAGGTCCAGCCGGCGGCCGCCATGTGCCGCTCCCAGGCGAGGCGTTCGGCGAACGCCTCGTGCTCCCTGCCGGGCCCGCCGCGGCCGCGCAGACCCGCGAACTCGCCGGTGAGGTGGGCCCGCAGCCAGGCGCGGGCCTCGGTGCGGAACTCCTCGACGCTGCTCATGACCGTACGTTAACCTACCAAACACTTGTTAGGGAAGGAGTCGCAGATGCCCACTGTGCCCGACGACGAGCCCGTACGTTATGAGCGGCAGGGACCGGTCGCGACCGTCACCATGAACCGGCCCGACTACCGCAACGCCCAGAATTCAGCGCTGACTTACGCCCTGGACCGCGCCTTCTACCGCGCGGCCGACGACGACGAGGTCAAGGTCGTGGTCCTCGCGGGCGCCGGCAAGCACTTCTCAGCGGGCCATGACATCGGCACGCCCGAGCGGGACGCCCATCTCCCCTTCGACCGCAAGGCCGGGCTGTGGTGGGACCACAGCGACAAGGCGGGCGCGGAGAGCCGCTTCGCCCGCGAGTCCGAGGTGTACCTCGGGATGTGCCGCCGGTGGCGCGAGCTGCCCAAACCGATGATCGCGAGCGTGCAGGGCGCCTGCGTGGCGGGCGGCCTGATGCTCGCCTGGATCTGCGACCTGATCGTGGCCTCCGACGACGCCTTCTTCGCCGACCCCGTCGTGCGCATGGGCATCCCCGGCGTCGAGTACTTCGCCCATCCGTGGGTCATGCCGCCCCGCATCGCCAAGGAATTCCTCTACACCGGCGACCGGATGACAGCGCGCCGCGCGTACGAGGTCGGCATGATCAACCGGGTCGTACCGCGCGCTGAACTCACCGACCAGACAATGGAGTTGGCGCACCGCGTCGCCGAGATGCCCCGGATGGGACTCGCCCTCACCAAGCGCGCCGTGAACCAGGCCGAGGACCTGCAGGGCCTGCACACAGGGCTGGACTCCGTCTTCGGCCTGCACCACCTCGCCCACGCGCACAACGCCGAGACCGCGCACGACTCGCTCGGCGGCATGGACGTCCGGGGCATGAAGGAGGCGTCCTCCTGATGGACCTGGACCTCTCCCCCGCCGACGAGGCGTTCCGGGCCGAGGCCCGCGCCTGGCTCGCCGCGCATGTGCCCCGCGCTCCGCTGCCCTCACTGGAAACGGCGGAAGGGTTCGCGGCCCACCGGGAATGGGAGCGCGAACTGGCCGCCGGGCGCTGGTCGGTGGTCTCCTGGCCCGAGGAGTACGGCGGCCGGGGCGCGTCCCTGCTCCGCTGGCTGCTCTTCGAGGAGGAGTACTACGCGGCCGGGGCGCCCGGCCGCGTCAGCCAGAACGGTATCAACCTGCTCGCCCCGACCCTGTTCGAGCACGGCACGCCCGAGCAACTGGCGCGTGTACTGCCGGACATGGCGAGCGGCCGGACGGTCTGGGCCCAGGCGTGGTCCGAGCCGGAAGCGGGCTCCGACCTGGCGTCGCTGCGGTCGACGGCGGTACGGACCGGTGGGGGCACCTCCCGCTCGAGCGGAGCCGAGAGTGGGAGAGGCTGGCTGCTCAGCGGCCAGAAGACCTGGTCCTCCCGGGCCGCCTTCGCCGACCGGGCCTTCGGGCTCTTCCGCAGCGACCCGGCCGGCGCGGCCGGCGGCAAGCCGCACCGGGGGCTGACGTATCTCATGTTCCCGCTGGACGCGGATGGGGTGACCGTACGGCCCATCGGGCGGCTCGACGGCAAGCCCGCCTTCGCCGAGATCTTCCTCGACGAGGTGTTCGTGCCGGACGCGGACGTGATCGGGGAGCCGGGGCAGGGCTGGCGGGTGGCGATGAGCACGGCGGGCAACGAGCGCGGGCTGACGCTGCGCAGCCCGGGCCGCTTCCTCGCGGCGGCCGACCGGCTCGTCGCGCTGTGGCGCGAGCGCGCCGACCCGGCCGACACCGCGCTGCGCGACCGGGTGGCCGACGCGGTCATCGGCGCCCGCGCGTACCAGCTCTTCACGTACGGGAACGCGTCCCGGATCGCGGCGGGAGGAACGCTGGGTGCCGAGTCGAGTCTGAACAAGGTCTTCTGGTCCGAGTACGACATCACGCTCCACGAAACGGCGCTCGATCTGCTCGGCCCCTGCGGGGAGTTGGCGGACACGGCGCAGGACGCGCCCGCGCACGGCTCCTGGGCCGAGGGGTACACGTTCTCGCTGGCGGGGCCCGTCTACGCCGGCACCAACGAAATCCAGCGCGACATCATCGCCGAGCGACTGCTCGGTCTGCCGAAAGGACGCCGGTGATGTGGTTCCTCCCCGACGACGCACAGCGGGAGTTCGCCCGCTCCCTGAACGCCCTGCTCACGGCGGCCGATACGCCCGCGGTGAGCAGGGCCTGGGCGGCCGGGGACACCGGTCCCGGCCGCCGGCTGTGGACCCGCCTCGCCGACCTGGGCGTCTTCGCCCTCGCCGTACCGGAGGCGTACGAGGGCGTGGGCCCGCTGCCGGTCGAACTCGCCCTCGCATTCACGGAGTTGGGGCGCCACGCGATGCCCGGACCGGTGGTGGAGACGGTGGCGGCCGCGGCTTTCCTGGACCGGCTGGGCGACGGGACCGGGACGGCGGCCGGTGACTGGCTGCCCGGCATCGCCTCGGGCAAGACCGTCGCGTCCTTCTGCGTGGTCACCGGCGGGAACCCCTACGCGCTGGACGCGGCGGACGCCGACGCGGTCCTCGTCGTCGACGGGGACACCGTACGCATCGCGGAATCGACGGGTCCCGTGCAGCCCTCGGCCGACCCGGCGCGCCGCCTGGCCCGGCCGCTCGGCGGGACCGTACTGGCGCGCGGGCCGCGGGTGACAGCGGCCGCCGCGCACGCCGCCGATGTCGCGGCGCTGGCCACGGCGGCGCAGGCGCTCGGGCTGGGCCGCGCGCTGCTGGCGCACACCGTGGAACACGTCCGGCAGCGGACCCAGTTCGGGGTGGTCATCGGGTCGTTCCAGGCGGTCAAGCACCGGCTGGCAGACACCCTCATCGGCCTGGAGTTCGCCGAGCCGCTGCTGTACGCGGCGGCGCTGGGGCTGGCGGCGGGCGATGCGGCGGACATACCGGCGGCGAAGGTGTCCGCCTGCGAGGCCGCGTACGCCGCGGCCCGCACCGCCCTCCAGTTGCACGGCGCCCTCGGGTACACCGACGAGCTCGATCTCTCCCTGTGGATGCGCAAGGCCCGTGCGCTGCGGTCGGCGTGGGGCAGCCCGGCGGACTGCCGCGCCCGCGTACTGGAAGGGGCCAGGGCATGAGGGGGCTGGCGCTGACGGAGGAGCAGGAGGAGCTGCGGTCCGCCGTACGGGCGGTACTCATGCGGCACGAGGGCGCGGCGGCCTGGCGGCCGCTGACGGAGCAGATCGGCGTCGCGGGGCTGGCGGTGCCCGAGGAGTACGGCGGCGCGGGTTGCGGGGGCCGGGAAGTGCACGTCGTGATGGAGGAGTTGGGGCGGGCGCTGAGTCCCGTACCGTTCCTGGGTTCTGCTGTGCTCGCGATGCAGGCGCTGCTGGCGTCGGGCGATGCGGGAGCGTGCAAGGCACTGCTGCCGCGGTTGGCCGAGGGGCGGGCCGTCGGGACGCTGGCCTGGGCCGAAGGCGGGTCCTGGGATCCGGTGGCGGTCCGGGCGGCGGCCACTCCGGGGCCGGGCGGGGTGTGGCGGCTCACCGGTACCAAGGAGTACGTACTGGACGGGGCAACGGCCGAGGTAGTGCTCGTGGCGGCCCGTACCGAAGCCGGGGTGTCGCTCTTCCAGGTGGCGGTGGACGGTGCGGGGGTGCGCCGCGAGGCGGCGGTGACGATGGATCAGACGCGGGCCCTGGCGCGCGTGGTCCTCGACGGTGCCGAGGGGCGGCTGATCGGCACGGACGGCGACGGCGGCCGGGTCCTGGGGCGGGTGCTGGACCTGACCTGTGCGGCACTGGCCGCCGAGCAGGTCGGCGCGGCCCAACGCTGCCTCGAACTCACCGTCGCCTACGCCAAGGACCGCGTCCAGTTCGGCCGCCCCATCGGTTCCTTCCAGGCGGTCAAACACCGGCTGGCGGACGCGTACGTGCTGGTGGAATCGGCCCGGTCGGCAGCGCTGGGCGCGGCGTTCGCTGCGGGCACGCCCGAGGCGTCCCGGGCCGCGGCCGTCGCCAAGTCGGTCTGCTCGGAGGCGTTCTCGGCGGTGGCGGGCGAGATGATCCAGTTGCACGGCGGGATCGGCATCACTTGGGAACACGACGCGCACCGGTACTTCAAGCGGGCACACGGTGCGGCCCGGCTGTTCGAGCCGCCCGCCTGGCACCGGTCGCGGCTGGCGGCGGACCTGGGCCTGCCGGCGATCGTCTAGTCCTCGTCCGGGCCGCCGCCGTCTAACCCCCGTCCGGGCCGCCGCCGTCCTGCCGTTCCGCCAGTTCCTCCAGCTCCGCCAGCATCTCGGCGGCTCGGTCGCGCTCCGCCGCGTAGTACCGCTCCGCCCACTTGAGGGTGAGCTCGGTGTAGGCCCACGCGTCCTCGGTGGCGGCGCCCTCGGCGTCCGCCGCCGCCCGCCGTCGCATGGTCTCGGCGTACTCCTGGTGCGTGCCGAGCACCTCTCGCATCCGGTCCGGGCCCATCAGGTGTCCGAGCCACAGTCGCAGCATGACGCCGTGCTTCAGCACCGGCGGCTCGACCGGCGCCTCCCGCGTCCAGGCGCGGACGGCGGCCGTCCCCGCCTCGGTGATCCGGTACACGCGCTTGCCCCGGCCGCCGGTCTCCGGTGTGACCGTCCGCGAGGCGGCGTAGCCGTGCTTCTCCAGCCGCTTGAGCTCACCGTAGATCTGGCTGAACGACGGGCTCCAGTAGAAGAAGCCCAGCGACCAGTCCGCCCATTTCTTCAGGTCGTAACCGGACAGCTCCGTACCGAAGGAGAGCAGCCCGAGCACCGCCCAGCCGGTCGCCGGCAGCTCCGCGCCACTCTTCTCGTCTTCCGCCACCACCGCAGTCTAGGGAGTCGACGTGGCGCTTCTCCCACTGGACGGGACTTCGCCGTAGCCACCGCCGCGGCGGACCGGTGAGATGGCCGCGGGACTCGGCAGCGGAGCAGGAGGGCGTGATCGTGATCAGCATGGACAGCCGCGGGAGCGGCGAGGCGGACGCGCACGGCCCCGTCACGGTCGCGCAGTTGGCGGACTCCGCCGCGGCCGCGTTCGGGGAGGCGGAGGCGCTGGCCGACGGCGAGGTGCGGTGGAGCTTCGCGCGGCTGCGGGACGAGGTGCACGCGGCGGCGCGGGCCGCCGTCGCGCACGGTGTGGCGCCCGGCGACCGGGTGGCCGTCTGGGCGCCGAACAGCCGGCGGTGGATCGCGGCGGCGCTCGGCGCGGTCTCGGTGGGCGCCGTGCTGGTACCGGTGAACACCCGCTACAAGGCCGCGGAGGCCGCCGACATCATTCGGCGCAGTGGTGCCCGTCTCCTCTTCACGGAGCGCGGCTTCCTCGGCACGGACTACGTCGCGATGCTGCACGACTCGGGTGCGGATCCGGGTCTGCTGCGCAGCATGGTGGTCCTGCGTGACGGGGCGACGGACCCGGCCGCATCGCACGGGTACGACGCGGTCTCCTGGGACGACTACCTGGCGGCGGGCGCCGCGGTCCCCGATGCCGAGCGGGCGGCCCGTACCGCCGCCGTACGCCCCGACGACCTCTCCGACATCCTCTACACCTCCGGCACCACGGGCCGTCCCAAGGGCGTGATGGTCACACACGGGCAGACCGTCCGGGTCTTCGAGAGCTGGTCCCGCGCGATCACACTGCACCCCGGCGACCGCTATCTCCTCGTCAACCCCTTCTTCCACACCATGGGGTACAAGGCGGGGGTGCTCGCCTGTCTGCTGCGCGGGGTGACGATGCTGCCCGAGCCGGTCTTCGACACCGGCCTGGTGCTGCGCCGGATGGCCGAGGAGCGGGTGAGCGTGCTGCTCGGGCCGCCGACCGTCTTCCACGGCCTCATCCGCCATCCCGGGCGCGAGCGGCACGACCTCTCGGCGCTGCGGCTGGCCGGTACCGGCGCCGCGATGGTCCCCACCGCGCTGATCGAGGAGATCCGCCGGGAGCTCGGCGCGACGGACGTCTTCACGGCGTACGGGCTCAGCGAGTCGACCGGGGTGGTCTCCATCTGCCCCGCCGACGCGGACGCGGCGACGGTCGCCCGTACCGTCGGCGTCGCGCTCCCCGGCACGGAGCTGCGGGTGGTCGGCCCGGACGGCCGCGAGCTGCCGCCCGGCCGGCCCGGCGAAGTGGTCACGCGTGGCTATCACGTCATGGCCGGTTACCTCGACGACCCGGAGGCCACCGCGCGCGCCGTCGACGAGGACGGCTGGCTGCACACCGGTGACGTCGGCGTGCTGGACGAGCGGGGCTATCTCTCCCTCACCGACCGGCTCAAGGACATGTACGTGGTGGGCGGCTTCAACGCGTATCCGGCGGAGGTGGAGCACGCGCTCGGCGCGCACCCCGCCATCGCCGAGGTCGCCGTCGTCGGGGCGCCGGACGAGCGGCTCGGTGAGGTCGGCGTGGCCTTCGTCGTCCCCGACCCCGCGCAGGAGCCGCCCACCCCGGACGGCCTCACCGCCTGGGCCCGGGAGCGGCTCGCCAACTTCAAGGTGCCGCGCCGCTTCCACCTCATACCGGAACTTCCGCGCAACGCGAGCGGGAAGATCCTCAAGACGGAACTGCGCCGCGCGGCACGGGAGGACCGCCCGCTCAGGAGGACAAAGGAGGATGAAGGAACAGAGTGACTAGCCCCAGCCGCTCGACTGCACCCTCTATGTGACGCAGACGATGCACCCGCCCGCCGCATCAGATGCACCACCTTGCCGGCCCTCACGGCGGGGGCTCCTTTCCCAGTCCGGCCGACCTGGCGCGTGGGACGCGGCCGAACCGCCCTGCTCCAATGATGGTCGTCACGGCTTCTGGCCAGGATGACGTCCTTTCTGACGTTGGCGCCTGGGCGTGGTACCGGTCCCTCCTGCGTCCGGCCGCACTTCTATCGGCTGTACGGCATGCCGTGTCTGGACGTCGATGCCTTCGAGCCCAGGAAGCATGTCTGCGGGACACGGCAGGGGCCGGGTCTTAGCCGCCTGGGGCGGCACCGCAAGAATCCTGCGCCGACGCAGTTCCTGAACAGTGATGAGCGGGCCGTTCAGGACCCGTTCCAGCAGCTGGGCCTGCGCAGGCTCGAGCTGCGTCAGGTGTCGCAGCGCCGCCAGTATCTCCTGCAACTCGTGACTCCACGTCGGCCGCCATTCTGTGGCCCGGATGTCGTCGAGAGGGCTGCCCCTGCGCCCGGCCGACCGGCCGTTTCGCCGGCTCAGCCATCTGTCGAGGACGTTGTGCCCGCCTACCTCGTAGGAGCGCATGCGCTCGGTCACAGAGGTGAACACACCCGAGCCGATGCGCAGCTTCTGGCCCGAGGCGTCGTACTCCACGCGGGTCGGTAACTGATCCCGGCCCACCGGTACCGCATACTCGATGCGCGGTTCGGCGGACGACCACATGGCATCCCCGCCCACCGGCCGACCGTCCGACTCATCGGCGCACCGCTCCCCGAATGTCGCGGCCCAGATCACTCTTCTGCCCAGCGCCACGGCCTCCTGCCACAGAGCGCGGTCAGCTGTGAGCGGCGCACGTATACCCGGAGTGTTGAGTTCGTCGACGAAATGGTGGGTGAAAGCGGGGTGCGCGGTGAGCGCAGCGACGTAGGCGACGAGAGCGTCGGCCGTGACCGGCAAGCCGCCGAAGGAATTGGCAAGGTGTTGCAGGAGTCCAGGTGCGACGTTGGGCGAGCCATCCGCGTGCCGGAGGGGTAGTACGCGGCCGCCTCTGCTATTGAAGCAATGCTTGTCCGGAAGGAGCGATGAGAATACCAACGCCGGTCCGGATTTGATCGGTTGTGAGTGCTGTTCGACGACATACAGTTGGTCCGGAATTGCAGCTTCCCATAAATCGGGGCGTGGCGTGTCCAGCAACCGGTTGTCCGGGATGATCCACTGCCGGTCGAAAGCACGGTAAGCCACTCTGACGGGCTCCGGGCACTCCCCGGTCTCCTCTCGGATGGGTCGTGGTCGCTGCGGAAAACCGGGCAGGGACTCCACAGCGCTGTCCAGACTGCGATCGCGCGTCTCTTTGAACAAGACGCGCTGCGCCGCTTCCTCCGGCTCCGCCAGCAGACGTTGCCACCGCTCGCCCAGCTTCTCCTTGTCCGGACCGCACACCCAGGTGCGATTGGCTTGCACCCCTGGCTTCGTCCAAGGAAAAATTTCCCCCAGCGCCGGAAATTCGTCCCAGTCCGTCCGCGCCTCCGGCGTGAAGGGGGACTGCCAATCACTGCGTACCGTGGCCCAGTCCTCGCTGCACATACTCAGAGCCGCCAGCTTCCGGTATTTGTCCTCACGGTGGCCATTGAGTGCGGTGTAGCGGATCATCGCCGGTTGGTCAGCACCCGCTCCCGGACTTCGCACGAACAACGCGATCGCCAGTTGTTGCTGTACGGGTGGGAAGATACGGGTATGGGCCGGCGGTTGGATTCCTTCCGGACTCAAATCGATGATCCAGCCATCGGAGCACATACGTCGAAGGTATTCCCGCATACCCTTGAAACCGGGCCCACGCAGGAAACCTGCCGTGGTGACGAAGCACACGATGCCCTGCTGGTGTTCGGGCTCGTGTTGTTCGAACACTTTGTACGTGGCCCAGCGCCAGAAGTAGACGTAGAGGTTCTTGAGCTTGTGCTCGTGCGTCCCATTGCTGCCACCGATCCGGAAGCTGTCGAGCAGCGGTCGTCCACGTCCCGGCGAGCCCTTCTCGATCCACCCTCCGTCGCCTTCCGCTTTCTCTCGGTCAGGTGGATTGCCGATGATCACGGTTACCGGCCACTCCCGCTTGATCTCATCGGCCGCGGCGCTGTTGGACACCAGTGGCGCGTACGCCGCTCCCAGGTCGAGAACCGCCCCCTTCTGCCAAGGGTCGGCGAGCGTATCGGTGAGGTGAAGCCGCAGGTCCTTGAGCCTGACGTGGGTGTCCTGCTTTCTCAGAGTCTGAGTGATGCGCATTTGCGCAACGGCGTACGCGCCCATTTGTCGCTCAAAGCCGATCAGTCGACGCGCGAGTTGCTCGATAGCCTCTCCCCGGAACCCGTCACCACGTAGCGCCCGCCGGTCAGCCACCAGATCGATGATCTCGCTGAGGAAGGTGCCAGTGCCCATCGCGGGATCGACAATAGTGACCCGATCGTCGGCAAAGCCTTCTGGGCAGTGCAGATTCGTCCTCAGCACCTCGTCCGCAAGTCTCGTCATGTGCTCCACGAGCGGCTTGGGCGTGTAGTAAGTACCGGATCGTCGACGCAGGTCACGATCGTATGCCTGGAGGAAGTGCTCATAGAGATCGACGTGGGCGTTCGGTTCGCGTTCCCGAATAGGACTCCAATTCACCACCCCGACGATACGCACCAGCATGTTGAGGCAGTGAGCGAATCGTTCACCGACATCGTCCGTTAGAATCTGCAGCGCCCGGCCCATGACCGTATGGTCTGCACCTAGTTGCCTCCCCACTTCGTGGAGTGTGCGACCCGAAACCGGGATATCTTCAACTCTGGCCAGCAGCAGAGCAAACGTCACAGTCTGGGCATATCGGTCCGCGAAGGTTCGTTCGTAATGACCGACGTTCGCCCCTGGGAAAAGGACTTGTTCCCAATCCTTCGCCAGGGCGGTGAAGGGACCAGGACGGCGACTGCGCCGCCCCCGGGACTCCCGCTCCTCTTCCGTCAGTCGCTCGGCCACTTCTTCCCGTAGCAGTTGACACAACGGCGCCACATACCGTACGAGCTGTCGGACACTGGTGATCGGCTGCGGACACCAGAAAAGGAAATCCCGCAACAGTTCCTCGAAGTCAGCAGCGTCCGGCCCCCGCGCGCGCAGCCGGTGCCCCACGCGCGCCAAGTCACCTTCAAAATGCACGGTCCGCACGGGTTCCGGCCCACCTTGGTAAAGGGTCCATGAGCGGCCGTTGGTGTAGAGGACGTTTGGTAGCTGGTGCATCAGCTCCCACTGTTTCCGGTCACGCCCTTTCAGCCCACCGGGGGTGACATCTTTCTCCGGCCGCTTCAATTCCACATACCCAGTGGTGTGGCCACTCGCGCTCACCGCGTAGTCGGGGCGCACTCCCAACTCCGGCCGGCGTACCTCAGGGTAGAGGCGGAGCTGGAGGCGCCACCGCTTTCCCACCGCCACCAGAAGCCGCTCGACCGGTCCGCGAATGGCGGCTTCCGGGTCCCCTCTACCGATGCGGTCCTTGCACTCGGCGCCATACTCCGAAATGAGTCGCTGTAACCACGAATCTGCCACCGGTCCCCCTCAGCGCCCAAGGCGACGTGAGGCCGACGAGGTCCCAGGAGCTCAACCCTTCCGGCCGCGCCCTGGCATCCATCCGGTCACCGGCACCTCCAGTGACACGATGCCTTCACCGTACGAACTACACGAAAGGAGCGCCAAGAGAGCGCGATGGGGCGCACGTTGGCAGAGCGGCGCACGCGGCTGCCACTGACACCCGCATCAGGTGCTCGCAGCCGGACTGCATACCGGCTGACAGTGCCGCGTCGGCTCGCTCTCAGTACCCGGCTCCGGTGGCACAACCGCGTCGGCCGTTCTCCCAACGACGAGAAGACGTCCGAGGCAATGACCACCACAGCTCTGCGGCGTTTCGCAACAGCGGGGGCTGTCCGCACAGAATTATCTTGCCTCCGCATAGGCACCGGGCCAGGAAACCACCTGGCGGAAGCCCCAACAGCGCAGGACCTTACCCGTCCGGTCCTATACTCACGCCCGTGACCGACTCGACCGCGCCCTTCGACCCCGCTGAACTGCCGCCCACGAGCTGGGCGGTGCTCGGGCTGCTCTCCTTCGGGTCCGAGCTTTCCGGGTACGACCTGAAGAAATGGGCCGATTCGAGCCTGCACTTCTTCTACTGGAGCCCGTCGGCCAGCCAGGTCTACGGCGAGCTCAAGCGACTGGAGAAGCACGGTTACGTCACGTCGCGGACGGTGATCCAGGACGACGGCGTGCGTGGCAAGCGGATGTACAGCATCACTCCGAGCGGCAAGGAGGCGGCGGCGCGGTGGGTCAGCGAGGCGCCGGTCGAGCCGCCGGTCCTCAAGCACGGCGTCATGCTGCGGCTGTGGCTCGGCCACCTGACCGAGCCCGACGAGCTGCGCGCCGTCCTCGAACAGCACCGCGCGTACGCGGAGAAGATGACCCGCCGTGCCCGCGCCACGGCCGAGGGCTCGACGAAGGAGCCCTCCTGGGCGTACACCGAACTGGTCCTGCGCTGGTCGGAGAAGTACTACGCGGCGGAGCGGGAGTTCGCCGAGTCGGCGCTGCGGGACCTGGACGAGGTGGCCGCGAAGGTGCGCGCCGCGGAACAGAAACACGACTGAGCGCCCGCGCGGCCCTACCCGGATGTGGTGAAGCGCGCCCGCCACAGGTCGCGGAGCAGCGCGATCTCGGCCATGTGGTGGATCAGTTCGAGGTTGCCGCCCGCCAGCACGCCGATGAACGGGTCGTCGGGGTCGGAGCCGTGCGGGTACTGCGAGAAGCCGACGGTGTCGAGCTGCTCGTCGGTGACGGTGGCGATGCTGTCGCGCCAGCGGTCGACCGACGCCCAGAACCGCTCGAGTGCCAGGTCGGCGGAGGGGGTGAAGTCGACGAGCAGCTTCGGCTCCCGCCGCCGTTCGCCGAAGGTCCACTCCCATCGGCCCGCGAACTCGAAGTGCAGGTGCGCGAGCCGCCACGCGATGGTCGTGACCGGTGTGACGTCGGGCTCCGGCGTACCGGTGTGGGCCAGGACCTGCTCGACCCGCTCGACGCTCACGCTCCAGTCCTCGGCGATCTTGTCGACGGTCATGCCTCCGGCGGCCTGCCGGGCCACCTCGGCGTACTCGCTCGCCGGAATGTCCGGGGCGCCCCGGTCGAGCACCCACTCGCCCGGTCCGAACGCCCTGGGCGTCACCGCCTCGCACCGGCGCCGGATCGACCAGCAGCCGGGCACCGGCTCCCAGAGGTACTCCTCGTCGCCGAGCCCCGTGAGCCGCACCTGGGCCATCTCCCTGGCCTGGTCGAACTGGTCGAGCAGTACGCCAAGACGGTCCGTCCGCAAGCTCTCGGTCTCCATGCCCGGCTCCCCCTCGTGGTCGTGTCTCGCAGCGCACTGCGCTCGGGCGGAAGGTAACGGCTCACCTCACGGGGCGCCACCGATTTCCACCGCCCACGGCCGGGAGTATTTCGATTAGGACTATCGATGGGCAATACTGGTGCGAGGCAGGTCGGCAGAGACGTGACGACGAGGTGAGACCGCGCATGCCGTTGGATCCCGTGGCGAAAACCATCATCGAGCTGACCGAGGCGCACTTCCCGCGGCTGGGCACGGAGGTCCTCGACGCGGCCGAGGCGCGCCGGATCCTCGCGGCGCAGCCGGCCCGCGCGGCGGTCCCGGTGCCGGTGGCCCGGGTCGAGGACCGGCGAGTGCCGGGGCCCGCCGGTGCCCCCGAGGTGCCGGTACGGCTGTACTGGCCGCGCGAGGGCGCCGACGGAGGGCTGCCCGTGGTGGTGTTCTGCCACGGCGGCGGCTTCGTGATCTGCGACCTGGACTCGCACGACGGCATCTGCCGGGACCTGGCCAACGCGACGGGCGCGCTCGTCGTCTCCGTCGACTACCGGCGGGCGCCCGAGCACCGGTTCCCCGCCGCCGCCGAGGACGCCTACGCGGTCCTGTGCTGGGCCGCCGCGCACGCCGCCGAGGAGGGCGGCGACCCGGCCCGCGTCGCGGTGGCCGGCGACAGCGCCGGGGGCAACCTCGCCGCGGTACTCCCCCTGATGGCCCGGGACCAGGGCGGCCCGATGCCGGTCTTCCAACTGCTGATCTACCCGATGCTCGACCCCGCCCGGAACACCCCCTCCTACCGGCAGAACGCCCGGGGTTACTTCGTCACCGCCGACCATCTGCGCTGGTACTGGGAGCAGTACCTCGGCGCGGACGGCGACGGCAACGGTGACGGCGATGTGCACCCCTGCACCGACGTGCACCCCTACGCCTCGCCGCTCGCCGCGGCCGACCTCTCCGGACTGCCGCCGGCCCACATCCTGACCGCGGAGTACGACCCGCTGCGCGACGAGGGCGAGGCGTACGGCCGCCGGCTGCGGGAGGCCGGCGTCGCGGTGGACGTCCGGCGCTACGACGGGGTCTTCCACGGGTTCTTCGGGATGCCGGGCCAACTGCCCGCGGCCGCCGAGGCGAACGAGGCGGCGCACGCCGCGCTGCGCACCGCGCTGAACCGCTAGATCGTTGGCCCGCTAGGCCGGGGCCTGTGCCCGCAACGCCGCCAGCAGCAGATCAAGCGCGTGTTCCACGGCCGGGCCCGCCATCGTCGGCAGGTGGTCCCGGACCGCATTCAGGTGCGGGAAGTCGTCGGCGGGCAGCTGCGCGTACGCCTCGCTCCACGCCTGTTCGTCGCCGGCCCGCTGGTCGGCGGGGAGGCGGAGTACCGCGGCGTCCAGGGCCGCGTGGCCGAGGACGGTGTCGACGAAGGCGTGGTAGTGGCGCACGGCGGTGGCGTCGTCGAAGCCGGCCCGGCGCAGCAGGCCGACGCCCGTCTCCACGGCGCGCTGTTCGTGGGGGCGACGGGTGACGCGGTAGGAGCTGAGGACGGCGACGCGCGGGTGACGCAGCGCCGCGCGGTAGGCGCGCAGTCCGAAGTCCCGCAGCGCCGCCGCCCAGTCGTCGTGGTCCTCGGGCCGGAAGCCGTCGAGCGCCTCGCCGATGAGGCGGTCGCCCAGGGCGAGCAGCAGATCCTCGGCACCGCGGTAGTAGCGGTAGACCGCACTGGGGTCGGCGCCGAGCGCGGTGCCGAGCCGGCGGATGGTGAGGGCCTCGGCGCCGTGCTCGTCGAGGAGTTCCAGCGCCGCATCGAGGATCAGCTCCGCCGACAGGACCACGCCGCTCTTGGTGGGGCGGCGTCGCCTGCGTTCCGCGGTGACGCGGTCGGGTGGTGCCACGGTCGGCCCTTCGGTCGTCGGTTCCGGGCGGTCGGGTGGCGCCCGGGGGCGCGGCCCGGCCGCCGGCGCCCGGGCCAGTCAATCACCACCTTACGTCAACACCATTGACATAGCGCTGGAGGCGGCGGTTTCATCGGCGCACGCCGGTCCGCCACGGCGCCCCTCCTCCCCCGTTCCAGGAGCGTGCCCCATGCCCCCAGCAGTGCCGCCCGCTCCGCCGGGCACCCGTATGCGCCGCTCGCTCGGCGTCAAGGACGGCGTGGCCATCGCCGCCTCCAGCACCGCGGCGACCACCAGCATCGGCATCGGAATGGGCACCCTCGCGGTGTACGCGGGCCGCCGGACGCCCGCCCTGCTGGTACTGGCGTTCCTGCCGATCCTCGGCATCGCCCTCGCGTACTCCCGCCTCAACCGCTCCGAGCCCAACTGCGGCAACGGCTACACCTGGGTGGGCCGCTCCATCGGCCCCTGGCCGGGCTTCCTCACCGGCTGGGTGGTGCTGGTCGGCAACGTCGTCTTCATGGCGTACACCGGCGCCGTCACCGGCTCGGTGATCCTGCAGTTCCTCAACAAGCTGGGCGCACGGACCGCGTTCGGCCTCCCGCTGGACCCGAACTCCACCGCGACCAGCACGGTCATCGGCCTCGTCGCGCTGGTGGCCGTGACCGTCACCGCGGTCACCGGCGTCCGCTCCGCCACCCGCCTCCAACTCTGGCTGCTGGTCTTCGAGTACGCCGTGCTGCTCGCCTTCTGCGCCTGGGGCCTGGCCGTCGGCGACCAGCCCTTCTCCTTCTCCTGGCTCAACCCGTTCGAGATGGGCTCGACGACCTCACTCGTCCAGGGTCTGATCCTCGCGGTCTTCATCTACTGGGGCTGGGACGCGGCGTTCACCGTGAACGAGGAGACGAAGAGCGCCGGGGACGCCGCGCGCGGCGGGCTCATCGCTCTCACCGTGATGCTGGCGCTGTTCGTCTTCGCCGCCATCTCCTTCCAGCGCGTGATGGGCAACGGGGAACTGGTGCGCAACGGCCCGCAGGCGCTCACCTTCCTGGGCGCGCGCCTCGCCCCCGAGCCGTGGGCGTCCCTGCCGCTGGCCGCCCTGATGTGCTCCGCCTTCGCCTCCCTGCAGGCCGCCGTCATCCCCACGGCCCGGGCCACGCTCGCCATGGGCCGCGACCGCACCCTCGGCACCATGTGGACGCGGGTCAGCCCCCGATTCGACACGCCCGCCGTCGGTACGGTGGTCATCATGGCCATCGCCGCGGCCGTCGCCGTACTGGCCCTCGGCATCCCCCAGCTGAACGAGATGATCCTCGCCGCGGTCAACTCGATCGGCCTGGTCGTCTCCCTCTACTACGGCCTGACCGCCCTGGCCTGCGCGCTGCGCTTCCGCGCCGATCTGCGCGCCGGAGCCCGCGCCGCGCTCACCGGCGTGGTGATCCCCGCGCTCAGCGGACTGGTCCTCTTCGGGCTCGGCGGCTATCTCGCGGTCCATTACGTGACGATGAGCGACCACTTCGAGGCGCGGCCGGACAACGGCTGGTTCATGCTGCTCGTTCCCGTACTGATCGTGGCGTCCGGGCTGGTGGCCGCGGCACGCGCCAAGTGGGGGCGGCGGTCGCCGTACTTCGTCACGGGGCGCGGCACGGACGCGGAGGCGATCGCCCTGCCGATGGACGGCGGCGGCGAGCCGGCCGCGCCACCGTCCGAACCCGCCCGCTGACCCGCCTCCCTCTTCCCCCTGCCATCCCACCGACCCAGGAGCCCGGACATGCCGCACTCGCACCCCGCCGACCTCGTCTTCACCGGCGGTCCCGTCCACACCGTGGACCCGGCCCGCAGCCGCGCCACCGCCCTCGCCGTGCGCGGTGAGCGCATCGTCGCCGTCGGCCACGACGAGGTGCACGAGCTGATCGGTCCGCGTACCGACATCCTCGACCTGCACGGTCGGCTGCTCGTGCCCGGCTTCCAGGACGCGCATGTCCACCCGGTGGGCGGCGGCGTGGAGTTGGGGCAGTGCGACCTGAGCGGCGCGGTCACCGCCGAGGAGTACCGCCGCCGCATCCGCGCCTACGCCGACGCCCACCCGGACACGGAGTGGATCACCGGTGGCGGCTGGTCGATGGAGGCGTTCCCCGGCGGCACGCCCACCCGCCAGTTCCTCGACGCGCTCGTGCCCGACCGTCCGGTGTACCTCGTCAACCGCGATCACCACGGCGGCTGGGCCAACACCCGCGCCCTCGAACTCGCCGGCCTCGACGCCCGTACGCCCGACCCCGCCGACGGGCGCCTGGAACGGGAGGCGGACGGGCACCCCACCGGGATGCTCCAGGAAGGCGCCATGGTGCTGGTCGCCGCCGCCGTCCCGGCGCCGACCCTCGCCGCACTCACCGAAGGACTGCTGCGCGCCCAGGCGCTCCTCCACTCGTACGGCATCACCGCCTGGCAGGACGCACTGCTCGGCAACCACGCCGGGATGGCCGACCCCTCCCCCGCCTACGCGGCCGCCGTCCGCTCCGGACAGCTCACGGCGCGGGTCACCGGGTCACTGTGGTGGGACCGGGCCCGCGGTACGGAACAGCTTCCTGAACTCCTCGCCAAGCGCGAGGAGTTGACCGCCGGTCGACTGCGCGCCACGACCGTGAAGATCATGCAGGACGGCATCGCCGAGAACCACACGGCAGCCCTCCTCCACCCCTACCTCACCGCCTGCGGCTGCGCCTCCGACAACAGCGGCATCTCCTTCATCGAGCCCGAGGCGCTGCGGCGCTACGTCACCGAGCTGGACGCACACGGCTTCCAGGTCCACTTCCACGCGCTCGGCGACCGCGCCGTCCGCGAGTCCCTGGACGCCGTCGAGGCCGCGCGGAAGGCCAACGGCTGGACCGACCACCGTCCGCACCTCGCCCACCTCCAGATCGTCCACCCCGACGACGTCCCCCGCTTCCGCCGCCTCGGCGCCACCGCCAACATCCAGGCACTCTGGGCCGTGCACGAGCCGCAGATGGACGACCTCACCATTCCGTTCCTCGGCGCCGAACGGACCACCCACCAGTACCCCTTCGGTGACCTGCTCCGCTCCGGCGCCACGCTCGCCGCCGGCAGCGACTGGCCGGTCAGCAGTCCCGACCCGATGGCCGCGCTGCACACCGCGGTGCACCGCCGCCGGCCGGACGCCGCCGCCGGCTCCCCCGCCTTCCTGCCCGAACAGCGCCTCGACCTCGGCACGGCCCTCGCGGCGTACACGGCCGGCAGCGCGTACGTGAACCACCTCGACGACACGGGCACCCTGCGCGCCGGCAACCTGGCCGACCTGGCCCTCCTCGACCGCGACCCCTTCGAGGACCCGGCCGGTGACATCGCGGGGACCCGGGTCCTGCAGACGTACGTCGGCGGAGTTCGGGTGTACGCCGCCGACGACGCGTAAGCCCGATCCCGACCCGCCTCCCGGCCGCGCCCTGCCGCTAGTTGAGAAGTTTTGTTTTGTTCATTGACATATATCAACAGGACTCGACAGACTCAGCGCGTTCAGCAGCCTCGTCACCCTCACGGAATACCGGAAGGCACACATGGCCATCTCACGACGCGTGGTTCTGGGCGGCGCCGGCGCCTCCCTCGGTGGAGTCCTCGGTGCGCAGTTGGCGGCGGGTTCCACGGCCTGGGCTGCCGGACGGGCAGCGGCCGCGGCGAAGGCGGCGGGGACGGGCCGGGAGATCGATCTCTGCCGCGGGTGGCGGTTCGCCCTGGTCAACACCACGGGTGAGGAGGCGCCGCAGCCCGCGGCCGGCGATCCGGCCTGGCGCGACGTGGACGTACCGCACGACTGGAGCGTCGGCCTGGACCCCGTCAAGGACGACCGCACCACGGCGGGCTCGGGCTACCTCCCCGGCGGTCTCGGCTGGTACACCAAGACCTTCACACTGCCGGCGGAGACCGCGAGGAAGCGGATATCCGTCGAGTTCGACGGTGTGTACATGGACGCGCAGGTGCACTTCAACGGGGAGCTGGTCGCCACCCACCCGTACGGCTACACCGGCTTCGCCGTGGATCTCACGGACCTGGCGCACACCGATGGCCGGACGGCCAACACCCTGTCCGTGCGGGCCCGCAACCAGGTGCCGAGCAGCCGCTGGTACTCCGGCAGCGGCATCCACCGGGACGTACGCCTCGTCGTCACCGATCCCGTGCATCTCGTCCGGCACGGGATCACGGTCACCACGCCCGACCTGGAGCGGACCGTCGGCAAGGGCCATGCCGCGGTCCGTGTCGCGGTGGCCGCCGTGAGCGAGGAGCAGCGGTCCGTACGGGCCGAGGTGACGGCGACGGTCCGGGACGCGGACGGCCGCCAGGTCGCGTCGGTGTCCGCGCCCGCCACGCTGACCGGCGACCCCACGACGACCACGCTCGACCTGCGTATCGACAAGCCGCGGCTCTGGTCGGTGAAGCGCCCGTACCTCTACACCGTCGTCACCCGTGTCACCGTCAGCGGCCGGATCGTGGACGAGACGAGCACCCCCTTCGGGCTGCGGTGGACCACCTTCGACCCCGGCCACGGCTTCTCGCTCAACGGCGAACGGATGAAGCTGCAGGGTGTGAATCTGCACCACGACCTCGGTGCGCTGGGCGCCGCCTTCCACCCCGACGCGGCCCGGCGGCAGCTCGAGATCATGCGCGAAATGGGTGTCAACGCCCTGCGGACGTCACACAATCCGCCGGCTCCCCAACTGGTCACGCTCTGCGCTGAGCTGGGCATCATGCTGCAGGTCGAAGCGTTCGACTGCTGGCGCACCCCGAAGAACCCGTACGACTACGGCCGGTTCTTCGACGAGCACAGCGACGCCGACATCAAGGAAATGGTGCACGCGGCCAAGAACTCGCCCGCCGTCATCATGTGGTCCATCGGCAACGAGATCCCGGACAGCACCGCTGAAGCCGGGGTGGCGATGGCCGAGCGGCTGATCGCGGCCGTGAAGTCGGTCGACGCGACCCGGCCCGTGGTGATCGGCTCGGACAAGTACCGCAGTGTGCCGAAGGACGGTTCGCCGCAGGACCGCATCCTCCGGATGCTCGACGGCGTCGGGCTCAACTACAACACGGCCGCCTCGGTCGACGCACTGCACAAGAAGTACCCGGACACGTTCTTCTTCGAGTCCGAGAGCTCGTCGAGCACCTCGACGCGCGGGGTGTACGAGAGCCCTGACCAGCTCAACACGGGCGAGAACTACACGCCCGGCAAGCGCGGCTCCTCGTCGTACGACAACAACCTGGAGTCGTGGACGATGAGCGGCGAGTACGCCCTGAAGAAGGACCGCGACCGGGAGTTCTTCGGCGGCCAGTTCGTGTGGACCGGCATCGACTACATCGGCGAGCCGACCCCGTACGACGACGTCTTCCCGGTGAAGAGCTCGTTCTTCGGCGCCGTCGACACCGCGGGGTTCCCCAAGGACCAGTTCTCGCTCTTCCGCAGCCAGTGGAGCGAGACGCCCATGGTGCACCTGGTGCCCATGGACTGGACCGGTCACCGCCCCAAGGACACCGTGACCGTCTGGGCGTACTCCAACGCCGACAGCGTGGAGCTGTTCCTCAACGGCCGGTCGCTGGGCGTGCGCCGCTTCGACCGCAAGAAGACGGCGGACGGACGGGAGTACCTGGAGACGACCGAGGCGACGGGGGACGACAAGACCGTCACCTCGGGTCCGTACCCGGGCAGTTACACCAGCCCCAACGGCAGTGCCGGGCGGCTCCACCTCACCTGGCAGGTGCCCTTCGAGGCGGGCAAGCTCGTGGCGGTGGCGCGGCGGAACGGACGCGAGGTCGCCCGCGACACCCTGCGGACAGCGGGCGAGGCCACGGCGGTACGGCTGACCCCGGACCGGAAGCAAGTGGCGGGAGACGGCCTCGTCTTCGTCACCGCCGAGGTCACCGACTCCCGGGGCGTCCTCGTACCGGACGCCGGCCATGCCCTGACCTTCCAGGTGACCGGCGGGCACCTGCTGGGCGCCGACAACGGGCAGCAGGAGAGCGCCGAGAACTATCAGTCGCCCGTCCGGTCCGCCTTCCACGGGAAGGCCCTGGCAATCGTACGGCCGGCGGCGGGGGCCGGGGCGGTGACGGTGACGGCGCGGGCGAAGGGGCTGCATTCGGCGTCTGTCCGGGTCGCCGTCACCGGGCACCGGCAGGGCGCCTCGGCGAGTGCCACCGCGCCCGCGGCGGCCGCGGCCACCGGTGTGCGCGAGGCTGCCTCCGGCGGACCCACCGCGGACGCGAGCTTCTCCGGCGCGCCGGACACCGTGCCCGCCGCGATGCTCGACGGCGACGCGGCCACGGGCTGGTCCAACCACTACCGCATGGCGGCGACGGCCCTGCTGCCCGCCATCAGCAGGGCTCGTGCGCGGGACTGGGTGTCGGTCACCTGGCCGCGCCGCCGCGACGTATCCGGCCTGGACGTGTCGTTGACAACGGACGACGACACCTACGCACTGCCCGAGGCGATCGCCGTCAGCTACTGGGACGGCAGGGAGTACGTACCGGCCGACCACGTGCGCATCGAGTGGGCGGACGCCTCGGACTCCCCCACCCGGGTCACGTTCGACACCGTCCGCACCAGCCGGGTCCGGCTTGAGCTGACGAGCCGTCACCCCGATGCGGCCAACGGGTTCTTCCGCATCGTCCGGCTCGCCGCTGCCGAGTAAGGCTTTCAGGGACGCCCGGCCGGCGGGACCTCCTCGCCGGCCGGGACCGGGCCCGGCGGCGTACCGTCGCCGAACGGGCGGCCGCCCAGCTCCTCCCGGTGGTGCGGGGTCAGCCAGCCGGCGAGGTCGGGACCGCCGGGGACGATGCCGGTCGGGTTGATGCCGGTGTGCACCTGGTAGTAATGCCGCTTGATGTGGTCGAAGTCGACCGTGTCGCCGAATCCGGGCGTCTGATAGAGGTCCCGCATGTACGCCCAGAGGACCGGGTCCTCGGCCAGCTTGTACCGGTTGCACTTGAAGTGGCCGTGGTAGACGGCGTCGAACCGCACCAGCGTGGTGAACAGCCGGATGTCCGCCTCGGTGACGGTGTCCCCGACCAGGTACCGGCGGTCGGCCAGCCGCTGCGAGAGCCACTCCAGGCGGCGGAAGACATCCTCGTACGCCTCCTCGTACTCCCGCTGCCCGGTCGCGAACCCGGCCCGGTACACGCCGTTGTTGAGGTCCCGGTAGACGCCCTCCATGACCTCGTCGATCTCGGCGCGCAGCGGCTCCGGGTAGAGGTCGGGCGCGCCGGGGCGGTGCAGTGCGGTCCATTCGGTCGCGAGGTCGAGGGTGATCCGCTGGAAGTCGTTGGTGACGAGCCTGCCGCTCGGTACATCGACGATCGCGGGCACGCTCACCCCGCCGGGATAGCCGGTCTCGCGTGCGTCGTACGCCTCGCTGAGGTAGCGGATGCCGAGGACGGGGTCGCGGCCGTCCGGGTCCAGAGTGAAGCGCCAGCTCCGGTCGTCCTGGATCGGGTCGGCGATGGCCATCGACAGCGCGTCCTCCAGGCCGAGCAGCCGCCGGGAGATCACGGCGCGGCTGGCCCAGGGGCAGGCGCGGCTGACCACCAGGCGGTAGCGGCCGGCCTCGACGGGCCAGCCGTCCCGGCCGTCCGCGGTGATCCGGTCGGCGAAGTGGCTCCGGGACCGCTTGAACGTCTTTCTGCCGTACTCGGCGTTGCCGTCGGGCGTGTTATCGCTGGTATCGGGCTTGCTGGTGTCGGACGTGCTGGTGTCGGCGGAACGGTGGGTGGTCATTGCCGTCCGTCTCCCTCCGGTGTGCGGGTGGCCGGTCTCTCCGGAAGGGGTTCCCGCCATGATCCGTTCCTCACCGCACATCAGCCGCGCGGGCCAGAGCGGCCCGGGGCCGGGACCGTGCTTTCGCTGGAGCCGACGCTGCCGATGACGACCGTCGCGTACTCCTCCTCCGAGGTGACCACGCGCGGCGTCAGGCCGCTGCGGCGGAACACCTCGGCGGCCGACGCCGCCTGACGCTCGCTCGTCTCGACCAGGAGGTGGCCGCCCGGCGCCAGCCACTGGGGAGCCGCGGCGGTCACCCGGCGCAGTATGTCGAGGCCGTCGGCGCCGCCGTCCAGCGCGACCAGCGGCTCGTGGTCACGGGCCTCCGGCGGCAGCAGGCCGACCTGCTGCGTGGGGACGTACGGAACGTTGGCGACGAGGACGTCGATGCGGCCGCGCACGGCTGCGGGGAGCGCCTCGTACAGGTCGCCCTGGCTCACCTCGCCCACGGTGCCGGGGATGTTGCGGCGGGCGCAGCGGACCGCGGCCGGGTCGATGTCGGCCGCGTACAGCTCGACACCGGGCGCGGACACGGCCGCGGCGAGCGCGGCACCGACCGCGCCGGAGCCGCAGCACAGATCGACGACGACGGGACGGAGGGCTTCGGGGACTGTCGTCCGGGCGGCGGTGGCGAGCGCGATCGCCTGCCGGGCGAGGAACTCCGTACGGCGGCGGGGGACGAAAACACCGGGAGCCACGGCCACCCGCAGACCGCAGAACTCCGCCCAGCCCAGCACCAGTTCGAGCGGCAGGCCGGCGGCGCGCCGCTCCACCATGGCGTCGAGCGCGGCCGGAGTGCCGGCCGCGGCGAGGAGCAGGTCCGCCTCGTCCTCGGCGAAGACCGAGCCGGTGGCCCGGAGTCGGGCGACGGCGGCGGAGCGGAGGGAAGGGAGCAGGGGGGACGCGAGAAGGGACATGGGAGCCTTTCGGATGTGCCTGGCGAATGCCGGGCACGCTCCCTCGCTGCGGTCCGCTACGCCGGTGGCGTCGCGGGGACCGCGCGGATACGAGCAGGGAGAACCCGGCCTGGTACAGCGGTAATGGGTCTCACCTCCTCGGTCGTCAGCGATCGCTGCGGTCGCCCACAGTACCTGACGACCGGCGGGCCGCGCCGTCCACCGCGATACGGGGTCCGGGTAGCACAGGCGCACGCGGGCCCGCCGGTCCGGTCTCCGGCGCCGGACGACACCGGCACTGTGAGACTCGTTGTCACCAATGCCCACATCGAACCGCCGTCATGTCTGCCGTCCCGCGGGCCCCCGCCAGAAAACCGTCAAGCAACGCCCGCCCGCACCCAACACACAACACACGGCACACACGACCGCAATTCATACGGACACGCCGATAGATGGGTGAATAAGACAGGACAGGACGTGCGTGGGGCTGTACTGGGCCATACCTCCCTTCATTGCCGTTGTCCCAAGGAGAGACATGCGCATCCGTGCCACCCTGGCCGCCCTCACCCTCGCCTCCGCCGGCCTCGCCGCCAGTGCAGGCACTGCCGTTGCCGTCGGTAACGACGGCGGTGCCCACAACTTCAGCGGCAACGGTGCCTCGACGTCGTACGGGAACTCGGCCACGCACGGCAACCAGAGCCCGCAGGCCGGCCTGGTCCAGAACTCGCTCAACGACCTGTGCGTCGGCCTGCCGGCCAAGGTCAACGTCGGTTCGCTGATCGGCCTCATCCCGATCACCGTTCAGGACGTCAACGTCCTGTCGAACCCGCAGAACCAGCAGTGCACCAAGAACTCCACTCAGAACAAGGGCGACGAGCCGCTGTCGCACCTCATCGACGACCTCCCGGTGCTCTCCGAGAACGGGAGCGGCAACGGCTGAGCCGTACCGGTACCCCCGTGGGGCACCACCGTCACGGCGACGGTGGTGCCCCACGGACGTCCCCGCTCCCCCACATGCGAGGGCGCGCACCGGCGACCACAATGGGAGGGCCGGGACCTGCGGCGCGCCCGGCGTCGCGCCGGCCGTCCGGCATGGGAGGTACGGTTCATGACCACTGCCGGAGACATCATGCACCCCGGCGCCCAGTGGATCCCCGAGGACGCGACCCTGGACCGCGCGGCGCAGCTGATGCGGGAGCTCGATGTGGGAGCCCTGCCGATCAGCGACGCGAACGAGCGGTTGTGCGGCATTCTCACCGATCGCGACATCGTGGTCGGCTGCGTGGCCATGGGGCACGACCCGTCCCAGGTCACGGCGCACGAGATGGCGAAGGGCACGCCCCGCTGGATCGACGCGGGTGCCGACATCAGCGAAGTGCTGGAGGAGATGCGGGGACACCAGATCCGCCGGCTGCCGGTGATCGAGAACAAGAGACTGGTCGGCATGATCAGCGAGGCTGATCTGGCCGGTCACCTCACCGATGACCAGATGGCCGACTGGACCGAGAGCATCACAGCACAGCGCTGATCACCACAGCGCTGACCAGCCCTCGTCCACCATCCGTCGTGGGCCCGCGCCGCGGGCCCACTGTCGGTTCGGCGGGTGTTTTCGGTACGCGGGACACGACGGGGCCCGGTGGGCGTACGGTGGTCGGTGGCGCGAGGTGGTCGCGCGAGGAGGCCGGCCGTGGAGGCGACGTTGAAGACGGTGATCGGCGGAGAGCTGGTGGAGCTGCCGGGCACCATCGCCGGTATCCGCGCCGTCCTCGATGAGGAGCAGGCGCGCGCGTTCGACCAGGAGATCCCGCACGTCCCGGCCGGCGAGCTGCCCGCCAGACTGGCCCGGTGGGCCCTGGGCGGCACCGGCGCCGACCTCGAGGACCAGGAGCTCTTCGAGCGCCTGGAGCGTGGCGAGGACATCGGTGCCGTACCGGCCGACGACAGCCGGCCGGAGGTGGCGTGACCCGCCGCCGCCTCCAGTACGCACCCCCTGCCGACCAAGCCCGCGATTCCATGGACACCGCCCTGCGCACCCGCTTCGACGCGGGCATGCGCCGCCTCGCCGACGACCCGTACGGCCACGGCTCCGCAGCAATAAAAAAGGAACGCGAACGCCGAGAAGCCACCATCGCCGGCGTCGTCATCCGCTACTACGTCAGCGAAAGCGTGCTGACGGTCACTGTTGTGCGCATCGTGTATTTCTGAGCTGCGCCCGGCGACTGCGCTTCCCCGGCCCCTGCACCGCGCGGTTCACGTGCGGTTCAGGTCCGGTAGGCGCACGGTCCCCCGCCCTCCAGTAGGCGTTCCACCTCGTTGTGGGCCTCGTTGACGAGGCGTGCGACGGCCTGGGCGGCTTCGGTGGGGTGGCCCGCGGCTACCGCGGTGGCTACTTCCTGGTGGCGGTGGACGGCCGACATGTCGATGTCGGGGGGCATCAGGGCGAGGTCGCGGCGGGCCGTCAGCAGTTCCTCCGTGACCTCGGCGAGCTGCGCGAACATGCCGTTGCCCGAGGCTGTGAGCAGCGCGCGGTGGAAGGCCGCGTCCGCCGCGACGAAGCGTGCGCGGTCGTTGGCCCGGGCGGCGTCCGCCATGGCGCCGGCGTGCTCGGTCAGCGCGGCGCGGACGCCGGGCGCCGCGCCGGACGCGGCGAGCGCGGCGGCGGACGGTTCGACGGCGGCCCGCAGCTCGGCCAGTTCGCGCAGCTGGGCCTCGCGCTGGGGCGACGCGAGCCGCCAGCGGATGATCTGCGGGTCGTAGAGGTTCCACTCGGTGAGCGGGCGTACGGTGATGCCGACGCGGGGGCGGCTGGTGACGACCCGCTTGGACTCCAGGACGCGGACGGCCTCGCGGGCGACCGTGCGCGAGACGCCGTACCGTTCCTGTACGTCTTCAAGGCGCAGCACCTCGCCCGCCCGGATCTCGTCCGCGGCGAGCGACCGGCCGATGCGGTCGACCACCTGCCCGTGCAGGCCCTGAAGTTCCACGCCGCTCCCCCGTGTTCTCGTGTGCGCCGGTGCGGGGCGGCCGGCCGGCGGCCGCCCCGCTGATTGTCACACCTTCGGTGCCACGTGGCGGTACGGGGTCAGAACGCCTGCCGGGGCGGCGTGGAGTCGGTCGCGCCGCGCAGGAAGTCCAGGTCGACGCCGGTGTCGGCCTGGGTGACGTGCCGGTCGTAGAGGTAGCTCCAGCCGCGTTCCGCGGGCGCGCGGGGCGGCTGCCAGGCCGCGCGGCGGCGCTCCAGTTCGTCGTCCCCGACCAGGACGTCGAGGCGGCGGGCCGGCACGTCCAGGCGTACGGAGTCGCCGGTGCGGACGAGGGCGAGCGGGCCGCCGACCGCCGCCTCGGGCGCCACGTGCAGGACGCAGGTGCCGTACGCGGTGCCGGACATCCGGGCGTCGGAGATGCGGACCAGGTCGCGGACGCCCGCGTCGAGCAGCTTCTTGGGGAGCTGTACGTTGCCGACCTCGGGCATGCCCGGGTAGCCCCTCGGGCCGGTGTTGCGGACGACGAGGACGGTGTCGGCGGTGATGTCGAGGTCCGGGTCCTCGGCGACGGCGAGGTAGTCCTCCAGCGAGTCGAAGACGAGCGCGGGCCCGGTGTGGCTGAGCAGCTTGGGGTCGGCGGCGGACTGCTTGATGACCGCGCCGTCGGGGGCGAGGTTGCCGCGGAGTACGGCCGTGCCGGTGCCGGCGGGCTGGACGGGCCGGTCGAGCGGGCGGATGACCTCGCGGTCGTGCACCTCGGCGCCCGCGCAATTGTCGACCAGGCTGCGCCCGGTGACGGTGACGGTGTCGTGGTGCAGGTGGTCGCGGAGGTCGTTGATCAGGGCCGGCAGCCCGCCCGCGTACGCGAACTCCTCCATCAGGAAGCGGCCGGAGGGCATCAGGTCGATGAGCAGCGGGAGTTCGGCGCCGAGGCGGTCGAAGTCGTCCAGCGCGAGCGGGACGCCGAGGCGTCCGGCGAGGGCGAGGAGGTGCAGGACGGCGTTGGTGGAGCCGCCGATGGCGGCGTTGATGCGGATGGCGTTCTCGAAGGCGGCGCGGGTCATGATGCGCTGCGGGGTGAGGTCGGAGCCGGCCAGTTCGACGGCGCGCATGCCGGTCTCCTCGGCGAGGGTGCCGCGGCGGGAGTCGACGGCGGGCAGCCCGGAGCCGCCGGGGACCATCATGCCGAGCGCCTCGGTGAGGCAGGCCATCGTGGAGGCGGTGCCCATGGTCATGCAGTGGCCGGCGCTGCGGGTGAGCGCGGTCTCGAACTCGGTGAACTCCTCCTGGGTGACAGTGCCGGCGCGCAGCTCCTCGGTCATCCGCCAGACGTCCGTGCCGGAGCCGACGGCGCGGCCCCGGAAGCGGCCGTTGAGCGTGGGCCCGCCGGTGAAGACGAGCGCGGGGACGCCGGCGCTGGCGGCGCCCATGAGGGCCGCGGGAGTGGTCTTGTCGCAGCCGGTGAGGAGGACGACGGCGTCCAGGGGGTTGGCGCGGATCTGCTCCTCGATCTCCATGGCGGCGAGGTTGCGGTACAGCATGGTCGTCGGGCGCATGATCGGCTCGCCGAGCGACATCGCGGGGAACTCCAGCGGGAAGCCGCCGGCCTGCAGTACGCCGCGCTTCACGGCGTCCGCGAGGATCTGCAAGTGGCCGTTGCAGGGCGTGAGTTCGGAGTAGGTGTTACAGATGCCGATGACCGGGCGGCCGTCGAAGTTGTGACCGCCGCGGCCCATGGCGCGCAGGGAGTGCCGGGCGATGAAGCCGTTCTTGCCGCCGTCGCCGAACCAGGCGCGGGAGCGGAGCGGGTTGGCGCCGGCGGGTTGCCGGTCGTTCACGGTCATGTGAAGTCCTTCCGACGCGGTGCGGGGTGGCCGTGTCCAAGCCGTGTCCTGCCGCCCCCTTCAATGGTGCTATCAAAGCACGATACGGTCCCGCCGCGTCCAGAGTTCAACGACGAACAAACCGACGAAGTGGAGAGCCGCGTGGAGAAGCAAGCGATGAAGGCGGTCACCTGGCGGCTGATGCCGTTCCTTGTCCTGCTCTATCTCGTGGCCTATGTCGACCGCTCGAACGTCGGCTTCGCCAAACTGACGCTCCAGCACGAACTGGGCCTGTCCAACGCCGCGTTCACCCTCGGCCAGGTCGCGTTCTTCGTCGCGTACGCGGTGTTCGAGATACCCAGCAACATCTACCTGGAACGGTTCGGCGCGCGCCGCTGGTTCACCCGCATCATGCTGAGCTGGGGCCTGGTCACGATTCTCACCGCGGCGGTCAGCACCACCTGGCAGTTCTACCTCGCCCGCTTCCTGCTCGGCCTCGCCGAAGCCGGCTTCTACCCGGGCGTGCTGTACTTCCTCACCAAGTGGTATCCGTACCGCTACCGCGCCCGGATGGTCGGCTGGTTCATGATGTCCCAGCCGCTCGCCTTCATCCTCGGCAATCCGTACATGGGCGCGCTCGGCGGGCTGCACGGCACGCTCGGGCTGGACGGCTGGCAGTGGATCTTCATCGCGACGGGCGCCCCGGCCGTCGTACTGGCCTTCGTCACGCTGCGCCTGCTGCCCGACGGGCCGGAGGGCGTGCGCTGGCTGAGTACGGAGGAGCGGGGATGGATCGCCGCCGAGCTCGCCGCCGAGGCCGATGCCATGGGCGCCACGCACGGCAGTCCGCTGCGGGCGCTGCGGGACCGTCGGGTCGTCGCCCTCGCCCTGTACTTCCTCTGCTTCCCGCTGGGCTGTTACGGACTGAGCTTCTGGCTGCCGACGATCGTCGACGGCTTCGGCGGGCTGTCCACGACGGCCACCGGCTTCATCACGGCGATCCCGTACGTCTTCGTGGCCATCGGCCTGTACGTGGTCCCCAAGCTCGCCGACCGCGGCGGGTCGCGCTATCCATGGCTCGCCGGGTGTGCGGCGCTCGGCGCGGCCGGCCTGGCGGGCAGTGCGCTGGTCGGCAACCACGTGGTGCAGGTGGCCCTGATGAGCCTCGCCGCGGTCGGCCTCTACGCGGGCCAGCCCGTCCTGTGGACGCTGCCCTCCCGCTTCCTGACGGGCATTCAGGCCGCGTCCGGCATCGCGATGATCAACGCGGTCGGCAACCTGGGCGGCGGTTTCGGACCGATGGGCATCGGTGTCATCACCGACCGCACCGGCTCCGCCGTGACGGGCCTGTGGTTCCTGGTCGCCGCGATGGCCGTCGCCACCGTCGCCACCTTCGGGATCCGCCGGCTGATCGAGGGCGGCGGAACAACTGCGTCCGCCCCGCGGGACCCGTCCCCGGAGCGGACACCCGCCTGAGCCCGTCGGCGAACGGCTTCGCCAGGGGCCGGCCGTCAGCTCTGCGGAGCGGCGTCCGGCCCCGGCACCAGCCCGTCCGCGACCAGCCCTTCGTATACCGCGGCACCGAGCGCTGCCACCGCGGACTGCGGCCGGACCATGACCGTGAACTCCTTGATCAGTCCGTCCTCGTCGAAGTGCAGCAGGTCGATCCCGTGGATCTCCTTCCCGCGCACGGTCGTACGGAAGAGGAGCACGCTCGCGTCCATCGCTCCGCCGCCGTCACCGGCCGCCGCCGGCGCGCTCGACTCCGCCGCTCCCTCGAAGCGCCCGATGTACCGGAAGTCCTCGAACGTGCGCAGCAACACCCCGAAGAGCCCCATCACCATCGGACGTCCCTCGAAGGGGGTGAACTTCACCGGGCTGTAGAACCGCACGTCCGACGCGAACAGCTCCTCGATCGCCCCGATGTCGCCCTTCTCCACCGCCGCCCGGAACCGGTCCGCCGTCTGCTGCACCATTCCCCGCTCCTTCTCTCGACAGCTCGCCGGTCGGCATCGGACCGGTCCGCGAATAGTCAGAATCATGAGTAGTCAGATTGATGACTATGATGATGCACAAGCCTTCGGGAAAGGGAAAGGGGTCGGGTGCGATGGCGCTCCGCCACGCGGTGCTCGCCGCGCTGCTCGACGGCGAGTACAGCGGCTACGAACTGGCCAAGGCGTTCGACGTCGGCGTCGCCAATTTCTGGCACGCGCAGCCGCAGCAGTTGTACGCCGAGCTGACCAGGCTGGAGAAAGACGGGCTGGTCAC
Organism: Streptomyces ochraceiscleroticus; assembly: GCF_000720485.1. GTDB lineage: Bacteria > Actinomycetota > Actinomycetes > Streptomycetales > Streptomycetaceae > Streptomyces > Streptomyces ochraceiscleroticus. The sequence goes on along the minus strand of NZ_JOAX01000013.1, from coordinate 71,689 downwards.
CGGGCGGCAGGTGGTGCAGGAGACCCGGCCCACCAAGCGCCTCTTCACGGTCACCGACGCGGGCCTCGCCGAGCTGCAGCGGTTCGCGGCGGCCGCCGCCAAGCCGTCCTTCATCCGGGACGACCTGCTGGTGAAGGTGCAGGCCGTGGACCGGGTCGACGCCGGGCCGGTGATCGCACAGCTCGAGGAGCGGATGGCGGTCGCCGCCGCGAAGACCGACCTCTTCACCAAGATCCTCCGGCATCTCCGCGGTGATCTGGAGGAGGCGGAGTTCCTGCGCACCGGCGAACGCATCGGCCCGTACCTCACCTGCCTGCGCGGCCTGGGCTTCGAGCGGGAACATCACGACTGGTGCCGGAGCACCATCGCCGTGCTCCGGGCCCGCGAGAAGACCGCGGGCCGGGACTGAGCCCCTGAGCGGTGGTACTCGCGCATCGCCCCGCACCCCTCGACGCGGCCTGAAACACCCGAGCCCCCGGCGTACGCCGCGACCCGTCGGCGCCGCGCGTCACCCCTGCCACCAGGCACGATGCATACCGGCCGTTCGGGGGGCAGGTTCGCGACACGCTCGCGCGAAAACTCATAGAGTATCAATTCACGTCATATTCTCCGGTTCTGTGGAGAAGCGTGGCGATGTGGTCGTGTCAGGCATGGTCCGGGAAGCGGCGGCATGTCCTCCGCCCCCTGTGTGGGCAGCGCGCCGCCTAAAGGTGTGCTTCCTCCTTTTCAACCTCTACGGCATCGGCGGCACCATCCGCTCGACCGTCAACCTCTCCGGCGCGCTGGCGGACGCCGGGCACGACGTCGAGATCGTCTCGATGATCAGGTCCCGGGCCGCCCCGGCCCTGCCCGTCCATCCGCGGGTACGGATCGTGCCGCTGGTCGAGGCCCGCGCGGACCGGCCCGGCTTCGATCCGGCGCACGACCCGAAGGGCAACCCCTCGCGCGTCTACCCCGCCTGCGACGGCCCGTACAAGCGGTGCAGCGCGCTGGTCGACACGCGGATCGAGGAGTACCTGCGGGACACCGACGCGGACGTGATCATCGGGACGCGGCCCGGCATCAATGTGTACCTCGCCCGCTTCGGGCCCGCCCGCGCGCTGCTCGTCGGGCAGGAGCACCTCACCCACGACATGCACCGGCCCGAGGTGCGGGCGGCGCAGAACGCGGCGGTGGCCCACCTGGACGCCTTCGTCACGGTGTCCCGGCAGGACGCCAGGATCTACCGCGAGGCGCTGCCCGACGTCACCACGGAGATCCGCTGCATCCCCAACGCGGTGCCGCAGCCGGACGTCTCGCCCTCCTCGGGGCGCAACAAGCTGGTGGTCGCGGCCGGCCGGCTCATCCGCATCAAGAACTACCGGCTGCTGATCGACGCGTTCGCCCGCGTGGTGGAGCAGCGGCCCGACTGGAGGCTGCGGCTGTACGGGCGCGGCCCCGAGGCGCGGGCGCTGCGCTCCCGCATCCATGAGCTGGGGCTGTGCGAGCAGGTGACGATGATGGGCGCGCACGCGCCGATCGAGCCGGAGTGGGCCAAGGGGTCGATCGCGGCGGTCTCCTCGGACGGCGAGTCCTTCGGGATGACGATCGTGGAGGCGATGCACGCCGGGCTGCCGGTGGTCGCCACGGACTGCCCGTTCGGGCCCGGCGAGATCATCTCCGACGGGGTGGACGGGCTGCTCGTCCAGCCGGGGAACGCCGAGGAGTTCGCCGCGGCGCTGCTCGCTCTGATCGCGGACGACGAGCGGCGGGCCGCGATGGCCGCGGCAGCGCGCGCCAAGGCGCTGGACTACGCGCCCTCGGCCATCGCCCACGCCTACGTCAAGCTCTTCGAGGACCTCGTCGCGAAGACCGGCAAGTGCTGCGCTCCTCCGGAGGCGCGGAAGAAGCTCACCGGGGCGCATGCGCTGGGCGGGTACGCCGGTATCGCGGGGCAGGCCAGGGCGCTGCGCGCGGGCAAGGCGCTCGCCCGGCGGATGGCACGCCCGCTGCTCCAGCAGCCGGTGACCGCCGGGCCGCTGCTCGGTGTGCTGCGGAAGGTCGCGCCCGCGGCGGCCGCGCGGGCCGACGGCACGGCACGCAAGCTGCGCCCCGAGGCGCGCTGCGCGGTGGCCGACGACGGCGCGCTGGTCCTGACGTTCCCCGCCGCGGGACTGACCGGCCCCGCCGACCTGGTACTGCGCCGCCGCAACTCCGCCGAGGAGCTGCGGGTGCCGCTGCCGCCGCCCGTACGGGAGGGCCGCGGCGGCCCGTACCGGGTCCGGCTGCGGCTGGCGCGGGTGCCGCTCGCCGAGGGGCACTGGGAGGCGTGGGTACGGCGGCGCGCGGACGGGGCGCTGCGGCCCGTGCGGTCCACGATGGTCGAGCGGGCCGCGCTGGTCGGCCGGGCCCCGGACGTAGCCGACGGCGCGGTGCGGTCCTGGATCCCGTACGCCACCGACGGCGGGCGGCTGGCGCTGCGCGTATGGCAGCGCGCCGCGCACGCGGAGGCGGTGTGGGTCGCGGTCGGGCCCTCGGTCACCTACGTCGAGGCCGAGCTGCTGGGCGCGGAGCCGGCGGCGGAGGCGGTGGTGACGGCGACGCGCCGCGGGGCGCGGCCGACGGTGCTGCGGCTGCCCGCGACGGAGCTGGGCGCCGGCCGGTTCTGCGTACTGCTGCCGCACGAGGACTTCACCGGCCGGGTGGCCGGGTCGGCGCCGCTGGACCGGGAGTTCTGGGACCTGCGGCTGGTGCTGCCGGGCGGCATGGCCGTACGGATCGGACGGATCGGCGGGGACATCGTCGCGCGCAAGGACATCGACACCCATCCGTCGGCGTTCCGCGGCGAGGGCGCGGCCCGCGCGCGGGTCCGCCCGTACTTCACCGACGCCAACGACCTGGCCCTGGTGGCCGCGCCGGCTCCGGCGCCGGACACCGCGGCCGTCCACGCGGCCGCACCCCGGTGCGCGCATCTGCGGAACGGCTGAGCGACCGGGAACGGCTGAGCCACCGTCTCTTCGCCGGGCTGAACGGCTGAGCCACCGTCTCCTCGCCCGCCGGCGGGTGCGGCCCGCCGGCGCGCCTCAGTTCACAGCGACCTCGTCGTACCGGCGAAGACCGACCAGGTCACCGGGCGGCCCAGGAAGGGACTGAAGGAGCGGGCGCGCGGAATCGGCACGCTGCGCCGGCGGGTCGCGCGGTGTCCGGTGCCGCCGGCCGTCTCGGCGCGGCGGGCGTCGGCCACGGTCGGGAAGGGCGCCCCGAACACGCCGTGCCAGAGCCCGATCGCGCCGGTGTGATCGCCGGCCTGCTCCCGGCGGCGGGCCTCGGCGGCCTGCGCGGCCAGTGCGGCCAGCACCTCGGCGCGGGCCGCGCGCTCTGCCTCGGTCCAGTCGGCGGTGAGGTCCTGGGAGCCGGTGGGATCCATGACGGGGCCGGTGACGGCCTGCGCGGCGTGGGCGAGGGTGCCGGCGACCGCGTCGGTGTGCTGCCGCGGTCCGGAGACCGCTTCGTAGGCCAGCGCCTCCCACAGGAGACCGCCGGTCTCGCGCAGTACGGGGTGGCCGCCCCTTAACGCCTTGAGCATGCGGACCTGGTGGACGAAGCGGCCGTCGGTGGCGTGGTCGTGCCGGCCGATGACGCGGTTGAGCGTACGGACGGTGGAGCGCTCCCAGGAGTCCCGCTCCCAGTTGGCGGTGAGCAGGTCGGTGCAGCGCGGGTCGGCGAGGGCCGGGGTCAGCCCGAAGGTCACGTCCAGGTCGGCGAAGGTGACCTGGAGGGCGCGGGAGGTGCGGTCCTCGTCGCCGAACCGGGAGCCGGGGAACGCCTCGGTGACCGTGTCGCAGAGCATCGCCATGGCGTCGGCGGCGCCGCCGGGGCGCTTCACGAGGCGGGCGAAGCGCCGGTGGAAGACCATGACCATGCCGATGTCGTCCAGCGGGGCGATGCGGGTCTTGCGCGCGAAGCTGCCCTGGAGGCAGGAACTTTCGATCAGGCCCACGTTCTTCAGCGCCGCGGTGATCTGGCGGTGCCGGCGACGGGCCCTCTCGTAGCGGCCGGGTTCCAGGGCGAGGGCCTGGTCGAAGTCGCCAAATGCGGTCCTGGCGGTGTACGTCATCGCGAGGGGCTCGTTTCTCTCGACATCAGCGGGACGAGGGGGCGTGCCGGGTGTTCCGGTTGAGCGCCGGCGGCCGGGCCGAACGCTTCCGGGGAGGAGCGAGCGTAGCGGGGAATCGTTTCAGCGGAAGGGGTCGAACGTGTCACATCATGCATGGGAAAAATCGTTCCTCTCCGACACCGGCCGACGGCCGGACAAGCCGTCCCAAGTTGTCTCGTGCCACTCTGTGCCACTCCCGCACGACAGGTTCCGGTTCCCTCCGTGCGCACACCGGCCCAGCCGCGCCGCCGCACCTCCCGGCGAGCGCGCTGCGCCCCATTCAACTACGCATATATCTGTCATGGAGCGCCGCGGAACAGCTCGTCCTGATCGATGATGAACTTAATTCCCCCTTCTCCGCCCACCGCCGACAGCGCCTGTTTCACGCCCTGTTGCCATCGCGATCGCATCCGACAGCGGCAGCGACCGTTTGGCATATGCCAGAAGCGTGTCAGCGACATACCCCTCCGACGGGCCGCCGACACCGCTCAGTTCGTGAGATCCGCCGCCAACAGGTCCATCAGAAGCGCGTCGTGCCAGGTGCCGTCGGGTCCGCGCTCGTACTGGCGCATGATCCCGACCGGCCGGAAGCCGGCCTTCCGATAGCTGCGGATCGCCGCCTCGTTGTCCGCCGCCGGATCGATCGTGATCCGGTGATGACCACGCTCCGTCAGCAAGTGCCGCGCCAGCGTGCGCACGGCGTCGGTACCCAGCCCCCGGCCGTGCAGCGCCGACGTCAGATAGATGTCGATATTCGCGTGCCGATAGTCCGGATCCGATTCCTGCGACCACTGGATCGCGCCAATGATCCGGCCCGTGTACTCGATCGCGTACGTGAATTTGCCGGGCGAGGCGAGGTCATCGGCGACCTCGGACTCCAGGTCCTTCCCGCCGCGCCAGCGCGCGTACACCTCGGGCTCGCCCCGGATCGCGGCCAGGACGGGGATGTCGTCCGCCGTGGCGGGGCGAAGTAACACGTCGGCGCCGTTCAGAGTCGTCTGCATACGGCATGACGCTAGCGGCCGGGCCCCGCCACCGCACCGGTGCGGTGGCGGCCGTGATCTTCCGCTCGCGGGCTACTCCGCCGTCCGCGCCGCGTGCCGCTCGCGCAGCGCGGTCTTGAGCACCTTGCCCGCCGCCGAGACCGGCAGCGCGTCCGTGAAGTGCAGCTCGCGCACCCGCTGGTACGGGGCGACGCGCTCGGCGACGTACCCCATCAGCTCGTCCGCCGTGGCCGCCGCACCGTTCCGCAGGACCACGTAGGCGGCCGGTATCTCGCCCGCGTCCGCGGCGGGCGCGCCGATCACCGCGACCGCCGCCACCGCCGGATGCCCGGCAAGGATGTCCTCCAGGTGCAGCGGATAGACGTTGTACCCCTTGTAGATGAGCATGTCCTTGGCGCGCCCCGACAGGAAGAGGTGCCCCCGCTCGTCCAGCCGCCCGATGTCGCCGGTGCGCAGCCAGCCGCCGGCGTACTGCTCGGCGGTGAGTTCCGGGTGGCCCTGGTACCCGTCGGTGACCTGCGGGCCGCGCGCCCACAGCTCGCCCGTCTCCCCCACCGGCAGTTCGCGCTCCGGGTCGAGCAGGTCGCGGATGGACAGCTCGGTGTCCGGGAGTGCGACGCCGACGGTGCCGTGCGGGGTCCCGGCGGCGGCGTCCAGTGGCCACATGGCCAGCGCCATGGTCGCCTCGGTGAGCCCGTAGCCCTCGCTGTACAGCGCGTCCGGGAAGAGTTCGGTGAGCCGCTGCCGGGTTCCGGAGTCCATGGGCGCGGCACCGGAGTTGATGTTGCGTACGCTTTTCAGGCGGCGCCCGTTGCTCGCCGGGGAGGCCAGCAGGGCGCGGTACATCGTGGGCGAACCGCCGACCATGGCCACCTGGTGGGCTTCGATGTCGTCGAGGTAGCGGGCGGGGTCGAAGCGGGTGTGCAGCACGGCCGTGGTGCCGATGACGGTGTGCGCGACCATCCCGACCAGGCCCATCGCGTGGAAGAGCGGGGCCACGGAGATCGTCGACTCGGTGCCGGGGACGGACTGGTGGGGCGTCGCGGCCGCCTCGTCGCGGGCCAGGCCGAGCACGCCGTCCGCGTCGTACAGCCGGCCGGCGGCCCGTACCCAGACGGTCTGGGCGACATTGGCGATCACGTTGCGGTGCAGCACGCGGACGGCCTTGGACCGGCCGGTGGTGCCTCCGGTGAAGGCCAGGTGCGCCACGTCCTCCGGGCGCCGCCCTGCTGGCTCGGCTCTGCCGTGCGTCAGCAGCTCCTCGGCGGACAGCACGGTACGGCCGGCCGGGGGTTCGGGGAGGGCGCCGGGGCTGCTGCGCGGTCCCGGTACGACGGCGGTGAGGCGCACGCCGGGCGCGTCGGCGGCGTAGACGGACGGCAGCGCGCCCGCGTACGCGATCACCGCGCGGGCGTCCGAATCGGCGAGCTGCGCCGCCAGCGGGGCCGCGGGCTGCGCGGGGTTGGTGGGGCTGACGACCGCGCCGGCCAGCAGCGTGCCCCAGTACGCGACCGGGAACCACGGGCAGTTGGGGATCATCAGCAGCACGGTCTCGCCGGGCGCGATGCCGTGCTCGTGCAGGCCGCGCGCGAACCGCAGGGCCCGGTCGTACAGCTCGGCGTACGTCAGGCCCTCCTGCCCGTCCGTCAGCGCGAGCCGGTCGGGATAGCGCTGCGCGGCCCCGGCGAGCACGGCGCCGACGGGCAGGGGCGGGTAGTCCAGTGCGGTACGCGGCATGGGGCGACTCCTCGGGGGGTGCCGGTTCTGCGGGCGACGGGCCCCGGCCACGCCCGGGACGGGCGGGGCGCAGGGGCACGGAGATCGCGTACAGGCGAACGATCGATAAGCTAAGGCGGCGCCAAGGGGCCTGTCCAGGGGCGGAACAACTCCAACTGCCCCGCTGCGGAACCACAGTGGACGAGCTACGGGCGCGGAGCGCTCCCTCTGCCCCGCCCTATTCGTTGGCCTGTAAACTTAACGCTCGTTCGTCATCGTGCTGGCGTATCTGGTCTTGCGCCAGTCGTTCTGGTACGTCGAAGGGACGGGACCTGCTGTGACACCCGAGATCACCGGCACCGTGCAGTGGCGGGCCTGGCAGGACGGCGTGCTGCCGCCCGTCGAACGCGTCCGGGACGGCCTGTGGTCCCTCCCCGTCCCCATCCCGGACAATCCGCTGCGGTACGTCCTGGTCTACGCGCTCGAGGTGCGCGGCGGCCTCGCGCTGGTCGACGCGGGCTGGGACGCCGACATCTCGTGGCAGGCGCTCAACGACGGTCTGACGGCCATCGGTTACGAGGTCCGCGATGTCAAGGCGGTGCTGGTCACCCACAACCACGCCGACCACCTGGGTCTGGCGGGCCGGGTCCGCGACGCCTCCGGCGCGTATGTCGCGCTGCACGAGCTGGACGCCCATGCGATGCGCCCGGATCTCGACACGTACGACAAGTGGCGGCGCGGGTACGTCGGGCACCTGACGGAGCACGGCATGTCCGGCACCGACGCGGACGCCACCGCCGACATGATGGCCCCCGACCGGCTGTTCCGCGCCCCGCGCCCGGACGTCCTCCTCCAGGACGGCGAGCGCATCACCCTCCCCGGCCTGGACCTGCGGGTCGTCTGGACGCCCGGCCACAGCCCCGGCCACTCCTGCTTCTATGACCCCGAGCGGCAGCTCCTGTTCTCCGGCGATCATGTGCTGCCGCGGATCACGCCCTCGATCGGGTACCTCCTGCAGAGCGTCGGTGACCCCCTCGCGGACTTCCTGCGCTCGCTGGACAAGCTGACCGGTTACGACGTGGCCGAGGTGCTGCCCGCGCACGAGTACCGCTTCCGGCAGCTCGACCAGCGGCTCGCGTACCTCGCGCGGCACCACACCGAGCGGCTCGCCGAGACCCTGGCCGCGGTCACGGCGGCGCCCGGCAGCACCGCGTGGGAACTGGCCGCGCACCTCAAGTGGTCCCGGAGCTGGCAGGAGTTCGGCCTGGGACAGCGCCGCTTCGCACTCGGCGAGACGCTTGCCCACCTGAAGCTGCTCGCGGGCCGGGGTGAGATCACCGAGCACGGGGGCGAACCGGAGCAGGCGGGCGGGCCGGCTGGGCCGGTGCGCTGGACACCGGCGCCGCCGACGGCGAACGATCGTTAAGCGGGTCGGCAGCCCGTACCACGTCGCCCCCGCCCGTGACGGAAACGGCCCATCCGGCACATGAGTTGCACGTCTGTCACAGGTCTCACGCGCGCAAGCGCCCCGCGCTGCCGCACCGCGCCGACCAGCGGCGGCCCGCCCCCGCCGACCGCGACGACGACAGACCACCGGCCGGGGACGCGACGCAAAGGCACTCGCACTCGACGCAAAGAGATCGGTAAAGGTCCGAGACCGATCGCCGACGCGTCACCGGAGCCCTCTCTCCGGACGCGTCACCAGAGCCATCTCTCCAGGAACTCCACCCAGATGTAGCCGACGAACCCGTCGAAGGCCGGCGGGTCGATGGCCTTGAGCTGCACCGCCAGGCGCCCCAGCTCGGCCACCGCAGCGCCCTCGTCGCCGTTCGGGTCGTTCAGGACCGCCGACCGGCTGACGTGCAGCCCATAGTGGTGCAGCGTGCGCAGCCACAGCTCGATCGAGGAGTTGGCGAACCACGCCTCGCCGTCGGGCAGGACGTAGTACACCGCGCCGGAGTCGGGATCGACGCCGAACGCCCAGGTCAGCGCGGGCGAACGGCTGCCGTGCGCGTTCTGCGTCAGCCGGTACAGGAGCCGGCCGTCGCGGGTGCGCAGCTGCGGTTCGGGCTCGTGCTGGAAGCACGCCGTGCCGATGAGGTTGTCCACCACCGGTATCCCCGTGGTCACCAGTAACGCCTTCTGACGGTCCGGTATCCGCCACTTCGCCACGGCGTCCGGATCGGCCCGGACGACCTGTCCGGCACCGGCCCACGCCACCAGCTCTTCATATTTCGGCACAGGAGCCCCTCCCCCCACGGCTGACCGCACGCGGCGGGACTCTACCGGGAACAACCGTCCGGCGAGTCGGACATCTGACCACGCGGCGCAGCGCGAAGGAGCAGACAGGGGCGGGAAAGAGAATTGAACGGTCGTTAAAAGGCGGTGCCCGAAGGTGTCCGAACTTCAGCCGGGCGCCTGCCGCCGCGGGTCAGCCGGACCGGCGCGGGAGGCTGCCGGCCGGCCGGTACTCGACCAGTACGAGCGCCAACTCGACGTAGCGCTCGGCCAGTTCACCGATTCCGACATCACCGCCCGCGCGGTACCACTGCGCCACCGCGTTGCACATCGCGATCACGCTGCGCCGGGCGTCCTCCGGATGCGGCGTACGGAACACGCCCTGCGCCACGCCCGCGTCGACGACTTCATGGAAGAGCCGCGAGCCGTCGTACTGCCGCTGCCGCGCCTCCTTCACCCGGCCTTCGGAGAGGTGGCGCCACTCGGTGAGCAGCAGGCTGCTCTCCAGCCGGCGCTCGGCGCGGTACCGGACGGTGGCCCGCACCAGGGCGGCCAGCCGCTCCCCCGCGTCCGCGCCGGCCCGCGCCAGCTCCGCCTCGCAGGAGGCGAAGTACTGGGCGCTGCTCTCGTCCAGCAGGGCGTGCAGCAGCTCCTGCTTGCCTGCGTAGTAGTGGTACATCGCGGAGAGGCTGACCTGCGCCCGCCGCGCGATGCCGCGGATGGACGCCGCGCCGTAACCACGCTCGGCGAACTCGTGCCGGGCGGCATCGAGGATCGCTTTCTGACCCGCAGGCCGCTCCGCACTCACCTGGATCCTCCCCTGTACTTAACGAACGTTGGCTCAGTGTACTCAGCCGTACGCACGACGGAGCGCCGCCCGGACGGATCCGAACGGCGCTCCGTGGAGAGGTGACAGTCCGCGGATGACTGTCCTCGGAAGACTGTTCTCAGGTGACAGTCCTCGGACGTCAGTCCTTGACCGGCTGGCCCGACAGGCGCTCGACACCGCGCAGCAGCGCGGAATGGTCCAGGCCGCCGTCGCCCTGGGCGCGGAGCGAGGCCACGAGGTTCGCGACGACGGAGCCGACGGGCAGCGCGGCACCGACGGTGCGGGCGGCGTCGGTGACGATGCCCATGTCCTTGTGGTGCAGGTCGATGCGGAAGCCGGGCTTGAAGTCGCGGTTCTTGAAGTTGTCCTTCTTGCGGGTCAGCACGGTGGAGCCGGCCAGGCCGCCGTTGAGGACGTCCAGGGCCGCGGCGAGGTCGACGCCGGACTTCTCCAGGAAGACCACGGCCTCGGCGCACGCCTGGATGTTGACGGCGACGATGAGCTGGTTGGCGGCCTTCACCGTCTGGCCGGAGCCGTGCGGGCCGCAGAGCACGATGGTCTTGCCCAGGGCGTCGAACAGCGGCTTGGCCTCGTCGAAGTCGGCCTGGTCACCGCCGACCATGATGGAGAGCACGGCCTCGATGGCGCCGGCCTCGCCGCCGGAGACCGGGGCGTCCAGGACGCGGATGCCCTTCTCGGCGGCGCTCTTGGCCAGGTCGATGGAGGTCTGCGGGGTGATCGAGGACATGTCGATCAGCAGCGCGCCGGACTTGGCGTTCTCCAGGATGCCGTCGGGGCCGTACGCGATGGCCTCGACCTGCGGGGAGGCCGGGACCATGGTGAGCACGACGTCGGCGTCGCGGACGGCCTCGGCGATGCTCGCGGCCGCGGTGCCGCCGGCCTTGGCCAGCCGGTCGAGCTTGTCCTGCTCAAGGGTGAAGCCGGTGACGGAGTAGCCGGCCTTGATCAGGTTCTCCGCCATCGGGGAGCCCATGATGCCCAGGCCGATCCACGCGATCTTGGGGAGGTTGCTGCTCATGGAGAGTGTTGCCGGGCGCGCCGCGTCCGGGGTTGTCGGCGATCTGCACGTGCCCGGTCTTGTCCGCATAGGCGTCGATGACCTCGTTGAGGTCCTCGCCGTTCATGGACAGGTGGTACAGGTCCATCAGGAACTTGGCGTTGCCGAGCCCGGTGGCCGCGTTGACCTTGTCGACGATCTCGATGGCCTTCGGTGCCGAGACGATCGGGCAGCGCGGCGACTCGGGCGCGTTGAGCGCCTCGATCAGCAGCGTCGCGCCGACGCGGTCGGCCGCGCGGGCGGCGAGTACCAGGTTCTCCAGCGCCAGGGTGTCCTGGACCTGGGGGTCGACGCCGTCGACGCGGTTGCCGTAGAGCGCGTTGAGCGCCTTGCAGCCGAGCGACTGGGCGAAGTCGGCGGCGACGTCGATGTTGGCGCGGAACTTGTCGGACTCCTCGCCGGGGATGGACAGGGCGCCGCGGTCGGGCCCGGGCAGCGCTCCGGCGTAGAAGTTCAGGCCGACGAGCTGGGTGCCGGCGTCCTGCAGCGCGTGCCGCAGCGCGTCCAGTTCGGACTGCTCGGGCACCGGCGCGTCGATCCACGGCCACCATAGCTCGACCTCGGTGAAGCCGGCGGCGGCCGCGGCTGCCGGGCGCTCCAGCAGCGGCAGTTCGGTGAAGAGGATCGACAGGTTGACGTCGAAACGGGAGTCGGTGAAGCCCATGAGGGGTGGTCTTCCTTCCGGTGCGGACGACAGGGGGTGGGGGCGGGCCTCCCGCGTGCGAAGCGCAGGCGGGAGGCCCGACGGCGTCAGCTCTTCAGCGGCGCGATCGCGCTCGGCGCGTGCCACGGCTCGGTGGCGATCTCCTCGAACTCCGTGACATCGCTGATGTCCGCGGTCTTGCTCATCGAGATGTTGGTGATCCGCTCCAGGATCGCCTCGACGACGACCGGCACGCGGTGCTCGGCGGCGAGCTTCTTGGCCTGCTCGAAGGCGGCGGCCAGCTCGCTCGGGTCGGTGACGCGGATCGCCTTGCAGCCCAGGCCCTCGGCGACCTTGACGTGATCCACGCCGTAGACGCCCAGCTCCGGCGAGTTGATGTTCTCGAACTCCAGGTTGACCTGGAAGTTGATGTCCAGGCCGATCTGCGCCTGGCGGATCAGGCCCAGGTAGGAGTTGTTGACGAGGACGTGGACGTACGGGATGCGGTGCTGCGCGCCGACGGCCAGCTCCTCCAGCATGAACTGGAAGTCGTAGTCGCCGGAGAGCGCGACGACCTGCGCGTCCGGGTCGGCGGTGGCGACGCCGAGCGCGGCCGGGATGGTCCAGCCGAGCGGGCCGGCCTGGCCGCAGTTGATCCAGTGGCGCGGCTTGTAGACGTGCAGCATCTGCGCGCCGGCGATCTGGGAGAGGCCGATGGTGGTGACGTAGCGGGTCTCCGGCCCGAACGCCTTGTTCATCTCCTCGTACACGCGCTGCGGCTTCATCGGGATGTTGTCGAAGTGCGTACGGCGCTGCAGCGTGGCCTTGCGCTCCTGGGTGGAGGCGGCCCACTCGCCGCGGTCGGGCAGCTTGCCCGCGGCCTTCATCTCCTTCGCCACCTCGACGAAGAGCTCCAGCGCGGCCTTGGCGTCGGAGGCGATGCCGTAGTCCGGGGCGAAGATCTTGCCGATCTGGGTGGGCTCGACGTCGACGTGGATGAACTTCCGGCCCTTGCGGTAGACGTCCATCTTGTAGCCGGTGTGGCGGTTGGCCCAGCGGTTGCCGATGCCGAGGACGAAGTCGGACGCCAGGAAGTTCTCGTTGCCGTAGCGGTGCGAGGTCTGCAGGCCGACCATGCCGGCGTTGAGCTCGTGGTCGTCGGGCAGGACGCCCCAGCCCATCAGCGTCGGGATGACCGGAATGCCGGTCAGCTCGGCGAACTCCACGAACAGGTCGGAGGCGTCGGCGTTGATGACACCACCGCCGGCGATCAGCACCGGGCGCTCGGCCTCGTTCAGCATCGAGAGGGCCTTCTCGATCTGGGCGCGGGTCGCGGCGGGCTTGTAGACGGGCAGCGGCTCGTACGTCTCGGGGTCGAACTCGATCTCCGTCTGCTGGACGTCGATCGGCAGGTCGATCAGCACCGGGCCCGGACGGCCCGACCGCATCAGGTGGAACGCCTCCTGGAAGACGCCGGGGACCTGCGCGGCCTCCAGGACGGTCGTCGCCTTCTTGGTGACCGGCTTGGCGATCGAGGCGATGTCGACGGCCTGGAAGTCCTCCTTGTGGAGCACCGCGGTGGGCGCCTGGCCGGTGATGCACAGGATCGGGATGGAGTCACCGATCGCGGAGTACAGGCCGGTGATCATGTCGGTGCCGGCGGGGCCGGACGTACCGATGCAGACACCGATGTTGCCCGGGTGAGTACGGGTGTACCCCTCGGCCATGTGCGACGCGCCCTCCACGTGGCGGGCGAGCGTGTGCTGGATGCCGCCGCCGGCCTTCAGAGCCGCGTAAAAGGGGTTGATCGCCGCACCCGGCACGCCGAAGGCGTTGGTCACGCCCTCGCGCTTGAGGATCTCCACTGCCGCACGAGCGGCGGTCATACGAGGCATCGAGTACTCCTGCGTCGTCGGCCTGTCAGGACGCGGACACGTTCCGGCGTAAGGCCCGGAACTCGCTGTTTCCGCATCTTGGAAAACTTGTTTTGCTTTATGGAAGACGAAAGTAGAGCGAGACGCGGCAGCCGTCAAGACCGGACCGCATCCTTCAGCCGAGGCGCGCCCGGACAGCACGACGCCCTCCCCGGCCGGTGGGCCGGGGAGGGCGTGGAATGTGCGGAAAGTGGGGGTGGGCGGCGCGGGAGGGTCAGCCGCGCTTGATGCGGCCGCGGACGGCGAGCACGGCGAGGCCGAGGAGGGCCGGCTCGGTGAGGCGGGACACCATCTCGATGTACGTACCGGCGGTGGTCAGGTCCTGGCCGCTGGTGCGGAAGACCACGGAGTGGATGACCACGTCGGCGGCCTTCTCGGCGCGCTCCCCCGTGAACCGGTCCAGGAAGGGCCGCTGGAGCCGCGGATGCTGCTTCCCGAGGACGCCGGCGCTCGCCGGGTAGGGGCGTGCGGGCGTGTCCGGCAGCCCGGACGCCACCATCAGCACGATCGTCGCCGCCATCGCGAGGCCGAGCCCGACGAGGGCCCGGGAGGCACGCAGGCCGTATCCGGAGAGCAGCCAGTACGCCTGCAGCAGCCAGCGCTCCGCCTTGCGCGGCCGGTGACTGTACCGGCGCATCTCCATTTCGCCGTAATAGAAATCCGCCGCCCCGGGCTCGTCCTTCGCGTCCTCGCGTGCTTTACGGAGCTGGCGGTAGGTCGTGGTGAGCGTGGCGAGCCCCGGTACGTCGTCCGGGGATTCCGGCGGATCACCCCAGGCGTGCCGTGCCGGACGGCGGCGACGGGGCGACGTACGCCATTGCCGCTCTTCCTCGATGATCTGGCGCTTGGTGCACCAGCGAGGAATTCCTCGGCTCCATTGGACGCCTCGGGGAGCGGCGGAGAGCCGCCATTTCCCCTCGAATCTCAACTGGTCGAGATGGTGTGCGCCGGAGAAGCGGCAGCGGGTCAGATCCACGTCGCTGAGCAGCAGCATCGAGGCGTCGACCCCGCGGATCGAGGCGATCGACACCTCGATGTCATGGACGTCCGAGAGCGCTTCCTCGCCGGGATGACGGGGCGTGGACAGGTCGGTCGCCACCGAACTCGGGAACAGCAGGACGGCATTGGTGAGATCGACCGTGGCCCATCGCGCGCGCAGTGCCACGGCCCCTTCGAAACGCGCGGAACGGGCATCGATCCGTGCCGCCATGACGGATATCTGCAGGGCGTTACGGAATTCCGCCTCGACCATCCCGAGCGTTCCGTGGCACACAAAAGGCCCCACCCAACCACCGGCGAAGACCGCCCGGAGGAATTCCGCTTCACCGTGGAAAACCGTCTCGCCGAACCACGCCCGGCCGCCGAAATGGGCGCCACCGAACCACGCCCTTTCGCGGAAATCCGCCGACCCGAATCCGGCGTCCGCCGCGAACCGTACGCCACCGAATCCCGCGGCCCCCGCGAACGACGCCCCGACGAACCAGCCGCCCCGCTCGAAACGCGCGCCGTCGAAGACCACCGATGCCTCGAAATGCGCCCCCTCGAAGACGCCCTCGCCGTCGAACCGTACGCGCGAGAAGTCCGTGTCCTCCGTGAACCGCGCCTGCGTGAACAGGGCGTCCCCGCACACCGGCCTGCCATCGTCGCCGCGCAGCCGCGCCAGCAGATCCCTGATCAGCTCCGCGTCGAACGTCACCCCGCGGCAGTCGAGATCCGCACCGGGCCGGAGCCCCACCAAGTACGCCTCGCGATCGGCGGGTTCGAGGTGTGCCAGGCACCGGGTGCCGGCCGCCCGTACGCCCCGGCACCCGCCCGGATCGTCAGCGGACGACCCGATCCCGCAGTGGTCCCAGTCCGGTGGAGTCGTGTCCATGCCGGTGATCCGATCAGCACGGCCCGCGCAGCGCAACGGGCCGGAACACACCGTGTGTTCCGGCCCGTTGTGCGCGGCGACCAGCGTCAGCGGATCGGCATCCCCACCGGCGTTACCGGATCGGCATCCCCGCCAGCGTCCGCGCGATCACCAGGCGCTGGATCTCGCTCGTGCCCTCGAAGATCGTGTAGATCGCAGCATCCCTGTGCATGCGCTCGACCGGGTACTCGCGGGTGAAGCCGTTGCCGCCGAGGATCTGGATGGCCTGGCCCGTGACCTTCTTCGCGGTCTCACTCGCGAAGAGCTTGGACTGCGAGCCCTCGGCCGCGGTGAACGGCTTGCCGTTGACCGCCATCCAGGACGCGCGCCAGACCAGCAGCCGGGCCGCATCGATCGACGTACGCATGTCGGCGAGCTGGAAGGCGACACCCTGGTTGTCGATGATCGGGCGGCCGAACTGCTCGCGGGTCTTCGCGTATTCGAGGGCCTCCTCGTACGCGGCGCGGGCGGTGCCGACCGCCATCGCGCCGACGGCCGGGCGGGACGCCTCGAAGGTGGCCATCGCGGCGTTCTTCACGCGCTCGCCGCCACCCGCCTTGGCGCGCTCACGGGCGCGGGCCAGCCGCTCGTCCAGCTTCTCCTTGCCGCCGAGCAGGCAGCTTCCGGGGACGCGGACGTTGTCGAGGACGACCTCGGCGGTGTGCGAGGCGCGGATGCCGTGCTTCTGGAACTTCTGGCCCTGGGAGAGGCCGGGGGTGTTCGGCGGGATGATGAAGGACGCGTGGCCCTTGGAGCCCAGCTCCGGGTCGACGACCGCGACGACGACGTGGACGTTGGCGATGCCCCCGTTGGTCGCCCAGGTCTTGGTGCCGTTCAGGACCCACTCGTCCTTGGCCTCGTCGTACACGGCACGCGTACGCATCGAGGCGACGTCGGAGCCGGCGTCGGGCTCGGAGGAGCAGAAGGCCGCGACCTTGACGTCGTTCACGTCGCCGTACATCTGCGGGATCCAGGTGCCGATCTGCTCCTCGGTGCCGTTGGCGAGGACGCCGACCGCGGCGAGGCCGGTGCCGACGATCGACAGGGCGGTGCCCGCGTCGCCCCAGAAGAGCTCCTCCATGGCCATGGGGATGCCGAGGCCCGTGGGGTCGAAGTACTGCTGGGCATAGAAGTCGAGCGAGTAGATTCCGATCTTGGCCGCTTCCTGGATCACCGGCCAGGGGGTCTCCTCGCGCTCGTCCCACTCGGCGGCGGCGGGGCGCATGACGTCCGCGGCGAATCCATGGATCCAGTCCCGGACTTCCTTCTGCTCGTCGTTGAGTTCCATGATGAACTCGGCCATGACCCCTCCAGCAGTGCGTTACTTGCGGTAACAACAGTCTGTTACTCACCAGTAAGCACTGTCAACCTCAGCGACCGATATCTCCCGTCCGATGGACAGGGTGTTACGTTGCGCGAACAGCACGAAGTCACCAGGGCGGGGAGCCGGACGAATGGAAATGACACAGGAGAGCCGCCGTACGGCCAGTGAGCGCCGACGACGCGAGCTGCTGGAGGCCGCGGACCGCGTGGTGCTCCGCGACGGCCCCGAAGCATCGATGAACGCGATCGCGGCCGAGGCCGGGATCACCAAGCCGATCCTCTACCGGCACTTCGGCGACAAGGGCGGCCTCTACCGCGCCCTCGCCGTACGCCACACCGACGCCCTCCTCGCCGGCCTGCGGGCCGCGCTGGACTCTCCCGTACCGCGAAGGGACCGGGTCGAGGCCACCCTCGACACCTACCTCTCGGCCATCGAAGCCAGGCCGCAGGTCTACCGCTTCCTGATGCATCCGTCCGACGAGGGACAGACACCCGACAGCGGCTTCGACGTCGGCCGGCACTCCGCTCCCCTGCTGCGGCGGATGGGCGAGGAGCTCGCGCAGGTCATCGCCGAGCGGGTGGACCTGGGACCGGTCGGCGACGAGCTGGCGCGGGTGTGGGGCCACGGCATCGTCGGGATGATGCACGCGGCCGGCGACTGGTGGCTGCGCGAGCAGCCGTGTTCGCGAGCGCAATTGGTACAGCATCTCGCGGACCTGCTGTGGGGACGCCTCGCGGCAGCGGGCGACCGTCCGGGCGGGCCGGGTTTCTGAGCCGCAGGAGTACCGGCTAGCCCGCCGCCGTCCGCCCCGCCCACGGGGCCCTCGCCGCCGCCCGCAGCGCGCGGCGGCGGCGCAGGCCGGTGAGGTGGTCGAGGTACAGGCCGCCGTCCAGGTGGTCGCACTCGTGCTGCAGGCAGCGGGCGAAGAAGCCGGTACCGGAGATCCGGCACGGCTTCCCGTCCAGCGTGACGCCCTCGACCACCGCCTCGTCGTGGCGCGGCGTACCGGACTCGAGCCCGGGCAGCGACAGGCATCCCTCGGGGCCGCGGAGGACCTCGCCGTCCACCGCCACGAGCCGGGGATTGACCACGTGCCCGAGATGGCGGACGTCCTCGTCGTCCGGGCAGTCGTAGACGAACACCCGCTGCGCGACGCCGATCTGGTTCGCGGCGAGGCCGACACCCCGAGCCGCGTACATCGTCGCGAACATGTCCTCCACCAGTTGCGCCAGCGCCGGCCCGAAGTCGGTGACCTCCTCGCACGGCGCGTGCAGGACGGGGTCGCCGAGCAGCCGCATAGGGCGGACGCGGCCGGAACTGCCGGGGACGGAGCGGTGTCGCATGGGGGCAAGAGTACGTTCCGGCCGAGACCAGCGACGTTCCGGTCCCGGCCGCCGACCCGGCCGTCCCTCCGGATACGGCCGCTGAGCAGGAACCTCCACACCCCCCTCACGGGTGGTCTGGTTCGGGCCCCGGCGCGGAAATCGATAGGCTGATCCCCAACCACAGCCTCCCGGCCGGCCGGGCCGGTACGGAGGGGCGTTCCACCGGCGGCCCCGGGGGCAGGAGGGCGCCGGATGCAAGGAGGATCTAGGACGATGGCAGGCAACACGGACCCGCTGTCGCCGCGGGCCAAGCTGGCCGTGACGGCGGGCAGGGCCGCGGCGGCGGCGTCGCGCGCGGTGGGCCGCGGCAGCGGATCGGTGATCGGTGGCAAGGTCGCGCTCAGGCTCGACCCCGACCTGCTGGCCCGGCTCGCCCAGCACCTGGACGTGGTCCTGGTGTCCGCGACCAACGGCAAGACGACGACCACGCGGCTGATCGCGGAGGCGCTGCGGGCCAGCGGCCCGGTGGTCTCCAACGCGCTCGGCGCGAACATGCCGGCCGGCATCACCTCGGCGCTGGCCGGGGGTTCGGACGCGAAGTACGGCGTCATCGAGGTCGACGAGAAGTACCTCGCGGGCGTCGCCCGGGACGTCACCCCCAAGGCCATCGCGCTGCTCAACCTTTCGCGTGACCAGCTCGACCGCGCCGCCGAGACCCGCATGCTGGCGGAGAAGTGGCGCGAGGGGCTGGCCGGTTCCAAGGCGCTCGTCGTCGCCAACGCCGACGACCCGCTGATCGTCTGGGCGGCCTCCTCGTCCGCCAACGTCGTATGGGTCGCGGCGGGCCAGGAGTGGAAGGACGACGCCTGGTCCTGCCCGTCCTGCGGCGGCGTGATGCAGCGCCCCGGCGACGACTGGTTCTGCGGCGAGTGCGGCTTCCGCCGCCCGACGCCGAGCTGGGCGCTCTCCGGCGACCACGTCCTGGACCCGCACGGCTCGGCCTGGCCGATCAAGCTCCAGCTCCCCGGCCGCGCGAACAAGGCCAACGCCACGACCTCGGCCGCGGTGGCCGCGGCCTTCGGCGTGCCCCCGCAGGTCGCCCTGGAGCGGATGTACGACGTCCAGGCAGTCGCGGGCCGGTACGACGTGGTCTCCTTCATGGACCGCGAGCTGCGCCTGCTGCTGGCGAAGAACCCGGCCGGCTGGCTCGAGACGTTCTCGCTGATCGACCCGCCGCCGACGCCGGTGATCCTGTCCGTCAACGCCCGCGGCGCCGACGGCACGGACACCTCCTGGCTCTGGGACGTCGACTACACCCGGCTCGCCGGCCACCCGATCTTCGTGATCGGCGACCGCAAGCTGGACCTCGCGGTCCGGCTGGAGGTCGCGGGCCTGGACTTCCAGGTGTGCGAGAACGTCGACGAGGCCGTACGGAAGGCACCGCCCGGCCGTATCGAGGTCATCGCCAACTACACCGCCTTCCAGGACCTGCGCCGCCGCGTGGGCAACTGACCCGATCCGCAACGGACAAGGACGAGCAAGCATGAGTGACAACAGCCTGCGTCTGGTGTGGATCTACCCGGACCTGCTGAGCACGTACGGGGACCAGGGCAACGCACTGGTGGTGGAGCGCCGGGCGCGGCAGCGCCGGCTGGACGTCCAGCGCCTGGACGTCCGCTCCGACCAGCAGATCCCCACCTCGGGCGACATCTACCTGATCGGCGGCGGCGAGGACCGGCCGCAGCGGCTGGCCGCCGAGCGGCTGCGCCGGGACGGCGGTCTGAACCGGGCGGTCGCCAACGGCGCGATCGTCTTCTCGGTCTGCGCCGGGTACCAGATCCTCGGCCATGAGTTCATCAACGACCTGGGCGAGCGCGAGCAGGGGCTCGGGCTGCTGGACGTGGTGAGCACCCGCGGCGAGGGCGAGCGGTGCGTCGGTGACGTACTGGCCGACATCGACCCGGAGCTGAACCTCCCGCCGCTGACCGGCTTCGAGAACCATCAGGGCGTCACCCACCTCGGGCAGACCGCCCGCCCGTTCGCGAAGGTACGGTTCGGCAACGGCAACGGCGTGGGTGACGGCTACGAGGGCGCGTGGAACGACACCGTCTTCGGTACCTACATGCACGGCCCCGTGATGGCCCGTAACCCGCACATCGCCGACCTGCTGATCAAGCTGGCGCTGGACGTCAACGCGCTGCCGCCGGTGAGCGACCACTGGTACGAGGCGCTGCGCCAGGAGCGGATCGCGGCGGCTACGCAGCCGGCGTGAGACGCGAGGCGTAAAGCAACGTTTCGGCGCGAGGCCCCCCTTGCCGTATCAACGGGCGAGGGGGGCTTTGCGTGCCTGGGGTGGGGCGAGTGGAAAGAGGGGCTGAACGAAGCCGCTGAGAGAGGCCGAGCGAAACGAGGCTCGGAGAGGGGCCCGAGGTGACGTTTCGTCTCGTGGGCCCCCTCGTGTTGGGGAACGGTTGAGGGGGCGAAGTGGTGCCCGATGTGCTCATCCGGGCCAGTCCGGTCCGCTCAAGTGTGGCCGGGATTGGCGCATGTGAGGGCCCGGTTTCCCGTAGTGCGGGCAGGCGCTACGGAGGGGCGCGCCGCGCTTGTAGGGTGTGCGCATCCAACCGGACGACGGGGTCCGGTCATCCGGTTGAGCTGCAGAGGTTTCTACGAGTAATGCGTATTGGTGTACTCACCTCCGGAGGCGACTGCCCCGGTCTGAACGCCGTCATCCGCTCCGTCGTCCACCGAGCCGTCGCCGACCACGGCGATGACGTCATCGGCTTCGTCGACGGCTGGCGCGGCCTGCTGGAGTGCGACTACCGCAAGCTCGACCTGGACGCGGTGGGCGGCATCCTGGCCCGTGGCGGCACCATCCTCGGCTCCTCGCGCGTGCAGCCCGCCCACCTGCGGGACGGCGTCGAGCGGGCCCGCGGCCACGTCGCCGACCTCGGCCTGGACGCGATCATCCCGATCGGCGGCGAGGGCACCCTCAAGGCGGCCCGGCTGCTGTCGGACGCCGGCCTGCCGATCGTCGGCGTGCCGAAGACCATCGACAACGACATCGCGTCGACCGATCTGACCTTCGGGTTCGACACGGCGGTCGGCGTGGCGACCGAGGCGCTGGACCGGCTCAAGACCACCGCCGAGTCGCACCAGCGGGTGCTGATCGTCGAGGTCATGGGCCGGCACACCGGCTGGATCGCGCTGCACTCGGGCATGGCGGCCGGCGCGCACGCCATCGTCGTGCCCGAGCGCCCCTTCGACATCGACGAGCTGTCGGAGCGGGTCGCTGCGCGCTTCGAGGCGGGCAAGAAGTTCGCGATCGTCGTCGTGGCGGAGGGCGCGAAGCCGCGCGCCGGCTCGATGGACTTCGAGGTCGGCGGCAAGGACATGTACGGGCACGAGCGGTTCGCGGGCGTCGCCCGGCAGCTGGCCGTCGAGCTGGAGGACCGGCTCGGCAAGGAGGCCCGCGCGGTGATCCTGGGCCACGTGCAGCGCGGCGGGACCCCGACCGCGTACGACCGCGTGCTCGCGACCCGCTTCGGGTGGCACGCGGTGGAGGCGGCGCACCGCGGCAACTTCGGCATGATGACCGCGCTGCGCGGGACGGAGATCACGCTGGTACCGCTGGCGGAGGCCGTGGAGACGCTGAAGACCGTACCGGGCGACCGGTACGCCGAGGTGGAGACCGTCCTCTAGCCCGGGCTGCCGCCCCATGGCTCCCGCTGCTCGCCCGGGCGAGAATTGCATGTCGTACGAGCCGCCCCCGGTCACCGTCCGTGCCGGGGGCGGCTCTAGGCTGGTCGCGGAGCATTGGTGCGAATCAGGAGCGAGCGGATGGATCACAGCGGGCACGGCATGATGATGGATCTGCCGCCGTTCACGCTGGGGCGCGGGTTGGAGTTCGGCGGCGACGCCTTCTTCCTCGTCGAATGCCTGCTGGGGCTGGCGCTGTACGGCTGGGCCGTGCTGCGGCTGCGGCGGCGCGGCGACAGCTGGCCGGTGAGCCGGACCGTGGCCTGGGTCGTGGGCGTGCTGACGGTCGCGCTGGTGATGTGCACGAAGCTGAACGACTACGGCATGGCGATGTTCAGCGTGCACATGGTGCAGCACATGGTGATCAGCATGCTGTCGCCGATCCTGCTGCTGCTCGGCGCGCCGGTGACGCTGACGCTGCGGGCGCTGCCGACCGCGGGCCGCGGCCGCAAGGGTCCGCGTGAGCTGCTGGTGGCGCTGCTGCACAGCCGGTACATGCGGATCATCACGCACCCGGCGTTCACGATCCCGCTGTTCATCGCGAGCCTGTACGCGCTGTACTTCACGCCGCTCTTCGACTTCCTGATGGAGTCGCGGACCGGGCACATCGCGATGATGGTGCACTTCCTCGCGGTCGGCCTGGTCTTCTTCTGGCCGATCATGGGTGTGGACCCGGGGCCGCACCGTCCCGGCTATGTGATGCGGATGCTGGAGCTGTTCGCGGGGATGCCGTTCCACGCGTTCTTCGGCATCGCGCTGATGATGGCCTCGGAGACGATGGTGAAGACGTTCCAGCACCCGCCGGCCTCGATGGGCGTCGACGCGCTCGCGGATCAGCAGGCGGCGGGCGGTATTGCCTGGGCCTTCAGTGAGATCCCGTCGGTGCTGGTGCTGATCGCGCTGGTCTTCCAGTGGTACACGACGGAGAAGCGGCAGTCGGTACGGAAGGACCGGGCCGCCGACCGGGACGGCGACAAGGAGCTGGCGGCGTACAACGCCTATCTCGCGTCGCTGAACGCGCGCAGCCAGGGCTGAGGCGCGGGCTCGGTCCGGTAGTCGGACGGGCGAGGCGGAATCCGGAGAAAGCTGGCGGTGCGGGCCGCGGCCGGGGAACATGTCCCCAAGGCCGCGGCCCGTGGCATATCCCCGTACGGGCGGCCGTGAGGAGGATGCCAGGATGCCCGGATCGGCTAAGGCGATGGCAGGGTGCACGGTGGGCGGGCTGATCCTGGCCACGGCGTACACGGTGGCGGTCGGCAGCAGCGGCTGGCTCTGGTTCGCGTGGGTGGTACTGGCCCTGGTGACGGTCGGGGTGGTGGCCGGGAAGCGGTGGTGACGTTCCTGGCGGTTGCCGGACGGGTGGCCGCCGGAGTGGCCGGCTGAAGAAAATCACACTCTCGTTCGATTCTCAGCCGGTGGGATCCGTTGTGGGAAGCGTGCTGCGCAGATAGGCCAGTACCGCGAGCACGCGGAGGTTGACGTGGGCACGTTCGTGGCTTTCGGGGTGCGGCAGGCCGAGTTTCTGGGAGATCGAGGTGACACGTTTCTCGATCGTCTTGAGGCTGTAGCTGAGTTCCGTGGCGATCGCCGCGTTGGAGTGCCCTTCAGCCATGAGCGCCAGGATCTGCCGCTCCACCGGGAGCAGTGCGGCCAGTGGGTCGGTCGTCCGGGGACGGGTGAGTACGCGCTGGACGACCTCCGGGTCGACGACGACCTCTCCGGAGGCCACCCGCTTGATGGCGTCGACAAGCCGGTCCGCGTCCCGGACCCGGTCCTTGACGAGATACCCCACGGCCTGGTCGGCCGCTTGCAGCAAACGCATCGCGTAGGACGTCTCGGCGTAGTGCGAGAGCACCAGTAAACCGACCGAGGGATGGCTCGCCCGGATCCGCTCCGCGCCTTCCAGCCCCTCGTCGCGGTGGGTCGGTGGCATACGGATGTCCAGAACGGCGACATCGGGCGGATCGGCCGCGACCGCTCGCAGCAGTTCGGGCAAGGTGGCGACTTGCGCGGTGACGGTGAAGCCACGCGCGGTGAGGATTTCCGCCAGCATCTGCCTCAGCAGCCCGGAGTCCTCCGCGATCACGATGCGCATGGCAGCTCCACGACCAGCCGGGTGCCTGCGCGCGGCGGACTGTTCACGTGGAGCCGTCCGTCGAGGGCTCCCACCCGGTCCTCCAGCCCGCGCAGACCCGTCCCGCGCGCGGGGTCCGCGCCGCCTATGCCGTCGTCGGCGATTTCGACGACCAGACGGTCCGGCTCGTCGTCCGCCCGGATACGCACCTGGGTCGCCTCCGCATGTTTGTATGTATTGGCCAGAGCTTCGGTGATCACGAAGTAGGCGGTCCGTTCCACATGGTCAGGCCAGCGACGGTGGGGAATGCAGGCCAGTACGGGCAGCGGGCCTCGCTCGGCGAGTGCTTCGACGGCGGCCGCCAGGCCCTCTTCCACCAGGATCGGCGGGCTGATCCCTTCGGCCAGCGCACGAAGCTCGTGCAGGACCTCCGTCAAGTACAGCGCGGCCGAGGCGAGATCGGGCCGCTGCCCGTCGTCGCCCGCCTCCGCCGCGCCGGCCGCTCGGGCCCGGTCCACCAGTATGGAGATCACCAGCAGCTTGTGCTGGATGCCATCGTGCAGGTCGCGTTGGATGCGCTGGCGTTCGGCGTCGCCCGCGAGCGCAATGCGCGCGCGGGAGGCACGTATTTCTTCGAGCTGGGCGCGTTGCGCGGCCAGCAGGCGGGCGTTGTCCAGCGCGAGCCCTGCCGCGGCCAGGACGGTGTCGACCAGTGGGCGCTGCTCGCGCAGTGCCGGGTCGTGGACGAGAAACGCCAGCGGCTGCCCTCGTCGGACGACGGGCGTGACACCGCGGCCGTCCCCGGGAAGGACGTCGGAGGCCGCTCCGTCCGTGCGCAGATAGCCGGCCCCGGGATGCCCCTCGGTGGGGGGACGCGGGAACCACAGTTCCAGGGCGGGATCGCCCAGCGCCTCGGCGATGGCCGCCCGTACGGCCTCGGGCTCAGCGGATTCTTCGAGCCGTACGACGAGATCGGCCACCCGTACCCGTGCCATGCGGACCCGCACCAGCCCGCCGGCGAGTGCGACGGGTGTGACGATCATGCAGAGGGCGTACGCCAGGAGCGTCATCTTCTGCAGCCCGAGCGGCGCGTCGAGCAACGCCGCGAAGGTGGCCGCAACGACCACACCGCCCAGCGCGAACATGGTCGTCCACACCGGCGCGTAGGCGCGGCGGACCGGACGCCCGGCCGTGGCCCATCGGCGCACCACGAGGGCGGCTGTCAGTGCGGTCAGCGCGAGGCCGAAGACGCTGCCGATCGACGCCCAGACCGAATACCGTCCCTGTGGATCCCCCCACTGCTGCGGTTGCGGCGGGTACTCCACTACGTACCGCACCCCCTGGGTCACCAACGGCATGGTGTAGAGGAGAGCAGCGACCCCGCGTTCGTAGCGGTTGCGGAGCCGTCCCGAGGGCAGGGCGAGCACCAAGTGGCTGAGGGCGGCGTAGGAGAGGTAGAAGCAGCAGAAGCCGAGCGCGAACAGCGCCGCGTTGTCGCTGAGCTGCAAGTCCCCGATGTACCAGGTGAAGCCGACCAGGATCATCCATCGGCCGGTGGCGTTCGCCGGTCTGCGGAGCCGCAGCACCACCCCGGACCATACGAAGGTCACCCCGGCCGTCTGCACCGGCAGCCACAACCACGGCGGATACGGCGCTCTGCGCCATGTGGCGAGGGTGGCTGCCGAAGCGAGCAGCATGCCCGCCACCCCCAGCAGGAGAGGTCCGAGCGACCGGCCCGGTTCCCGGTCTTCCCCCCATGGCCAGGCAGTGGTCGGTGTCGGGACAGCGCCGGCCGCTGGCATTCCTCCATTGTCGCGGCCGGATCCGGGTTTGTGCAGAGAGTTTTCGAGGCGAGCCGCGGCGCGGTGGCGGTGCGGCACACCCATACCGGCACCCCCATACCGGAGGGAAAACCCGCTGCCGCTCGGAGGGGTCACCCTGCAGCGGTGCCGATCGCTCGCTGGCAGCTTGGACGCAAAGCACCGCACACGGTGGAAACGACAGGGGGAACGGACCATGCGAGCGAAGCTCTTGATGGTCTCGGCCGGCACGGCGCTGGTCATGGGCCTGAGTGCCTGCGGAAGTTCGGAATCGGACGCGCCGGAGAAGCCGCCCGGCATCGTGAACGAGGATCCGGTGGAAGAAGCAACGGACGAGCCGCTGTACGACACCCCGGCCGAAGAGACAACCGACCAGCCGCTGAACGGCGATCTCGACGAGTACTACGACCACAAGCAGTTGGAGCGTCAGAACGGCCTGAGCAACGAAGACCTGCTCGACGACGGTTACGAGAACTTCCAGAGGAACATGGGCTCCTCCAGTGGCTGGTGACCACCTAGGCGGCTTCTCCACCCGCCTTCATGCGACAACGACAGCGAAGAAGAGGAGGGGACCCATGATTCCCAGTTTGCAGTGCCGGACGCGCAGGGCCAGGCGACCGGCCCCTCGGACTGCCCTGCTGGCGGCAGCGCTCGCAGCCGTGTTGGCGGCTCCTGGTGCGGCCCATGCCGATGCGGATGCGGTTGCCGCCTTCACCTGTGTCAACCTGGCTCCCACGGTGCTCGGCACGGAGAAGAACGACACTCTCGTCGGCACCAATGGCCGCGACATCATCATGGGGCTGGGAGGCAACGACACTATTCGCGGTCTCGACGGTGCAGACGTCCTCTGCGGGGATTACGGCGACAGCCAGCCGCCCAACGCGAAGCCGGGCCGCGACACCATCTACGCAGGAGCGAGCGGCACCGGAACCTTCAACACCGACGAGATCCGCGGGGACGAGCGCGATGACAGGATCTTCGGCGAGGACGGACCGGACGAGCTCGAGGGCGGGACCGGCAACGACGAGCTGCGCGGCGGCCCGGGTGACGACAACCACAACGGCCTGGAAGGCAAGGACACCATGTACGGCGGCCCCGGCAACGACATGCTGCGGGAGAGCAACGCCATGGGTGGAAACGACCGCCTCTTCGGCGAAGAAGGCGCTGACACGCTGGAAAGTGGGGACGGCAACGACAAACTCAGCGGAGGCCAGGGGGACGACAACCTCAGTGGTGAGGACGGAAACGACGATCTCAACGGCAACGCGGGAAACAACACGAATGATGGCGGCGCCGGCCACGACAAGTGCGTCAACCCGAGCGCACCCACAGCCGTGAACTGCGAGAAGCCCTAGGGACGTCCGATGGGTCGCCGCGGCTCGCGGTGGCCCATCGATCACGACCTAGTGCCGCCGCACGGTGGCGTGCAGGGGGGTGGGTGGCTGGAGGAGGA
The DNA here is from genome assembly GCF_000720485.1 of Streptomyces ochraceiscleroticus. Lineage (GTDB taxonomy): Bacteria > Actinomycetota > Actinomycetes > Streptomycetales > Streptomycetaceae > Streptomyces > Streptomyces ochraceiscleroticus. The sequence goes on along the minus strand of NZ_JOAX01000013.1, from coordinate 44,445 downwards.
GGCCGACTCGGGGGGCGGGGGCGGCGGGGGTCACGTCGAGGTGGCAGTGCTGGGCGAGGGTGGCGAGCAGGAGGGCGGCCTCGACCTGGGCGAAGCGGGCGCCGAGGCAGGTGCGCTGGCCGCCGCCGAAGGGGTACCACGCGTGGTCCGGTACGGGGTCGGGCGCTTCGGGGTCCCAGCGTTCGGGGCGGAAGCGGGTGGGTTCGGGGAACCAGCGCGGGTCGCGGTGGGTGGTCCACTGGCTGCACCACACGACGGTGCCGGGTGGGATGCGGGTGTCGGCGAGGGTGGCGCCGTCGCGGGCGACGGCGGGGATGAGCCAGGCGGGCGGGTAGAGCCGGAGGGCCTCCTTGATGATCTGCCGGGTCCATGGGAGGCGGTCGTAGTCGTCGATGGTGGGCGGGCGTCCGCCCAGTACCTCGTCGAGTTCGGCGGTGAGCCGTTCGCGGGCCTCCGGGGAGCGGGAGAGCAGGTACCAGGTCCAGGTCAGGGCCGTGGAGGTGGTCTCGTGCCCGGCGGCCCAGAGGGTGGCGGCCTCGTCGCGCACCTCCTGGGTGGTCAGCGGCCGGCCTTCTTCGTCGCGGGCCGCCAGGAGTCTGCTGAGGAGGTCGTCGCGGTCTTCGGTGCCGCCGTGCCGCTGGCGCGCGCGGATCAGCCGGTGCACCTCGGCGTCGATGGTGGCGACGGCCCGGAGCAGGCGGCGCCGGCCCGGCGTGCGGATCCAGCCCGGCAGGAAGAGGGTCATGTTCCGCAGTTCGGCGCCGATGCCGTGTTCGGCGACGGCCATGGCCTCGCTGAGCGCCCGGGTCCGGTCGCCGAGGTCGTTGCCGAACAGGGTGCGCAGGACGATGCGCTGGGTGAGGAGCGCCATCTGGTGGCGTACGTCGATGCGGTCGCCGTCCTGCCACTGTCCGGCCGCGGCCTGCGCGCACTCGACCATGGCGGCGGCGTAGCCGCGGACCTGGCGGGGGCGGACGGTGGGCTGGACCAGGGAGCGTTTGCGGCGCCAGTCGCTGCCCTTGCTGAGGATGAGGCTTTGGCCGGTGAGCTGCTTGAAGGCCCAGCCGATCTCCAGGAGCTCGAAGGTGCGCTCTCTGGCGGCGAGGAATTCGGCGATGTGCGCGGGGTGGAAGAGGAAGAGGCTGCGGCGCGGTCCGAGGGACCAGGTCACCGCGTCGCCGTACTCGTCACGCAGCCGTACGAGGAAGCCCAAGGGGTCCCTGCCGAAGGCGGGGAGGTTGCCGAGGAGGGGCAGGCCGCGGGGGCCGGGGACGGGCTTCAGGGGGACGGATGTCAGGGGGACTGTGGTCACGGGCATCAGTGCCTGCTGTGTGCCACGTGGCGCTCGAAGCGGGCGAAGGCGGCCTCCAGGCGCTCCTGCAGCCGGGCCTTGAGGCCGGTGGCCGGGGAGCCGGCGGCGCGGTCGCGGAGGCCGGGGCCGGGCAGGAAGGCTTCCTCCAGTGAGGTACGGGCGAGGTCCTTCAGCTCGGGGTAGCTCAGGTGGTACGTGGTCGCGGCGCGCTGGTACTCGTGGCTGATGTCGGTGCGGGAGATCCCGGGGTCGTCGGTGGCGAGCGTCACCGGTACGCCGGCCCGGCGGTAGCGCTGGAAGGGGTGGTTGTCCCCGCTGACGCCGAGGATCTGGGCGTTGCTCGTGAGCGGCGATTCGAGGGCGATGCCGTGGTGGGCCATGGTGCGCAGCAGCTCTTCGGCGCCGTCCTCGTGTGCCAGGTCCACTCCGTGGCCGATGCGCTCGGCGTGGCCGGTGTGGACGGCTTCGCGGATGTGGAAGCGCAGGTCGGCGGGTTTGACCAGGCCGGGGGTGAGTTCGCCGGCGTGCAGGGTGATGTGTGCGCGGGGGTAGACGCCGTGCAGGTAGTCGAGCATCCGCATGTGGAGCCGGTAGTCGCGCAGGGCGGTTTTGCCGTCCTCCGGCGCGACCAGGTTCACCGCGACGAAGCGCCGGTCGCGCTCGGCCAGCCGCATACCGAGCGCGAGCTGTGTGAAGACCTGCTCGGGCGCCTCGGACCGGATGCTCTGGGAGATGAAGCGGAGGATTACGCGGCAGCCGGGTGCCGGGGCGCGGGTGTCGCAGTGTGCCGTGCGGCGGAAGACGGCCGTGGCCCGGTCGGTCTCCTGCCGGGCGTCGCGCACCACTCGGTCCAGCTTGCCGCCGACCAGCAGCGCGCGGTGCATCCGGGACAGGTCGGCGTCGTACCCGATGCCGGCGGCCAGCCGGCGCGCGGCGGGCGCGGCCGGGGTGATCATGGTCTCCAGGTACGACTGGTGGTGCGCGGCCGCGGTGCCGGTCACGTCGGCCAGCAGCTCGCCGGTGTGCCGCTCGGTGACCTCGTCGAACTTGTCGAAGGCGGCGAAGAAGTGGTCGTGCCCGGATGCGCCGGGCGGGAGGTCCTGCATCGACCAGGCGCGGATCAGCCGCTGCCGGAAGGCGGGGTCGGTACGGGTGTCGGCGGCGGGCCGGGTGCCGGCGCGGCACGGCGGCGGCAGGGCCGTGTCGGTCCGGTCGATGCACAGCCCGTCCTGCGCGGCGAGGCGGACGAGCAGCTCGGTGGACGCGGCGCCGGTGAGGTGGTTGTGCAGGTCGCCGCCCTTGGGCAGGGCCCGCATGAACGCGCGCAGCGCCCGCGGGTCGTGCCGGATGGCGTCCAGGTGCGCGTCGACGCGCTGCTCGGCGGCGGTCGCGGGACGGCCGGGCGGTGGCGGTGTCGCGGCGGCGTCCGGTACGGCGGGCAGGGCTGCCGCGCCCAGGGCGGCGGCGCCCAGGAGGGCCAGTGCGGCGCGCAGGCCGGGCGTGGGGCGGGGTGCGGAAGCGCTCCTGCGGAGCCGGTTGCCGAAGATCACGGTGCATCTTCGGCACGCCGGGGGGCCGGGTGCGACCTGACAGGCCGCGGCCGCGGCAAGGCCACCCGGTCGGCACAGCCACGGGTACGACGGCCTGATCGGCACAGCCACGGAACCGGCCACGCGGTCGGCACAGCCACGGGCACGGCGGCCCGTGGCTGTGCGTGGCTGTACTGCTGCCGACCGGAGTCGCGGTTACGCCCCCGAGGCGGTCAGCTCGCGCTCGCGCTCCTCCGCCGGCTCCCGCTCGGTTTCCATGGCGGCTTCCCGGCCGGCTTCCCGGGCGGCGAAGGGGCACTGCCAGTCGGCGGGCTTGGGGCGGCCGGAGTAGCGGCGGGCTTCGGAGAGCTGCTCGTACTCGTACAGATTGGGGTTGATGTCCCCCTGCAGCTTGATGTCCTGCTTGCGTATCTTGTCCGCCAGCCGGTCCCACATGCCGGCGCCCTTTATCAGGTCGAACTGCTGGTGGGAGTTGAAGGCCAGCATCGGGAAGGGAGGCCGGCGGCCCCAGCGGCGGTGCGTCTCGTGCAGACCGATGACGAAGAAGGGATGGCCGGCCACGCTGAACGCGAACTTTCCGGACTGCGGATCGGAGGAATAGCCCTCGGCCCAGCGATGGGATTCCGCGTCCTGCTCGTGGAGGAGCTGGAGCTGCTGCCAGAGAAGCTCTTCGAACCGCAGCTCATCGACCCCGCGAGGTTCCTCGAAGGTCGCGATGAAGCTGGTGAACGTCCGGGGACTCCAGTCCGCCGAGCCGACGAATTCCGCGAGATCGAGCGCCATCAGCCGGGCGGCTTCCGTACTCCCCATCCGGTCGTAGTGCCGGTGGGTTATGCCGCCCCGGCGCCAGGCCGATCGTCCCGCCAGGCAGGAGAACCGCTCCCCCAGGATGAACTCCTCGACCTTGCCACGCGCATCCGCCGTCATGGCCAGCCTTCCTTCCAATTACGTGCCTCCTCAACGGGAGATCGTTCCGCCGTGTGTACGTGCAGCGCCCACCCCGGAGCGGCGGCGCCCGGACCCACGGCGGCTGTGAGCGCTGCGCCGCGTGGGCAGGACCGAGTCCGCTGGGAAATCAGGGAAAGGTCGCTCGGTGATTGTGACGGCCGAAGGCCGATCAAAGAAAATCCGCCGGGAATCGGGTGGCGACGAATCGCCCCCATCCCCCTGCAATCGGGTGGTTGTGCGCCTCCGGGCGCCGTCACGGGGCAGGCGTTCCGTGGAAGCGTTCGGACCGTTCCGGGCCCGATCCGGCCCCGGTCCGGACCCCACCCGGGTCGATCTCGACCGATCTCGACCGAGGAGAGGTGTGGCATGAGTGAGTACGAGCGTTCCCGCACGATGCCGGCGCTGCCCGAGCACGTCTTCGACCAGGCGAGCGATGTGTCGCGGCTCGATTCCTGGATGCCGGCCGAGCTGCACGTACGGGAGGAGGAGCTGCCGGCCGTGACGGTGCACGAGGACCGTACGGGCGAGGACGCGTCCGCCCTTTTCCGGGCCCAGCCGGATCAACAGCGCCTGGAATGGGGCACCCGGGAGAGCGGCAGCTACGCGGGCTGGCTCCAGGTGGCCGGCATCGGGAGCGGGGCGAGCGAGGTGACCATTCACCTGTCCTTCTTCGAGGCGTCCCACGACCCGGGCGGCGAGGCCGTGAACGCCGCGCTGGACCGGAGCCTGGAGCGGCTGGCGGAGCAGGTAAGGCTGCATGCCGACGGCACGGAAGGGTGAAATGATCATGCATCACGACGAGTTCCTGCGCCTGGTGCAGACGGGGGCCGCGCTCCCCGACCGCGGGACGGCGGAGCGTGCGGTACGGGCCACGCTGGAAACGCTGGCCGAGCGCATCCCCGACGGCCTCGCCGAGCATCTGGCGGCCCAGCTCCCGCAGGAGATCGGCGAGCACCTCCGCCGGGTGGTCGCCGCGCACGAGGGCGGGCCCGAGGAGCACCACACGGCGGAGCGGTTCGATCTGACGACCTTCGCCGCGCGGATCGCCTGGCGCGGCGGAGTTTCCGAGGACGCCGCGCTGCAGGAGGCGAGCGCGGTCTTCGAAACGCTGGACGCGGCGCTCGCGCCCGAGCTCAGCGAGAAGCTCGGCAGCGTCCTGCCGCCCGACATCCGCGAGCTGCTGCCCGAGAGCCGGATGGACGACCCCTCGTGAGAACCGCCCCGTGAACCGTCCCCAAGAGGACCCGTAGACCCCTACGACCCGTATGACCCGTATGAGAGGCCCCCGTACACGTCAGGAGGACCGCGATGCCCGCAAACCCCACATCCGACCCGCGTACTGCCGTGATCACCGGCTCGGACTCCGGCATCGGCCGGGCCACCGCCGTACGCCTCGCCGAGCAGGGGCTGGACATCGGCATCACCTGGCACAGCGACCGGGAGGGCGCCGAGGCGACGGCCGCCGAGGTACGCGGCAAGGGCCGGAACGCGGTGATCGAGCGGATGGACCTCGCGGACCTGCCCGCGGCCGCCGGCGCCGTCGACCGGCTCGCCGAACGGCTCGGCCGGCTCGACGTCCTCGTCAACAACGCCGGCACCGGCACCGCCACGCCCTTCCTCGACATCGACCACGCGACGTTCCAGCACGTGCTCGACGTCGACCTCGCCGGCCCCTTCCTCTGCTCCCAGGTCGCCGCCCGGCGCATGATCGAGCAGGGGGACGGCGGCCGGATCGTCAATGTCACCAGCGTGCACGAGCACCAGCCCCGGGTCGGCGCCGCCCCGTACTGCGCGGCCAAGGGCGGGCTGGGCCTGCTCACGCAGGTCATGGCACTGGAGCTCGCCGAGTACGGCATCAACGTGAACGCCGTCGCGCCCGGCGAGATCGCCACCCCGATGACCGGGCAGGAGGACGAGGACGTGACCGCCAAGGACCGGCCCGGCGTCCCGCTGGGCAGGCCGGGCGACGCCCGTGAGGTGGCCGCCGTCATCGCCTTCCTCGCCGGCCCGGACGCGGCGTATGTGACGGGCGCGTCGTGGGCCGTCGACGGCGGGATGCTGCGGATGGGCCCGCAGGCCGGCTCCCACCTCCCGGACCACAGCTGGCGCCGCCCCTGAAAGCCGGGCCGCCACGCCTTTAGGACGCCTCCACGCCTTTGAGACACAGGCTTTACGTGGCGCTGCGCTCGCTCTCGTCCCGCAGCTCGCGTTCCACGGCGCGGTTGCGGGCGTCGTCCGGGCGGCCGGCCGCGCTGCCGGGCCGGCCCGCCCTGAGCAGCTCGCGCCACCGCTCCGGGCTCCAGTCGGCCGGCCGGGTCGTGGCGATGAAGTGCTGCACCGCGGCGAGGAAGCGGTCCGGATCGGCGGTGAAGGGGAAGTGCCCGGCGCCCTCGAAGACCTCCAGGCGGCTGCCGGGCATCGCGGCGTGCGCGCGGTACGCGTGCCGTACCGGTATCACGCCGTCCCGCGACCCCCACAGCAGCAGGGTCGGCATGCCCTCGGCCAGGTAGCACCGGTCCAGCATGGTGATGACCTGGCCGCGCCAGTCGACGACGGCACGCAGGCTCCGGACGAACGCGTTCCGGGAGGCCGCGTCCGGAAACGCGTCGACCAGCCGGAGCAGGGCCTGCGCGTCCTGCCCGAGGTCCGTGCCGAGGCGCTTGAGCAGCCCGACGGCCAGCCGGGTCTGGCAGCGCATTCCCGGCAGGCCGAGCACCGAGAGCAGCGCGGCGGCCACCGGCAGGGACACGGCCCGCAGGACGGGGGTCACCTCCCGTCCCACGCCGCCCGCGCTGACCAGCACCAGACGCTCGGTGCGCTCGGGGAACTGGTACGCGAACTGCATGGCCACCCCGCCGCCGAGCGAGTGCCCGATCAGGGTCACGCGGTCGATGCCAAGGACGCCGAGCAGGTCGCGGACGCCGTTGGCGTAGGCGGCGACCGAGTAGTCGGCGCGCGGCTTGTCGGAGGCGCCGTGGCCGAGCAGGTCGGGGGCGATCACGGTGTGGTTCCTGGCCAGTGCCGGGAGGATGCCCGACCAGGTCGCGGAGGAGTCCCCGATGCCGTGGAGGAACACGAGGGCGGGTCCACGGCCCGCGACCCGGAAGGCGCGGCGGTAGCCGTGCACCACGTGGTAGCGCAGCTCCACGTCGTCCTGCACGCCCGACGCCCCCTCCCCCGCCCGTCGCCCCGTCTCCCCGTGTCTCGGTACGAGCGTAGAAGGTCCGGCGCCCCGACACCGTTACCGGAGCATTTCGTGCCCGCTACGGCTGCGGGTGCACCCGGTGCCGGACCCAGACGTTGGGTTCGACGTAGACCGCGTGGTCCTGGGTGGTGTCGCAGTGCACGGGGACCAGGGCGCCGGGCACTTCGACGGCGCCGTCGTGGTCGAAGGGCAGGCCGGTCCACCGGCGCCACTGGGCCAGGGAGCCGCTGACCGTCATCGACGCGGGGGCGATCTTCTCGATGGTGCCGCCGGCCTTGACGTGCACCCGCAGCCACGGGTCGGCCGGCAGTCCGTCCGCGCGCCGCCGGCGGACGTAGTCGGCCATGGGGACGCGCGGTGCGAGATGCTTGGCCGTCGGGCGGACCGGGGCCAGCAGCGCGTCGTGGCCCTGTCGTCCGACGGCGTTGCGCAGCGCCTCCAGCATCCGGTAGGACAGCCCGCGGCCGAGGTATTCGGTGTCCACCGTGATCTCCAGCGCGCTGGCCGCCGTCGGCGGGCGCGCGTCCCGCCGGTCGTGGAACGACCACCCCAGCACCCGGTCCCAGCCCCGGTCCGGCATTTCTTCACGACCGTCGCGCCCGGCGTCGAAGGGCACGCTCAGCCCGCGCGCCACGACGCGGTCGCCGTCCGTCGCCACCACGCAGTACTCGGGGAAGTCCGCGGCCACCCGGCCCAACAAGGCGTCCGCCACCGGGTCGTGCGGTATGAAGGCCGGCCAGGTGTCGGCGAACTCGTAGAGCCGGGGCAGCAGCGCCGGGCGCTCGGCGACGGGGGTGATCCGGATGCGGTCGGTGTCTGTCACAGCGCGGGCGCCGCCACGGCGGTCGGTGTCGGTCATGGCGCGGACGCTGCCACAAGACCACCGCTCCGGCCAGCGGTTTTCTCCCGTCCTGCGTGGCCGGCCGACAAGCGGCTACACGTCCTCGTGGGTACCTGGCGGGCACAGCGTCAGGGACGCCCGGACAGGGAGGAGTTGGCATGATCTTCTTCCGGCGGTCCCGCCTGAAGGCACGCGCCGTGAAGCAGAAAACGAGGCAGGCCGCCGGCCGCACCACGGAGGCGCTGGACGCCCGGCTGCCGGTCGCCGAGGGCGGCGGGCTGCTGCGCAAGCCGTTCCCCGACCACTGGTCGTTCCTTCTGGGCGAACTGGCCCTCTACAGCCTGATCGTGCTGGTGCTGACGGGGGTCTACCTCACGCTCTTCTTCAAGCCCGGCATGCACGAGGTGGTGTACCACGGCTCGTACACGCCCCTCTCCGGTGTCCGCATGTCCGAGGCGTTCGACTCCACCCTGCACATCAGCTTCGACGTCCGCGGCGGGCTGCTGATCCGGCAGATGCACCACTGGGCCGCGCTCGTCTTCCTCGCGGCGATCGGCGTCCACCTGCTGCGGGTCTTCTTCACCGGGGCATTCCGCAAGCCCCGCGAGGTGAACTGGATGATCGGGGTGACGCTCTTCCTGCTGGCGCTCGCGGAAGGCTTCGCCGGCTACTCGCTCCCCGACGACCTGCTGTCGGGCACCGGACTGCGGATCGCGCAGGGCATCATGCTGTCGCTGCCGCTCGTCGGGTCGTACATCAGCATGTTCGTCTTCGGCGCGGAGTTCCCCGGACACGATGTGATCCCCCGGCTGTACGGGGCGCACATCCTTCTGCTGCCGGGCCTGATCCTGGCCCTGGTCACCGTCCATCTGATCCTGGTCTTCTACCTCAAGCACACCCAGTGGGCGGCTCCGGGCCGCACCAATCGCAATGTGGTCGGCAAGCCCCTCTTCCCCCAGTTCATGGCCACGTCGGGCGGTCTGTCCCTGATGGTCTTCGGTGTGACGGCGTTTCTCGGCGGGGTGGCGCAGATCAACCCGGTCTGGGTGTACGGCCCTTACCGGCCGGACCAGGCGTCCACCGGCGCCCAGCCGGACTGGTACGTCGGCTTCCTGGAGGGTGCGCTGCGGCTCGTACCGCCGTGGGAGACGTCGGTCGCCGGCCACACCCTCATGTGGAACGTGCTGCTCCCGGCCGTGGTGCTGCCGCTCGCGATGTTCGCGCTGCTGTACGCCTACCCGTTCGCCGAGGCGTGGGTGACCGGTGACCGGCGCGAGCACCATCTGTGCGACCGGCCGCGCGACCGGCCCGTGCGCACGGCGCTCGGCGCGGCGGCGGTCAGCGCGTACGCGGTACTGCTGCTGGCCGGCGGCAACGACGTGGCGGCCGCCGCGTTCGGCATCTCCCTCAACGCGCTGACCTGGGTGCTGCGGACGGCGTTGATCGTGCTGCCCGTCCTGGTGTTCGTGGTGGTCAAGCGGGTGTGCCTGGCGCTGCGCGAAGCCGAGCTGGCACGGCTGGCCGAGGGCGAGGAGACCGGGCGGATGCGCCAGACGGTCGAGGGCGGTTACGAGGAGGAGCACCGGCCGGTGGGCGACGAGGAGCGGTACGTGGTGCTGTACGGCAGTATGCCGGCCCCTCCCCCGCTGCCGGCGGCCGGGCGGGACGGGTCCGGTGACGGTGCCGTGGAGGGTGCCGGTGAAGGCGTCGAGGCCGGGCGGCTGCGGTCCGCGCTCAGCCATTGGTTCGCGGCGGGCTCGCAACCGCGCGCGGATTCCCGGGAGTCCGGCCGTGAGCTGCGCGGCCGGCCGACGGGCGGCTCGCGGTCGCCGGACTCCTGACGGCCATGACGGTCCTCACGGGTCCTAGCGGTCCTGTCGGTCCTGACGCCCCGCATACTGGAACACCATCTCGAAGACGCCGAGGGCCAGTACCCCGGCGCCGAGCAGCGCCAGCCACAGCCCGAAGACGACCCCGAGCGCGATGACCGTGAAGCCGGCGGCGACGACGAGGGGCCAGGGGCTGGCGGGCGGGAAGAAGTCCAGCGGCCCGGCGGTGTCGGCCACCTCGGCGTCGCGGCGGTCCTGCGCCCGCCGCCCGCGCCGCCGGTACTGGACGGCCAGGAAGAAGGCGACCAGCGCGGCCATCAGGCAGGCGACGATCAGCACGCTGGTGCCCGCGGGGTCGTGCCCGTACCTGCCGTAGAAGCCCGCGGTGATGGCGAAGAAGCCCGCCACACCGGCGAAGAGCAGCGCCTCCGTCTTCATGTCAGCGCCTCCGTCCTCATGTGTGCCACTCCTTCTCCGGGTGGTGCAGGTCGAAGGCCGGCGACTCGGAGCGGATGCGCGGCAGGGCGACGAAGTTGTGCCGCGGCGGCGGGCAGGAGGTGGCCCACTCCAGCGACCGGCCGTAGCCCCACGGATCGTCGGTGCCGACGCGCGTGCCGTACTTCGCGGTCTTCCACACGTTGTACAGGAACGGCAGCGTCGAGGTGCCGAGCAGAAACGCGCCGATGGACGAGACGGTGTTCAGGACCGTGAAGCCGTCGGCCGCGAGGTAGTCGGCGTAGCGCCGCGGCATGCCGTTCTCGCCGAGCCAGTGCTGGACGAGGAAGGTGGTCTGGAAGCCCACGAAGAGCGTCCAGAAGTGGATCTTGCCGAGCCGCTCGTCCAGCATCTTCCCGGTCAGCTTGGGCCACCAGAAGTAGAAGCCGCCGAACATCGCGAACACGACCGTCCCGAACAGCACATAGTGCAGATGCGCCACGATGAAGTACGAGTCGGTGAGGTGGAAGTCCAGCGGCGGCGAGGCGATCAGTACGCCGCTGAGCCCGCCGAGCAGGAACGTCACGAGGAAGCCGACCGCCCACAGCATCGGCGGCTCGAAGGAGAGGGACCCGCGGTACATGGTCCCGATCCAGTTGAAGAACTTCACCCCGGTGGGCACCGCGATGAGGAACGACATCAGGGAGAAGAACGGCAGCAGCACCGCGCCGGTGGCGAACATGTGGTGCGCCCAGACCACGGCCGACAGCATCGTGATCGCGACGGTCGCGCCGATCAGCCCGACGTATCCGAAGACCGGCTTGCGGGAGAAGACCGGCAGGATCTCCGTCACGATGCCGAAGAACGGCAGCGCGACGATGTACACCTCGGGGTGGCCGAAGAACCAGAACAGGTGCTGCCACAGGATCGCCCCGCCGTTGGCCGCGTCGAAGACGTGCGCGCCGAACTTCCGGTCCGCCTCCAGCGCCAGCAGCGCCGCCGTGAGCACCGGGAAGGCGGGGAGCACGAGGATCGAAGTGAAGAGCACGTTCCAGGTGAAGATCGGCATCCGGAACATGGTCATGCCGGGCGCGCGCAGGCACATGATGGTGGTGATGAAGTTGACCGCGCCGAGCGTGGTGGACACACCCGCCACGACCAGGCCCATCGTCCACAGGTCGCCGCCGGCGCCCGGTGACCGGACGGCCCCGTTCAGCGGCGCGTACGCGAACCAGCCGAAGGCCGCGGCCCCGCCGGGCACCAGGAATCCGCTCACCACCATCAGGCCGCCGAAGAGGTACATCCAGTACGACAGCGCGTTCAGGCGGGGGAAGGCCACGTCCGGCGCGCCGATCTGGAGCGGCATGACGGCGTTCGCGAAGCCCGCGAAGAGCGGGGTGGCGAAGAGCAGCATCATGACCGTGCCGTGGATCGTGAAGAGCTGGTTGTAGAGGTGCTCATCGACGATCTGCAGTCCCGGCCGCGCCAGTTCGGCGCGCATGAGCAGCGCGAGCAGGCCGCCGAGGAGGAAGAAACAGAAGGACGTCACCAGGTACAGATTGCCGATCACCTTGTGATCGGTTGTCTTCGTCAGCCGGAGCAGTCGCCTGCCCAGCGGCGGGGCCGGCCGGTACACCGGCCGCACCGCGCCGTCCGCCAGTTCGGTCACAGACTCGCCTCCCGGGAACACGCCGCATCGACCGTGCCCGAGTGCCCCGCGCCGCGGGGGAAAATCCGCCCGGTCGGCGGGACAATTCGTGTGTGAGCAGGGATCGGGACGTACCAGGGGTGCGCGGCGCCCGGCTGCGGGTGACGGCGGCGGGGGCGGTGAGCGGGCTGCTCGCCGGGTACGCGGCGCTGGCCGTCGCCGAGCTGGCGTCGGCGGCGGTGGGGCCGCAGGCCGGCCCGGTCGTGGCGGTGGGCGGCGCGGCGATCGACCTGACCCCGGCGCCGGTGAAGGAGTGGGCGATCCGGTCCTTCGGGACGGCGGACAAGCTCGTCCTCCAGCTCGGCATCCTGGCCGTACTGGTGCTGCTCGCGCTCGCGCTGGGCGTCCTCGCGCTGCGCCACCGACGGCTGGGCGCGGCGGGCGTCCTGCTGTTCGGCGTGGTCGGGGCGGTGGCCGCGGTGAGCCGGCCGGACGGAGGCACCGTCGACGCGCTGCCGTCGCTGGTCGGGGCGGTGGCGGGCAGCGGCCTGCTGTACTGGTTCGCCGGGCGGCTGCGGGCACGTACGGCATCGGAACCGGAGGCGACGGCCGGGGAAACACCCGTGGCAGGCAAGGGCTGGGACCGCCGTGGCTTCCTCCTCGCAGCCGGGGCCGCGGCGGCGGCCTCCACCGGCGTCGGCGCGCTGGGCCGCACGCTCAGCAGCTCGGGCAGGGACGCGCTCGCCTCCCGGAACCGCGTCGTCCTGCCCCCGCCGGCGTCCCCCGCGCCTCCCGTCCCGCGGGGAGCCCGGCTTCGCGTCCCGGGCCTCGGCCCGTTCCGCACCCCCTCGAAGGACTTCTACCGGGTCGACACGGCGATCCTCGTCCCCAAGGTCGACGCCACGACCTGGCGGCTGCGCATCCACGGCAAGGGCGTCACCGCGCCGCTGACGCTGACCTTCGACGATCTCCTCCAACGCGACCTGATCGAACGCGACATCACCCTCGCCTGTGTGTCCAACGAGGTCGGCGGCCCATACGTGGGCAACGCGCGGTGGATCGGCGTTCCGCTGGCGGAGCTGCTCCGGGAATGCGGCGTCCGGCCGCCGTCCCGGGGCGGGCCGGCCGACCAGCTCGTGGCACGGTCGGTGGACGGCATGACGATCGGCAGTCCGGTCGAGGACGTCATGGACGGCCGGGACGCGCTGCTGGCGCTGGGCATGAACGGCCGGCCGCTGCCGTTCGAGCACGGCTTTCCGGTACGGATGGTCGTCCCCGGCCTGTACGGCTACGTCTCGGCCTGCAAATGGATCGAGGACATCGAGCTCACCACCTTCGACGCCTACGACGCGTACTGGGTCGAGCGGGCGTGGGCCCGCGAGGCGCCCGTCAAGACGCAGTCCCGCATCGACACTCCCAGGCCCGGCGCCCGGCCAGGGGCCGGCACGGTCATGATCGCGGGCATCGCGTGGGCGCAGCACCGCGGCATCGACCGGGTCGATGTGCGGATCGACGACGGGCCGTGGCGGCGGGCCGGTCTCGCTGCCGAGGACAGCCGCGACACCTGGCGCCAGTGGTCTTTCCCGTGGCGGGCGACCCCCGGTACCCACACCCTCACGGTCCGCGCCACGGACCGCACCGGAAAGACCCAGTCCGCACACCGCGCTCCGCCCGTCCCCGACGGCGCGACGGGCCACCACTCGGTGGTCGTCACCGTCGAGTGACCGCGAGACGGCTCACCGAAGCGCATCCACAAGCGCCCAAAAATCATCGGACGGCGATGTCGAGAACCCGCGTCCGGCTCCGTCCCCGGGGTGAAGGCGACCACAATGGGCCGCACCAGAACCGAGGAGAACCACGATGGCCAAGTACCTGCTGCTGAAGCACTACCGCGGCGCCCCGGCTCCGGCCAACGACGTGCCGATGGACCAGTGGACGCCGGAGGAGATCTCGGCCCACATGCAGTACATGAACGACTTCGCGGCGCGGCTGGAGAAGACCGGCGAGTTCGTCGACGGTCAGGCGCTCGCCCCCGAGGGGGCGTGGGTCCGATACGACGGCGAGGGGCGCCCGCCGGTCACCGACGGACCGTTCGCGGAGACCAAGGACCTCATCGCCGGCTGGATGATCATCGACGTCGACAGCTACGAGCGCGCCGTGGAGCTGGCCGGGGAGCTGTCGGCCGCGCCGGGGGCCGGCGGCAAGCCGATCCACGAGTGGCTGGAGCTGCGCCCGTTCCTGACCGCGCCGCCCACCATCACGGAGTGACCTCTCAGGTGACGCAGCTGAACGAGGCCCTGCTGAGGAGCCTCACGCCGAGCGTGCTCACCGTCCTCGTCCGCCGCGGAGCCGACTTCGCGGCGGCCGAGGACGCCGTGCAGGACGCGCTCGTCGAGGCGCTCCGCGTCTGGCCGGCCGGCCCTCCGCGGGATGCGAAGGGCTGGCTGGTCACCGTGGCCTGGCGCAAGTTCCTCGACGCGACCCGCGCCGACGCCGCCCGCCGCCGGCGTGAGGACCGCGTCGAGGAGGAGCCGGATCCCGGGCCCGCGCCCGCGGTGGACGACACGCTCCAGCTCTACTTCCTGTGCGCCCACCCGTCGCTGACACCGGCGTCCGCGGTCGCGCTCACGCTGCGCGCCGTCGGCGGGCTGACCACCCGTCAGATCGCCCAGGCATACCTGGTGCCCGAGGCGACCATGGCGCAACGCATCAGCCGGGCCAAGCGCACCGTCTCTCATGTGCGATTCGACCAGCCCGGCGATGTCGCCACCGTGCTGCGCGTCCTCTACCTGGTCTTCAACGAGGGCTACTCCGGCGATGTCGACCTCGCCGCCGAGGCCATCCGGCTCACCCGGCAGCTCGCGGCCGCGATCGACCACCCGGAGGTGGCGGGGCTGCTCGCCCTCATGCTGCTCCACCACGCCCGGCGCGCCGCCCGCACCGCGCCCGACGGCAGCCTGGTGCCGCTCGCCGAGCAGGACCGCGGCCGGTGGGACACCGCGTTGATCGCCGAGGGCGTCGGGATCCTCCAGGCGGCCCTCGCCCGCGACCGGCTGGGCGAGTTCCAGGCCCAGGCCGCCATCGCGGCACTCCACGCCGACGCGCCCACCGCCGAGGAGACCGACTGGGTGCAGATCGTCGAGTGGTACGACGAGCTCACGCGCCTGACCGACAGCCCCATCGTCCGGCTCAACCGCGCGGTCGCCGTCGGCGAGGCCGACGGACCGCGCGCCGGCCTGGCGGCGCTCGCCGAGCTGGACGCCTCACTGCCCCGCCACACCGCGGTGGCGGCGTACCTCCACGAGCGCGACGGCGACCCGGCGACGGCGGCCCGGATGTACGCCGAGGCGGCCCACAAGGCATCCGACCTCGCCGAGCGCGACCACCTGACGCGCCAGGTCGCCCGGCTCAACACCCGCCGATGTCAATGACGGCGAACCGCACCGGTCGGCTCTCGGAGGTACCGCGTCCGCGGCCACTCAGTCGAGACAGAACTCGTTGCCCTCGATGTCCTGCATCAGGAGGCACGACTCGTTGAAGCCATCGGCACGCAGGAGCTGCAGGCGTACCGCGCCGAGCTCGATCAGCCGTGCGCATTCGGCCTCGAGTGCGGCCACCCGCTCCTCGCCCACGAGCCCGGTGCCGACCCGTACGTCAAGATGCACCCGGTTCTTGACGACCTTGCCTTCGGGAACGCGCTGGAAGAACAGTCTCGGGCCCACCCCCGAGGGATCCATGCAGGCGAACGCCGCACCCTGACGTTCGGGCGGCAGCGAGCGATCGAATGCGTCCCACGAAGCGAACCCCTTCGGCGGCGGCGGTACGACGTACCCCAACACCTCGCACCAGAAACGAGCGACGCGCTCAGGTTCCGCGCAGTCGAAGGTGATTTGGACCTGCTTGACCGATGCCATCGGCCCATCTTAGAGGCGGGATCTTTCGTCGTCTCCACGGGTCCGCCCCTGGCGGATTTCGGGAACGTCGCCTGCGCGCAGGCGAGTTGCCGCCACGCTCCAGTACAACGGCCGCCGTCTTCAGCCGTCGAGTACGCGGTCGGTGTCCAGGCGGGTGAGGAGTTCGGGGTGGTGGAGTTCCGCCAGGGGGGCCAGCAGGTCCGGGTGGCGCAGCAGGGCGGCGGCCTGCTGGTCGTGGGCACCGGGCGAGACCAGGCGGCGGAATTCGACCGGCGTCCCGGTCGCGTGCCAGGAGTCGGCGAGCGCGGTCACCGCGGTTTCGGCCAGGGCCGGCGTACCGAGCAGGGACGCCGCCCAGCTCGCGACGACCTCGTCCACCCACGACCGCCACGCCTGCTCCGCCTCGTCGTCCTGTCCGGGGGCGTCCGCGCCGGTGAGCCAGTCGAGACGCCCCGAGCCGCCCGGGCCGGTGACCGAGACCAGCGCGGCGTCCATCGGCGTCGGGTAGCGCAGCCACGCCGCGACGGTCACGGCCTGCCGGGCCTGCGCTTCGGTGAGGGCAGCGCTCATGGCGCCGCCACTCGACGGATACGCGCACGTCAGCCACCGGGTCGTCGCCGATATCAGCAGGGAGAGGTCTGTGGGCACCGATGAGCCCTCCGAGTCGGTGAGGGGGCAGGCCGCACAGAACGTTACCCAGCGGAACTCTCCGGATAAATGACGCAGGTCACGACCGGGACGTGGCATTCGTCTCCGCGCGTCCAGTACCGGCCCGGTGCCCGCCGACGACCGGCCCGGGGATGTCTCGCACGGCCCCGGGCCGGCAGCGAAAGGCGCCGCCCGGCCGACCCCGGTCCTACGCAGGGTCGGCGGTGGGCTGGGGGCGGACGGTGAGGATCTGCTGTGCGTGGCCGACGGGGCCGTTGATGTCGTGCAGGACCGTGCTGGTGATGCCCTGGCCCGTGCCGCCGAAGGTGACGGTGGTGTCCAGCCCGGTCCAGCGCCCTTCCGGCCGGCGGTGGAGGTGCACGGTGAGGTCGACGTTGGGGAACATCCAGGCGGTGGGCGACTCGCGCACGGCGATGCCGTTGGCGGTGTCGACCAGGGCCAGGTAGGACGCCAGCGGACTGCTGGGCTGTCCCGCGACGAGGTCGAGATCCGTCGATACCCAGGCGGTCGTGCGGCCCGGCCGCGGCGGCGTAACCGGCCGGACGTCCAGGGAGGCGATGTACCCGCCGGGCCATACGGAGGCCAGCGGCCAGGAGGGCAGCGACTCGGGCGGCTGGAGCCGGCCACCGGCGCCGCCGGCCACGGCCGTGGTGTCCACGGCGGCGAGCAGCCAGGCGCGCGCCCGGACCACGGTGCGGTCCGCGATCCGTACGACGGCCTCGATCAGCTCGATCGTACGGCCGGGCCGCAGCGTCTCCACGCGGATCTCGCACTCGTCGAGCGCGAGGCGCCCGAGGATGTCGAAGCTGATCCGCCCGAGGACCAGCCCGCTGTCCGGACGCGCGGCCAGGTGGCGCTCCATGGCGTGCACGATGAGACCACCGAGCGGGCTGAAGTGCTGCTCATTGACGTCCCAGGCACCGCTCGCGTGCGGGGTGGGCTTGTAACGGTGCTCATCTATGGGCTCATAGAAGCTGTCGTGGTGCGGCGCGCCGGTGCTCAACGGAAGGTTCTCCTCGGCCCGATGTCCCTCATGTCAAAGAGTGTCAGGTCAGGATGGCATGCAGGATGCGGGCGGTGCAGATCGTCAGGCCGGGCCCTGGGCCGCGGGCCGGCGGGCCGTGTCGGGCGGCCAGACGGGGCGGTGCCCCTCGGGGAGGGTGGCGAGGGCCCGGGTGACGGTGGTGAACACCGGGAGCAGCTCGCCGCTGCCGGTCTGGTCCAGTACCTGCCGTACGCGGCGGCCCACGCACGCCAGCAGGAGGCGGCCCTGGCGGCGGCGCAGGAGCCAGTGCAGGCCCAGCAGGCAGTTCAGGCCGCGGGAGTCGCAGAAGGTGAGCGCTGAGCAGTCGAGGGTCAGATAGCGGTAACCGGCGCCGACGCAGGCGCCCATCGTGACACGGAAGACGCCTTCGCTGCCGTGGTCGAGTTCGCCGCTGACGCGCAGCACGGCGCCGGTGTCGCAGGAGGCGAGCGTGGTGATCGCCAGTCCGTCGGCGTACGGCATCCAGCACCTCCGGCGCTCTCCATGCCACTTCCTCGTTGCTGCGGATCGTACGGGCCGCGCGGGCGGAAACAAGGTGATTTCCCCGAGTTTTCTGCTTGCTCCGCCCTCGGCCTTGTTCCTTGCCCTCCTTGCACCTTGTCCCTTGCGCCTTGTCCCTTCCGCCTCACTCCTTCTGCCGTTCTCCGGTGAGGAGTTGGTGCGGTCTCTGCGGTACGGTCCGTTCAGGCAACACCCGGCGAGAGGAGGTGGGCACAGTGGCGGGACCTGTGGCTCGCACCGTCATGGACGACCAGACCCAACTCCGCACGATGATCGACTTCGCCCGCCGCCACTTGGCGAGCAACGCGGCCGAGGCCGAGGCGTTCGCCCCCGGCGACCAGAGCGGCCAGATGCGGCACCGCCTCGCCGGCCTCAAGAAGACGATCGAACTGCTCCTGGAGGCCGCCGAACCGCTGGCCGCCCCGCCTCGAAGCAACACGCCCCGGCCGGACGGCACGGCCGAGTAATCCGGCGACCTCACCCGCCCCCGACCGGGCGCTGAGTGATATACCGCACGGATTGATAGGAATACCGTGCGGACTGATAAGGCATCACTTATCAGCGGTCAACGCCGCGACCTGCGCCCTCACCTGTTCAGGGTCCGCACCACGCTCCTCGTGCACTGAACCGGAAGCATGGCATCCGCCAAGGTCACAGCGCTGACCGGGAGTAGCCCACTTGCTCCGCTGAGCGACCATTGCCAGGATGCGGGTGCACTTGAGATATGACCCAGCAGCATGCCAACGTCAGATTCTAGCCAGGATCATCGGGCGTTCGGTCCACAGGAGACGACTACGCATGTGCGACGAAACGACCCATCAGCCATCGGTCCACCAGCAGTTGACGCCTCTTCTCCTCGACCTCGCCGACACTGCCCCACGCGACCTCGACAACGGTGGCGTCCTGCGGCGACTGACCGACCACAGCCAGAAGCTGCCGGGCGTCGAGGCGACGGCGGTGATCTCCGTGGACGAGCGGACCAAGAACACTCCTACGGTGGCAGCCGCATCGGACCACGCATCCGGTCAACTGGCACAGGCACAACTGGAATTCGACGAAGGCCCTGGCCTCGAAGCCCTCCGCACCGGACGTCGGCTCGCCGACCTCCCCCTCGACCGCCCGAGCTTCCGTTCCCGATGGCCGCGATTCGTCCCCCGGTCCCTGTCCGAGGGATTCACCGGCATCACCGTCATCCCCCTCCGCCACCAGCACCGGGCGATCGCCGCACTCCATCTCCATCACCAGCACTGCCCCCACCACGCATTACCCGGCGAATCCGTCCGGGCAGCACAAGCGATGAGCGACGCGGCGGTCATCGGTGTGGCTCATGAGAGGCAACAACGGTACGTCGACCAGTTGCAATCGGCCCTGACCTCGCGGATCGCCATCGAGCAGGCAAAGGGAATGCTCGCGGAACGCTTCGAGTGGACCATGGAGGAGGCGTTCGAACTGCTCCGCTCCTACGCGCGCAGCCACAACACCCGCCTCAACGACCTCGTCCGCTCGGTCATCGACGGCCCGCCCACCGAGGGCCCGTTCCGGCGCACATCACCCCGGTAACCGGCCCGCCCCCACAGGGACGCGCCACCGGGCTCAGGGGGGCGCACTGTCCCTAACGGTGAAAGGTCGTGGTCGCTTCGAGGGGAGCCCGGCCGGTCGTGAGGTGGTTGACCGGTGCGGCCCCGTCGGCGTAACCGAAGGAGACTCCCACGAGCAACTTTCCCTCTGCCACGCCTAGTTCCTCGCGAACGGTGTCGGCGTAGAAGCTCAGCAGCCCTTGCGGGCAGCTGTCTATGCCGTACGCGGTCATCGCCAGCAGCAGCGTCTGGGTGTAGATGCCGACGTCCGCGGCCAGCCGCGCCCCGGCATCACCGGTCACGAAGAGGAAGGCGACGTGCGGGGCGCCGTAGAAGCGCAGACTCTCGGCGTCGTAGGCCCCGCGGGCCGCCACGTCGTCCCGGCCGATGCCCAGCGCGCCGTAGAGCTCGCCGCCGAACGCGGCCCGGCGGCGCTGCTGCGCCGGCGAGTACATGTCCTCGTCGTACGGGAAGTCGATCGTGGTGCGCCGCTCGGCGTGGGCCGCCTGGAGTGCGTCGGCGAGACGGTCGCGCGGCGCCCCGCTCACCACCTCGACTCGCCAGGGCTGCGCGTTCGAGTTGGACGGCGCGGCGCCGGCGAGCGCGAAGACCGCGCGCAGGGTCTCCTCCGGTACCGGGTCGGGCAGGAAGGCGCGGGTCGCCCGGCGGCCGCGGATCAGCTTCTCGGCGTGACTGCTCAGCTCGGTGCGGTGGGGCGGGCCGGACGTGCCGGACGGGTTCATGGGGCACTCCTCGAGGGGTCACTTAGGTACACGGAAGCGTGTACCTAAGTCTGGACCGTAACAGCATCTCCGCTCTTAAGTAAACGTTCGCGTATACTTTTGCTCCATGAGCGCGACGACCACGAAGACCCGGCGCCGGGGACGCGGCGGGCGGGAGCGGATCCTGGCCGCGGCCGCCCTGCTGTTCGCGAAGCAGGGGATCAACGCGACCGGCATGGAGCAGGTCGCGGAGGCGGCGCCGGTGTCCAAACGGACGCTGTACGCGCACTTCCCGGTCAAGAGCGACCTGGTGATCGCCCACTTGCGGGAGCTGGCCGCATCGGGTCTGACCCTGGAGAGCGTGCTCACCCGCGAGGATCTCGATCCCCGCGAACGCGTCCTCCGGCTGTTCGAGCTCCCAGCACCGGGCGCGAACCCGGTGCGTGGATGCCCGTTCATCGACGCCGCGGTCGAGTTCCCGGATCCGCTGAGCGAGATCCACACATACGCGCGCGAGCAGAAGCTGCTGATGGCGCAGCTCGTCACCGAGCTGGCGGCGGAGCTGGGCGCCGCCGAGCCCGCCGCGCTCGCCGAGCAGTTGGTCACCCTCGCCGACGGCGCGGCCAGCCGCGCGATGGTGCTGGATCAGCCGGATTACGGCCGGCACGCGCGCGCGGCCGCGGAAATTTTGCTCGACCGGGCGACGCGTCGCTGAGCTTCGTCGACCCTGTCGGTGGCGGCCACCCGGACGGCCGGACGGCCGGCGCGCGGTCAACCGGTGGGCGGAATGTGCATACGTACCAGCGAGTTTGGTGACCCGTTCGGGTTACGGGCGTTTTCTGCACATCGCACCGGAGATGCTCCGTGCGGGCATTCCCTCACATCAGGAGACAATCATGAGCATCCGTCGCGCAGTCGCCGCCACCACCCTGGCCGCCGCCGCTGTCCTGGGAGGAGCGGGCGTCGCAGCAGCCGACTCCGGTGCACAGGGCGCCGCCCTGAACTCGCCCGGCATCGCCTCCGGCAATGTCATCCAGGCTCCCATCCACATTCCGGTCAACGTCTGCGGCAACACCATCAACGTCGTCGGACTGCTCAACCCCGCCTTCGGCAACACCTGCGTGAACAGCTGATTCTCGAGCCCCATCACGCCTGCACCGATTCAACGCCGGTCTCCGGTCGGACGCCCCGCCATCTCCCCCTTGCGGCGGGGCGTTCCGCATGCCCGCACGTGAAGGAGGTTCAGCGCCTCGTCGAGAAACCCGGCGCAGCGCCCTTGTGGAGCGGTTCACCGCCGCCTTACGGTATCGCCACTTGAATCGATTCAGCCAGCGGTCACACCGTAACTCAAGCTGCTCCAGGCTTTCCATACGCGACGTTTCAAAGGGGAACCGTCATGGCTCAGCCCCTCCCCCTCACCGCGAAAGCGCCCAACCCCTGGCGGGTGGGCGTCGTCTCCGGAATGGCGTCCTACATCGACGCGGCAGCGATCGTCTCGAACGGCACCGCGCTGGTCATCTACCAGGACGCGATCGGCCTGAGCGGCAGCGAGTTCGGCTGGCTCTCGGGCATCCTCACCTTCTGCATCGCCATCGGTGCCGTCGTCGGCGGCAAGCTCGGCGACGCCTTCGGCCGGCGCGCCGTCTTCCTCGTGACGATGGCGATGACCGTAGCCGGTGCCACGCTGCTGGTCTTCGGGGCTTCCTTCCCGCTCATGCTGGCCGGCGTCGCCCTCGTGGGCCTGGGAACCGGTGCCGACCTGCCCGTCTCGCTCGCCACGATTTCCGAGGCGGCGACCGACAAGAACCGGGGTGCGCTGCTCGGCCTGTCGAACATGCTCTGGACGGTCGGCATCCTCGCCACGGCCCTCGTCGCCTCCCTCGTCGGCGGCCTCGGCCGGCTCGGCGGGCAGATCCTGTACGCCCACGTGGGCATCGTCGCCCTGATCATCCTGCTCCTCCGGCTCGGGATCCCCGAGTCGCCGTACTGGCTCAGGGCCCGCGACGAGCGACGCCGCGGCATCGAGACGGTCCGCGCGGAGCGGGTGCGCTTCGGCGAGCTGTTCAAGCGCCCGTACGCCAAACCGTTCCTCGCGCTGCTGGTCTTCTACTGCCTGACCAATCTCGCGGCCAACACCAATGGCCAGTTCAACACCCACATCGCCGTCAACGTCGTCGGGATCAGCGTCGAACTTGCCTCGCAGCTCAGCCTGTTGGGCTTTCCGCTCGGCATGCTCAGCAGCCTGGTCTTCATGAAGTACGTCGGCACCCACCACCGGATGCGTCTCTTCGCGACCGGCGCGGTGATGCTCATCGTGTCCTACGCGACGCCCGCCGTCGCGGGATTCAGCCTCCCGGCGTTCGTCACGATGGGGATCCTGGGCGGCGCCGGCGGCATGCTCGCCTTCGAGGGGATCATGAAGGTCTGGACGCAGGAGTCGTTTCCGACGATGCTGCGGTCCACCGCGCAGGGCGGGATCATCGCCGTGGCCCGGGTCCTCGCCGCCGTCGCGGCCGTCCTCACCCCGGCCCTCCTCCAGTACAGTCCCCGGCTGACCTACGCGGGCCTCTGCCTCGCCACCGCCATCGGCCTGGGCACCGCCTGGCTGGCCTTCCGCCGCAGGACGCGCAATGAATTCGACGCGGAGGACGAGATCGACGGCGACCAGGGGGCGGTCCCCGTGCGCAGCAACCCGACGCCCGCATAACCCACTTCACGCCACCTCCCTCCGCACCGCACCTCACACACCCCGAAGGTCACGCATGCTCGACAACGCCACGATGATCACCGCCGGCACCGACCGCGCCGCCGCCGTCGTCCTGCACCGGACCGTCGCCCTCGACGCCCCCCGCTCGCAGGTGACCGCGGCACGGCTGCGGGCGAGCGCCCACGGCGTCTACGAGGCCCGTATCGACGGTCGCCCGGTCTCCGGCTCGGTACTCGATCCGGGCTGGACCTCCTACGAGTGGCGGCTGGAGGTCCAGACGTACGACGTGACCCACCTCCTCGACAACGACAACAACAACGGCGACGACCACGACCGCCACCACACCCTCGGCATCCACGTGCTGCTGGGCAACGGCTGGTGGCGCGGCGACCTCGGCTTCGAGGGCGCGAACGCCAACTACGGCGAGGAAATCGGCTTCATCGGCGAGCTCGAGATCACCTTCGCCGACGGGCACACCCAGTCCGTACCGACCGACACCTCCTGGTCCGGACGGACGAGCGAGGTCCTGGAGAACAGTCTCTACAACGGCGAGCGGATCGACGCCCGGCTGCGCGGCACCGGCGTACCGCTGGAGGTCCGCGAGACCGCCTTCGACCGCGCCACCCTCGTCGCTCGAACCGGTCCACAAGCGACCCGGCAGGAAGTACTGCGGCCGCAGCGCATCTGGACCTCGCCGCAGGGCCGGACCCTCGTCGACTTCGGTCAG
Organism: Streptomyces ochraceiscleroticus; assembly: GCF_000720485.1. Classification (GTDB taxonomy): domain Bacteria; phylum Actinomycetota; class Actinomycetes; order Streptomycetales; family Streptomycetaceae; genus Streptomyces; species Streptomyces ochraceiscleroticus. Next base: position 20,815 of record NZ_JOAX01000013.1, on the reverse strand, counting down.
AACCTCGTCGGCTGGGTCCGTCTGCGTGCCACGGGCCCCGCCGGCACGGAGATCGTCGTCCGGCACGCCGAGGTACTGGAGGACGACGAGCTCGGCACGCGGCCGCTGCGCGCCGCGAAGGCCACCGATACCTTCGTACTCTCCGGCGGTGACGACGAGTTCGAGCCGACGCTCACCTTCCACGGGTTCCGGTACGCCGAGGTCACGGGGTATCCCGGGCGGCTCACGGAGGATGCGCTGGAGGCCGTCGTCGTCCACTCGGACATGGCGCGCATCGGCACCTTCACCTGCTCGCACGACCTGGTCAACCGGCTCGTCGAGAACTCGGTATGGGGCCAGAAGGGCAACTTCCTCCACGTCCCGACCGACTGTCCGCAGCGGGACGAGCGGCTCGGCTGGACCGGTGACATCGCCGCGTACGCCGCCACGGCGTCCTTCCAGTACGACACGTCGGGTTTCCTCCACCGATGGCTGCTCGACCTCGCCGAGGAGACCCGCCATGCCGGCCCCGACGGCGTGCCGCACGTCGTCCCCGACGTCCTGAAGCACGGGAACTTCTCCGATCCGGCGCTGTTCGAGAAGTGGAACGGACCCACCGCCATCTGGGGCGACGCCGCGGTCTGGGTCCCGCAGGCCCTCTGGGAGGCGTACGGCGACCGCGAGCAACTCGCCGCGCACTATCCGGGCATGGTGCTGCACCTGGAGTCCGTACTCCCCCTCCTCTCGGAGAACGGGTTGTGGGACAAGGGTTTCCAGTTCGGCGACTGGCTGGACCCCGACGCCTCGCCGCACGAGCCGTGGGCCGCCAAGGCCGACGCCGGTGTCGTCGCGACCGCGTGCCTGTACCGCTCGGCCTCCTTCGCCGCCGAGACCGCACGCCTCATCGGTGAGGACGCCGACGCGGCGCGCTGGGAGGAGCTGGCCGACCGTACCAAGGAGGCGTTCCGGCAGTACTACGTCGAGGACGGCGGCCGGATCCGCTCCGACTGCGCGACGGTCTACGCGCTGGCCATCTGCTTCGGCCTGCTGGACGACGCGACGCGCGCGGCCGCCGGTCGCCGCCTCGCCGAGGTCGTCCGCGACCGTGACTACCGCGTCACCACCGGGTTCGCCGGCACGCCCTTCGTCACCTGGGCGCTCTCCGAGACCGGGCACGTCGACGACGCGTACCGGCTGCTGCTGGAGACGGAGTGCCCCTCCTGGCTCTACCCCGTGACGAAGGGCGCGACGACGATCTGGGAACGCTGGGACTCGATGCTCCCCGACGGGAAGATCAATCCGGGCGAGATGACGAGCTTCAACCACTACGCGCTGGGCGCCGTCGCCGACTGGCTCTACAAGGTCGTCGCCGGCATCCAGCCTGCGGCACCGGGCTACGCCCGCCTCCGCATCGCCCCGACCCCCGGCCCCGGCCTCGACTGGGCCGGGGCCACCCTCCGGACCCCGCACGGCCGCGTCGAATCACACTGGCGCCGTACGGAATCCGGGGTCGAGGTCCGCGTCGTCATCCCGCCGGGCGTCGAGGCCGACGTACTGCTCCCGGACGGCTCCACGACCACCGTCACGGGCGGCGAGCACGTCTTCCGGTAACACCACCACGAAAACGCACGGAACTCACCGTTGTACGGCAGGCGCCTCGACCTTCCGGGGCGCCTGCGTACGGTAGGAGTGGCCGAGTTCCGGACCGAGTCCGAAGTAGTGGCGGAAGTTGTAAATGAGCGGGCTCCACGCGGCGGGGTCGACGTGGTCGGTGCCGGGGACGACGAGCCGGGGGTCCGCGTGCACCTTCCGCACGGCGGCCTCGACGATGACGAATTCCCCGGAGACGTCGGGCTGCACCCGCTCGGCGCGGGCCTCCAGCTGGAGGGGGCATTCGGCGACGCGCGGCGGCCGGACCATGTGGGAAGGCTCGCCGTGCAGGCCGGCCGCGCCGAACTTGTCCGGCTCGAAGCGGCAGCCCGCCGCCTTGGTCGGGGGCACCGGATCCCGGCCGGTCAGCGGCGCCAGTCGCTCCACCGCCGGCCACAGCGCGGGGTCCGGCAGGTTGATCACCAGGTCGGGCCGCTGGCCGAGATTGCGCGCGGTCTGCCCGTCCCGGCCGAGCCCGAGTACCACCGTCTGCCCGAGCGCCCAAGCGGAGGACATCGGGGCGAGGTTGAACGACCCGTCCTGATTCTCGGTCGACAGCAGGACGACGGGGGTCCCGAAGTACAAAACACTGGGCTCGATGGCTATCCGGTTCGAGATGCCGTTCATGGCGTTGATGTCGTCCCTGGCGTTGATCGCTTGCATGATCCGGAGCCTAGGAACCGGACACTTCGGCAGGCGCCGAACTGTCACCGGAGATAATCGAGCCATGAACACTCAGCACGTACATGACGTACGTGAGGCAGGCCCGGACCTGGCCTCGGTGGCCAGGCTCCTGGCCGATGGCACGCGTGCGGGCTTCTGCCTCGCGCTGCTCGACGGGAGGGCGTGGACGGCCACCGAACTGGCCCGCCACCTGGGCGTGGCACCCTCGACCGCGACGGAGCACCTGAACGCGCTCGTACGCGGCAACCTGCTCGCCGAGGAACGGCAGGGCCGCCACCGGTACGTGCGGCTGGCCGATCCCCACGTCGCCGAGTTGATCGAGAGTCTCGCCGCGATGGCGCCCGGCCGCGTCCCGCCGCCCCGTTCCTTGTCGGCGGCCGGCCGCCGCCAGGCGCTCGCCCACGCCCGCACGTGCTACGACCACCTCGCCGGAACCGTGGGGGTCGCCATCACCGACGCGATGACAGCGCGGGGGCTGCTGGACTGGCAGCACGGACTGCAGCTTACGGGCGACGGAGCGGCATGGCTGGGAGCGCTCGGGATCACCGTCCCGAACGGGACGCGCCGGCCGTCGGTGCGCTCGTGCCTGGACTGGACCGAGCGCCGCCCGCATCTGGCGGGTGCCGTCGGCGCCGCCCTCTGCCGCCACGCGTTCGACGCGGGCTGGATCACTCGCATCGGCACCACGCGCGCCGTAGCGGTCACCCCCGCCGGCCGACACGCCCTCCAGGCCCACCTCGCCCTGCCCGACACCCTCCTCTCCCGGAAATAGGCCGTCCCGGTCCCGGTTGTCCTCAGCTCAGCCGCGTGTTGACGTACGCCTCGATCACGGCCCGTTGGTACTCGGCCAGGCCCGGGGCGATCGCCTCGTACGCGGCGCGCCACTGGTCGTTCTCGACGCAGGCGCGGCCGATCGCGCGGTACTCCTCGGCGGCGACCGTGCGGAACTCGCACAGTGCCCGGTATCCGGCGTCGGCCTGGGCCTGGACCGGGTCCGCGTCGGCGGGCGTGCCCGCGGCCATCCACTCGGCGAGCTGGATCATCTGCGCGGTGCGCGCACGCTGCCCCGCCTCGATCTCCTCCTGGCTCATCCCCGAGGTGGAGCGCTCGACCTCCGCGGCCCGCGCGGGGAAGTCGCGCAGGCTCTCCTGGTACTGGTCGGGGCGGACGCCCTCGAACAGGTTCTCCGGGCGATTGATGGCGGTCATGGGGACACCGTCCTTCCTGGACTGTTCCAGTTCGGCGATCGTGTGGGAGACGGTGCGGGCCAGAGCGTCCAGCCGGTCGCGCTCGGCGAGCAGCCGGCGGTGGTGTCCGCGCAGCGCCTCCACCTCGTCGACCTGCGCGGCCAGGACCCGGCCGATCTCGGACAGGCCCAGGCCCAGCGCCCGCAGCACGAGGAGCTGCTGCAGCCGCAGCAGTTGCCGCTCCTCGTAGTAGCGGTGGCCGTTGGAGCCGATCCGGGCCGGCGGCAGCAGGCCGATCTCGTCGTAGTGCCGCAGTGTCCGGGCCGTCACGCCCGACATCCGGGCGACCTCCGCGATGGACCAGCCCATTGCCGCCTCCCTCACGGGTGCCTCACCGGGCCGGTCTCTCCGGCCCTGGTCAGAACGGTAGAAGCTGCCGCAGCGGCAACTTCAAGCCCTGCGGAGGAGGAAGGTCTTCACGCCGCGGTCGCCGTGCGGTGGAGGTGTTCCAGGGCGTCGAGGACGATGGTGCGGTGGTGCCAGGCGAGCCAGCGGCCGGCCTGGTCGCCGATCCGGTCCAGGGCGCGGGCCTGGGCCGGGGCGAGGAGTTGCTGGGGGCGGTCGTGGTGGGTGGAGACCATGCCGAGGCAGACGCCGTTCGCGGTGGTCAGCGGCGTGCTGTGCGCGGCGCGGCTGCCGGCCTGGAGGATCTTGTAGCGGGCTTCGTCGGTGAAGACCGGGTCGGTGGCGACGTCGGTCACGGTGACCCGTGTGACGTTGCGCGCGGCCAGCGCGCAGGACGTGCCTTCCTTGCCCACGAGGTCGAAGTAGTCGACGAACTCCTCGTTCAGGCCGTGGTGTGCCTCGATGCGCAGGCCGCCGGCGTGGCGGTCGGTGAGCTGCACGTTGCCCATCGGGGTGTCCGAGAGCGTCAGGGACTGGTGCAGGACGGCGGAGATCACCGCGCCGCGGTGGGTGGCGTCCCCGTTCACCTGCGGCAGTGCCGACAGCTTCGGCGGGCGGGTCCGGATGCGGTCGGGGAACCAGCGGGCGGTGCCGCTCTTGGGCCGGGGCGCGTTGAGGACCGCGGAGGCCAGGGACCGGAGCTTGACGTTGTGCTGTTGCGAGGCGTTGCGCAGCAGGGCGAACGCCGCCTGTCCGTCGCGCAATCGGTAGCGCTCCTGCAGTACTCCTTGTGCTTGCGCGATCATGGGATGCGTACGGACCTTCCCCCGGAGGTCCCGTACCTTGCCGCGCAGGCGCTCGATCTCCTGCTCCAGCTCCGGCTCGGGCTTCTCGTCGGGCGTCGTGGCGAGGGGGGCGGGAACGGCGGCTGCCCGTACGGTCTCCGGCGGGGCCGGGACGCAGGCGGTGATCACGTCGTGCGCGGTCGGCAGCACGACGAGGCGGCCGTCGGCGGTCCCCTTGCCGGCCCCGTTGCCGGTGTTCGCGGTCCCGTTGGCGGTATCGGCGTTTCCGTTCCCGTTGGCGGCGGTCAGGGCCCGGGTGACCTCCTCGGACGGGGCGGCCAGCAGGAGCCGGATACCCCGGCGGTCCAGTTCCGCCGCGCACTCCGCCAGACCGCGCGCCGCGGCGACGGACACCTCCCGTACCGTCGACAGGTCGACCGCGACCGCCTCCGGCTGCCCGGCGGTGTCGCGGATCGCCGCGAGGAGCGGGTGGTCGGCGGAGTCCAGGGCCCCCTCGACGCCGAGCATCCGCAGCCACCCGGCCGCAGCAGGCAAACGGACCATGTCGGTCCGGATTTCCCGTGCTGCCTCGCTCTTCATACCGCCTCCGTATCCCGTCGTGTCGTCATGTCGCCATGTCGTCCTCGGCGTCACCGACGTGTCACCGACTTTCATCGGCATGGCCTGAATCGCCGAGGTGCCAGGCGCACCTACGTCACACTACGGCTGTCGCGCAGGAGGTTCGCGCAGTAGACCTGCCAAGACACCGTCGTCGAGCCGGTCCAGACAGAATGAGGAGAACCGCGTGTTCTACCAGGTGCTCAAGTACGTCGTCCTGGGGCCGCTGTTGCGGGCGGTCTTCCGGCCGCGGGTGGAGGGGCTGGAGCACATCCCCGAGGAGGGTGCGGCGATCATCGCCGGCAATCACCTGTCCTTCGCCGACCACTTCGTCATGCCCGCGATCGTGCCGCGCAGAGTGACATTTCTCGCCAAGGCCGAGTACTTCACGGGGCCCGGCCTCAAGGGCCGGCTGACCGCGGCGTTCTTCCGCGGGATCGGGCAGATCCCGGTGGACCGGTCCGGCGGGAAGGCGTCGCGGAGCGCGATCAGGTCGGGGGTGAGCGTGCTCCGCCGGGGGCGGCTGCTGGGTATCTATCCGGAGGGCACCCGCTCGCACGACGGGCGGCTCTACAAGGGCCGTACGGGCGTCGCCGCGATGGCGCTGGAGGCCGGGGCACCGGTGGTGCCGTGCGCGGTGATCGGCACGTTCGAGGCCCAGCCGGCCGGCCGGCGGCTGCCGCGCGCCATGCGCGTCACGATCCGCTTCGGGGAGCCGATGGACTTCTCCCGGTACGCGAACATGACCTCCGAGCACGCCGCGCTGCGGGCCGTCACGGACGAGATCATGTACGAGATCATGAAGCTGTCGGGGCAGGAGTACGTCGACATGTACGCGGCCGACGCCAAGGCGGCGCAGCAGCAGACCGGCAAGCAGTGATGCCGTTCCACGCCCTTCAACGCGCCGCGCACCGTAAGTAAGCAAGCGGGGCGCCCGGGAAACCCCGGGCGCCCCGCCCTGTATACGCTGCCGCGCCTCGCTACGGCGTTACGGCTTCGGCGTGGCGTGCGGCGCGCACGTCACGTCCTTGGCGTCGGTCCTGCCGTCCACGAAGTACGCGTCGACGCGACTGTTGATGCACGGGTTGACCTGGCCGGTGACGCCGTGCGAGCCGGCGTCCTTCTCGGTGATCAGGCGCGAGCCGGACAGCCGGCGGTGCAGCTCGACGGCGCCGTCGTACGGGGTCGCGGCGTCCCGCTCGCTCTGCACGATCAGCACGCTGGGCAGGCCCTTGCCGGTCTTGACGTCCACCGGGGTCCGCTGCTTCTCCGGCCACGTGGCGCAGGGCAGGTTCATCCAGGCGTTGGACCAGGTCATGAACGGGGCCTGCTCGTGGATGCGGGTGTTGTCGCGGTTCCAGCGCTGCCAGCTCGTGGGCCACTTCGCGTCATTGCACTCCACCGCCGTGTAGACCGCGTTGCCGTTCTCCGAGGAGATGTTGCCGGCCTTGTCGCTCATGTCGGGGGCCGCGTTCTCGACGATCGGCTTCTCGTCACCGGCGACGTATGCGCTCCACGCCTTGGCGACCGGCGCCCACATCGAGTCGTAGTACGGCGCGTTCTGGAAGAAGCCGGTGAGCTCGGCCGGGCCGACCTGGCCGCCGAGCGGGGACTTCTTCGCGGCCGCGCGCAGCTTCTCCCACTGCGCCTGGACCTTCTCGGGGGTGTCGCCGATGTGGTACGTCGCGTCGTTCTTCGCGACCCACTTCTTCCAGTCGCCCCAGCGGGTCTCGAAGGCGATGTCCTGGTCGAGGTTGGCCTGGTACCAGACCTTCTCGCGCGAGGGGTTCACGACGGAGTCGACGAGCATCCGGCGCACGTGGTCGGGGAAGAGCGTGGCGTAGACGGCGCCGAGGTAGGTGCCGTAGGAGACGCCGAGGTAGTTGAGCTTCTTGTCGCCCAGCGCTGCGCGGACGACGTCCAGGTCACGGGCGGTGTTGGGCGTCGTCATGTGCGCGAGCAGGGCGCCGCTGCGCTCCTTGCAGCCGTCCGCGTACTCCTTGGCGAGCTTGCGCTGGGCGAGCTTGTCGGCCTCGTCGTCGGGCACCGGGTCGGCCTTGGGCGCCTTGACGAACTCCTGCGGGTCCATGCAGGAGATGGCGGCGGAGTGGCCGACGCCGCGCGGGTCGAAGCCCACGAAGTCGTACGCCTTGGAGGTCTTGGCCCACAGGGGGTTCTTGCTGGTCACCCGGGCGGGGAAGCGGAGGCCCGAGCCGCCGGGGCCACCGGGGTTGTAGATCAGCGAGCCCTGGCGCTCGTCCTTGGTGCCGGTGCTCCTGGCCCGGTCCACGGCGATCTTGATCTTCTTGCCGTCCGGCTCGGCGTAGTCGACCGGCACGGTCACGAACCCGCACTGGATCGGGGCATCCAGGCCCCAGTCCTTGGGACAGGTCTGCCAGTCGATGCCCGCCTTGGCGGCGCGCGCGGCGGCGGTCTGTACGCCGCGGTCCTCGGCGGAGCCGCGCTGGTGGTTCACGCCCGCGCTGGCGGGCGTGGCGGCGATGGCGCCGGCTATGAGTGCGCCGGCCACCACGGTCCCGGCGGCGCCGAGCGCTGCTGTTCGTCTCACGTAGGTGTTCCCCCTGCATGGTGCGCCACTTGTGGCGGCGATGATCACAGAGCTGCAGGGGGATCCTGTCTCGTACACCCGTCCGATGGAAAGACCGGACGGCCATTTCTTTACCAACCCGTAGGAATCGCTGCCGCTTCGAGGAGCCGCCGGACGGCCAGTGCGTCGGGTGCGACGGCGGTGACCAATGCAGCGGGCCCGGCGAGCGGCGTGATCACGGCCTGCCCGGGGCCGTCGGACGCCGCCAGGGTCCGTACCGGTACGGGCTGCTCCTCGAACGCCGGGTCGACGACGAGCAGTTGGCCGACGGCGCGGTGTCCGGCGAGCACCGCGGAGGAGTCCCAGCCGGGCACCCCGGGGCCGTACGCCGTCTCCTGGTCCAGCAGGACCCGGCCCGCGCGCCGGACCGTCAGCCGGGCGGCGAGCCGTCCGGTGGCCTCGCCGGTCCGGCCGAGCACTTGCTCCTCGCGGAGCACCAGCCGGGCGGTGGGCGCGAGGTCGACGGTGGTGGTCTGGATCAGGTCGCTGCCGGCCGCGGAGATCAGCGGCTCGGGCAGCCAGTCCAGGCGCGCCCCGTCGGCCACGTCCAGCGCCACGTCGTAGCGGGCGGTGCCCGGGTGGTGGCCGGGCAGGGCGATCGTCGCGGCGGCCGCGGTGATCCGCAGGTCGCTGCGCTCCCCCGCGGTCGCCTCGATGCGCAGGTGATCGCCGCCCACCGGGGCGCTCATCGCGCCGACCACGCAGACCCGGGCGGCCGCGTCGTGCGAGCGCAGCCGGCGCAGCGCCAGCGGCCCGTCGCCGTCCAGTACGGGCAGCCGGGAGACGCCGTACGGGTCGGCGACCGCGGCGATGCGGGCGGTGGCGCGCAACTGCCGGGCGGCCGGTGGTACGACGGCAGACGCTGTGGGCGCGGGTGGTGGCGGCGCGAGCGTCATGCCGCGCCCGCGGTCCACTTGGCGAGGCACTCGCGGACCCAGTCCGCGACCGGCGCGACGCCGTTCTCGCCCTTGATGGAGGTGAAGGCGACGGGCAGGTCGCCGCGCTGCGCCTTCGCGTCCCGCGCCATGGACTCCAGGTCGGAGCCGACGTACGGGGCGAGGTCGGTCTTGTTGATGACGAGCAGGTCGGCGGTGGTGACGCCGGGGCCGCCCTTGCGCGGGATGTCATCGCCGCCCGCGACGTCGATCACGAAGATCTGGAAGTCGACCAGGCCCTTGGAGAAGGTGGCGGTGAGGTTGTCGCCGCCGGACTCCACGAGCACGAGGTCGAGCGGGCCGATCTCGTCCTCCAGGTCCTCGACGGCCTCCAGGTTGGCGGAGATGTCGTCGCGGATGGCGGTGTGCGGGCAGGCGCCGGTCTCGACGGCGGTGATCCGCTCCGGCGGCAGTACCGCCTCGCGGAGCAGGAATTCGGCGTCCTCGCGCGTGTAGATGTCGTTGGTCACGACGGCGATGGACAGCTCGTCGCGCAGCCGGCGGCACAGGGCCGCGACGGTGGCGGTCTTGCCGGAGCCGACCGGGCCGCCGAGGCCGATGCGCAGCGCGCGGCGGGTGCCGTCGGCGCGCTTCGGCTCGGCCGCGCTGTAGGTGTGGCGGTGCGGGAACTTCTCGTCGAGATCGTGGTCGAGGTGCATACGAACTCCGTGTGGTGCGGCAAGTGGGTGGGTCAGGACGCGAACAGCCGTACCGGCCAGGCCGCGTGCTGCTCGGCGGTGATGTCCAGCAGCGGTGCGGAGCGGGCGGGCAGCGCGCCGGTCCCGTCCTGCGGGACGCGCGCCGCGGCCGCGACGGCCTCGGCGACGACGGCGTCCATGTCGGGGGCGAGGCGCGCGAGGACCGCGGTCGCGTCGAAGGGGTCCAGGCTCAGCAGCCGTACGGCGGCGGTGGCCGGGCCGCTGACGGTCTCGTACGCGACGGCGTACGCGGCGTCCTCCGGGCCCAGGCCCGCCGAGCGCGCGGCGAGGCCGAGGACGACGGGCTGGTGGGCGCCGCGCGGCCGGGCCGCGGCGAGCGCGTCCAGCTCGGGCGAGGGCCAGGTCGCCCGGGCCGCGCGCATCATCTGGCGGCCGAGCCTGCGGGCGGTGGTACGCAGGGCCGGTACGGGTGTCCGGGCGTCCGCCGCCTCGTCCAGGGCGAGCGGGTCGCAGCCCGCGGCGGCCGCGGCGGCGAGGCCCGCCGCGACCAGTCCGGCCGTGTGCAGCCGACCGCGGCAGAACTCCTCCAGCGAGCCGCCGTCCCGGATGCGGCCGGCGGCGACGGCCGGTTCGGCGCCGCCGGAGTGGGCGTGCCCGCCGGCGGGGAAGCGGCCGTCGGCCAGGACCAGCAGCGCGGCGCGGCTCATCGGTCCCCGCCTTTCAGCAGCGGTGCATCGCACATGGCCATCAGAACAGGAAGTACCGCTGGGCCATGGGAAGTTCGGCCGCGGGGGCCGGCTCGACCACCGCGTCGTCGATGGTCACCGTGAAGGTGTCGGGGTCGACGACGACCTTCGGCAGCGCGTCGTTGTTGCGCATGGACGCCTTGGTCACCTGCCGGGTGGAGCGGATGGCCGTCAGCTCCTTGGCGACGCCCAGCCGGTCGCTCAGCCCGTCCGCGATGGCCTGCTCGGAGACGAAGTTGAGCGAGTTGGTGCCAGGGGCCTTGCCGATCGCGCCGAACATCGGGCGCGGCAGGACCGGCTGCGGGGTGGGGATGGACGCATTGGCGTCGCCCACCTGCGCGTATGCGATCTGGCCGCCCTTGATGACCAGCCGCGGCTTGACGCCGAAGAACGCCGGGTCCCACAGCACGAGGTCGGCGAGCTTGCCGGTCTCCACCGAGCCGACGACGTGGTCGATGCCCTGGGCGATCGCCGGGTTGATGGTGTACTTCGCGACGTACCGGCGTACGCGGTTGTTGTCGGCGGCGAAGTCACCGGGCAGCGCGCCGCGGCGCTTCTTCATGACGTGCGCGGTCTGCCAGGTGCGCATGACGACCTCGCCGATGCGGCCCATGGCCTGCGCGTCGGAGGACATCATCGAGATGGCGCCCATGTCGTGCAGGAAGTCCTCGGCCGCGATGGTCGAGGGGCGGATGCGGGACTCGGCGAAGGCCAGGTCCTCGGGGACCGCGGGGTTGAGATGGTGACAGACCATCAGCATGTCGAGGTGCTCCTCGACGGTGTTGACGGTGTGCGGCCGGGTCGGGTTGGTCGACGCGGGCAGCACGTTGGGCTCCGAGACCATCGCGATCATGTCGGGGGCGTGGCCGCCGCCCGCACCCTCGACGTGGAAGGCGTGGATGGAGCGCCCTGCGATCGCGGCGAGGGTGTCGCCGAGGAAGCCGGCCTCGTTCAGGGTGTCGGTGTGGATCGCGAGCTGGGCGCCGCTCTCCTCGCACACGCCGAGGCAGGCGTCGATGACGGCCGGGGTGGCGCCCCAGTCCTCGTGGATCTTGAAGCCGAGGATGCCGGCGCGCAACTGGTCGCGCATGGAGGCGAGCGAGGTGGTGTTGCCCTTGCCGAGCAGGCCGACGTTGACGGGGAAGGCGTCCATCGCCTCGAAGAGGCGGGCAACGTGCCAGGAGCCGGGGGTGATGGTGGTGGCCTTGCTGCCCTCGGCCGGGCCGGTACCGCCGCCGATCATCGTCGTCACGCCGGAGGCCAGCGCCTCGGTCGCCTGCTCGGGGCAGATGAAGTGCACATGGGTGTCGATGGCTCCGGCGGTGAGGATCTTGCCCTGCCCGGCGATGATCTCGGTCTCCGGGCCGATGACCAGGTCGGGGTGGACGCCGTCCATGGTGTCGGGATTGCCGGCCTTGCCGAGCGCCACGATGCGGCCGTCGCGGATGCCGACGTCGGCCTTGACGATGCCCCAGTGGTCGATGACGATCACGCCGGTGATCACGGTGTCCGGGGTGCCCTCAGCACGGGAGAGCCGGGACTGGCCCATCGACTCGCGGATGACCTTGCCGCCGCCGAAGACGGCCTCGTCGCCGCTGCGCCCGGGGCCGCCCGCCCAGTCCTCGCTGATCTCGATCAGCAGATCGGTGTCGGCCAGGCGCACCAGGTCGCCCGCCGTCGGGCCGAAGAGGTCGGCGTACGCGGCACGGGAAAGTTCAGCCATCGAGGGTGCCTCCGGTCTCGCCACGCAGGCCCGCGACGATCCGCTTGCCCCCGAGGGGCACCAGTTCGACCTCGGTGGGGATACCGGGCTCGAAGCGCACGGCTGAGCCGGCGGCGACGTTCAGGCGCTTGCCGTGCGCGGCCGCACGGTCGAAGTCGAGGCCGTGGTTGGCCTCGGCGAAGTGGTAGTGGGAGCCGACCTGCACGGGGCGGTCGGCGACGTTGAGGACGGTCATGCGCGTGACGGGAAGCCCCTCGTTGAGGCGTACCGGCTCATCGGCGTAGAAGATCTGTCCCGGGATCATCTTCGGCTCTCCCTGGGTCAGCTGATGGGGTCGTGAACGGTGACGAGCTTGGTGCCGTCCGGGAAGGTCGCCTCGACCTGGACGTCGTGGATCATCTCGGGGATGCCTTCCATCACGTCGTCGCGAGTGAGGACCTGACGCCCGGAGGACATGAGCTCGGCGACCGTACGGCCGTCGCGCGCGCCTTCCAGGATGTGCACGGTCAGCAGGGCAATGGCTTCGGGGTGGTTGAGCCGCACGCCGCGGGCCCGGCGCTTTTCGGCAACGTCCGCCGCGACATGAATCATCAGCCGTTCTTGTTCATGCGGGGTCAGTTGCATATTCCACCTCACAATCAAGCGCCCGGACCGCATCGGCCCAGGTCACGGGCGTGGACACACCCGCGTAAGTAGATGTATCACACATTCAACAAAGGAGAAGCAAACTGATCTCCAGGTAAGTTCCATGAAACGGCGAGGACTTCGCAGGCTAGCTCCGCCCGATTTCGGCCGCGTTAACCCGGTGAATCCCTTGTTAAATCTGGGGAGCGGGCCTTTGGGGAACGTTTTCCGCCCATCCCGCACTTCCCTCGAAAGAGACAAAACGCACCGGCATCCCGCTCGCCGGAACAACGCGTTCGCTATGCGCTCTTGACTGCCCACAGACAAGTCACGATGCTCATCTGCGCGCGCCCGTACGCCCCACGCGTCGCGGACGTGCTCGCAGACCACAACAACAAGCTCCGCACCAACCCCCCACACAGCATCGGAGCCACATCGTGACCCGTTCCGCACGCATACGCCGGGCCGCTCTGGCCGCGGGCGCCTGCACCGCCGTCGCCGCCACGCTCTTCACCGCGGCCGGCGCCCAGGCCGACCCCGCCCCGCTCGCCGCGCCGGACATCCCGGTCTCCGCCGTCAAGGCGGACCTGGACCAACTGCAGTCCATCGCCGACGCCAACGGCGGCAACCGCGCCCACGGACAGCCCGGCTACAAGGCGTCCGTCGACTACCTCAAGGGCAAGCTGGACGAGGCCGGGTTCACCACCCAGGTCCAGGAGTTCGACCACAACGGCACCAAGGGCTACAACCTCGTCGCCGACTGGCCCGGCGGCGACGAGAGCAAAACAGTGATGTCCGGCGCCCACCTGGACTCGGTCGACGAGGGGCCTGGCATCAACGACAACGGCTCCGGCTCGGCCGGCATCCTCGAAGTCGCCCTCGCGGTCGCCAAGGCCGACCTCAAGCCCGCCAAGCACCTGCGGTTCGGCTGGTGGGGCGCCGAGGAGTACGGCATGGTCGGCTCGCAGCACTACGTGTCGAGCCTCGCCGACGCGGACCGGGCGAAGTTCGACTCGTACCTCAACTTCGACATGATCGGCTCGCCCAACCCGGGCTACTTCGTCTACGACGACGACCCGCGCCTGGAGAAGGTCTTCAAGGACTGGTACGCCACGAAGAACATCGCCACCGAGATCGAGACCGAGGGCGACGGCCGCTCCGACCACGCCTCGTTCAAGGACGCGGGCATCCCCGTCGGCGGCCTCTTCTCCGGCGCCGACTACAAGAAGACCGCGGAACAGGCGAAGAACTGGGGCGGCACGGAGGGTGAGCCGTTCGACGCCTGCTACCACCAGTCCTGCGACACGGTGAAGAACATCGACGAGAAGGCGCTGGACACGAACACGGACGCCATCGCCCACGCGGTCTGGGAGCTCAGCTCCTGACGCCTGCTCACCTGACGGATCAGCCTGCGGGCTGACTCCGCATCATCTCTCGTGGCCCGGTCGCCGATCCCCGGCGGCCGGGCCGCGGTGCTCAGCGGCGATGCCGAACCGGCCCCGTTCGCCCGCAGCGGACGCCGGCAGCGGCCGGACCGAGGAGACCGTACTGATGACCTCCTCCTCGGGGGCCGCCTCCGCCCGGTCGAGCTCTTCGAGTCGTCGCAGGTCAGCGGCGGACACCAGGGCCGCCAACGGCTTGCCGTGGCGCGTGACGACGACGCGCTCGGAGCCGTACACCACGCGGTTGATCAGATCCGCCAGCTCCGCCCGGGCTTGCGTCACCGGAATCTCGTAGGTCATGCTCCCCATTCTAACGGGATGTACGTCCTGTACATTTTTTACAACGGAACAGAGGAGCAGCATCATGCGCGAAACCACGGCCCGGTATGTCCTCCCGGAGTTCACCGAGCGCACGACACAGGGCACCCGGACGCTCGATCCGTACTCCAAGCTGCTCGAGGAGCGCATCGTCTTCCTCGGTACCCCCATCGACGACACCTCGGCCAACGACGTCATGGCCCAGCTCCTGCACCTCGAACACGCCGCGCCCGAGCAGGACATCTCGCTCTACATCAACTCCCCCGGCGGCTCGTTCACCGCGATGACCGCGGTCTACGACACGATGCAGTTCATCACCAGCCCCATCGAGACGGTCTGCCTCGGACAGGCCGCCTCCGCCGCCGCCGTCCTGCTCGCCGCCGGCCACCCCGGGCGCCGGCTCGCGCTGCCCGGCGCCCGCATCCTCATCCACCAGCCGTCCCTCAGCGATCCGATCGAGGGCCAGGTCTCCGATCTCGCCCTGCAGGCCCAAGAGATGCTGCGCACCCGCGACCTGCTGGAGGAGCTGCTCGCCCGGCACACCGGACAGCCGCGCGAGCGGATCAGCGCCGACATCGAGCGCGACAAGATCCTGAGTGCCCCGGAGGCCGTGGCGTACGGGCTGGTCGACGGGCTCACCCGTGGCCGCAAGGCGTCCTCGTCCGCGGCTCCCGGCGCGAGGTGAGGTGATGGCCCTGCCTCCCGAGCTGCCGCCGCTGCCCGCGCTGACCCGGGCCGAGGGCGCGGTCATCGACAGTTACCTCCAGGTCCTGGATCTCCTGGGGCGGATCAATCCCGCCCGCGGCGAGGGCACGTACCGGGGCCTGCGGGCGGCGCAGGCGCTGGTGGGCCAGGCGGTGGCGCTGCGGGACGCGCTGGCGCTGATGCACGAGCGCGGTGAGACGGAGCTGCACGCCGAGACGCTCGGCCGCGCGCTGCGGGTGCTGGACGGTGAGCGGCGGTCCGGTCTCGTCGCCGTGCCGCCGCCTGATGAGGAATGACGGGACGATCCCGTTCCACGGGGGCACGGAATCCGATCGGGCTACCGCCGTTGGAGTACTCCTGGGCCCGTTTGCGACGGCGTACGACTTGCGCACTCCGTCGACGTGTCGCCTTGCGGGCGGTACGACGGCGCCGGTGCGAGGGTGCGTACGGGGTGCGGGCCGCTCGACGGACCGCCCCTGTCCACCCGAACGGATCAGGCGTGACCACCCTCACACACATCATGTTCCGCAACTGAACCGACCCGGCGCTGCGTCACGATCCCTCCGACGACAAGCCCCCGCCGCAGCGGCGGGGCGGTCCGGGCGGACGCCGAATCCTGCCGCCGTACCCGGGCGCCTGGTCGATACGCGTGGACCGGCAGGAGCGGAGGACCCGAGCACGACGGGGCCGCGGCCGTGGTACTGGCCGGCCGGTCCCTTGGGGTGAAGCCGTTGCCGCCTTGTCGGCGGTGCATCCGGCCGGGCATCTTCGCCTGCCCGAACCCGACAGGTCTTCCTTCGCAGGCGGCTGACGAAGGAGTGCGCATGACTGCGCGCGTTGATCTTCCTGTTCGTGGTGTTGCCGCGCCCGGCCTCCTGGCCCGTGCCGGAGTGGTGTCGGCCCTCGGGCTGGCGCTCCTGGTTCCCGGCGGCGCGGGGGACGCTGCGGCGGCGCCCGCCTCCGGTGCCACCTCCGCGGTGTCGGCGGCAACCTCGGGGTCCGGCAAGGCGGCACTGCGGGTCGCGGCGTCGAAGAAGGGGGCGCCGTACGCATGGGGGGCCGAGGGACCACACCGGTTCGACTGCTCAGGGCTTACGCAGTACGCGTTCAAGCGTGCCGGGAAGCGGCTGCCGCGTACGGCGGACTCTCAGTACCGGCACGTGCGGCACATCAAGGCGTCCTCACGGAAGCGGGGTGACCTGGTCTTCTTCCACTCGGGGCGGTACGTGTACCACGTCGGCATCTACGCCGGTAAGGGCCGCATGTGGCACGCGCCCAAGCCGGGGGCCTCGGTGCGCAAGGAGCGGATCTGGACCGGGCGCGTCTGGTACGGACGGGCGTGATGCGGGTGTGATGCGGATCTGATGCAGAGGTGACGTCGAGGGGGCGGGGCCAACGGCTCCGCCCCCCGTACGGCCCGTGTTCGGCCCGTGCCCGCGCCACTGCCGGACGCGCGGGCACTAACTTGCAGCCGTGATCGATGACTTGGCCAAGACGCTGACCGCCGCCGCCCGAGGCGGCTTTCCGCCCGCCGACGGGTCGGTGAGCGTGCTGCCCCCGGTCTCGGAGCGCGACTGGGGGGTCATCTCGTTCTCGGGGTGCGCCGTCGTGTTCGCCGAGGTCACGGCCGCCTGGGTGCACGCCCGTCTCGCCCCGGGCGATCTCGCCGGGCCGCTCAGCCCCTCCTTCCTCGGCGCGCTCGCCGCCCGCACGGGCCGGGAGATCGAGAACATCGATCTGCTCACGGTCGCCGGGCCACTGCCGGGCCCGCCCCCGGTGGCGCTGCGCGAGACGCGGGACCCGGCGCATCCCCGTATCGCGCGGGCGCTGCGCCATCGCGACGGCGTGCGGGCGTGGACGGCCGACGGGGAAGGCTCCGCCGTCGTGGTCGGCCGCGGCGTCGCCGGCCGGTGGGAGGTGGCCTTCGAAGTGGCGGAGGCGGCACGCGGGCGGGGGCTCGGGCGGCGGCTCGCCGCGGCGGGCCGGCATCTCGTGCCGCCGGGCGAGCCCGTGTGGGCTCAGGTGGCGCCGGCGAATGCCGCGAGCGTGCGGGCGCTGCTCGCCGCCGGGTTCGTCCCCGTGGGGGCGGAGGCGCTGCTGAAGCAGAACCGGTACGGAGAGAGACCCATGCATACCGGGACCGGCCCGCAACCGCGGCACGTGCCGGGCGAATGATCTCGGCCGCATTCGGGGCGGTTCAGGTGCCCGCCGTCCGCTTCCGCGGGCGGATCAGGCGCCGGCCGTCCGCTGTTCCGCGGGCGGCACTGGGGCCGGCCACGGGAGGGCGATCCAGACCGTCTTGCCGCCGCTCTCCGTCGGTTCGACGGTGATCTTTCCACCGGATTCCGCCGCGAGGGAGCGGATGATGACCATGCCGCGGCCGTTGTCCTGCTGGACCGCGGCCGGCAGCCGGCGCGGCATCCGCGGGTGGCCGTCCGTGACGCCGATGCGCAGGACTTCGTGGCGGTCGAGGTGCACGTCGACCGTGAAGGCCGGGGACCGGCCCGAGGTGTGCACCACGGCGTTGGTGGCCAGCTCGGAGACGATGAGCCGGACGGAGTCGAGGAGTTCGGCGCGGCCCCCGCCGGTCGGCGCGTCGTCCCACTCCGTGAGAACTCCCGTAACGTATCTGCGCGCCACGGGTACGGACTCGGGCGCGCTCGGCAGGGTCAGTGATGCTTCCTGGTGATCCGCCATCGCCGCGCCGTCCCTTTCCCGCCCGAGGCCGTCTCCTCGCTGGACAGCGACATGATCGGGTCCGAAAATCGGTCCCTTGCCGCTGCTTTGCGCCAGACTGCCACTCATGCTGCCCCTGCCGTGAGCCATCCACCAAGATATGCATATATCTGTCGCTCGAAGCGGTGAACTCTGCTACGCGAGACCGTATTTGGGCGGCACACTGACGCATCGGTGTCAGTTATGACGAATCGCGGTACGTCCGTGAGGAGGGTTCATGCACCACGGTCCCGCAGTGCGCCGTCGCAAGCTCGGTGCGGAGTTGAGGCGCCGTCGGAATCTGGCCGGGCTCACGAGCGGCGAGGCCGCCCGTCTTGTGGGCTGGCATCAGTCGAAGGTGAGCCGGATAGAGACCGGCCGGAGCGGAGTGCGTCCGGCCGACGTGGAACGACTGCTGGACGCCTATGAGGTGCGCGACGAGGAGTCCCGCGCACTGCTGGCCGCGCTGTGCGGCCAGGACGCGGGCGGCGGCAGCGGCGGGGACGCCGGGCGCGGCTGGTGGCACACCTACCGCGACCTGCTGCCGCCCGCCTACCGGGACTTCATCAGCCTGGAGGCCGGCGCCTCGCACGCGCGGACGCTGGAGACGACGGTCGTACCGGGTCTGCTGCAGACCCCGGACTACGCGCGGGCCGTCACGCGGGCCGCGCTGGCCGACCTGCCGCAGAGCAGAATCGATGCGCTTGTCGACGTCCGTATAGCGCGGCAGAGCGTTCTGGAGGGGGACCCTCCGCTGAAACTTTCAGCCGTGTTGGACGAGGCGGTACTACGCCGTCCGGCGGGTGGTCCAGAGGTGATGAAAGCCCAATTGCGGCATCTCCTCAAGGTCATGGAACTGCCGCATGTGCGGCTGCAGGTGCTGCCGTTCACTGCCGGGGTCCACATCGGCATCACCGGCCCTTTCGTTATCTTCTCCTTTCCGCTCATTGCTGACTTGGATGTGGTGGTTCTCGACCATTTGACGAGTAGCCTCTACCTCGAACGCAAAGAGGACCTCAGGGCGTACAGCGATGCATTCGACACGCTGCGGGGGCACGCCCTCTCATGCGAGGAATCATCGGTTTTGATTGCCCGGGCCGCAGACGGCTGACAGCCTGGCCCGGGCGCGTTGAGGAGGCTCCAACATGACGGCATCGCCGCGGTACGTACCCGCCAGCACGGCCCTTGCGGGCGCGCGCTGGGTGCGCAGCACGCGCAGCACGGGAATGAACAACTGCGTCGAGACCGCCCGGGTCAACGGTGAAACTCTCGCCGTGCGCGACTCGAAGGACATTACGGGACCGGCGTTGCTGTTTGCGGCCCCTGCATGGCGGGCTTTTGTCGACGCCCTGCACACCGGTCGGCCCATAAAGGAGGGCTGATCCAGCTAAAAAGAGGGCTGATCCAGGCCCTTCCGGAAACGGTTCAAGAATAAAATTCCGAGCCCGTTCCGGGGAATTCGGTCAAGCGGTCGGCGCGGTCGAAAGAATCGCGCCGACCGCTTCGTCGATCTGCCGGTCGGTCAGATCCCCGCGGGCGGTCAGCCGGAGCCGCGAAATACCGTCGGGAACGGACGGCGGACGGAAACAGCCGACCCTCAGACCCGCCGCACGGCAGTCGGCGGCCCACCGCACGGCCGCCTCGGGCGAGGGAGCCCGTACGGAGACCACCGCGGCGTCCGGAAGGACCGCGGACAGTCCCCCTGCCGTCAGGCGGCGGTGGAGTTCACGGGCCACGGCACGGGCCCGGTCCGCGCGCTGCGGCTCGCGGCGGAGCAGCCGGAGCGCGGCGAGCGCGCCACCCGCGGCGGCAGGCGCCAGACCGGTGTCGAAGATGAACGTACGGGCCGTGTTGACCAGATGCTCGATGACCTTCGCCGGGCCCAGTACCGCACCGCCCTGACTGCCCAGGGACTTGGAGAGCGTCATGGTGGCGACCACGTCCCGGTCCCCCGCCAGGCCCGCCGCGTGCAGCGCGCCGCGGCCGCCCTCGCCCAGTACGCCCAGTCCGTGCGCGTCGTCCACCAGCAGCGCGGCTCCGTGCGCGCGGCAGGCGGTGGCGTAGCCGGCCAGCGGTGCCGAGTCGCCGTCCACCGAGAAGACCGAGTCGGAGACGACCACGGCCCGGCCTTCGTAGTCGGGTTCGGCGTGGGCCGCGTCCAGGGCCTTGTGCACGGCTTCGGGGTCGCCGTGCGGGACGACGGCCGTACGGGCGCGGGAGAGGCGGCAGCCGTCGATGAGCGAGGCGTGGTTGCCGGCGTCGGAGACGACCAGGGAACCGGGCGCGGTCAGCGCGGTGACGGCGGCGAGGTTGGCCGCGTAGCCCGAGGAGAGGACGAGTGCGGCCTCGAAACCACAGTATTCGGCCAGTTCGCCTTCGAGCTGCGCGTGCAGTTCGGTGGTGCCGGTGACCAGCCGGGAGCCGGTCGCGCCGGCGCCCCAGCGGTGCGCGGCGGCCGCGGCGGCCCGGGTGACCTCGGGGTGCCGGGCGAGGCCCAGGTAGTCGTTGCTCGCCAGGTCCAGGAGGTCGGAGTCGGCCGGGCGCGGGTTCAGCGTCCGTACGAGTCCGGCGCTGCGACGCCGTTCGCGCGCCTCGTCGATCCAGGCGAAGGGGTCGGTTCCGGGCTGGGCGGCGGCGGGATCGGCAGGCATCGGCTTCCTCGGGTTTGTCGGCTGTCGATAGACGTTAGCGGTCGTTACGCCTGCTTACGGTGTGGCGATACACACACCCCCATCCAGCGGCGTTGTGGGAATCCTCCTTGGCCCGGGGCGGTGCCGTAGGACAGGATCTTCGCCATGGACCTGCTGAACGCTCTGGTGGAGAAGGGTCTGCGGCGTGAGTCGCCGACCCGCGAAGAGGCACTCGCCGTACTGGCGACATCCGATGACGAGCTGCTCGACGTCGTAGCGGCGGCGGGCAAGGTCCGCCGCCAGTGGTTCGGGCGGCGGGTGAAGCTGAACTACCTGGTCAACCTCAAGTCGGGCCTGTGCCCGGAGGACTGTTCCTACTGCTCCCAGCGGCTCGGCTCCAAG
>NZ_JOAX01000012.1 GCF_000720485.1 Streptomyces ochraceiscleroticus | reverse complement strand
GCCGGTGCCGCCGTAGACGACGAGCTTGTCCGGGTGCTCGGCGACCTCCGGGTCCAGGTTGTTCTGGAGCATCCGCAGGGCGGCCTCCTGCTGCCAGCCGAGAGCGGAGAGGTCGGTGCCGCGGGCCGCGCGGACGGGGCGTGCGCCTGTCATGGTGTTGTCCTTTCGGAGTGTGGAGTGGCCGGGTGTCAGCGGAGCCGGCCGGTGACCGACTCGGCAGCGCGCAGGGCCTCACCCGAGGCCACGTACTGCACGGCCGCCTCGATCTCGGGGGCGAGGTAGCGGTCGGTGCCGGGGCCCGGTACGTCGGCGCGGAGGCCCGAGACGACCGCGGCGGTGGCCGGGGCCGGGGTGAGCGGGGCGCGGAGGTCCAGGGCGCGGGCCGCCGTGAGGATCTCGATCGCGATGACGCGGGTGAGGCCGTCGATCGCCTTGCGCAGCTTGCGTGCTGCCGCCCAGCCCATGGAGACATGGTCCTCCTGCATGGCGCTGGAGGGGATGGAGTCGACGGAGGCGGGGGCCGCGAGGCGCTTGAGCTCGGAGACGATCGCGGCCTGGGTGTACTGGGCGATCATGTGGCCGGAGTCGACGCCGGGGTCGTCGGCGAGGAACGCGTTGAGGCCGTGGTTGCGGGCCACGTCCAGGAAGCGGTCCGTGCGGCGCTCCGCGATCGAGGCGACGTCGGCGACGGTGATCGCGAGGAAGTCCAGGACGGCGGCGACGGGGGCGCCGTGGAAGTTGCCGTTGGACTCGACGCGGCCGTCGAGGGTGACGACGGGGTTGTCGACGGCGGCGGCGAGCTCGCGGGAGGCCACCAGTTCGGCGTGGCCGAGGGTGTCCCGGGCGGTGCCGTGCACCTGGGGCGAGCAGCGCAGCGAGTACGCGTCCTGGACGCGGGTGCACTCCGGGCCGCGGTGGCTGGCGACGATCGCGGAGTCGGCGAGGACGGCGCGGAGGTTGGCGGCGCTGTCGGCCTGGCCGGGGTGCGGGCGCAGGGCCTGGAGGTCGGCGGCGAAGACGGCGTCCGTGCCGAGCTGGCCCTCGACGCTCATCGCGGCGCCGAGGTCGGCGGTGGCGAGCAGCCGTCGCAGGTCGTGGCAGGCCAGGACGAGGGTGCCGAGCATCCCGTCGGTGCCGTTGATGAGGGCAAGGCCCTCCTTCTCGTGCAGGGTGACCGGCGCGATTCCGGCGGCGGCGAGCGCCTCGGCGGCCGGGCGCAGCTCGCCGTCGGCGTCGCGGACCTCGCCCTCGCCCATGACGGCGAGCGCGCAGTGGGCGAGCGGGGCGAGGTCGCCGGAGCAGCCGAGGGAGCCGTACTCGCGGACGACCGGGGTGATGCCGGCGTTGAGCAGCGCGGCGTATGCCTCGGCGGTCTCCAGGCGGACGCCGGTGCGGCCGGTGGCGAGGGTGGACAGGCGCAGCAGCATGAGCGCGCGGATCACCTCGCGCTCGACCTCGGGGCCGGAGCCGGCGGCGTGCGAACGGACCAGGCTGCGCTGGAGCTGGGCGCGGAGCTCGGTGGGGATGTGCCGGGTGGCGAGGGCGCCGAAGCCGGTCGAGACGCCGTAGTGCGGGGTGACGTCGTCGGCCAGGGCCTCGATGACCTTGCGGCTGCGAGTGATCTCCTCCTGCGCCGCGTGGGAGAGCGTGACGGTGGCGCTGTGGCGGGCGACGGCCACCACATCGTCGGCGGAAAGCGCGCCGACGTCGATAACAACAGTTGACATGCCTCAATGAAGCACCAGGTCAGACCGCCTGTTCCATGCCTTCTGGAGGCTTTGTGTCTGGGATACCAGACATCTGTAGCCGATGGGCGGTACTGGGGTGCCCTGTTGCGGGCGCCCCGTCAGGGAGCGCCCCTTCAGGGGCGCGGGGAACTGCGCGAGCAACCACAGCGGCGCGGCACCGGGCCGCCGGACCGCACCCCGACGGCGGTTAATCTCGGCCCCATGGCAATCGTCCCCGCAGCCGCACAGGTCCTCGCGATCCTGCGTTACCTGGCCCGGCAGGTCGGGCCGGTCCCGGCGGCCACGATCAGCCGGGACGTCGGGCTGCCCCGTTCGACCACGTACCACCTCCTCGACACCCTCGCGCAGGACGGCTTCGTGGTGCACCTGGCGGACGAGCGCCGGTACGGCCTCGGCGTCAGCGCCTTCGAACTCGCCTCCGGCTACAGCCGCCAGGCCCCCTTCCAGCGGCTGGCCCGGGCGCCGCTCACCGCGCTGGTCGACCGCACGGGCCACAGCGCGCACCTCGCGGTGCTGCACGGCCGCGAGGTCATCTACGTCATCGAGGAGCGGGCGCCGGGACGGGCGCCGCTGGTGACGGAGGTCGGCGTGCGGCTGCCCGCGCATCTGACGGCCAGCGGCCGGGCCATGCTCGCGCGGCTGCCGGGTCCCCAGGTCCGCGCGCTGTTCCCGGACCCGTCCGCGTTCGTCGTCCGGCACGGCATCGGCCCCGGCTCGCTCTCCGCGCTGCGCCACCTGCTGGTGGAGGTGCGGCGCCGCGGGTACGCCACGGAGGAGGGCGAGGTCACCCCGGGCTTCTCCTCGGTCGCCGCGCCGGTGCTCGACCACGGCGCGCACCCGGTCGCGGGGGTCGCGGTGACCTACCCCGCCGCCGAGGTGCCGGCGGACCAGCAGGCGGCCATCGCCGAGCAGGTGGCCCGTACCGCCCGGGACCTGACGCTGCGGATCGGCGGGACGCTGCCCGCACCGTAGGACCCGTGTGCCGTAGGACCCGCGTCCCGTAGAAGCCGCGTCCCGTAGAACCCACGTCTCACGGGTGCATGCGCGCACCCTTGACGATCTTGTCGACGGCGTTCTTCGGCCCGTACACGGCCAGCCCCACCAGATCGAGCTGATCCCGGCCGACCGCCCGTACGGCGGCCCGGTTGTCCCGGTCGTTACCGGTCGCGAAGAGGTCCGAGGTGAACACCGAGAGGGCGACGCCCCGGCTGAGCGCACGGCCGTGCGCGGTGGTCAGCGTCTCCTTCGTCCCCTCGAAGACCAGCACGGGCTGGCGGAACATCCGCAGGTAGTCATTGCCGTCGGCGTCCGCGTACGGCTCCCCGATCACGTCGGGGATCTCCGTACCGATACCGCTGACGAGGAAGGCCGTCACGTTCAGCCGCTGCCAGGTCTCCAGGTCCTCGCGCAGCAGGACGGCGAGCTTGGTGTCGAAGCGGACGGGTGCGGGCTCGGGTGCGGTCGCGGGGTGTTCAGCGGTGTTCGGAGTTTCCATATCGTGGATTCTTCCGAGCCGGTCCCTGCCCGGTCTTGTACGTTCTTTGCATGGTCCGCCGTCCTCACCCGCAGGTCACGGCCTGGCGCCCGGCGGTGGCCGGCATCGCCGAGGTCTACCACGCGCACCTGACCGGCCACGCCTATCCCATGCACACCCACGGCGCGTGGACGCTGCTGATCGTCGACGACGGCATGGTGCGGTACGACCTGGACCGGCACGAGCACGGCGCGCTGCGGACGGGCGTCACGCTGCTGCCTCCGCACGTACCGCACAACGGCTCGCCGATCACGCCGGAGGGCTTCCGCAAGCGCGTGCTCTACCTCGATCCCGAGGCGGCGGGCCTGGGCGAGGAGTACATCGGGCTCGCGGTCGACGCGCCGGTACTGGAGGACGCCACGCTGCGCGACCGGATCCACCGGCTGCACGACGCCCTCGTCCTGCCCGGCGAGGAGCTGGAGTCCGAGAGCCGGCTCGTGTGCGTCACCGAGCGGCTGCGGCAGCACCTGACGCGGCGGCATCTGGCGCGGCGGGACGCGCCGGCCGCGCCGCCCGCCGCTGGTCCGGGCCTCGCCCGGCAGCTACGTGACCTGCTCGACGCGCGCCTCGCCGAGGGGCTGACCCTCCAGGAGGCGTCCGGGCTGCTGCACGCCCATCCGGCACACCTCGTACGCGCGTTCAGCCGGGAGTTCGCCATCAGTCCGCACCAGTACCTCACCGCGCGCCGTGTCGACCTCGCCCGGCGGCTGCTGCTGGACGGCATGGCGCCGCGGGACGCCGCGGCCGCCGCGGGCTTCCACGACCAGCCGCATCTCACCCGGCACTTCAAGCGTGTCCTAGGCGTCCCGCCGGGACACTTCACCGACCGACGCCCGGCTCCAGCGCCGTCACGCTGAACTCCCCACCACAGACCCGCAGTTCAGAGGTACGAAGCGTCATCGCGTCCTTGGAGCCGGGCGGGTAGGTCTGCAGAAGGTACGGGCTCTTCCAGCACGGCTCGTCGTTCAGCCCGTCCTGGATGGTGTGCAGTACGGCGTACGCGCTGCCGCCCGGCTTCAGGGTGACGGCCCGGCCCGCCGCGCCCTCACGAGTGGCGGGCTTGCCGATCATCTGGCCGTCGCGCTGGATCAGCGAGACACCGGGGTAACCGCGCAGCGTGCAGGCGGTCTTGCCGTTGTTGGTGAACACCAGCGGGTAGCGGATGTTGCCCGCCCCGACGTCGGCGCGGCCCAGCCGCAGGCCCATCTCGTCGGCGGTACAGCGGTCGGACGAGGTGTCGGTGGACGCGGCGGCTGCGGTACGCGCCGAGGCCGTACGCACGGCGGTCCCCTTCGGGGCCTGGCCGGAGGGGGACTGTGAGGCGGCCTCGGACGACGAGCCGGAGGCGGCCGAGGAGGAACCCGAAGCCGACCCCGAGTCGGACGCGGCCGCGGACGAGGGGGCCGACGCGCCGGTCTTCACGCCGGAACCGTCGTCCTGGCAGGCGGTGAGCGCGAGCGCCGCCGCGGCGGCGATCAGCGTGGCGGTGGCGGCCTTGCGGCCGCGGCGGAGACTGGTGTGGTGCGACATGGAAATCCCCTTACCGGGTCGGTACGTACGGTCCCTTCGGTAACCGCACCAACTACCTTGCCGAGTCCCACTGATGAGCCACTAACACACCACTAACGCACCATTCACGCCGCCGGTCGGCCCGCTTCGTGCCGGGGCCCGCCCGCTTCGTACAGCCGTGCCAGCAGCTCGTCCAGCTCTTTCACCGTAGCGCCGTCCACCAGCCGGCCGTCCTGAATCCTGGCGGTCGCCTGCGGTATCAGCAGCCCGTCCGGCACCAGCCGCGCCCCCATCATCGTGAGGGTCTCGCGCACCCACGCCTGCGCGCGGTCGCCGCCCAGCGCGGACGGGGACGCACTCACCACCGCCACCGGCTTGTCGTACAGCTGCCCTCCGCCGACCAGCCACTCCAGGGCATTCTTGAGCACACCGGAGGTGCCATTCGCATACTCCGGCGTAGCGATCAGCACCCCACCCGCACCCCAGCCCGCTCCCGAAACTCCACGACCTCGGACGGCAGCACGCCACTCTCCTCGACGTCCTGGTCGAAGAAGGGAAGCCGGCCGAGGCTCGGCTCGATGCGCATCCCGCCTCGCGGAACCCACAGCTCCCCCGCGGCCCGCAACACGGCGGCATTCAACGACCGTTCCCGCAAACTCCCGCACAACGCAAGGATGTCCATCGCGCCAACTTACCCCGGTGCGACGGTCGTCGGCCCGATCCCCGATGCGGCGGCCGCACCGCTCCCCGCGAGGAACACCTCGGCCCCGTTCTGCCGCGTACCCCAGCCCGTCTTCGCGCAGGTGGCAATGCCGTACCAGCGCAGCCAGCGCAGCACCGTCCAGGCGAGGACGATGGCACCCGGCATGGCGAGCCAGGTCACGAGCCGGGAGCGGATGCGCTCGTCGGAGCGGATGATGCTCAAATACCGCAGCCCCTGCGCCCAGCCGATGAGGAACGGCACGATCAGCATCGTCACCGGCGGCATGTTGCGGTACGCGATCGGTTCGACGATCAGCATCCAGACGGTGACCATCTGGGTGAGCACCATCTGAATCCACCGCATGGTGTGCAGCCAGAACGCGGGGCGCGCCGGGGAGAGGTACCGCATCCGCCAGACGGACCGGATCGTGGAGCCGCGCATCCACCGCAGGTACATCCGGTTGAAGTGGGACCACTTCTCCGGCATGGCGGTGAAGCAGATAGCGGACGGCTGCTGCACGGTGAGGCCGCGCTCCTGCGCGTACAGGGTGAGCATGCTGTCGTCGGAGAAGTTCACGGGCCGGCCCATGAACGTCTCGTTGAGGTACCCGTCGAGGTTGTCGCGAATGATCCCGGCCCGATACGCGGCGAGTGGCCCGGAGTTGACCATGACGGCACCGACCGCGGACTGGCCGGAGCGGTCCACGAGCTGACAGACCACGAACCACAGATCGGTGATCCGCACCAGCCAGTTGGCCCGGTTGTTCGTCGCGATGACAATGCCGGCGACGGACTGCACACGCGGCCGGGAGAACGGGCTCAGCGCCTCATCGATCGCATTGGGCGCGAAGCAACTGTCACTGTCGCAGGTGATGTAGATGTCGGCCTCGGGGCTGACGCGCACGGCGTGTGCCTGCGCGTGCCGCTTGCCGCCGTTGGGCACCCGCTGCCAGGTCGTGGCAACGCCCGCCTCCCGCGCGGCCCACTCCCACCACACCCGCACCTCGGCGTAATCCCCATTGGTGGAACCGTCATCGACGATGTGCACCGCATCCGGCAGTCGACTCTGCCGCAGAAAGGATTCCAGCCCCAGCCGCAGGTATCCGGGGTCCTCGTTGTAAACAGGCACCAGGATCGCCACATGCAACGCGTCGAGCTGCCGGGCGAGCCTGGGCGTGAGCTTCCTCGGACGTTCGAGGTGGTACATGAACGTCTGCAGCAGAAAGATCAGGAACAGCGCGATCCACACGACCGTGAGGCGGCTCGCCAGCGCGCCGTCGTGCGCGACCGCGAACGCGGTGAGCGCATGATGACCGGCCCAGGCCGCTGCCGCGAGCATGACGACGATCCCCGACAGAACGGTCAGGGACCGGTGCTGATGCGCCGCCAGCACTGGCACGCCACGGCGTCTGCCGCTCACCGGCGGCGCCGGCGACCCGAGCCGCGCCGCGCACCGGAGGCCGCACCGACGACCGCCCCATGCCCGGCTTCCAGCCCACGCCGGTAACGAAAACGAACCACCAGAATCGCCCCGAGCACCACGGCAACGGCCGCGGCAAGCATCCAGCCCCCGAGCGGATACGTGATCCCACCGATGACGACCGCGGGCATACCCGTCTGCGCTAACTGCCCATGTCCGGACATAAGAGACTCCCCCCGAATGAGTGAAGAAATCGTGCAGGATGTATATATCACGTAAGTAGTGTGACTGAAGTCCCCTACCGGGATACGGACGATCAACCGTCAGAGACGTCCGGAGGAGCACCCGGGGCGGGTATGCCGAAGGACGCCAGCGCAGGTGATGGGCACAACGTGTACGTGCAGGCCCAGGTCGAGAGATACGGCTGGGGCGTTTCAACGGCAAGCAGAAGAAGCCCGCGTGCAAGGACCAGCTGAGCTACAACGGAGCGGCCCTGTACACCAACGACGCCTGGATACGCGTGTACCGCCGGCCGGGGCCATGCCCGGCCCACTGGGGAAACACCATGAATACGACAGAAGTGCTGGCTGCCCGCGGAGTTGATCTCTCCTACGGCTCCACGCCCGCGGTGCGCGACGCGCACCTTTCGCTCGCGCCCGGCGAGGTGACCGCAATCACCGGCGCCAGCGGCTCGGGCAAGTCCTCGCTGCTCTACTGCCTCGCGGAGTACTGCCGCCCGAGCGCGGTGACGTGTGGTTCGAGGGACGGCCATTCAGCAAACCGGACGACGAGGAGATCAGCACCCTGCGCCGCGAGCGCTTCGGCTTCGTCTTCCAGTACGGCGAGTTGCTGCCGGAGCTGACCGTGGAGGAGAACACCGCCCTGCCGCTGCGGCTGGCCGGTCGGCGCAAGGCGCCTGCTCTCAAGGTCGCCGTCGAGGTACTGGACCGGGTCGGCATCGCCGAACTACGCGGGCGGCGCCCCTCGCAGATCTCGGGCGGGCAGAGCCAGCGCGTGGCCGCCGCCCGTGCGCTCGTACACCGGCCGTCCGTGGTGTGTTCGCGGACGAGCCGACCGGCTCGCTGGACAGCGCCAACGCCGGTGCGTGCTGGAGGAGTTCCTGTCCCTGGCCCGCTCGCAGGGCACAGCCGTCTTCCTAGTCACACACGATGCCGACGCGGCGGCTCGGGCAGACCATCACTGGACGATGACGGACGGTGTCCTTTCCACGACGGGAGCCGCCGCGTGAGGGGAGTTCCTCCTCAGGCTACGTCTGCTGCTCGGCTCTAGGCGCGGTGCGCGGGCACGCTTCTGGCTCATGACGCTGGGCAGTTCGTCCTCCTCGCCGCCGTCCTCGGAACGCTCCCCCTGGCGGGCCGCCGAATCGACCCGGAACTGATCCGCCGGGACTGAGTCGCCCCCCATCCCCACGGTCTGATCATATGATCGGGCCGTGGGGATGGCTGATACCGCTCGTGAAAGTGCAGACGTGGACCGTTTTGATACGCGTTTGCTCATCTCACCGGCCTTCGGAAGTCCAGACGCCCGGCAACACTGGGCGGACACTCTTGACCGGTCCGTGCACTTCAGTGATGCGCGATACGCCGGGCATCTGAGCGCTGACCAACTGCGGCTCCTGCACACTCTGCACCCGGACGGGACTGCACGCTTCTGGGGAGCAACACCCGGCCACGACGCCAAGATGGCTCGCGTCATCACCGGCGACGTCGTGCTGTTCACCGGCAAAAACCGAGTACGAGCCGTCGGCGAGGTAGGGGCCCTCTTCCGGAATCGTGCATTCGCCGACGCCCTCTGGCCGCCCGGACCGGGCGGGAAGAGCTGGCACACCGTCTACAGCCTGCGCGAATTCCAACTCACCGACATGCCCTACGAGGAACTGAACGCGCTGCTGAGTTACAAGGCCGACTTCAAGTACCCGGGGCAACTGGTGCTGTCGGGCGAGCGTGCCAGGGCCGGCATCGACGGACTGCTCATCACCACGCGCACGTCCCTGGAGAAGGCAGGGGCTGCGACACCGGTCGCAACGGTGCGCTCCATGCCGGTCGAGCAGCAGCACACCCATTCCGTCGCCGTCCGGCTGGGCGAGCGGCAGATGCTGTTCCAGCGCAGGGAGGCGGCGTTGGTCACCGCTTACCGTGCCACCCTGGCGAACGCACAGGCGGAACGTTTCTCAAGCCCAGCCGGCATCTGTGACCTCTACGTGAACGGGCCGATGGGGCACGAAATCATAGAGGCCAAGAGCCGCGTCGAGCACAATTGGATACGGGCTGCGCTCGCTCAACTCCTCGACTACGCACGCCATGCGCCGCATCCGGTCATGCGTCTTTCCGCATTGCTCCCGGACAGACCGGCACAGGAGGGCCTGAACCTCCTGCACCACTACGGTGTCGACAGCATCCATCGAGAAGAGGACGGGAGCTTCCATCGCCTCGCCGCTCCGGAGGCGCGCCGCCGGGCCATGCGGGAGCTGTGGTCGTCGCGGTAAAGATGACGAGTGGTTCAGGCGGCCAACCGACCGTCCTTGACGGCACAGTCACAACATCCCAGGATCCAAGACGCCCTGGGCGCCGGCGACGCCCTCGCGTCCGCGCTGACACGGGCAGGCATCCAACTGCCCGCGATGGACGTCCGGACGCCGTGCCGAATCGCTGAGTGCCCGCGTCGCCGAGATCAACGTCCGCAGCCGGAAGGCCCGCGGCTGAGGGACGCGTCCGCGCCAGGGATCGGCGCCGCCGTCAGCGGCCCTTCCCCTCCGGCACCAAAATCGCCACGCACTCCACATGATGTGTCATCGGGAACAGGTCGAATGCCTGGAGGCGCTTGGGGACGTAGCCCGCTGTGGCGAAGTAGGCGAGGTCTCGGGCGAGGGCGGCCGGGTCGCAGGCTACGTAGGCGATGCGGCGGGGGGTGAGGGAGGCGAGGTGTTCGACCGTCTTGCGGCCGGCGCCGGCGCGGGGCGGGTCGAGGACGACGAGGTCGACGTCGGTGATGCCGGTGCGCGGGAGGATCTGGTCGACCTTGCCGTGTTCGATGCGGACGCGGTCGACGTCGGCGAGGTTGTGGCGGGCGTCCTCCACCGCGCGCTTGCCGGACTCGATGCCGAGGACGGCGCCCTTGTCGCCGACGCGGTCGGCCAACGCGCCGGCGAAGAGGCCGACGCCGCAGTACAGGTCGAGGGCCATGTCGCCCTTCTTGGGCATCAGGCCGCGCATGACCGACTCGACCAGGAGGTCGGCGGCCTGCGGGTGGACCTGCCAGAAGCCGCCGTTGCCGACGCGCCAGGTGCGCTCGGCGGCG
This sequence comes from Streptomyces ochraceiscleroticus, assembly GCF_000720485.1. Classification (GTDB taxonomy): domain Bacteria; phylum Actinomycetota; class Actinomycetes; order Streptomycetales; family Streptomycetaceae; genus Streptomyces; species Streptomyces ochraceiscleroticus. Next base: position 187,072 of record NZ_JOAX01000012.1, on the reverse strand, counting down.
CGTTCGCGGACGAAGGGGCGGCCGTGGACGCGGTGCACGCCCTTGTCCTTCTCGCCGATGCGCATGACGGAGACGGGCTTGTCGAGCTCGACGATGGGGAGGCGGCCGCCGGGCTTGGGGGTGAGGATGACCTGGCGGTCGTGGGAGCCGGTGGCGGCGATGGCCTCGACTGTGGCGATCTGGGGCCACTCGCGCTTTTCGATGCCGAGTTCGGAGACTCCCGGAGCCGCGATCATGCAGTGGTCGATGGGCTGCACCTCGTGGGAGCGGTGCTTGCGGAGGCCCGCGTGGCCCTCGGCGTCGATGGCGTACTGGACGCGGGTGCGCCAGGCCGGTACCTCGCCGGCGGGGACCTTGTCGCCGGGCGCGGGGACGACCGTGCCGTCCCAGCCGGCCTCCTCGGGGGTCAGACCCGCGAGGCGCTGGAGCTGCTCGGCGATGACCTCGCCCTTGAGGCGGCGCTGGGCGCCGGGCTTGGCGTGCTGCCAGTCGCAGCCACCGCAGCGGCCGGGGCCGGAGAAGGGACAGGGGGCCTCGACGCGGTCCTTGGAAGCCTCCAGGACCTGTACCGCGTCGGCACGGAGGAAGCGGGCGCCTTCCTCGCCGTCGGTGACCTTCGCGATCACGCGCTCGCCCGGGAGGGCGTGGCGTACGAAGAGGACCTGGCCCTCGTCCGTGCGGGCGATGCAGTGGCCGCCGTGGGCCACGGGTCCGACCTCGACCTCGTACTCCTCGCCGACCAGGGACTTCTTCGGTTCTTCCGGCATGGCGAGTGAGCTCCAAAAAACGGGGGGTGGTGCGGCGGGACAACAGCCTTCAAGTCTACGTCCCGCCGTACCACCCCATTGACCACCGGGGCGTGCCCCTACTTCTTGGTGGCCGCCTTCTCCTTCTTCGGTGCGGCGACCGGGCCGCGGCGGACCGAGCCCGGCGCGTTCCACTCGGCGCGCTTGCGGGCGCGGACCTTGGCGGCCTCGGAGGAGTCGAGCTGCCAGGGGACGGAGGTGACCATGACGCCCGGGGTGAAGAGCAGCCGGCCCTTCAGGCGCAGCGCGGACTGGTTGTGGAGCAGGTGCTCGTACCAGTGGCCGACGACGTACTCCGGGATGAAGACGGAGACCGCGTCGCGCGGGCTCTCCTTGCGCAGCGACTTCACGTACTCGATGAAGGGGCGGGTGATCTCCCGGTACGGGGAGGCCAGGACCTTCAGCGGTACCTCGATGCCGCGGCGCTCCCACTCCTCGCGCAGCGCCTTGGTCTCGGCCTGGTCGACGTCCACGCTGACCGCTTCGAGGGAGTCGGAGCGCATCAGCTTGGCGTAGTTCAGGGCCCGCAGGGTCGGCTTGTGGACCTTGGAGACCAGGACGATGGAGTGCACGCGGGAGGGGCGGGCGACCTCGTCGTCGGGCGAGTCGGCAGCGGCGATCTCGTCGGCGACCCGGTCGTAGTGCTTACGGATCGCGGTCATCGTGACGTAGAAGATGACCATGCCGAGCAGGGCCACCCAGGCGCCGTGGCTGAACTTCGTCAGCAGGACGACGACCAGCACGAGGCCGGTGAAGGTGGCACCGAAGGCGTTGATCGCCCGCGAGCGGTGCATCCGGCGGCGCTTGGCCGGGTCGTTCTCCGTGGTCAGATGGCGGTTCCAGTGCCGGACCATGCCGATCTGGCTGAGCGTGAAGGAGACGAAGACGCCCACGATGTAGAGCTGGATCAGCCGGGTGGAGTCGGCGCCGTAGATGTAGACGAGTATCACCGCGGCGCCGGCGAGCAGCACGATGCCGTTGGAGAACGCGAGGCGGTCGCCGCGGGTGTGGAGCTGGCGCGGCAGGTAGCGGTCCTGCGCGAGGATCGAGCCGAGCAGCGGGAAGCCGTTGTACGCGGTGTTCGCGGCGAGGAAGAGGACCAGCGCGGTGGCGGCGGCCAGGATGACGAAGGGCGCCGTGCCGTCGCCGAAGACCGCGGCCGCGACCTGCGAGATGACGGGGTTCTGGGTGTAGCCCGCGCCGACCGGCTGTCCGTTGTGCAGCAGGTCGGTGGCCGGCTTCTCGGCCATCTTCACGCCGGTGGTCATGGCCAGCACGATGATGCCGCAGAACATGGTGACGGCCAGGCCGCCCATCAGGGCCAGCGTCGTGGCGGCGTTCTTGGACTTGGGCTTGCGGAAGGCGGGCACGCCGTTGGAGATCGCCTCGACGCCGGTGAGCGCCGCACAGCCGGAGGAGAACGCACGCAGCAGGAGGAAGACCAGCGCGAAGCCGGCCAGGCCGCCCTGCTCGGCGTGGATCGTGTAGTCGGCGGTGGGGGCCTTCATGGCGTCGCCCATGACCAGGCCGCGGAAGGCGCCCCAGAGGATCATGGCGAAGACGCCGACGACGAAGATGTACGTCGGGATGGCGAAGAGCTTGCCGGACTCCTTGACACCGCGCAGGTTCATCACGGTGAGCAGGACGATCATCGCGATGGCGCAGAACGTCTTGTGCTCGACCACGAAGGGGATCGCCGAGCCCAGGTTCTCCACTCCGGAGGAGATGGAGACGGCGACGGTGAGGACGTAGTCGACCAACAGCGCACTGGCCACGGTCAGGCCGGCCTTGGGGCCGAGGTTGGTGTTGGCGACCTCGTAGTCGCCGCCGCCGCTCGGGTAGGCGTGCACGTTCTGCCGGTACGACGCCACGACCGTGAACATCAGCACGACGACCGCGACGGCGATCCAGGGGCTGAAGTGGTACGCCGACACGCCTGCCACGGACAGGACGAGCAGCACCTCCCCCGGCGCGTACGCCACGGAGGAGAGAGGGTCGGAGGCGAAGACGGGGAGTGCGATGCGCTTCGGGAGAAGGGTCTCTCCCAGCTTGTCGCTGCGCAGTGCGCGCCCGATCAAGATGCGTTTGGGCACGTCGGTCAGTTTGGACACGCAGAGGATGCTAAGCCTTCGTCAAGGCCGTCGCCCACCCGCCACCCGTGGGGGCAGGGCACCTGCCGGGGATGCCGCCCGACTGGTCCGCGCGGCCGTCGGGGGGCTCCACCGGGGGTACGGAATCCGTCGTTCCATGGTGCCGGACGGCGGGGTACGGAGCCGTCCCGGGTCGCCCGAACGGCGGAACTGCCTGCCCGGAGCGGGGTGTCCACACCCTCACCCCCGTCGAGGGTGGGGACAACCGATCCGCTGCGGACGGCCCGGCGGGCGCGCAGACCCCTGATGCTGCGCCGCCCGCCGTGCACCCGCCGGTGCGTCCCGATGGTGGCATTCGCCACGGCCTCGGCACATTGCCGGTTCCCGGCAATCTTTACGCGATTTTGATGGCTCACCGACCGGCACTTGCCCCGTCGGACGGCCCGCAGGAGGCCGGTGCGGACCGGACGTCCGGGGGAACTACAGCGGCCGGTCCGGCCAGCCCAGTACGCGCGCGCCCATCGCCGCCGTCTCCAGCGTGTAGCGCTGCAGCCCGTCGGCCGGGTCGTAGCCGGTCAGTTCCTTGATGCGGGCCAGCCGGTAGGACAGGGTGCGCACGCTGACCTGGAGCCGCCGGGCCGCCTCGGCGTTGACGTACGCCGTCGCCGCGCAGGCCCAGATCGTCTCCAGCAGCGGCCGCGCCCCGCCGCGCCCCTCGGTCAGCGGTCCCAGCACGCTGCGCACGAGGTCGGCCATGGCGGCCCGGTCGCGCAGCAGGACGGGGAAGACCAGCAGGTCGGCCGCGTGCAGCACGGGTTCGGCCAGCTCGAGCTGGGTCGCCAGCTCCAGCGCGCCCAGTGCCTCTTCGTACGAGGTGACCACGCCGCCCGCGCCGGCGTGCGGGCGGCCGAGCGCGACCCGGTGCGCGGCGTGTCCGCCGGGCCCGTCGGTGCGCGCGTACTTCGCGAAGGCTTCCAGGGCGCCGTCCCGGCCGCCCGCCGCCACGCACACCAGCCGCCCGGCCTTGGTGGCGATCAGCACGTCGCGGTCGCCGAAGCGGGCCAGCAGCTCGCGCTCCACGCGCCGGGCCACCGCATGCAGGTCGTCGAAGCGCTCCGGGCCCTCCGCGACGCCCACCGCGTGCTCCCCCGCCAGCCGCAGCCCGAAGCGCTCGGCGCGTTCGGCGAGCCGGCCGAGGTCACTGCGCCCGTAAAGAAGGTCGTCGACGAATTCGCGGCGGGCCGCCTCCTCCTGTCGGACCGCGAGCCGCTGTGCCCGCTCGTGGCCCTCGCCGAGCGCGGCGACGGCCGCCTCGACGGCCGCGAGCAGCGCGTCGCCGGTACGGGCCCGCTCGGCGGCGCCCGCGGCCCGCGCCACACCGGGCAGCGAGGTCCACAGCCGGCGGGTCTCCCCCAGATAGCGGCCGACCAGCTCGCGCAGGCTCAGGCCCTCCTCGGCGGACCGCTCCCCCAGCTCGCGCAGGACGTCCAGCTCCTCGCGGCGGAGCAGCCGCCCGGTCCTGGACACCTCCGCGAGGAGGCCGGCGTACTCGCCGAGGCCGTGCGGTTCCGCTGCGCCGCGCTCCACTTGTCGTGCTCCCTGCCACCGCTCGTCCCGGCATCCGTGGGAAGCCGGTTCCGGAGCCTTGATTGCCGACTCCCGGACAGCAGGACGCTATCAATCCTGCCGGGTTCCGGCAGATCCGCTCTGCCGGGATCCGGCGGGGTGCGGACGGCGGCCGAGCAGTTCGCCCAGCCCCTCGCGGGTGGCGGCGATGACCACGCGGTCCTGGGGGCGCAGGACGTAGCCGGGCGGCAGGTCGCGGACCAGCCGGGCGGGCTCCCAGCGCTGCCCGCCGGGGCCCGGCATGTTTTCGGGGTCCTCGGCGGGGTCCGGGGACGCGCCGATGTTGACGGCCACCAGCCGCAGCCGCCCGGCCCGGAACACCTGGTCGGCCCGGCGGCCCACCAGCTCGGTCTGGCCGCGCACGTCGACGTGGGCGACGAGCAGCAGCCGGCGCTCGACGGGGACGGCGCCGAGGATCTGGCGGCCCATCATGGCGCCGGCGAAGGCGGGCGCGGCCAGGAAGGAGACGCTGCGGCTGCGGGTGACGGCGGTGGGGTGGGCGGCGCGCAGGGTGCGGTAGACGGCGGTGGCGAACCGGTCGTCGAAGAGCCGCAGCGTCACCCGGAGCTGCGGCTTGACCGACCTGGCGTACAGCGACGCCTCCAGGTTCGTGCCGTCTTCGCTGGTCAGCGCGAGGAGGGTACGGGCGCGGGCGATCCCGGCCGCCTCCAGTACGCCGTCCTCGGTGGCGTCGCCGAGGACGGTCGGCACGCGCAGCCGGCGGGCCAGCGGGATGCCGCGTGCTTCGGGGTCCTCCTCCACGCAGACGACGGGGACGCCCAGCTCGCGGAGCCGGGCCAGGACGCGGGTGCCGACCTTGCCGAGGCCGAGGAGGACGACGTGGCCGGAGAGGCCGCGCGGCGGGCGGCGCAGCGAGGCAGCGCTGCGGAAGGTGCCGAGCGCTTCGAAGGCGGCGGCGACCAGAACCGGCAGCAGGAGGAGACCGGTGAGGCCGGACAGCAACTGCAGCACCTTGCGGGCCGGGCCCTCGTCGAGCGCCGGCTCGTTGATCGCGAAGAGGTCCAGGAGGGAGAGGTACGCCGCGTGCAGCGGTTCCTCGCCGGTGGTCAGCGTCGAGACGACGGCCAGGATCAGTACGGTGCCGACGAGGCCGGCTATCGACCAGCGCAGCCGCCGCGAGAAGAGCGAGCCGAGCGGCGCCCCGCGTCCTACGAGGCGGCGACCCGACGGCCGGCGCCCGCGGTAGGAGACGGTCTCCAGCTCGATGGTGGCGCGCCCGGCGGCGGCCGCGGCGGTGGCGTCGTCGGGCAGCAGCGTCGGCCCCTCGTCGTCGGCCGCGCGCCGGTGGGCGGTGCGGCCGCCGTGCCGGGAACGGCCGCCCGACGGGGGCGGGGCCGGCGCGGGGCCGCCTTCGTGCGCCGTCTCGTCCGAGGCCGAGGGGGAGAGCAGGGCGAGGGTGGCGAGGCCGCGGCCGGCGGCGCGCGGCGGTGACGGCGCCCCGGGGGTGTGCTCCACGGCCCGCAGCAGCAGCCCGTCGACCTCGATGACCTTGCTGGTGCCGGCCACGGCGGTGGCGGTGAGCGCGGGCGCGACCGTGTCGGCGTCGGAGAGGACGGTGGTGGAGGCGTCGATGTCGGAGGTGTCGGACCAGACCACGGCGGCCGCCTGGTCCAGCAGCTCCTCCAGGTGCTGGCCGAGCCGGCGGTTGTAGAGGCGGATGACCAGCCGGAGCCGGGGGTTCATGCGGCGGGCACGCAGCGCGGCGTGGATGTTGGTCTCGTCGTCGTCGTAGACCAGGGCCAGCGCTCCGGCCTCCTCGACGCCCGCTGCGGTGAGCGTCTCGTCGTCGGGCTCCGGCGCTTCCAGTACGCGTACCGGTCCGGCCTCCTCCGTGTCGTCCGGCGCGCCCGCGCCGTCGGCGGGTCTCGTGTCGTCGGGGGCGCTTCCACGGCCCACCGCGGCCGTCATCCGGCCGAGGAACGCGCCGGCCCGGCCCAGGCCGCCGCGGGCCGGCTGCGGGACGCGGGGCCCGCGCGGGTCGCGTACGGAGGGGACGACGAGGGTGACCCGCTCGCGGTACACCTCCCGCAGCTCGACGGCGAGCCGGTGGGCCAGGGAGTCGTCGCCGCACACCACCATGTGCGGGGTGGGCGGGGTCGGTTGGGACTGCTGTGGCACGGGTGACAGTGAGGACACGTCGCCCAGCATGCCTTCCGAAGATCACGAAGGCACGGCCCGGCCCGGCCTCCGGGGACCCGGCGGCGGCCCCGGGAACCTCCGCAGCCACTGCCGAATTCCCCGTACGCAGTTCTCGTACCGGCTGACACGATTTCTTGCCGTATTCGCACTGAATTCCCCGGGACTCGGATAACGCACTCTGTCCGAATGCCCGCTTGAAAAGGCCGGCGCCGGGCGCGGATGCTGCTGGCGATGCCTTGCGGCACATCGGCGGCAGCAGACGAAAGGGCGGAGTCATGCCCGGCACGCTCAGGGACCAGAAATTCGACGCGCTCTTCGAGATGTTCGACAGGGAAGGCCAGGGATATCTCACGCGGGAGCGGTTCTTCCGTTTCGCCGAGGGAATAGCGGGGCTGCCCCCGCGGGGCGACAACGAGAACGCGGCGGCGGTCCGTGCCGGCTTCGAGAAGTGGTGGAAGCTGCTGGTGCCCTCCGGGGGCTCCGGTCCGGACACCCGGATCGACCGGCAGGAATTCATCGCCCGCATGCGGTCCCTCGTCTCGTCGCGCGCGAATCTCGACGACGCGGTCCTGGCCATCGCCGATGCCCTGATGCGCGCACTGGACACGAACAAGAACAGGACGCTGAGCCTGGACGAGTACCGGCGCATTTACACCCGCGCCGGCGTCGACACCGCACACAGCGAGGAAGCATTCCGCCGGCTCGACCGGGACGGCGACGGCGCCATCGGGCACGACGAATGGCGGGAGGCGCTCCGCGAGTTCTTTCTGAGCGACGACGCGGACGCGCCGGGAAACCAGTTGCTGGGGCCGCTGCGGCCGCCCACCGGCTGACATGCCCGGGCGCGGCGGGGAATCCGGCACGGCGTACCGGGATCTGCTGCACCACGATCCCGGCCGGCAGGCGGACGACATGCTCACCCGCGCGCTCGACCACTGCCTGCGGCACCAGCAGGAGGACGGCGGCTGGCGGACGCCGCCCGACCCGCGCGTCACGGAGACCGCCCTGGCCTGCCTGGCCCTGTCCCGGGAGGCCACCCCGGCGGCCCGGCACGCGGTCCGCCGGGCGCGTCAGTGGCTGCGCACCGCGCGCCCCCAGACGCACCATCCGCTCGCCCAGTACACGGAGGCCCTGCTGTCCGACCTGGCCTGCGGTACGGGTGACGGGTACGGCCTCGCCACGGAGGCGTTCACCGGCCCGGTCTTCGCGCCCCGGCTCCGGCTGCTGGCCGTCCTGCGGGCGTGCGCGGAGCGGGTGGTGCCGGACGGGGCCGGGCACGAGCCGGTCACGGCGGCCGGCCTGCGGGCGCTCCGCGCCGGCCTGCGCACGGCACTGGACGGGGCATGCCGGTCCCGGCTGAAGTCGTGGGCGCTGGTCGACCTGCTGGCCGAGCACGCGCTCGTCGAGCGGTACTTCGGTGACGCGCAGAACGCGGAAGCGGCCGCGCGGCGCCTCGCCGACCTCCAGGCGCCGGACGGCTCGTTCTACGGGAACGTGCTGAGCACGTCCCTCGCGCTGCTGGCGCTGCGCGCGATCGTCCCGGCCGGCACCGCGCGGTACCGGGCCCGCGGCTATCTGCTCACGGCGCAGCACCCGGACGGCACATGGCGCTTCCTGACCACCGATGTGTGGGACACCCAGTTGACGGTACGGGCGTTCCGGGGCGAGCCCGACTTCGACGTGCAGGGCCTCCCCCGCGCGCTGGACTTCCTCCGCGCGGCCCAGCGGCCCGACGGCGGCTGGCCGTGCCGGCAGGGCCTGGAGTCCGACAACGACAGCACCGCGGCGGTACTCATCGCCCTCGCCGGCCTCCCGGAGGCGGCGGACGCGGCGCGCCACGCGCTCCACCACCTCGCCGGGCAGCAGAGCGTCGCGGGACTGTGGTCCACCTGGCAGGCGGCGGGTGACCCGCCGGCCCCGGACGTGGTCGCGCACGCCGTCACCGCCCTGGACCGCTACCGCGGCCGGCACCGCGTCCCCACCGGCGCGGCCCGCCGCTGGCTGGGCGCGTACGCCGGGCGCGCCGGGTCCGGCGGCGAGGGCTGGGCCGCGAGCTGGTACCGCGGCGCCCCCTACGCGGTGTGCGAGATCGCACCCGCGCTGCCGGCCGGACACCGGGCGGTCCGCGCCGAGCTGACTCGCCTGGCCGCGAGCCGGCGGCCGGACGGCGGGTGGGCCCACGGGCCTGACACCGACAGCCTGCCGTCGGCCACCGGGCTGGCCCTGGCGGCGCTCTGCCGGGCGGGCGGCCCCGGCGGCGAGGCACCAGCGGCCGGGTCCGGCACCGGGCTGCGAGCGGCCCTCGCGTACCTGGCCGCGGCGCAGCGGCCGGACGGCAGCTGGCCGGGCCGCCCGGAGATGTACGGCCCCCGCCCGCTGCTGACCCACTGCCCCACTCAGACCTTGGCCTTTACGGCCCTGGGCCTCACGGCCGTCCGGGACACGCTGCGCGGGCCGCGGCGGGGAGCAGGCCGGTGACAGACTGAGGAGCCTGCCCGTCTCCTGGTGAACGCCCGCCTCCTGGTGAACCCCGTCCGGTGAACGCCCCGCCCCGCGCGTCACCCGAACCGGCAAGGAGTACCGCAGTGACCGACCCCACCGGACCGCCGGCCGCGGACTACCCCGCGCCTCCCTGGAGGGCACGCGGCGTGCTGTGGATGACTGTCCTCACCGCGCGCGAGGCGCCCGAGCTGCCCGCCGACCTCAGTCCCGTCGGCGGCCGCCGCACGCTCCTCCTGTTGCTCGTGCGCTACACGGAGGGCTCGCTGCGGTACGACGAGTTCGCGGTCGGCTCCCTGGCCCGCCGGGGCCGCCGCGTGGGGCTGTTCTGCCACCGCATCTGGGTGGACTCGCCGGCGTCGCTGCGCGGCGGACGGCGGCTGTGGGGCATCCCGAAGGAGCTCGCCCGCTTCTCGTGGGACGCGGAGACCGTCCGCATCCGCGACGGCAACGGGCCCGTCGCGGCCCTCCGTCTGGGCCCGCACGGGCGGGCGCGCGTCCCGGTCCTCCGCGCCCCCAGCAGCGGGTTCGGCCGGATCGGCGGCAAGCGGACGTTCCTGTGCGGGCAGGTCTCGGGGCGCCTCGGCCGGGGCCGGCTCCGCGTCCTGGACTGGCACCCGCCCCTGCCGGACCTCGCGTCCCCGTCACCTCGCTGCACGCTCTCCATCTCCGCCGCCCGCTTCGTCTTCCCGGCGGGGACCCGCCTCGGACCGGCCGGCTCCCCGGCCCCGACGAACCCGCGCCCGACGAACCGGCGCCCGAAGGGCAGCACGTGAAGCGCAGCGCCTGAAGGGCAGCACTCCCTCCCTCCGGCGGGCCGGTTACGGTGGTGTCGCACATCAGCGGGGGCAACTCCCCCGTTGCCGCATAAGCTCGTGACCGGGCGGTACCGGGGCCACGGCGCCCCGGGCGGACCGGTACGCCGGAAAGAAAGTAGTGAGCAGGGTGTTGAGGCAGGCCAGCGGGCCTACGAGGAGTGCGGGGTAAGCGGACGATGCACATCGTCATCATGGGCTGCGGGCGCGTCGGATCCGCGCTCGCGCAGACCCTGGAGAACCAGGGTCACACGATCGCCGTGGTCGACCAGGACCCCACCGCCTTCCGGCGACTGGGCTCCTCTTTCGGGGGCCGCCGGGTGACCGGCGTCGGCTTCGACCAGGACACCCTGCGCGAGGCGGGGATCGAGGAGGCCGGCGCGTTCGCCGCGGTCAGCAGCGGCGACAACTCCAACATCATCGCCGCCCGGGTGGCCCGCGAGATGTTCGGCGTGGAGAACGTCGCGGCCCGCATCTACGACCCGCGCCGCGCCGAGGTTTACCAGCGCCTGGGCATCCCGACCGTGGCCACGGTCCGCTGGACGGCGGACCAGATGCTGCGCCGGCTGCTCCCCTCGGGCGCCGAGCCGCTGTGGCGGGACCCCAGCGGCGGCGTGCAGCTCGCCGAGGTGCACACCGACGCGTCCTGGGTCGGCCACAAGGTCAGCCGGCTCCAGGAGGAGACCGGCGTACGGGTGGCCTTCCTCACCCGGCTGGGCGAGGCGATACTGCCGACCTCGCAGACCGTCCTGCAGGAAGGCGATCTGGTGCACGTGATGATGCGCACCGACGAGGTGGAGAAGGTCGAGGCGGCGTTCGCCGAAGGGCCCGAGGAGGCAGGCGCATGAGGGTCGCGATCGCCGGAGCAGGAGCCGTAGGCCGCTCCATCGCGGGCGAGCTCCTGGAAAACGGCCATGAGGTCCTGCTCATCGACAAGGCGCCCACCGCCATCTCGGTGGAGCGGGTGCCGCAGGCGGAGTGGCTGCTGGCCGACGCCTGCGAGATCACCTCGCTGGACGAGGCGGCGCTGCAGCGGTGCAACGTCGTCATCGCGGCGACCGGCGACGACAAGGTCAACCTCGTCGTCTCGCTGCTGGCCAAGACCGAGTACGGCGTGCCGCGCGTGGTGGCCCGCGTCAACAACCCGAAGAACGAGTGGCTCTTCAACGAGGCGTGGGGCGTCGACGTGGCGGTCTCCACGCCGCGGCTGATGTCCGCGCTGGTGGAGGAGGCGGTGAGCGTCGGCGACCTCGTACGGCTGCTGCGCTTCAGCCACGGCGACGCCAACCTCGTCGAGCTGACGCTGCCCCCGGAGGCGGCGCTGGCCGGTACCCAGGTGGGCGACGTGGAGTGGCCCGAGGACACCTCGCTGGTGACGATCATCCGCGGTACTCGCGTGCTGACTCCGAACAAGGAGGACGCGCTGGAGGCCGGCGACGAGCTGCTGTTCGTCGCGGCGCAGGCGCGGGAGGAGCAGCTCGAGGACCTGCTTTCCGTGCGGAAGCCGACGGAGTAGACGGTAGACCGACCGACGGCGGAGGGCCCGGAACCGTACGGTTCCGGGCCCTCCGCCGTCGTATCAGGGGCGCGGGGAGTGTCGATATGCGGCTCCGCCGCGAGGGCGCGCCCACCCACCGCGGCGCCGCACCGGCGATGACTGCCGCGGTTATACGTCGCGGGTCGTCGGCTCTTGAGCGCGGACGCGCTCCTCGGCCTCCATCTCCGCGATCACGTCGATCGGGGCCGGAGCCTTCGCCAGGAAGATCCAGGTCAGGTAGACGCAGAGCAGGAACGGCGGGATGCCGAGCGCGACCTTGACCCAGCCGAGCTGGGTGGCGTCCCCCCACCAGTACAGCGGGAAGAGGATCGCGGACTTGGCGAGCAGGATGAAGCCCCAGGCGTAGGTGGACTTGGTGTACGCCTTGAAGCGGCCGGGGTTGCGCGTCCGCCAGGAGAGGTTCTCGCGCAGCATCGGGCCGAGCAGTACGCCGATGAGCGGGTACTTGAAGAGCGCCGAGAGCACGTACACGACCGCGAGGCCCAGCGTGTAGAGCATCCCCGGCAGGTAGAAGTTCTTCGCGTCCCCGGACATCATCGCGAAGACCGCGCCGATGGCCACGCCGAAGACGCCGCTGAAGGCGTGCTTGAGGGTTTCCCGCCGGGCGAGCCGGGCCAGCGCCAGCACGACGGTCAGGCCCAGCGCGATGATCGCGGCGAGGTGGATGTCCCGCTTGATCGTGTAGATCAGCACGAAGACCAGTCCGGGGACCGTCGTGTCCACCATGCCCCAGACGCCGCCGAACGCCTCCAGGATGGCCTTTTCGGCGGCTGCCTTATCGGCCTTTCCGTGCCCGGCGGCGGGCGCTTCCTCGTTGCTCGTGGTCGTCTTCTCGAACGACGTCACCGGCTACTCCTGTCCGAGCGGTCGGAGTTCGTACTTCGGATTGAACAGCACCCGGCGTCCGTGGCTCATGGAGATCCGGCCGGAGGCGATGAGCTTACGGCCCGGCTCGATACCGGTGATGGCGCGCCGTCCGAGCCAGACCACGTCCAGCGCCGCCGAGCCGTCGAACAGCTCGGCCTCCAGCGCCGGCACCCCGGCCCGGGGGCGCAGCGTGACGTGCCGCAGCGTACCCGTGACCTTCACGATCTGACGGTCGTCGCAGTCGCAGATCCGCGTACAGCCCGCGTTCTGCGCGTCCTGCTGCAGCTCCGCGGACTGCAGCTCCTCCTCGGAGGAGGACAGTCTGTCGAGCAGCCGGCGGAAGCGTCCGGCCGGCTTGTCGGAACGGGTCCCAGCACTCATACAGCCAGCGTACCGGCCGTCTCGCCCCGGGATCACGGGCCGGGAGCCGCGAACACGGACCGCTGCCGGCGGCCGACACCGCGTACGGATCACCGCATACGGATCACTGTTCGAAGCGGTAGCCCATGCCCGGCTCGGTGACGAAGTGCCGGGGGTGGGCCGGATCGGCCTCCAGCTTGCGCCGCAGCTGGGCCATGTAGACGCGCAGATAGTTGGATTCCGTGCCGTACGAGGGGCCCCAGACCTCCTGGAGCAGCTGTTTCTGGCTGACCAGGCGGCCCGTGTTGCGGACCAGTACCTCCAGGAGGTGCCACTCGGTGGGGGTGAGACGGACGTCGCGGCCGCCGCGGTTGACCTTCTTGGCGGCCAGGTCGACGGTGAAGCCGTCGGTCTCGACCAGGACGGCGGCGTCGGCGGGCCCGGTGGGCTCGGCGCGGCGCACGGCGGCGCGCAGCCGGGCCAGCAGCTCGTCCATGCCGAACGGCTTGGTGACGTAGTCGTCGGCGCCCGCGTCCAGCGCCTCGACCTTCTCGTCGGAGGTCTGCCGGGCGGAGAGCACCAGGATCGGCACTCGGGTCCAGCCGCGCAGGCCCCGGATCACGTCCACGCCGTCCATGTCGGGCAGGCCCAGGTCCAGGACGACCACGTCGGGGTGGCGGGCGGCGGCGAGCCGGAGCGCGGTGGCGCCGTCGGGCGCGGCGTCCACCTCGTACTTGCGCGCCTTGAGGTTGATCACGAGGGCGCGGACGATCTGCGGCTCGTCGTCGACCACGAGCACCCGGTTCATCGGGCCTGCCTTTCCCGCGGACGGCCGGAGGCCGCCGCAGTCGGTGTACGGGGAGCGGGCGCGGTCATGTCGTCGCCCGGGCGGGGAGGCCGGGGCTGACCGGCGGGTGGCCGGCCGCGGCGCGCAGGGTCAGGACCATGGTCAGCCCGCCTCCCGGGGTGTCCTCGGCGGCGAGGGTGCCGCCCATGGCCTCGGCGAAGCCGCGGGAGACCGCGAGGCCGAGGCCGACGCCGGCGCCGCGCGGGGCGTCGCCGTAGCGCTGGAACGGCTCGAAGATGCGGTCCTTGGCGGCGTCGGGGACACCGGGGCCGCGGTCCACGACGCGTACCTCCACGCGCTCGCCCAGCGCACTGGCGGCGACCGTGACGGGCGCGCCGTCCGGGCTGTACTTCACGGCGTTCTCGACGAGGTTGGCGACGCAGCGCTCCAGCAGCCCGGGATCGACGGCCACGAAGGGCAGCGCCTCGGGTATGTCCAGGCAGACGCTGCCCTCGGGGACGCCGCCGAGCGCCATCGGGACGACCTCGTCCAGGTCGGTGTCGCGGATCAGCGGGGTGACCGTGCCGGTCTGCAGCCGGGACATGTCCAGGAGGTTGCCCACCAGGTGGTCCAGCCGGTCGGCGCCGTCCTCGATACCGGCCAGCAGCTCGGCCTCGTCCTCCTCGGACCAGGCCACGTCGTCGGAGCGGAGCGAGGTGACGGCGGCCTTGATGCCGGCGAGAGGGGTGCGCAGGTCGTGGCTGACGGCGGCGAGCAGGGCGGTACGGATGCGGTTGCCCTCGGCCAGCTCGCGGGCCCGCGCCGCCTCGCCGACCAGCCGCTGGCGGTCCAGGACGACGGCGGCCTGGGCGGCGAAGGCGCCGAGCACCCGGCGGTCCTCGGCGGGCAGCTTGCGGCCGGTGAGCGCGAGGGCCATGTGGTCGCTGACGGGCATGTCCACGTCCGCGTCCTCGGGGCGGCGCGGGGCCATGGCCTCGCCGACGCTGCCCGCGCATGTCCACGGCTCGACATCACTCTCGCGTTCGAGGAGGGCGACGGCGTCCATGGCGAAGGTCTCGCGCACGCGTTCCAGCAGCGCGTTCAGCGTGGTCTCGCCGCGCAGCACGCTGCCGGCCAGGAAGGACAGGATCTCCGCCTCGGCGCGCAGCCGGGCGGCCTGGTGCGTACGGCGGGCCGCCAGGTCCACCACGGAGGCGACGGCCACCCCGACCGCGAAGAAGATCGCGATGGCGACGATGTTCTCGGGGTCGGCGACGGTGATGCTGTGGGTGGGCGGCGTGAAGTAGAAGTTCAGCAGGACCGAACCGACGGCGGCGGAGGCGAGCGCGGCCAGCAGCCCGCCGAGCAGCGCGGCCGCCACGGTCAGGAACAGGAAGAGCAGCACATCGTTGGCCAGCCCCGGGCCGCTCTCGAGGCTGTACAGGAACAGCGTGAGCAGGACCGGGCCGAGCACGCCGGTGAGCCAGCCGGCCAGCACGCGGGAGCGGCTGAGCCGGGCGCCGCGCGCGACCGGCAGGCCGCGCCCCTTGGCGACCTCGTCGTGGGTGACGATGTGCACGTCCAGGTCGGGCCCCGAGTCGCGGGCGACGGTCGCTCCCACCCCGGGCCCGAAGACGTACTGCCACGCCTTGCGGCGGCTGGAGCCCAGCACGATCTGGGTGGCGTTGACGCCGCGCGCGAACTCCAGCAGGGCGCTGGGCACGTCGTCGCCGATGACGTGGTGGAAGCTGCCGCCCAGGTCCTCGACAAGGGTGCGCTGGACGGCCAGCTCCTTGGGCGAGGCGCCGGTGAGCCCGTCGCTGCGCGCGATGTAGACGGCCAGTACCTCGCTGCCGGAGCCCTTGGCGGCCATCCGCGCCGCACGGCGCAGCAGCGTCTTGCCCTCGGGGCCGCCGGTGAGGCCGACGACGATGCGCTCGCGGGCCTGCCAGGTGGAGCGGATGGAGTGCTCGGCGCGGTACTGCTGGAGGTACTCGTCCACCCGGTCGGCCACCCACAGCAGCGCCAGCTCGCGCAGCGCGGTGAGGTTGCCGGGGCGGAAGTAGTTCGACAGCGCGGCGTCGACCTTGTCGGAGGCGTAGATGTTGCCGTGCGCCATACGGCGGCGCAGCGCCTGGGGCGACATGTCGACAAGCTCGATCTGGTCGGCGCGGCGGACCACCTCGTCGGGGACGGCCTCGCGCTGCCGGACGCCCGTTATCGACTCCACCACGTCACCGAGTGACTCCAGGTGCTGGATGTTGACGGTGGAGATCACGTCGATGCCCGCTTCGAGCAGTTCCTCGACGTCCTGCCAGCGCTTTTCGTTCCGGGAGCCGGGGACATTGGTGTGCGCCAGCTCGTCGACCAGCGCGACGGCCGGCCGGCGGGCCAGTACCGCGTCCACGTCCATCTCGGTGAACGCCGTACCCCGGTGGCTCAGCTCCCGGCGCCCCAGCTCCTCCAGGCCGTGCAGCAGCACTTCCGTACGCGGCCGGTCGTGGTGCTCCACGAACGCGACGACGACGTCCGTGCCGCGCTCCAGGCGCCGGTGCGCCTCGGAGAGCATCGAATACGTCTTGCCGACACCCGGCGCCGCGCCGAGATAGATGCGAAGCTTGCCGCGTCCCATGGCCTCATTGTCTTACCTGCGAGCCGCCCTCCACGGGGCCGTTTCCGCAGCCGACACTACCCACCGACGAGGCGCCACAGGCCCGCTACGGCGGCCGGACGGTCAGGTCTTGACGCGACTCTGACGGGGCGGGCGGGTGAGGACGTCCCTGTCGGGTGGTCCCGGTCGGGTGCCCGCGCTGTCAGTGGCGTGACGGGTCGATCGGGTGAGGGCGCTGTCAGTGGCGCGAGGGGCCGATCGGGCGACTGGGGTGTCAGTACCGCCCAGTACTGTGTTGAGAAGGGGACCTCATTACACCCCCATGGGGGAAATGAGGGGGGAAACGGTACGCCAAGGGGGCGCGAGGGGCGAAGCGGTACGGCATTACGCGACCCCCGACCTGCGCCCCGCACACCCAGCGGCCCGCGGCGCCCCAACCGTACGGGGCATCGCGGGCCGCAAGGGTGCGTACAGGCGCGGTCAGCGGATCTCGGTGATCTCCGGGCCGCGCTCCAGGCGCTCCACGCCGCCGCCGAAGCGGGACTGCGAGGCGTCGTCCTGCTGGACGCCCTCGGGCACCATCTGCGCGTCGTCGGGGAGCTTGAGGACGATCGGGTCGCGGGGCGCCATCGGGCCCTCGCCGCGCACCACGACCGTGTCCCGGAAGATCTGCTCCAGCAGGCCCGCGGCCTGCGGCTGCACCGCGCCCTGGCCGGAGATCACGCCGCGCAGGAACCAGCGCGGGCCGTCGACGCCGACGAACCGTACGACCTGTACGCCGTTCGTCCCGTCCGGGAGCTGCACCGGCACCTGGGCGCGCAGCTCCCAGCCGAGCGGGCCGTCGACCGTGTCGATGACGCCGCCCTGCTGGGTGATGCCGGCGGCGATCTCCTCGCGGACCTCGCCCCAGATGCCCTCGTTCTTGGGCGCTGCGAACGCCTGCAGCTGCACGGCGCTGTCCTGCAGCACGATGGTCGCGGCGACGATCGCGTCACCGGCGACCTCCACCCGCAGCTCCATGCCCTCGACGCCCGGTACGAAGAGGCCGCCCAGGTCCACCCGGCCCTCGCCCGGATTGCCGACCTCGGAGAGATCCCAGGGGCCGTCGGGGCGCGGGGCCGGCGGGAGGCTCACGCCGTAGCCCTCGTCGTCCGCGTCGGACCGGTCCGAGGACGTCGCCTCCTCGGCAGGATCGACCGCCTCGACCGCGTCGTCAGGAGCCTCGTTCTTCTTGCGACGTCCGAACACGTCACTGTCCTTCCCGGTCGGCACCGACCGATGCGTATCCATTCCCGCCCGCGCCGCCCACCGCCGCGTGACCGCCGGTGGACCCGAATCCCCCCTCGGCCCGCGCCGAGCCGGGAAGCTCCGCCACCTCCTGGAAGCGCACCTTCTCGACCTGCTGGACGACCAGTTGGGCGATCCGGTCGAACCTCTCGAAACGCACGGACTCGCGCGGATCCAGATTGACCACGATCACCTTGATCTCCCCACGGTACCCGGCATCCACCGTCCCCGGGGCATTCACGAGCGCCACACCGCACCGGGCCGCGAGGCCCGAACGCGGGTGTACGAACGCGGCGTACCCCTCGGGCAGCGCGATGGCCACCCCCGTGGGCAGCACCGTGCGCTCCCCCGGGGCCAGTTCGGCCGCCTCGGTGGTGACGAGGTCGGCCCCGGCGTCGCCCGGGTGCCCGTATGCGGGCAGCGGAACCTCCGGATCCACCCGCCGGATCTGTACGTCCACCGGAGTCCGTACCGGCTGTGCCTGATGGGTCACGGGTTCACCTCGAAAGCGCGGGCGCGGCGCAGCTGGTCGGGATCGGCCATCGCGGCCCGGATCTCCTCGGGCCGGCCGTTGTCGATGAAGTGCTCGACCTTCACCTCGATGAAGACCGCCTGGGCGCGGACCGCCACCGGGCCGTCCGGGCCGCCGATCCGGCCCTCGGCGCGGGAGTAGATCTTCCGGCCGTGGACCGCGGTGACCTCGGCGTCCAGGTGCAGGACCGTGCCGACCGGCACGGGGCGCAGGAAGTCGGTCTCCAGCCGGCCGGTCACCGCGATGGCGTGCAGCATCCAGTTGAGCGAGCCGAGCGTCTCGTCCAGGGCCGTGGCCAGTACGCCGCCATGGGCGAGGCCCGGGGCGCCCTGGTGGGCCTCCTTGACGGTGAACTCCGCGCTGACGCGCACGCCCTCGCCGGCCCGCGCCTCCAGGTGCAGGCCGTGCGGCTGCTCGCCGCCGCACCCGAAACATCGGTCGTAGTGCGCGCCGAGCAGCTCGCCGGGCGCGGGGGCTTCGGGGTGCCGCACCGGCGCGGTGGCGTCCGCGGGCGGCGTCAGCTGCGTCGTCTGTTTCGTCTGCGGTTCGGCTGCACTCACAGGTGGAGACCCTACCCGCGCGCGCGGAGCACGCGCGCGCACGTGCCAAGCTGGACCCATGCAGTCGTACGAAGAACGTCTCACCGCCCCCCGCTCCTGGTGGGTGATCGCCGCCGCCGTCGGCGTCGCCTGCGCCCTGATGCTGCTGCCGCTCGGGACGCTGCCGATGCTGGGCGGGCTGGTGGGCGGCGCGGCGCTGGCTGCGGTCCTGGTGAGCTCGTACGGCTCCGCGCGCATCCGGGTCGTCGCCGGGTCGCTGATCGCGGGGGACGCGAAGATCCCGGCGGCGGCGCTGGGCGAGGCGCAGGTGCTGGACGCGGCGGAGGCGCGGGCCTGGCGTACGTACAAGGCCGATACCCGCGCGTTCATGCTGATGCGCAGCTACATCCCGACGGCGGTGCGGGTCGAGGTGAACGATCCGGCGGACCCGACGCCGTACGTGTACCTGTCGACGCGGCATCCGGAGGAGCTGTCGGCGGCGCTGGCGGCGATCCGCGCCTGAAGCGCGGGGGCGCCTGGAGGCTTGGGGAGGCCCGGGGCGGACCGGGAGGGGTCAGGCGTCCTGGCCGGGCTCGTGGCGGCCGATGAGGCCGGTTCCGGCACGGCTCTGGCCGGGTCTGGCGCGGCCCGTGAGCCGCTTGCGCACGGGAGCCGGGGCCGGGTCCGGGAGCGCGTCCCAGGGGACCTGACGGCGGCGCAGATCCTGCCGGATCTTGACTGCCAGCCTGGCGGTGTCCCGGCGGTTCATCAACGCACCGACCGCGGCGCCGATCATGAACGGCGTCAGGCTCGGCAGGTTGCGCATCGTGCGCTTCATGATCTGCTGACGCAGTTCGCGTTTCATCTGGCCGCCGAGCGCGAGATTCAGCGAGGCGGGCTGTGCGATGTCCACGCCGCGCTCCTGTGTCCAGGACTGGACGTAGGCCAGGCCGCGGGCGTGAAGGCCGCCCTGCGGGCGCACGCCGTACACCTCGTGCAGCTCGGCAACGAGCTTGATCTCGACCGAGGCGACGCCGATGACCTCGGCGGCCAGCTCGGCCGGCATCGCGGGCGGCACCGGCATCATGGCCGCCGCGCCCACTCCCGCACCGACGGTGGCGGTGCCCTTCGTCGCTCCCGCGACGAGCTTGTCGGCCAGTTGCTCGGGGGTCAGGCCGGGGAACTGGCGGCGCAGCGTGGCCAGGTCGCGGACCGGGATCCGCGGGGCGTTCTCGATGATCCGGTCGGCGGTCCAGGAGAGTCCCGACCGCGCGCCGGCACCACCTTTGCGTGCGCCGTTGCCCACTCTGGCCGCGAGCGTGGCCGCGCGGCCACGCTCCCTCAGCGCTCCGGTGTGCCGCTCCGCGGGGAGGGCGGCCTGGTCGGCGGGCACGGGCGCGGTTTCCTCGCGTGTTCGTGCGCCGGCCGCCGGACCGGTCTCACCCTGCTTGCCTCTACGGAACGGTCTCACTGAGCTTCACCTCACGCTGTCGTCCCGGTGACCGTGGATGCGTGCTGCGCCTGTCCGGGAAGCCGTCGGCCACCCGGCCGGGTGCGGTGCGCGCGCCACGGCCTCGGCCCGCCCTCAGGCCGCGCAGTCGCGGCAGATGGGCTGGCCGTTCTTGTCCTCCGCCGCGAGCTGGCTGCGGTGGTGGACCAGGAAGCAGCTCATGCAGGTGAACTCGTCCTGCTGCTTGGGCAGGACCCGCACGGCGAGCTCTTCGTTGGACAGGTCGGCGCCGGGCAGTTCCAGGCCCTCGGCCTGCTCGAACTCGTCGACGTCGACGGCCGAGGCGGACTTGTCGTTCCGCCGCGACTTCAGTTCCTCGATGCTGTCCTCGTTGAGGTCGTCATCGGTCTTGCGTGGTGTGTCGTAATCCGTAGCCATGGTCGCTCTCCCCCTCTGGGTGTCTGCGGTGTCTCAGCGCTCGTAACGCGTGAGAGGCCGGACTTGTGCCCGACCTGAGGCGGAGATTTTGCCTCACATCAAGGTCTGTTACTCAATCGACACCCAACCGCACCCCTGAAGAGGTGATCGGTTTGGATGGCGATAGGACCGTACACGGTCCTAAAGTCGCACCTCGCGCTTGCCATCCCGTGTACTTCCCGTGATCGGACCCCCGGGAAACCCGGATTTTCCCGGCCTTCCGAGGGGCTTGGCGATCACGGAGAGTAGATGGCCCGGAATTCGCGCCTGTGAGCGATCACACACGTCCGGGCCAACGAACGGACCGGTCAAATTCCGCGCAAAGCGAACTCGGGGCGAAGGATGACCGGACACCCGCCGCCGCGTCAAGCCGGACCCGCGGGTGACCTGGCCGGAACACTCACACCGGGAGCACCACCCGCATGTCCAGGCCCCCGCCCTCACGCGGTACGGCGGTGATCGTGCCGTCGTGCGCCCGGACGACGGACCGCACGATGGACAGGCCGAGCCCCACGCCCTTGTCGCTGCCCGTGCGCTCCGTACGCAGCCTCCGGAAGGGCTCGAAGATGTTCTCCACCTCATAGGCGGGGACCACCGGGCCCGTATTGGAGACCACCAGCACCGCCCATCCGGGCTGCGCCTCCGTGGTCACCTCCACCCAGCCGTCGCGGGGAGTGTTGTACCGCACGGCGTTCTGTACGAGGTTCAGCGCGATGCGCTCCAGGAGGACGCCGCTGCCCTGGACGAAGACCTGCCTGCGTACGCCGCGCAGCTCCACGCCCTTGGTCTGGGCCTCGCCGCGGACCTGTTCGATGGCCTGCGAGGCGACCTCGGAGAGGTCGACCGGCTTCCGGTCCACGATCTTGTTCTCGCTGCGGGCGAGCAGCAGCAGGCCCTCCACCAGTTGTTCGCTGCGCTCGTTGGTGGCCAGCAGGGTCTTGCCCAACTGGGCCAGCTCCGGCGACGCCTCCGGGTCGGCGAGCTGTACTTCGAGGAGCGTGCGGTTGATCGCCAGCGGCGTCCGCAGCTCGTGCGAGGCGTTCGCCACGAAGCGCTGCTGCGACTCGAACGCGCGGTCCAGCCGGTCGAGCATCTCGTCGAACGTGTCGGCGAGCTCCTTCAGCTCGTCGTCCGGGCCGCCCAGCTCGATCCGCCGGTGCAGGTCTGAGCCAGCCACCCGCTGCGCGGTCCGCGTGATGCGGCCGAGCGGCGACAGGACGCGGCCCGCCATCGCGTACCCGAAGGCGAACGCGACGATGGTCAGTCCGACCAGCGCCATCAGGGAGCGGTTCAGGAGGTTGTTCAGGGCCACCGCGCGCTGCTGCGAGATGCAGGTGTTGATGGCGGAGTTGAGCTGGTCGACGTTGTTGGTGGCCGCTCCGGGGCAGCGGTCGGTGACGATCCGGAAGTCCGAACCGATGATCTTGAACGGCAGTTGGTTGCCGTCCTGCAGCGCGTTGGCGGCCAGCATGTAGATGATCGCGAGCAGCACGATGCCGGCCATCAGGAACATGCCGCCGTACAGCAGCGTGAGCCTTATGCGGATGGTCGGGCGCAGCCAGGGGAACGGGCGGACCGGTGGTTTCGGGTCCCAGGTGGGCTTGGGCGGCGCGGGCGGCGTCTGAGGGGCCGCGGGTGTCGTGGCCATGCCTGTCAGATCCGGTAGCCGGAGCCCGGTACGGTCACGATCACCGCGGGCTCACCGAGCTTGCGGCGCAGCGTCATGACGGTCACCCGGACCACGTTCGTGAACGGGTCGGTGTTCTCGTCCCACGCCTTCTCCAGCAGCTGCTCGGCGGAGACGACCGTGCCCTCGCTGCGCATCAGGACCTCCAGCACCGCGAACTCCTTGGGCGCGAGCTGGACCTCCTTGCCGTCGCGGAAGACCTCGCGGCGGTTCGGGTCGAGCTTGATGCCCGCCCGTTCCAGTACGGGCGGCAGCGCGACCGTCGTACGCCGCCCCAGCGCCCGTACGCGCGCGGTCAGCTCCGTGAACGCGAACGGCTTGGGCAGATAGTCGTCCGCGCCGATCTCCAGGCCCTCGACGCGGTCGCTGACGTCGCCGGAGGCGGTCAGCATCAGGACGCGGGTGGGCATCCCCAGTTCGACGATCTTGCGGCAGACGTCGTCGCCGTGGACCAGCGGGAGGTCGCGGTCCAGCACGACGACGTCGTAGTCGTTGACCGCGATGCGCTCCAGCGCGGCCGCGCCGTCGTACACCACGTCGACCGCCATGGCCTCCCGGCGCAGCCCGGTGGCCACCGCATCGGCGAGCAGCTGCTCGTCCTCGACGACGAGTACACGCACGTCGCTAGTCCTTCCTCACGGCCCCGCCGAACAGGGCACACACAAATCTCGAGCACATCCATCCTGCCCCGAGAAGCCGTAAACCGGCTGTAAGAGCAGGTGCGGCCCCCGATGGCGGGGACGCGGGCACCCGATCGGCAGGATTCACCATCCGCCTGAGGTTTCCGTGAGGTTCCGCATGGGGAGGACGATTGCACACTCGCGATCACGCCCTGCACGACGCCGTACCGTGACCGGCCGGCAGCCCGCAGGGACCACGCCGTGATCTCCCTCCGCCACACCCCCGTGGATGAGGGGCCCACACCCGTCGGCACACCCCCGTGCCACCGACCCACGACGAGGGGGCGCACCATGGACGCGTTCACCGCAGGCATTCTGCAGCGCATAAAGAACACCGAAGCCGACCTGGACCGGGCCCGCGAAACGGGCGACGACTTCCTCGCCGATGTCGAGCAGGCCGAGCTGGAGGACCTCCAGCGACTGGCCTCTGAGCACGGTGTGGAGGTCGGCGCGCCCAGCGCCTGATTCCGTCCGCCCGCGACGTAGGGCGCCCCGGCACCGAGGGGACGGTGCCGGGGCGCTTTGTCGTACCTGGACTTCCGGTCGCGCCTGGACGCCCGGTCGCCTCTGGACGCCTGTATGGGCAGTACGGCGGCGTGTGCGACTCCCGGGGTCCCGGGGGTCGGATCAGTCGTGCCAGGCGCCCAGATCCTCCAGCAGGGGCTGCAGCGCATCGAAAACGGCCGGGGACCCGGCGACGGTCAGCTCGTGGGACGCCGGCTCGCCGGGACGGCCGGCGGTGCGCGCGCCGGCCTCGCGGGCGATCAGCTCGCCCGCCGCGAAGTCCCAGGGGTTCAGCCCGCGCTCGTAGTAGGCGTCCAGCCGCCCGCAGGCCACATCGCACAGGTCGATCGCGGCCGAGCCGCCCCGCCGGATGTCGCGAACCCGCGGGAGCAGCGAGCCCAGCACGGCCGCCTGCGCGGCGCGCCGCTCGGCGATGTACCCGAAGCCGGTGCCGACCAGGGCCTGGGAGAGCGGCGGCGCGGGGCGCACCCGGATCGGCGCGTTGTTCAGGAAGGCGCCGCCGCCGAGGACGGCGTGGCTGGTCTCGCCGCGCATCGGTGCCGCGACCACGCCGACGACCGTCTCGCCGTCCTTCTGGGCGGCGATGGACACGGCCCAGGAGGGCAGCCCGTAGAGGTAGTTGACGGTCCCGTCGATGGGGTCGATCACCCAGCGCACCCCGCTGGAGCCCTCGGCGCTGGCGCCCTCCTCGCCGAGGAAGCCATCCTCGGGGCGGCGCTCGGAGAGGAAGCCGGTGATCAGCTTCTCGGAGGCGATGTCCATTTCGGTGACGACGTCGATGGGGCTGGACTTCGTGGCGGCCACGCCAAGATCGGCGGGGCGGCCGTCGCGCAGCAGCTCACCGGCCCGGCGGGCGGCCTCCAGGGCCAGCGCGAGAAGTTCGTCCTTCAGCTCACCGCTGATCAGCGGGGCGTCCTTCAGGGGGTCGGACACGGTGCTCCTTGTTCGTACGGAAGGCCCCGCGGGTGCTGCGTACGGCAGGTCCGCGGGCCGCCGCGGGGCGGGCGCCCGCGGGCCGGGCAGCCGGGCCGCACGCCGTCGGGCGGCCCGGGACGGGTATCAGACCCCCGTCGGCGCGCCGCTCCAGTCGGCGCCCGCGGCGGCGGGACGGGGCGCGCGGGCCGGGCAGCAGCCGACCGGGCAGAGGTCGTGGCTCGCTCCGAGGGCGCCCAGGGCGCAGCGCTCCGGTGAGCGGCCGCGCTCGGCCGCCGCGCGCTCCAGCAGCAGGTCGCGGACGGCCGCGGCGAAGCGTGGGTCGGCGCCGACGGTGGCGGAGCGGGCCACCGGGAGGCCCAGCTCGGCGGCCTTGGCCGTGGCCTCCGTGTCGAGGTCGTACTTGACCTCCATGTGGTCCGAGACGAAGCCGATGGGGGCCATCACGACGGCCGGGACGCCCTGCGTGTGCAGCGTCTCCAGGTGGTCGCAGATGTCGGGCTCCAGCCAGGGGATGTGCGGGGCGCCGCTGCGCGACTGGTAGACGAGCCGCCAGGGATGCGCAGTTCCGGTCTCCTCGCGCACCGCGTCGGCGATCACCTGGGCCACGTCGAGGTGCTGTGCGACATACGCGCCGCCCTCGCCGCCCTCGGTGTGCTCCTCCGGGCGCCCCGAGGTGTCGGCGGCGGCGGTGGGGATGGAGTGCGTGGTGAACGCGATGTGGGCGCCCGCGCGGACGTCGTCGGGCAGCTCGGCGAGCGAGGCCAGCACACCGTCGACCATGGGGCGCACGAAGCCGGGGTGGTTGAAGTAGTGCCGCAACTTGTCGACCTGGGGCAGCTCCAGGCCCTCGGCCTCCAGGGTGGCCAGCGCGTCCGCCAGGTTCTCCCGGTACTGCCGGCAGCCCGAGTACGAGGCGTACGCACTCGTGGCCAGCACCGCGATGCGGCGGTGACCGTCGCGGACCATCTCGCGCAGGGTGTCGGTCAGATACGGCGCCCAGTTGCGGTTGCCCCAGTACACCGGCAGGTCCAGGCCGTGCTCGGCGAAGTCCTTGCGCAGCGCGTCCAGCAGCTCGCGGTTCTGCGCGTTGATCGGACTCACGCCGCCGAACAGGAAGTAGTGCTGCCCCACCTCCTTGAGGCGCTCACGGGGGATACCGCGGCCGCGCGTCACGTTCTCCAGGAACGGGACCACGTCGTCCGGGCCTTCGGGGCCACCGAAGGAGAGGAGGAGCAGGGCGTCATAGGGAGCAGGCACTGGCTGTTCGGACATGTCCCGATCCTCCCACCCGGCACTGACAGCCGGAAAACCGGAGGCACCGTCGGAGTGCCACCCGTAAGCTGTATGGCTGCAGTACGTTCCTTACTGCCATCCAGACCCGGCTCACCGCGGTTCCCGCGGACCCTCACTCGGCGGAGCGCCCCCTTGCCCAGTCCCTACCGCGCCCTGTTCGCCCGGCCCGGCACGAAGTCCTTCACTGCCGCCGGGTTCCTGGGGCGCATGCCGCTCTCCATGACCGGCATCGGCATCGTCACGATGGTCTCCCAGCTCACCGGCCGGTACGGCCTGGCGGGCGCGCTCTCCGCGACCGTCGCGCTCTCCGCCGCCGTGCTCGGACCGCAGATCTCCCGGCTGGTGGACCGGCACGGCCAGCGCCGGGTGCTGCGCCCGGCCACCCTCGTCGCACTGGCCGCGCTCGCCGCCCTGCTGACGGCGGCCCAGCAGCGCTGGCCCGACTGGACGCTCTTCGCCTTCGCGGCCTGCGCGGGCTGCGTACCGAGCGTCGGCGCGATGGTGCGCTCCCGGTGGGCGGAGGTGCACCGCGCGACTCCCCCGGGATGCTGCACGCCGCGTACTCCTGGGAGTCGATCGTCGACGAGTTCTGCTTCATCGTCGGCCCGATCCTCGCCATCGGGCTGTCCACGTCGTGGTTCCCCGAGGCCGGGCCGCTGCTGGCCGCCGTCTTCCTGGCGGCGGGCGTCTTCTGGCTGACCGCGCAGCGCGCCACCGAACCCGTACCGCACCCGCGTGAGCACCACACGAAGGGCTCCGCGCTGCGCTCCCGGGGCCTGCAGGTCCTCGTGGTCACCTTCACGGCCACCGGCGCGATCTTCGGGGCGATCGACGTGGTCACGGTGGCCTTCGCGGAGGCCGAGGGCCACAAGGGCGCGGCCAGCCTCGTCCTGGCGGTCTACGCGCTGGGGTCCTGCGCGGCGGGCGCCGTCTTCGGGATGCTGCGCCCCTCGGGCCCGGCAGCGCGGCGCTGGGTACTGGGCGTGCTCGCCATGGCCGTGAGTATGATCCCGCTCCAACTGGTCGGGAACCTGCCGTTTCTGGCCGTGGCGCTCTTCGTCGCGGGGCTGACCATCGCACCGACGATGGTGACCACCATGGCCCTCGTCGAGCAGCACGTACCACGCGCGCAACTGACCGAGGGAATGACCTGGACGAGCACCGGGCTCGCGGTCGGGGTGGCGCTCGGCTCGTCGGCCGCCGGCTGGGTGGTGGACGCGGCCGGGGCCCGTACGGGGTACGTCGTGCCGGTCGCGGCCGGAGCGCTCGCGGCCGCGGTCGCGTTCCTCGGATACCGCCGGCTGCGGCCGGCGGCGACGCGGGCGGGGACACCCTCGCCCCGGGTGACGGGAGGGCTGGGCGCAGATGACAGTGACCGGAGCGGCTCGGGAGAGCGTGTGGCGTAACTGGGCGGGGAACGTCGAGGCCCGCCCCGTACGGAGCGTGGCACCGGCCTCCACGGAGGAGCTGGCCACGGCCGTACAGCAAGCCGCCTCCGAGGGGCTGCCCGTGAAGGCGGCCGGCACCGGCCACTCCTTCACGCCCGCGGCGGCCACCGAAGGACTCCTCATACGGCCCGAACGGCTCACCGGCATACGGAGAGTGGACCGCGCCGCCGGCACCGTCACCGTGGCCGCGGGCACGCCCCTGAAGGACATGAACGCGGCACTGTCCGCGCACGGCCTGTCGCTGGCCAACATGGGCGACATCATGGAGCAGACCGTCTCCGGTGCCACCAGCACCGGTACGCACGGCACCGGCCGGGACTCCGCCTCGCTCTCCGCGCAGATCGTGGCCCTGGAGCTGGTCACCGCCGACGGCTCCGTACTGCGCTGCTCCGCACAGGAGAACGCGGACGTCTTCGCGGCGGCCCGGCTCGGCCTCGGGGCGCTCGGCGTCCTCACGGAGCTGACCTTCGCCGTCGAACCGGAGTTCCTGCTCGCCGCCCGTGAGGAGCCGATGCCCTTCGACCGGGTGACCGCGGACTTCGATGCGCTCGTCGCGGAGAACGAGCACTTCGAGTTCTACTGGTTCCCGCACACCGGGAACTGCAACACCAAGCGCAACAACCGGAGCCAGGGCCCCGCGGCACCGAACGGCGCCGTCAGCGGCTGGGTCGAGGACGAGCTGCTCTCCAACGGCGTCTTCCAGGTGGCCTGCGCGGTCGGCAAGGCACTGCCCGCCACCATCCCCGGCATCGCCAAGCTCTCCAGCCGCGCGCTGTCCGCCCGTACGTACACCGACATCCCGTACAAGGTGTTCACCAGCCCTCGCCGGGTGCGCTTCGTGGAGATGGAGTACGCCGTCCCCCGGGAGGCGGCGGTCGCGGCACTACAGGAGCTGCGCGCACTGATCGAGCGCTCCGGCTTCCGGATCAGCTTCCCCGTGGAGGTGCGCACCGCACCCGGGGACGACATCCCGCTCTCCACGGCCTCCGGGCGGGACACCGCCTACATAGCGATGCACATGTACCGGGGCACGCCCCACGAGGCGTACTTCACGGCCGCCGAGCGCATCATGACCGCGCACGGCGGCCGGCCCCACTGGGGCAAGCTGCACACACGGGACGCGGAGTACCTCGCCGCCGCTTATCCGCGCTTCGGCGAGTTCACCGCGCTGCGGGACCGGCTGGACCCGCAGCGGGTGTTCGGCAACGCGTACCTGCGGCGAGTACTCGGGGACTGACGCGGGGCGCGCCCCGGCCCGGGCTCAGGAGGAGCCGGGGGCCGGGGTCTGTCCGGCGTCCTGGGCGCCGTCGGCGCCGCTCCCAGTGTCCGGGCTGCTGCTCGCGCCGTCGTCCGAGCCGTCGGTCGGCGTGGGCGTCGGATCAGCGGACTCGTCGCCGTCGCTCGGCGAGGGGCTGGGCGCGGTGGTCTCGTCGTCCGAGCTGTCGCTGCCGCTGTCCGCCCCCGAGTTCGCGTCGGAGCCGCTGTCCGCAGTGCCGTCCGTGGCGTCCGGCTGCGGGGTCGGCCCCTCGGTAACGCCACCGCGGTCCGTGTCCTCGCTGGACGTGCTCGGCTGCGGTGTCGGCGTCGTCGGGGCGCTGTCACCGCCCCCGCCGGAGCGGAAGAAGTTGCTGACCGACGTGCCGTTGCCGCCCGCGGCGTCGTGCCCGGTGGCCAGCTCGAAGGCGGTGACCCCGGCCATCGCGAGCAGGAAGACCGCGAGCGCGGCGAGCCAGGTGCGGCGCCGGCCGCGCAGCCGGGTGCCGTACAGCGTCCTGGACTCGTCGTCGTGGGCCTCGTCGGAGGTCTCCGCCACAGAGGCGCCGCCGGGCGGCTCCGCCACGGTACGCAGCGCCATCGTGCGCGCGTCCTGCTGCGGCACCGTCCGGGTCGCGTCCTCCGCACCGGGCGGGACGAGGACCTGCGTCTCGTCGGCCGCGGACGAGGCGGTGAGGACCTGCGTCTCGTCGAGCGCGGGCGACCGGGGCAGGGTCCGGGTCGCGTCGGCGTTGCCGGCCGCCGCCACGGAGGTGATCTCGTCCTCCGTACCGCCGCGGTCGAACGTCGGGAGCACCATCGTCACGCCTGCCGAGGACGCGGACCTGACGCGTGTCGCCCCGCGCACACCCGTACTGGAGGCCGCCGTCCGGCTGCCGAGCTCCTGGCGGCGGCGCGGCCGGGGCCGCGTGCTGACCGTCGCCTCCTTGACCTGTTCCCCGGTGCGCCGGAAGAGGTGCTGGAAGATCGACCCGCCGGTGGTGGCGACCACGCTGACCACGCCGGCACCGATGACCGTCCCGTAGACGCCGAGCCGTCCGGCCAGGTAGGCGGCGACCGCCGCCGCGAGCGCGCTGCCCGCCACCTGGGCGACGCTCAGGTCGATCCGTTTCTCCCTTCCGGTCTTCTTTGTCTTGCTATCGGTTCTGTCGTCCATCCTCGGCCCTTGAGCGACGCTTCGATCCGTCTTGCACAGAGAAGGGACATTTGGGCGGACTGGATAGTTCCATTTCTGGCGATTTTGTGAACCAGGTCACATGATTCCGTGCAGCCCGTCATCCGATCCCATAAGTAGAGAGGTCGACAAGGCGACCGGACTCCCCTGGACAGGGAAAACTCGGCGGCGCGGCGCCCCACCCCGGTGGTCCGAATGGAGTACTGTTGCGAATCCTGGCCCCGGTTTCCCGTCCGGCTGCCCGGACCCACGGGAGGGGCCCGCAAGGCGGCTCTCGCCCCGGGGCGCCGCCACTCGGCACGGGGTGCTGGTACACAGGGCAACCGGTACGGTCACCGGAGGTTGCAAACTGGTTACCGTGTCATAACGGCGTTTCAGGGCCACAGCCTGACACGCCGGGCAACTCGGCAATGTTGTGGCAGGCTGCACCCGGGCAGGCCACACTCGACTAGCGGAAGCAGCGACGCACGTGACGTCGGCAGGCACCACCCGGGAGGTCCCCATGCCCGAACTGCGTGTCGTGGCCGTATCGAACGACGGCACACGGCTGGTGCTCAAGGCTGCGGACAGCACCGAGTACACGCTGCCGATCGACGAGCGGCTGCGTGCCGCGGTGCGCAATGACCGCGCACGCCTGGGCCAGATCGAGATCGAGGTGGAGAGCCACCTCCGGCCACGCGACATCCAGGCCCGTATAAGGGCCGGCGCCTCCGCCGAGGAGGTCGCCCAGCTCGCCGGCATCCCCGTCGACCGGGTGCGGCGCTTCGAAGGCCCGGTGCTCGCAGAGCGCGCGTTCATGGCCGAGCGCGCCCGCAAGACGCCCGTGCGCCGGCCCGGCGAGAACACCGGTCCACAGCTGGGCGAGGCGGTCGCCGAGCGGCTGCTGCTGCGCGGCGTCGACAAGGACACCGTGCAGTGGGACTCCTGGCGCCGGGACGACGGCACCTGGGAGGTACTGCTCGTCTACCGCGTCGCGGCCGAGCCGCACTCCGCGAGCTGGACGTACGACCCGCCCCGGCGGCTCGTACAGGCCGTGGACGACGAGGCGCGGGCGCTGATCGGCGAGACCGACGACACCCCCGAGCCGAGCTTCCCGTTCGTGCCGCGGATCGCCCGGCTGCCCCGTGACCGGCCGCTGGACCGGTCCCTGGACCGTCCGCAGCCGGCGGAGCGACCCTCCGAGCGGCCCGCACCGCCGGCCGCCGAGGAGGAGGACGTGCCCGCGGCCTCGGCCTCGGCCGCCGTCGAGGAGACCGAGGAGCGGGACCCGCGCGACTCGCTGACCAGCCTGCTGGAGGCGGTGCCGAGCTTCCGGGGCGACCTGGTCGTCCCCGAGCCGAAGACGCCGCCGGACGACGAGCCGGCCACGGAAGCCGAGATCGAGGAGGAGCCCGCCGCCCCGGCTGCGAGCGCAGGCGCCGGCTCCGCGTACGCCGACGTGCTGATGCCGCGCGCCGTCGCGGGACACCGGGACCGGCTCACGGGTACGACCGACCGTCAGGCCGAAGCGGACGGCGTCCGTCCCGGCCGCCGCGCCGCGGTGCCGAGCTGGGACGAGATCGTCTTCGGTACGCGGCGCAAGAAGCCGGACGCCTGACCGCGGAGCGGTCGGCCCAAGGCGCACTTCGGCCTTGGGCTGCCCGCGTGCGGAAACGGTCCTGCGAGCGCTACGGCGAGCGGTCGGCCGGGACGGAAACGGTCCTGCGGTCGGCCCCGGCCCACGCGCAACCGTTTCCGCGCCGCAGGGCGGCCACGGCGGGTGCGATCTCCTCGTACTCCTCGCACTTGCCCGCGTACCGCCCCCGGCGCCTTGGATTGCCCTCTCAGCCCGCCTCGGGCCCCGTGGCCACCGGCCGGGACGCGTCGCCCGACCACTCGCTCCAGGAGCCGACGTACAGGGCCGCCGGAACGCCCGCCACGGCCAGCGCCAGCACCTCGTGCGCGGCGGAGACGCCCGAGCCGCAGTAGACCCCGACCTCGGCGCCCGGCGCGGCCCCAAGGGCACTGAAGCGCTCGGCCAGTTCGGCGGCCGACCGGAACCTGCCGTCCGAGGCGACGTTCTCGACCGTCGGGGCGGAGCGCGCACCCGGGATGTGGCCGGCGACCGGGTCGATGGGCTCGACCTCGCCCCGGTAGCGCTCCGCCGCCCGCGCGTCCAGGAGCACCCCGCGACGGGCCAGCGCGGCCGCCTCGTCGGCGGTCAGCACGGGCACCGCGCCGGGCGCCGCCGTGAAGTCGCCGGGCTTCGGAGCGGGCTCCTCGTCGGTCAACTCGCCGCCCGCCGCCCGCCAGGCGGCCAGGCCGCCGTCCAGGGCGCGTACGTCCTCGTGCCCCGCCCAGCGCAGCAGCCACCAGGCGCGGGCCGCCCCCCAGCCCTGTCCGCCGTCGTACACGACCACCGCGCGGTCCTTCGAGACGCCCGCCGCGCGCATGGCCGCCGCGAAGTCCTCCGGATCCGGCAGCGGGTGGCGGCCCCCGGAGCCCGCGGGCCCGGCCAGATCGGCGTCGAGGTCGACGTAGACGGCGCCGGGCAGATGGCCGGTCGCGTACTCGGCGGGCCCGGACGGACCGCCCTGCTGCCAGCGGACATCGAGGAGCACCGGAGGCGTCCCGCCCGCCAGCTCGCTCGCCAGTTCGGTAGCGGAGATGATGGCATTCATGGCCCCATCCTTGCGCAGTCACGACCGGTCCACGCCGCCCCCGGGCAAGCCGTGAGCAACTGCATGAACCAGTTCCTCACCGCGTAAGGGACAGGTTCCTCACTACCTGGAGGGCGGGTCCTCACCACGTAGAGAACAGGTTGCTCACTACATGGCCGACGGGCCCCTCACACAGGACGGTGACATCGGCAGAAACGGCACTGCGTCATCAGATCGGGCGCTCTCCGGCCCGGCCGGGCAACGGCTCGCGCGACCGGCGGCGCGGCCGCCCCGCGTCGCCCACGGGGGAATGCGAGCATCTGCACGGCACAGCCCGTACTCGTACGGTTCCCACCCCTGAAGGTCCGAGGAGCAAGCGACGATGACGACCGAGGCAGCGAGCCGGCGGACGCCCGGCACCCCTTGCTGGGTGAGTCTCATGGTGCACGACCTGCCCGCCACGCAGGACTTCTACAGTGCGCTGTTCGGCTGGGAGTTCCGGCCGGGGCCGCAGCAACTCGGTCCCTACGTACGGGCGCTGTCGGCCGGCCGGGAGGTGGCCGGGATGGGCGTGCTGCCCCCCGAACGGCAGCTCTCCATCGCCTGGACGCCCTATCTGGCGAGCGACGACGCGGACGCCGTCACCGAGCGGATCCGCGCCTGCGGCGGCACGGTCGGCGTCGGCCCGCTGGACGCCGACCACGCGGGGCGGATGGCACTCGCCTCGGACCCGCAGGGCGCGGTCTTCGGGATCTGGCAGGGGCACACCATGAAGGGCACGGCGGTGGCCGGCGAGCCGGGCACCCTGGCGTGGAACGAACTGGTGACCCCGGAGGCCGCCACGGCCGGCAGATTCTACGAGCACGTCTTCGGCTTCGAGACGGAGGCGGCGGACGGCCCCGGAGGCGACGACCTGACGCTCTGCCTCAAGGGGCGGCCGGTGGCGGGCATCCATGGGGCGGGCAACACGCTGCCCCAGGAGCGGGGACCGCACTGGACGACGTACTTCGCGGTCTCCGACACGGACGCGGCGGCCCGCCGCGTCACGGAGCTGGGCGGACAGGTGACCGGCGCGCCCCGGAACTCGCCCCACGGACGCCTGGCGACGGTCACCGACCCTGAGGGCGCGGAATTCATGGTGGTACAGCGGCCGACGCAGTAACCACGCAGGGACGCCGACGCGGCACCTCGCACCCGGCTCGTGCCGCCCGGCGCCCGTACCCGCCGGGGTGGGCACCGGCGTCACCACCGAACTCGGCCAGCGGTTACCAACAAATTTGCCAGGCCACCGGTTCCTCCTGCGGCACGGAAGCCGGTGGCTCCGACGGCGCCCTCAACACGGGTGAGCCGAAAGCCCAGGCCGAAAAGGACCAGGAAAAGGCCCTATTCGGTAGATCAGTACACGAAAACTTGGGCTTACCGCTTGGGTATCCTCTCAGTGACGTTGGTCAAGTTCCGTACTTTGAGAGGGAGATGTGGCGCATACCGCCGAAGAATGGGGCGAGCCGACGCGCCATCTACCCAAGCCGAATGAACCGGACACGCCGTGCCCCCTTCAGCCCTGAACCGTAACTAGGGAATCACAGGAGCACTCACTTATCCCCCCTCGCGGAAGCAGAGGGATTTGCTCGCAGGCATGTGCCTCGCTGGAGAACAGGTACGGGCCATGGCGGCGAATGAAAGCCCTCGTCCGCCAGGACATTTCTCTCTTGCGCGCATTGGTCTTTGCAGCCTGCATCGCACTGATGTGTGTAAGTGTCTACTCTGCCCCGAAGTACATCGTCCCAGGTATAGCGCTGTATGCGGTTTCGGCAGTTGTGCTCTTGGTCGTAGTGTGCGGCGGATGTGGGGCAATCCTCAACCGCATACGGGGAGAAAATCAGCGCAGGTGGGAGGCCATCCAGAGCTGGGTTGTGCTAGCGCACACAGACGAGGGACGGGCGCTGCCGGCAGGCAGCCTGACGCCAGAGTTGGCTCTGTCGTACGACATTCAGGCCGGCAACGTAGTACCGCAATGTGGCGTTTCCGGTAGTACGGAGGCGCCGATGCAGTACGGCTGGGGCAACAGCCCGAAGGCGCGCACTATTTTCAGCGCTGTCCTCTTCCTGTTTGGCGCGATTGTCTTCCTGCTCGCCGCGATCGGGAGCTTCGCTGCATTTAGTCCTCAATCTGTTGGGCTTGCTGGTGCCAGCCTCATCCTCACGTTGGCGATGCGCGCCGTTTTCAGGAGGGTTCCGGATCATGCCAAGTGGTGTTACGACCAGTACCTGAAGGCAATGGATGTAGCAGCTCGCGAGCGTGATAGGCGAGTATCTGAAGGAGGAGCTTCGTGACTAGTACTGAACATCAGGAAACAGATTTGAAGCAGCAGCGTCGTAGTCGTCTACTTTCGGGCGAGCCGGGCATATCCGTGCAGCGCTTCTGCCGGTGACGGCCTTGTTGTCCAAGCGGGCGCGGGCACAAAAACAGCTGCGCGCACTGGCCGCAACGACTGGGCGTCAACAACTTGGTGTGCTGGGCTCTGAACAGTTGCATCCGGTCACCTATTACGAACCTTCGCTGGAGACAAGCGAGTTCACGCTTGGTGCAATTGAGCTCTCCAGCAAGGGCTGCAGCTGCTTGGCAGCGAGGGCGTGGTGCTTAGCGCGGAGCTGGGTGAGATCCTGGGCGCTGTCTACCTTCCGGCTGGGAAGATGTGGCAGCCGCGCGGGATGGAGATCCATCTCAATCAGGAGCGGGTACTTGAGGTCCGTACATTTCGGCAGGCGGTGCTGGGTTCGGCATTGTCGCAGAGCGGCGTGAAAGTTCTGGAGTCAGGCGCTGGCCAAACTCCGGGGCAGGGCTGACGCAAAGTCCGGATTGCGGTCGTTTCCCCAAGTGAGTAAGGCATGACCACGAGATCGAAGCTCCGTTGGGATGGGTGGCCGAGCAAGTCGCCTTGAGCCAACTGAGCTTCGATGAATCATCAGTCTTCCGTGTCTGCTGCCGTGGTGGAGTGCGTGTCCGGAGTGTCGAAGGCGAACATGCGACGGCGGCCGGGGTCGGCTTGGCGGACAACGTCCACGGCCCGCGCGAGGGTGGGCGCGCGTGCGACCAGGACCTCGCCGGCCTCGCGGATGTAGCGGCAGGCGGTCGCGGTCCCGGTGCCGGTGCCGAAGCCCCCGCCTCAGTCAGTGGTGACCGGCAGGACATCGGGCGACAGTGCCGCCGCCCGTGCCGCGGCGCTCGTCATCCGCTTGCGGTGATGGCGTCGGCAGAGGACCTCGTACCCGACTTCCTCTGCGGGCATGGCCACATCCCCCACCACCACCTGCTCGCCCTCGACCACCATCTCGCCGCCCACCGTGCGGGCGTTGTGCGTGGCCCGGGCACCGCACCAGCACATCGCCTCGACCTGCAACGCCTCGATCCGGTCCGCCAACTCGAGCAGCCGTTGCGACCCGGGGAAGAGCTTCGTGCGGAAGTCTGTGGTGATGCCGAAGGCGAAGACATCCAGGGCCAGGTCGTCCACGATCCGCGCCAGCTGATCGATCTGTTCGGGCGCGAGGAACTGGGCCTCGTCCACGATGACGTAATCGACCTTGCCGCCGTGCGTCATCTGCTCCACGAGGTACCCGTACAGGTCCATTCCCGCGGTGGCCTCCACTGCATCCGTCACCAGTCCCAGACGCGACGACAGCTTCCCCTCCCCCGCACGGTCATCCCGGGTGAAGATCACACCCTGCAGCCCCCGAGCCGAACGGTTGTGCCCAATCTGTAGGGCCAGAGTCGACTTTCCGCAGTCCATCGTGCCGCTGAAGAACACCAGTTCAGCCATGGGGGGTTCAAGTTGCCTTTCGGGCGCGTCGGGGCCTGCCGACGGCGATCGGGTCGTACGGAGGGGGAGTTCGGGTGGGTACCGGTTGGCGTCCGGTGCCCCTCGGAGAGGGGCAGGTGGGAGGAGAGCCCGGGCGGGCGCCGTACCGTTTCACCCCACCACTTCCCCCAATGGGGGGTCGCAGAACCCCTGCTCAACACAGTAACGGGTGCCACTGACAGCGCGGCCGGCGCGCGTCAGGTGTCCGGTCGGCGTGCGTCAGGTGCGGACTTCCAGGAGGGGGACGAGTTGTTCGACCGGGGTCATGGAGCCATGCATGCCGACCATGGCTGATTCGCGCGGTTCGTTCTGGCTCGCGATGATCACCATGTCGGCGTGTGCGGCGGCCACCACGTCACCGATTCTGCCCCGCACCCGGTCGTCGACGTGCGGCCCGAACCACCCGGCGGCGATCGCCTCCTCGCGGCCGGCCACCCACATCTGCTCGCCGACCACCTCGCGCCAGACCGCGAGCACGTCGTCGGCCGCGCCCGGATGCGCGTACACGTGGCGGCAGCGGCCCTCGCCGCCCAGCAGCCGTACGCCCGCGCTCAGTTCCCAGTCCTCGTCGAAGTCGACGCGGGACTCCGGGTCGAACGGGATGTCGATCATGCCGTGGTCGGCGGTGATGTACAGGGCCGAGCGCGGCGGCAGTTGTTCGGCGAGCCGCTCCGCGAGCCGGTCGACGTACATGAGCTGGCCGCGCCAGGCGTCGGAGTCGACGCCGTAGCGGTGGCCCTTGCCGTCGACCTCCGAGTAGTACGTGTAGACCAGCGACCGGTCGCCGGCGGCCAGCTGCTCGGCGGCGAGGTCCATGCGGTCCTCACCGGAGAGCCGGCCGTGAAACGTGCCGCCGCTGAGTGCGATCTCGGTGAGCGGGGTGCGCTCGAAGTTCGGCGCGGAGACCTGGCAGGTGTGAATGCCCGCCGCGTGCGCCTGCTGGAAGACCGTG
Source organism: Streptomyces ochraceiscleroticus (assembly GCF_000720485.1). GTDB lineage: Bacteria > Actinomycetota > Actinomycetes > Streptomycetales > Streptomycetaceae > Streptomyces > Streptomyces ochraceiscleroticus. Next base: position 150,143 of record NZ_JOAX01000012.1, on the reverse strand, counting down.
GGGTACGGCTGCCAGGCGTACGGGTCCGTCCACGGCTGCCAGCGGAGCTGGTTCATCAGCGCGCCGGTGTCCGGGTCCTGGCAGGTGTACCCGGCCAGGCCGTGCACGCCGGGCGGCAGCCCCGTGCCGACCGAGGCCAGCGACGTGGCCGTGGTGGAGGGGAAACAGGCCGTCATGGGCCGCCCGGTGCCGTTCATGGACGTGCCGAGCAGCGAGGTCAGGAAGGGCGCCTCGTCCGGGTGGGCGCGCAGCAGCTCCCAGCCCAGGCCGTCGATCAGGAAGACGCAGGCGCGGTCGGCGGACGCCAGCTCCAGGCCCGTCGGATTCCCATGCGTCAGGCCCTGGCCCGCGGTGATGGCGGGCAGGAGGTCGGCGAGGGCACCCGTGCCGTACTGGGGCACCGGCGCGGTGGCGAAGTCCAGCGGCTCGGGCCAGGCGGACGCCGGATCCACGGCGTAACCCGCCATCAGCGGGCGGCCGAGGCGGCGGTGGCTTCGGAAAGCGCCTGGGCGAAGGCGAGCGTCTGCCGGACGGTGTCCGGGCCGTCGCCGGCCTCGCTGACCCGCAGCGAGAGGTCGTCGGCCGTGGAGGAGCCGGTGTAGCCGTGGTCGGCCTCGCAGTTCGGGTCGCCGCAGCTCGCGGGCTCCAGGTCGAGCCGGGCGACGGCGCCCCAGCCGATGGTCAGCACGACCTCGCGGGGAAGCTGCCCCGGAGTGTAGGACTCCGGGTTGGCCACGACGCGGCTGAGCACGACGGAGGAGATCCGGCCGAGCTTCACCGACTCGGTGGAGGTCGTGGCGTACGGCGTCGGCGACGTGGCGTCCGCGGCCTGCTCGTCGGTGTGGCTGACGATGAAGCGGGTGCCGGTGAGGACCAGCACCGTGACGTGGCGGCGCACTTCGTTCGCGTCGAAGGTCGTCTCCTGGTGGACCAGGTACGACACCACCGGCTCGCCGCCCACTGCGGCCTGCACCGCCTCGGCCACGAGTGCCGGGTAATAGCCGCTGCGCTCGATCGCCGCGCGCAGCCCCTGGGTCGTCGTACCGGTCTTAGCCATGCCGTCCATCCTACGGGGCGCCGGGGCCGCCACGGGCCGCAGGCGGCGGGCCGGGGCTCAGTACACGGGGAGGCGGCGGGGGCCGAGGTCGGTGGTGGCCGGGGGCCGGGCGAGGCGTACGGAGGCGCCGAGGACGGCGAGGCCCTGGGGGGCGACGACGACGGGTTCCAGGTCGATGCCGACGACCTCGGGGTGGTCGTCGACGAGCCGGGAGACGCGCAGCAGCAGTTCTTCCAGCGCGGCGCTGTCCACGGGCTGGGAGCCGCGCCACCCGAAGAGCAGCGGCGCGCTCCGGATGGAGCGGATCTGCTCGGCGACGTCCCGGTCGGTGGCGGGGACGAGGCGGTGTGCCATGTCGCCGAGGAGCTGGGAGGGGGCGCCGGCCAGCCCGAAGGAGAGGACGGCGCCGGCCGCCGGGTCGATGGAGGCGCGGATCACCGTGTCCACGCCGCGCGGCACCATCGCCTGCACCACCGGGCGCAGCTCCTCGGGCTTCCCGAGGAAGTCGGTCAGCTCTTCGTAGGCGCGGCGCAGGGCGCGTTCTCCGGGGAGGTCGAGGCGCACGCCCCCGAGGTCGGCGCGGTGCCTCAGGTGAGGTGCGGTGGTCTTCAGGGCGACGGGATAGCCCAGGGCCTCGGCGGCGCGCACGGCGGTGTCCGGGTCGGGTGCGGGGAGCGCGGCGCGGACGCGGATGCCGTACCGGCCGAGCAGGGCGGCGGCCTCGTCGGCGGGCAGCGCCACGGAGCGGTGCGGCTCGGCATCGTCGGTGAGCTCGTCCAGGAGCCGTTCGATGTCGGAGCCGGCTGCGGCCTCCTGGATGTCCTCGTACTCGGGGACCTTGCCCGGTACGGCGGACTCGCGGCGCCAGGCGGCGTACCGGACGGCCTCGGCGAGGGAGCGTACGGCCCGCTCGGCGGCGGGGTAGGCGGGGATGCGGGGCGGGCCGGCGGGGCGCGCTTCCGGCGCTTCTGAGGCGCCCTGGGCGGCTTCCGGCGTGTCCGTGGTCCCCGGCTCCGCCGTCGCCCCTGTCGTCCCCGAGAGCGCCCCCGCCAGCTCCTCCATGGCCAGGTGGACGACGGTGACGGGCTTGGCGGGTCCCTCGGCGGCTGCCTCGCGCAGGGCCTGGGCGAGGGCGGCGATCTCCTCCGGGTCCGCGCTGCTGCCCTCGGCGACCCAGGGGATGGCGGTGAGGACGACCGCGTCGATGCGGTCGTTGGCCAGGGCCCGGGCAAGCGCCGCGCGGAATTCGGCGGTCGTGGCGGCGAAGGGCAGCACATGGGGGCGCTGCGGGCGCAGCCCTTCGGTGAGGCACGCGTCGTACGCGAGGAGGGCGAGCGCTTCGGAATTGCCGAGGATCGCCACCCGGGGGCCGGCGGGCAGCGGCTGGGAGGCGAGCAGCAGCCCCGCGTCGATCAGCTCGGTGACCGTGCCGACGCGGATGACGCCGGCCTGCCGCATGAGCGCGGAGACCGTGGCGTCGGGGACGCGGGTGGTGGGGACGGTGTGGCCGAGCGGGACGGTGCCGCTGTGCCGGGCGCCCTTGACGACCACGACGGGCTTGGCGGCGGCGGTGCGGCGGGCGAGCCGGGTGAACTTGCGGGGGTTGCCGATCGACTCCAGGTACAGCAGCGCGACATCGGTGTCGGGGTCCTCGTACCAGTACTGGAGCAGATCGTTGCCGGAGACGTCGGCGCGGTTGCCGGCCGATACGAAGGTGGAGACGCCGGCGATCGCGCCGTCCCCGGGACCGCGCTCCTGGAGGGCGGCCAGCAGACCGATGCCGATCGCGCCGGACTGGGTGAACAGGCCGACGCGGCCCGCGCCGGGCAGCCGGGGCGAGAGGGAGGCGTTGAGGCGGACGGCGGGCGCGGTGTTGATCAGCCCGAAGGCGTTCGGGCCGACCAGCCGCATACCGTACGAGCGGGCCTGGCGCAGCAGTGCGCGCTGCTTCTCGCGTCCTTCGGGGCCGGCCTCCGCGTAACCGGAGGTGAGGATGACCAGTCCCTGTACGCCGTGCTCGCCGCAGTCGCGCACGACATCGGGGACGTGCGCGGCGGGCACGGCGACGACGGCCAGGTCGACGGGTCCGGGGATCTCGCGGAGAGAGCGGTAGGCCGGTACGCCCTCCGGGTCCAGCGTGCTGCCGCCTTCGGGGAAGGCGTGGTTGACGGCGTACGTGTGGCCGGTGAAGCCGGAGTCGAGGATGTTGCGGAGGGCCGCGCGGCCGACGCCTCCGGGGGCGCGCCCCGTGCCGATGACGGCGACCGACCCGGGGGCGAGCAGCCGCTGTACGGAGCGGGCCTCGGCGCGGTGCTCGCGGCCGCGCATGACGGCAACGGACTGTTCGGTGGGCTCCAGGTCGAATTCGAGGCGGACGACGCCGTCTTCGAAGGTGCGCTTCTGGGTGTACCCGGCGTCCGTGAACACCTTGATCATCTTGGTGTTGGCGGGCAGCACTTCGGCGACGAAGCGACGGATGCCGCGCTCGCGGGCGACCGCTGCGGCGTGCTCCATGAGCGTGGAGGCCACGCCGCGGCCCTGATGCGCGTCCTGCACGAGGAAGGCGACCTCGGCCTGGTCGGCGTCGGGGCCGGTGGCGGGCCGGCCGTCGGCGTTGATGCGGTCGTACCGGACGGTGGCGATCATCTCGCCGCCCACGAAGGCGGCGAGCCCGACCCGGTCCACGTAGTCGTGGTGGGTGAAGCGGTGCACGTCGCGGTCGGAGAGCCGGGGGTAGGGCGCGAAGAACCGGTAGTACTTCGACTCGTCGGAGACCTGCTCGTAGAAGGAGACCAGGCGTTCCGCGTCGTCCGGGGTGATGGGGCGGATCCGGGCGGTGCCGCCGTCACGCAGCACCACGTCGGCTTCCCAGTGGGCGGGGTAGGCGGCGGCATCCGACGGCGTCTCCATGCGGACAGCGTACGACCGTGTGCGTATCCGGGGGCGGACCGAAGTGCCCGGAAGCACCCCGGATACGACCGTACGTACCCCGGAGCGGGACCGTGCGTACGACCGGGTCTCAGCATGCGTACAGCCTGGGCGTGACGCAGGCTGGGACTTCTAGGATCCGAGCTCTCACGGGGGCTGGGCACACCGGACCACCGGTGCCCCCGTGAGAGACTGGTCTAGACAACTTTCCCTACTCGAAGGGCAACACCATGGCTGAGCGCCGCGTCAATGTCGGATGGGCCGAGGGTCTGCACGCCCGCCCCGCCTCGATCTTCGTCCGTGCGGCCACCGCTTCCGGCGTACCGGTCACGATCGCCAAGGGCGACGGCAACCCCGTCAACGCCGCCTCGATGCTCGCGGTCCTGGGCCTGGGCGCCCAGGGCGGCGAGGAGATCGTGCTGGCTTCGGACGCCGACGGCGCCGACGCCGCGCTGGACCGCCTGGCGAAGCTCGTCTCCGAGGGCCTCGAGGAGCTCCCGGAGACGGTCTGACCCTTCGGGCAGGCCGGCGGCCGCACACCGCCCGGTTCCGCTGTCACGGCCCCGCCACGGTGACCCGCATACGGGTCACGGGCGGGGCCGTTCGCATTGCCGCAGGACGTCGGGAGCCATCGGAGAGGCCGCACCGGTGGCACGGAATTCACGCTTTCCCCTTCGGCCGGGACCCGGCACAAAAGACGGCCGGGACTCGACGCAAAAGACATTCGGGCGCGCGTAAAAAGAATTCGGGCACGGCCGAGCAGGGGTACGGAATTCCCCAGGAGTTGTATACGGCAGCGGTGTTAATTCCGCACGCGCGCCGTGTTTACGGGCTGTTTCGCTTCCCTCACCGCCGGTGCGGGACGGCGCAGCCGGTGGGCGGGCAGCGCGTGCTCCACATGCGCGGCGGTCAGTGCGCGGGCGCGCTCGGCATCGCCGCGCGCCACCGCGTCCACGATCGCGCCGTGCTCCTGCCAGGACCGGTCCGCCTCGCCCGGTGACGGCTGGTCCAGGTCGATCGCGTACACCCAGTCGATCTTGCGGCGCACCTGGGTGAGCAGCGCCGTCATGCTCGGGCTGCCGGACGCCTGGGCGAGCGTCTCGTGGAACCAGCCGTCCAGTTGCCGCAGGTCGGCGGCGTTGCCGTGGCGGGCTCTCGCGCGCCCCAGGCGGACCAGGCCGCGCAGTACCTTCAGGTGGGCGGCGGAGCGGCGGGCCGCGGCGCGGGCGGCCCCGAGAGGCTCCAGGAGGAGGCGGATGTCCAGGAGGTCGGCGGCCTCCTGCTCGGTCGGCTCGGCGACGCACGCGCCCGCGTGCCGCCGCGTCGTCACGAAGCCCTCGGACTCCAGCGTGCGCAGCGCTTCCCTCACGGGGACGCGGGAGACGCCGTACCGGGAGGCGAGCAGTTCCTCGATCAGCCGGGAGCCGGGCGGGAACGTTCCGGAGACGATGTCGTCGCGAATCGCCGTGCAGACCGCATGCGCCGAAATGTTCCCTCGCATCGTCCGTGCCTCCGCCGTAATCCTCTGGAAACGCCGTCCGGGCGGCGCCTTTTCCGTGACTCTATGACACCGGACCGGCATTTCCGATGGCCGTCACGAATTCATGGATATTTTTTGGCCAAAGGGCGGGAGTTCCGGGGAGCCGGGGGCGGGAGCGTATACGGAGACGCCGAAGCCCCGGCCGGGGGCCGGGGCTTCGGGTGGTACGCAGGGAGCGCCGTACGTTGCTCAGACGTTGACGCCGTGCGAGCGCAGGTACGCGACCGGGTCGATGTCCGAGCCGTAGTCCGGGCCGGTGCGCGCCTCGAAGTGCAGGTGCGGACCGGTGGTGTTGCCGGTGTTGCCGGACAGCCCGATCTGCTGGTTCGCGGAGACCTTCTGGCCGACCGAGACGCCGATGGACGACAGGTGGCCGTACTGGGTGTAGGTGCCGTCGTCCATCTTCAGGACGATGTTGTTGCCGTAGGCACCGCCCCAGCCGGCCTCGACGACGGTGCCCGCGCCGACGGCGTGGACGGCGGTGCCGGAGGCGGCGTGGAAGTCGATGCCGGAGTGGCTGCCGGAGGACCACAGGCCGCTGGACGCCTTGTACGGCGTGGAGACGTAGCTGCCGGCGATCGGCGCGACGAAGCCGCTGGAGCTGAGGGTGGTGCGGGCGTCGGAGCGCGAGGCGCGCTTCTCCGCCGCCTTCTTCTTGGCGGCGGCCTTCTTCTCGGCGGCCTCGGCGGCGGCCTTGCGCTGGGCCTCCTGGGCCTTCTTCTTGGCGGCCTCGGCGCTCTTGACGGCGGCGTCCTCGACCTGCGCACGGGCGGCGGCGACCTCGGCGGCCTCCTCCTGCGCGTCGGCCTGCGCGACGATGTTGTCGGCGACCCGGTCACCGGTGTCGGCGATCGCGCGAGTCAGGCCGGTGTCGGTGGCGGCCGGGTCCTCGTTCGCGGCCAGCGCCGGGGAGGCGATGGAGACGACGACGCCGGTCGCGGCGGCTATGCCGGCGATATTGCGGGTGGTCCGGGCAGCACGGCCGGGGCGGCGGTGCTTGCCGGTGGCACGGGTGAACGCCATGACCGGCGCACTCCTTTCCTTCCTTCTCGCCTACCGGGTTAGCTGACGGGTTCGGAGCAGGAAGGTCTCCTACGGCGGCCTCCGGGGAGGACGCCGATTCACCCCAAGGGGACATGTGGGTCCCCGGCTCCCCTGGCTCGCGCCGTACGGGGACTCGGCGATGACTGTCCGGCGGCCGCGGGCGCGGCGCACTTCTGACGAACAGCCGGACCGACGCTAAAGGGGACATCTCGCGATCAGCAAACAGAATCGGGAGTTTGTGCCGGACGCCACACGCGAGGGAGGCAACCGCCTACAGCATTCCGGACAAAACCGAAGATCCCGGGCCGCTTTAGCGACCCGGGACCCTTTATGTCCTGCTATGTAAGCGGTGTTGGCACGGTTCACGTCACCCTGTGACGGCACCGGTACGGCGCGTTCCGGCCCGTCCTTACGCCGTAGCGCGCAGGTGAATTCACCACCGCAACCGCCGTGGCCGGCGCCGGTCCGTGACCGCCGCCGGCCCGCTCCGCATCAGCCCGTGACGACCGACACCTCACCGATGCCCAGCTTCCGCACCGGCTCCGCGATCTGCGCGGCGTCGCCCACCAGGACCGTGACGAGCCGGTCCACCGGGAAGGCGTTGACCGCGGCGGCGGTCGCCTCGACCGTGCCGGTCTCGGCCATGCGCCGGTACAGCTCCGACTGGAAGTCGTCGGGGAGGTGCTGCTCGACCTGGTCGGCCAGCGTCCCGGCGACGGCCGCGGCCGTCTCGTACTTCAGCGGCGCCACGCCGACGAGATTCTGCACCGCCACGTCGCGCTCGGCGTCGGTCAGGCCCTCGGCGGCCAGCGTCCGCAGCACCTTCCACAGGTCCTCCAGCGCCGGACCCGTGGACTCCGTGTCCACCGAACCGCTTATGGCGAGCATCGCGGCACCCGTCCCGTCACTGGAGGAACGCAGCACCTGCCCGAAGGCCCGTACGCCGTAGGTGTAGCCCTTCTCCTCACGCAGCACGCGGTCCAGGCGGGAGGTGAGCGTGCCGCCCAGGCAGTACGTGCCGAGCACCTGGGCCGGCCAGACGCGGTCGTGCCGGTCGGCGCCGATGCGGCCGATCAGGAGCTGCGTCTGGACGGCGCCGGGGCGGTCGACGATGACCACACGGCCCCTGTCGTCGGCCGTGATGGGCGAGGCGGCCACCGGCTCGGCGGTGGAGCCGGTCCAGGCGCCGAGGGTGTCCTCCAGCGCCGCGTCGAGGTCCACCCCGGTGAAGTCGCCGACGACGACGGCGGTGGCCGTGGCGGGGCGTACGTGCGCCTCGTAGAAGGCGCGGACCGCGGCGGCGTCGATGCGCGCCACCGTCTCCTCGGTGCCCTGGCGGGGCCGGGACATCCGGGAGGTGGCCGGGAACAGCTCCTTGGAGAGGGCCATCGCGGCGCGCCGGGCAGGGTTCGCCAGCTCGTGCGGGATCTCGTCCAGGCGGTTGCGCACCAGGCGCTCCACCTCGCTGTCCGGGAAGGCCGGGGCGCGCAGGGCGTCAGCGAGCAGGCCGAGCGCCTTGACCAGGCGGGAGGCCGGCACCTCGAGGGAGACACGGAGACCGGGGTGGTCCGCGTGCGCGTCCAGCGTGGCGCCGCAGCGCTCCAGCTCGGCGGCGAACTCCTCAGCGTCGTGCTTGTCGGTGCCCTCGGAGAACGCCCGCGCCATGATCGTGGCGACGCCGTCCAGGCCCTCGGGCTCGGCGTCCAGCGGCGCGACGAGGTTGATCTCGACGGCCACGACCTGCTGGCCCGGGCGGTCGGCGCGCAGCACCGTCAGGCCGTTGCCGAGCGCGCTGCGCACCGGAGCCGGGAACGCCCACGGCTTCGGCTGCCCGGCCTGCGGCTGCGGGTGGAAGGTCATGGTCGGGGTCACGGCGTCGGTCACTGGGCCGCCTCCTCGGTCTTGGTCTCGGTCTCGTTCTGGACGGCGGCCGCGGCGGGCTCCGGCTCTCCGGCGGCCGCGGCCTCGGCGGGCCGGGACGGCTCGTAGACCAGCACCGCGCGGTTGTCGGGGCGCAGCCGGGCCGCGGCAACCGCCTTGACCTCCTCCGGGGTGATGTCCAGAAGGCGCTGTACGGCGTTCAGCGCGAGCTGCGGGTCGCCGAACAGCACCGCGTACCGGGCCAGTTCGTCCGCGCGCCCGGCGACCGTCTCCAGGCGGTCCAGCCACTCGCGCTCCAACTGGGCCTGCGCGCGCTCCATCTCCTCGGCGGTCGGGCCCTCCTCGGCGAAGCGCTTCAGCTCCTCGTCCACGGCCCGCTCGATGGCGGACACCTCCACGCCGGCCGACGTCTTGGCGTCCAGCCAGCCCAGCGAGGGCGCGCCCGCCAGGCGCAGCAGGCCGAAGCCCGCCGCGACGGCGCTGCGGTCGCGGCGCACCAGGCGGTTGTAGAGCCGGGAGGACTCGCCACCACCCAGGATCGTCAACGCGACGTCCGCGGCATCAGCCTCACGGGTGCCGTCGTGCGGCAGCCGGTACGCCGCCATGAGGGCGCGCGAGGGAACCTCTTCGTGCACGACCTCGCGCAGCTCCTTGCCCATGATCTCGGGCAGCGAGCCGTCCCGCGGCGGCTGCTTGCCGTCGTGGCCGGGGATGGACCCGAAGTACTTCTCCACCCAGGCGAGCGTCTGCTCGGGGTCGATGTCGCCCACGATGGACAGCACGGCGTTGTTGGGCGCGTAGTACGTGCGGAAGAAGTTCCGCGCGTCCTCCAGGGAGGCGGCGTCCAGGTCGGCCATGGACCCGATGGGCGTGTGGTGGTACGGGTGGCCCTCGGGGTAGGCCATCGCCGTCAGCTTCTCGAACGCGGTGCCGTACGGCACGTTGTCGTACCGCTGGCGGCGCTCGTTCTTCACCACGTCGCGCTGGTTCTCCAGCGACTCCTCGTCCAGTGCGGCCAGCAGCGAACCCATCCGGTCCGCCTCCAGCCACAGGGCGAGCTCCAGCTGGTGCGCCGGCATGGTCTCGAAGTAGTTCGTGCGCTCGAAGCTCGTGGTGCCGTTGAGCGAGCCGCCGGCGCCCTGCACCAGCTCGAAGTGACCGTTGCCCTTGACCTGCGCCGACCCTTGGAACATCAGGTGCTCGAAGAGGTGCGCGAGGCCCGTGCGGCCCTTCACCTCGTGGCGGGAGCCGACGTCGTACCACAGGCAGACCGCCGCGACGGGGGTCAGGTGGTCCTCCGAGAGCACCACGCGCAGGCCATTGGCCAGCCGGTGCTCGGTCGCTGTCAGGCCGCCGGAGCCGGCTTGTTCTGTGGCCGTGTGACCCATGGGCATGTACGTCCCTTCGATCCGCTTGCGAGGAAGTTCTGTCACTGTATGCAAGCGCGCCGACATCTGGCGAAGTTCCCGCCCGGCACCCCCGCCGGAAGGAGATTCCCCGGATCGGGGTGCTCCGCACCTGCGTTCCGCTCTGGTGTTCGCCGCCTGTCGCGCGGTTTCCGGACACTTGGCGGCCGTCGTTCGCGGGGCTCCGGAGGCGGGCCGCGGCCGGTGCGCAGGGGCGTTACGGACGGGTCGCGGTCGGCGATGTCAGTGCGGCGGTCCACAATGGTCCGCGACAGGTTCGGCCGTTGAGCGCGACGGAGCACGGCAGATCCCGGCAGACTCAGCCGTCGGGCCTGCCCCGGCAGGGGACGCGAGCACCGCGCCGACCTGCCGGTCCAGCAGACGCCGTAGCCGTAAGCGAAGCAGAGTTCGAGCGAAGGAGCCGCAGCCGCGATGGCCCGCCGCAGCACGAAGACCCCGCCGTCAGGGGGCACACCGGAGCCCCAGGACTTCGAGGAGCGGATCCTCGACATCGACGTCGTCGATGAGATGCAGGGTTCCTTCCTGGAGTACGCGTATTCGGTCATCTACTCGCGCGCCCTGCCCGACGCACGCGACGGCCTCAAGCCCGTACACCGCCGCATCCTGTACCAAATGAACGAGATGGGCCTGCGCCCCGATCGCGGATACGTGAAGTGCGCCCGCGTCGTCGGCGAGGTCATGGGTAAGCTCCACCCGCACGGCGACGCGTCGATCTACGACGCGCTGGTGCGCATGGCGCAGCCCTTCTCCATGCGGCTGCCGCTGGTCGACGGCCACGGCAACTTCGGTTCGCTGGGGAACGACGACCCGCCGGCGGCCATGCGGTACACCGAGTGCCGGATGGACTCCGCGACATCCCTGATGACGGAGTCCATCGACGAGGACACCGTCGACTTCCAACCGAACTACGACGGCCAGGAGCAGGAGCCCGTCGCCCTCCCGGCGGCGTATCCGAACCTCCTTGTCAACGGCGCCTCCGGCATCGCGGTGGGCATGGCGACGAACATGCCGCCGCACAACCTCGGCGAGGTCATCGCCGCCGCCCGGCACCTCATCAAGCACCCGAACGCCGATCTCGAAACGCTGATGCGGTACGTCCCGGGCCCCGACCTGCCCACGGGCGGCCGCATCGTCGGCCTCGGCGGTGTCCGGGACGCGTACGAGAAGGGCCGCGGCAGCTTCAAGATCCGCGCCACCGTCTCGGTCGAGAACGTCACGGCGCGCCGCAAGGGCCTGGTCGTCACCGAACTGCCCTTCACGGTCGGCCCCGAGAAGGTCATCTCCAAGATCAAGGACCTGGTCGGCTCGAAGAAGCTGCAGGGCATCGCGGACGTCAAGGACCTCACCGACCGCGAGCACGGCCTCCGCCTGGTCATCGAGATCAAGAACGGCTTCAACCCCGAAGCCGTCCTGGAGACGCTGTACAAGCTCACTCCCATGGAGGAGTCCTTCGGCATCAACAACGTCGCGCTGGTCGACGGCCAGCCGCTGACGCTGGGCCTGAAGGAGCTCCTGGAGGTCTATGTCGACCACCGCTTCACGGTCGTACGGCGGCGGAGCGAGTTCCGCCGCGGCAAGAAGCGCGACCGCCTCCACCTCGTCGAGGGCCTGCTCACCGCGCTGGTCGACATCGACGAGGTCATCCGCCTCATCCGCTCCAGCGAGAACAGCGCGGAGGCCAAGCAGCGGCTGATCGAGCGCTTCGGGCTGAGCGACATCCAGACGCAGTACATCCTCGACACCCCGCTGCGCCGCCTCACCAAGTTCGACCGCATCGAGCTGGAGTCCGAGCGCGACACCCTCCGCGCCGACATCGAGAAGCTGACCAAGATCCTCGATTCCGACGCCGAGCTGCGCAAGCTGGTCTCCTCCGAACTGGCCTCGGTCGCCAAGAAGTACGGCAGCGAGCGCCGCACGGTCCTGCTGGAGTCCTCCGGCGCGGCCGCGGCCGCCGCGGTGCCGCTGGAGGTCGCCGACGACCCCTGCCGCGTCCTGCTGTCCTCCACGGGGCTGCTGGCGCGTACGGCGGGCGGCGAGGGCTCCTTCGACACCGACGCCAAGCGCGCCAAGCACGACGTCATCGTCTCCGCCGTCCCGGCCACGGCACGCGCCGAGGTCGGCGCGGTCACCTCCGCCGGGCGGCTGCTGCGGCTATCGGTCATCGACCTGCCGCAATTGCCGGAGACGGCCGCCACCCCCAGCCTGTCCGGCGGCGCGAAGATTTCCGAGTTCCTCACCCTCGACGACGGCGAGGAGCTGGTCTGCCTGACCACCCTCGACGAATCCTCACCCGGCCTCGCCCTCGGCACGGAACAGGGCGTGGTCAAGAGAGTGGTGCCGGACTACCCGGCCAACAAGGAGGAGTTGGAGGTCATCTCCCTCAGGGACGGTGACCGCGTCGTCGGCGCCGTCGAGCTGCGTACCGGCGAGGAGGACCTGGTCTTCATCAGCGACGAGGCCCAACTGCTCCGCTACCCGGCCGCGCAGGTACGTCCGCAGGGCCGCGCCGCCGGCGGCATGGCCGGCATCAAGCTCGCCGCCGGCGCGAAGGTCATCTCCTTCACCGCCGTCGACCCGGCCGCCGACGCGGTGGTCTTCACCGTCTCCGGCTCGCACGGCACGCTGGACGACTCCATCAGCACCGCCAAGCTCACTCCCTTCGATCAGTACCCGCGCAAGGGCCGGGCGACCGGCGGCGTCCGCTGCCAGCGCTTCCTGAAGGGCGAGGACCATCTCACCCTGGCCTGGGCCGGCGCCGCCCCGGCCCGCGCCGCGGACGCCAAGGGCAGCCCGGTACCGCTCCCGGACCCGGACCCGCGCCGCGACGGCTCGGGCATTCCGCTCACGAAGCGGGTGGCCACGGTGGCGGGGCCGGTTTAGGGACGTTTTCCCGAGTGAGGCGCCGTCCGGCAGGGGGGGCGCCTCCGTCCTGGCCCGGTTCTCGGCGCCGTACGCACTTCGGTGGCGTGCGGCGCCGGGGTCCGGGGGCTTGGTGTTCGTGGCTCGGGCTGTCGCTTATGCCTCCGCCGCGTGTACCTCTACGCCTCCTCCGCGGGCGCCTCTGCTGTGAATTCCTCCCTGACGTCCGCCGCGAATGCCTCGTCCTCCTCCGTCGCATCCGGTTCCTCGTCGGACGCGATGGACGGTACGTACCTCAGCACTCCCCACATCGTGTGCGGGTCGGTCTCCTCGGGCGCGGTGTCGCGGCAGGCGTCCAGCTCCTTCCGCAGCGCCGGCGCGTCGATACCGGACCCGATGAGCACGAGCTGCGTCAGCCGCTCCTCCCCCTCGGCCCACGCTCCGGGGTAGAACCGCAGAAAACCACCCACCGCGTGCACGGTGAACTTCTGTCCGCTCCCCTCCACACCGAAGTGCACGAACCCCTTGATGCGGTACAGCCCGGCAGGCCGCGCGTCCAGGAACTCCATCAACCGCCGTGGGTGCATCGGCTCGGCCGAGGTGAACTCCACGGTGTCGTATCCGGCGTGCAGATGACGCCGGTGCCCGTATCGGTGTCCGTGTCCCTCACAGCTCTCGCCGTCGGCACTCCCCTCATGCGCCGCACACTCCTCGTGCGCGGCGTGCTCGTGTTCCTCGTGCTCGGCCTCCTCCCTGAGCAGGTCCTCGAAGGAGAGCTGTCCCTCGGCCACGCCTTCCCGGGGCCGGCGCTCGAAGAGCAGCTCCGGATCGATGCGCCCGTACGTCGCGGGCACGACGGGCGTACCGGGCGCCAGCTCACCGAGGGTGCCCAGCAGCTCCGCCCGCTGCGCGTCGCCGATCCGGTCGGCCTTGTTGAGGACCACCAGGTCCGCGATGCCCAGGTGCCGGTCCAGCTCCGGGTGGCGGGCGCGCGTGCCCTCGAACTCCGCCGCGTCGACCACCTCGACCAGCCCGCCGTACACGATCCGGTCGCTCTCGCTCGCCAGGATCATCCGGATGAGCTCTTGCGGCTCGGCCAGGCCGCTGGCTTCGATGACGATGACGTCGATGTGGGAGGAGGGGCGCGCCAGCCGCTCCAGATACGTGTCCAGCTCGCTCGTGTCGACCGCGCAGCACAGGCAGCCGTTCCCCAGCGACACCATCGAGTCGACCTGGCCCGCGACCAGCATCGCGTCGATCTCGATCGCCCCGAAGTCGTTGACGACCGCTCCGATCCGGGTGCCACCGCTCCGGCTCAGCAGGTGATTGAGCAGGGTGGTCTTGCCGGACCCGAGGAACCCGGCGAGCACGACGACCGGGATCTGCCGCGGCACGGAGTCCCCGGCGGTCGGGACCGAGTCCGGAGCCGGGCCCGGGATCGGGGGCGGGATCGAGGTCGGGGCCGGGCCCGCCGCCTCCCGGACGGCCGCCTGCTCCCGGGCATTCCGGGCACGGGTGGCCGCGGCCGGAGTGGCCGGGCCAGGAGTGGCCGCGTGCTGCGTACTGGTCAAGGGGGCGCCTCCAGCGTGTCCGGTCGGTCCGCGTACGCCTGCCAGCCTCGGCCGCGGCGTACATCGATCGAGCGTGGCGGGCACGGACCCGGCAGGCAGCGGTCGCTACGGAGCGGACTGCTGTCCGGAAGACCTGGACGATCTTCAGGCCCGTCGCCTGTTCCAGGATATTGGCGCCCCGTCCGGCTCCCGCGCCACGCCGATCCTCGCCGGATGCGCGGCAGGCATCGGCTCCACCGGCAGGCTGCCCGGCAGGGGACCGACGGCGGAGGAAATGCGAAGCACTCCGGCGAGGACAGGCCATTGCCGCCCCGCCACCCGTCGGCGCCGCGGTCCTCAGGTTAGGCTCACCTATGTGAGTACCTGCGCAACCGCTTCCCGCACAGCGGCCGAACCCCTGGCCGGCACGGCGGCCACCGCCCGGACCTGGCTGCTCGTCGAGCAGAGCGGCCCCTGGGGTGCCCAAGCACTCACCGACAGCCATCTCGACCCGGCCGTCGGCCGTGCCCTGGAGGCAGCCGCCGCGGACACCGGCGTACGCGTCGCCCTGATCCGCCGTCCCGGCCGGCACGCCGACCGCGGGGCGAACACGCCGCGCCGGGTCTTCCTCGCGCACACCGCCCCCGGCCGCTCCTGGATCCGCACGGCACGGATCGCCGACCCCGGCACGCTCCTCCACCTGGACTTCGCGGCGCTGGGCGCGGGCGCACACGGCGGTCTCTGGGAGCCGTACACGGGCCGGCCGCCGGTCCTGGTGTGCACCAACGGCAAGCGCGACCGCTGCTGTGCCGTGCTGGGCCGGCCGCTCGCCGCGGAGCTTGCGGCGGACGGCATGGAGGCGTGGGAGGTCACGCACATCGGTGGTCATCGCTTCTCCCCCACGCTCTTCGTGCTGCCGTACGGATACGCATACGGCCGGGCGGAGGCGCCGCTCGTCCAGGACGCCGTCGTCGCGGCGCGCGAGGGCCGGGTGGTCACCGACCACTGCCGCGGCCGCTCCACCTGGGACCGCCCGGCGCAGGCCGCCGACCTCGCGGTCCGCGATCTGATCGGCGAGGACCGCGCCGACGCCCTCGACGTCACCGGGACCGAGGGCCACTCCTCCGGCGAGGGCACGCCTCCCTCCTGGACCCTCACGCTCGCCCACGCCGACGGCCGCGCCTGGCGCGTCACCGTCGAGCAGCGCGCCGGCGACACCGCCGCCCCGGCCAGCTGCGGAGCCTCCGCCATCCCTCCGGCGCTCATGTCCGTCACAGACATCACTGCGCTCACCCCCGTCATCGCCGCCACATGATCGTCACGTTCTGTGACCACGACTGAAGATTAGAACGATTCCGCCCGGCCGCGGCCGCCTGTGGATAACTTTCGGCGGGGCCGTCGGCGAGCGCGCGGGCCCGGCGATTACCCGAGCCACCGCCACCCCGCTTACTGTTCGTTCGTATGGGCGACAACGGCGAGGAGAGGGCGAGCGGGCCCGGCACGGCCGGTGAGCCGCGCGGCGGCGGCCGGCCCCGGCTGCGGCTGCGCTGGCCGCGCCGCGTGTTCGCGCAGGTCCTGCTCGTGCAGCTCGCCATCGCCGCCGGTGTGACCGCGCTGGCGACCGGCCTCTTCCTCGCGCCGCTCAGCGCACAGCTCGATGACCAGGCCATGCGCCGCGCCCTGGCCATCGCGCAGACCACCGCCGCCCAGCCGCGCCTGGACGACGCGCTGGAGGCGTCCCGCCCCTCCCCCGGCGGCCCGGTCCAGGCGGCCGCCGAGCGGATCCGCCGGGCCACCGGCGCCGAGTACATCGTGATCATGGACGAGCACGGCGTGCGCTGGTCGCACACCGACCCGGACGAGATCGGCCGGCACGTCTCCACCGACCCCAGCGCCGCCCTCTCCGGCCGGGAGGTCATGCAGATCGACGAGGGCACCCTCGGCCGCTCGGCACGGGGCAAGGTCCCGCTGCGGAACGACCACGGCAGCATCGTCGGTGCCGTCTCGGTCGGCATCGCGTACGAGAGCGTGCAGCAACGGCTGCTGTCGACCGTGCCCGACCTGCTGGCGTACGCGGGCGGCGCGCTCGCCGTGGGCGCGCTGGCCGCGTACCTCGTCGCGCGCCGGCTCCAGCGCCGCACCCACGACCTGGCCTTCTCCGACATCTCCGCGCTGCTCGCCGAGCGCGAGGCCATGCTGCACGGGATCCGCGAGGGGTTCGTCGCGCTGGACCGGCACGGGCGCATCCGGCTGATGAACGACGAGGCGCAGCGGCTGCTCGACCTGCGTACGGAGGACACCGGCCGCCCCCTGGACACCGTGCTGCCGCCGGGCCGGACGACGGACGTGCTGGCGGGCCGGGCCTCCGGCGCCGACCTGCTCACCGTCAGCGGACAGCGGGTCCTGGTGGCCAACCGGATGCCGACCGACGACGGCGGCGCCGTGGTCACCCTGCGGGACCGTACGGAGCTGGAGCGACTGGGCCGCGAGCTGGACGGTACGCGGGGGCTGATCGATGCGTTGCGCGCCCAGGACCACGAGCACGCCAACCGGCTGCACACCCTCCTCGGGCTGCTGGAACTGGGGCTGTACGAGGAAGCGGTGGAGTTCGTGACGCACGCGGTCGGCGTGCACCGGGCGACCGCCGAGCAGGTCACCGAGCGCGTGCACGACCCGTTGCTGGCGGCGCTGCTGGTGGGGAAGGCGACCGTCGCCGCCGAGCGCGGCGTCTCGCTGAGCATCGCGCCGGCGACCCGGCTGCCGGACCGGGTGGTCGACCCGCACGGCCTCGTCACGGTGGTCGGCAATCTGGTCGACAACGCGCTGGACGCGGCGGCCGGCGGGCGGGACGGACAGGTCGAGGTGGAGGTGCGCGCCGAGGGCCGCACGGCGACCGTGCGGGTCAGCGACAACGGCCCCGGTGTGCCGCGCGAACGGCGCCAGGAGATCTTCACGGAGGGCTGGACGACGAAGGAGCCGCCGGCACACGGGCAGCGCGGTATCGGGCTGGTCCTCGTGCGGCGGCTGGCCGAGCGCTACGGGGGCGGCGCCGAGGTGGACGACCGGCCGGGCGGCGGCGCACGGTTCACCGTGACGCTCCCCGACGCGCTCGCGGACGCCCTGTCCGAGACGCATGTCTCCGGTGTGGGCGGGGAAACGCTGCCGGATCATCTCGGGGGTGCCCGATGATCGATGTACTCGTTGTCGACGACGACGTCCGGGTGGCCGGGATCAACGCGGCGTACGTGGCGAAGATCGCCGGTTTCCGGGTCGTCGCGCAGGCGCACACCGCCGCCGAGGCGCTGGCCGTACTGGAGAGCACTGCCGTCGACCTCGTCCTGCTGGACCACTACCTCCCGGACGAGACGGGCCTGCAGCTCGTGGCCCGGCTGCGGCAGCGCGGCCTGCACACGGACGTGATCATGGTGACGGCGGCGCGCGACGTCGCCACCGTACGGGCCGCGATGCGGCACGGCGCGCTCCAGTACCTGGTGAAGCCGTTCACATTCGCCGGGCTGCGTTCGAAGCTGGAGGGGTACGCGGCGCTGCGCCGGACCTTCGAGGTCGGCGGGCAGGCCGAACAGTCCGAGGTGGACCGGATCTTCGGGGCGCTGGGGGCCGCCAACGCCGGTCCGGCCGAGCTGCCCAAAGGGCACTCGACGGCGACGGCCGACCGCGTACGGTCCGTCCTGCGCTCCGCCGAGACCCCGTTGTCGGCCCAGGAAGTGGCCCGGCGGGCCGGCCTCAGCCGGCAGACCGCACAGCGGTACCTGAAGCTCCTGGAGCGGGCCGGCCGGGTCAAGCTGACGCTCCGGTACGGCGAGACGGGCCGGCCGGAGCACCGGTACGACTGGGTCTGAGCCGGGCGCGTTACGCCGCCCCCGCGCCCGTCAGCGCCCGTACCTCCGTCTCCGCATGGCGGGCAGCCGCGTCCGGCGCCTCCGCAGAGGTGACCGTACCGAGCCAGCCGAACAGGAAACCCAGCGGGATGGAGACGAGGCCGGGGTTCTCCAGGGGGAAGAGCTGGAAGTCCAGGCCGGGGAAGATCGCCGCGGAACTCCCGGAGACGATCGGTGAAAGCACCACGAGGACGAGCGCGGGGAGCAGCCCTCCATAGACGGACCACACGGCGCCCCGGGTGGTGAAGCGGCGCCAGAAGAGGGCGTAGAGCAGCACGGGGAGATTCGCCGAAGCGGCGACCGCGAAGGCGAGGCCGACGAGGAAGGCGACGTTGAGATCCTGGGCGAGCAGGGCGAGGCCGATGGCCACCGCCCCGACGCAGGCCGCGGCGATCCGGGCGACGGCGACCTCTCGGGAGGCCGCGCCTCGCTCCGGGGAAGCCGCGCCCCGTTCGGCGCGGCCGCCGCGCCGCAGCGCGCCGTACAGGTCGTGCGCGACCGAGGCCGAGGAGGCGAGGGTGATGCCCGCGACGACGGCCAGGATCGTGGCGAAGGCGACCGCCGCGACCACGGCGAAAAGGATCGTTCCGCCAGTGGAGTCGGGGCCGCCTCCCAGGTCGAGGGCGAGCAGCGGTACGGCGGTGTTGCCGGCCGGGTTGGCGGCCCGCACGGCGTCGGTCCCGAGGACGGCCGCCGCTCCGAAGCCGAGCACGATCGTCATCAGGTAGAAGCCGCCGATGAGCCCGATGGACCACACCACGGAGCGGCGGGCCGCGCGGGCGGTGGGCACGGTGTAGAAGCGCGACAGGATGTGCGGCAGCCCCGCGGTACCGAGGACCAGCGCGAGCCCGAGGCTCAGGAAGTCCAGCCGGGCAGTCCAGCTGCCGCCGTACTTGAGGCCGGGGGCGAGGAAGTCCGCGCCGTGTCCGCTCCGTTGCGCCGCGGCGGTGAGCAGCGTGCCGGGGTCCGCGTGGAAGCGGAGCAGCACGAGGACGGTCAGGGCGATGGCGCCGCCCATGAGGAGCACGGCCTTGATGATCTGGATCCAGGTCGTGGCCCGCATGCCGCCGCAGATGACGTAGAAGACCATCAGGGCGCCGACACCGACGACCGTCCATGTACGGGCCGCTTGACCCGTCCCGCCGAGCAGCAGGGCAACCAGGCTGCCCGCGCCGACCATCTGGGCGACGAGGTAGAGCACGGAGACGGTGACGGACGAGACGCCTGCGGCGATCCGGACGGGGCGGCGGCGCATACGGGCGGCGACCACGTCGGCGAGGGTGAAGCGGCCGCAGTTGCGCACCAGTTCCGCGACGAGGAAGAGCACGAGGAGCCAGGCGACGAGGAAGCCCACGGAGTACAGCAGGCCGTCGTACCCGAAGAGGGCGATGAGACCGGAGATACCGAGGAAGGACGCCGCCGACATGTAGTCACCGGCGATGGCGAAACCGTTCTCCAGGGGCGAGAAGAGCCGGCCCCCCGCGTAGAACTCCTCTGCGGAACCGTGCCGTCGGCGGCCGGCCCAGGCCGTGACCGCGAGGGTCGCGGCCACGAAGACGCTGAAGAGGACGAGGGTCAGGATCTGGTGGTCATCGGTCGCCGCGGAGGCGGCGAGGGCGGACAGGCTGCCGGTCAACGGATGTTTCCCCCTGTCATCTCCTGGGTCTCCCACCGCAGGTCGAGCGCGGCCCGGTCCCGGCGCAGCCGGGCGTGGCGGGCGTACGCCCAGGTGAGGACGAAGGTCGTGACGAACTGCCCGAGTCCGGCGAGCATGGCGACGTTGAGCGGGCCCATCACCTGGCGGGCCATCAGGCCGGGCGCGGTCACGGCCGCGATGACGTACGCGAGGTACCAGGTCAGGAAGAGGGCCGTGGCGGGCACGACGAAGCTGCGGTAGCGGCGGCGCACTTCCTGGAAGGCGGCGCTGCGCTGGACGGTGAGATACACATCGGCGTGCGTCGGCTCCCCGGGTGCGTCCGCGCGCTGCGCCGGGAGGGTCGGCCACGACAGGTCGGGGCCGTCCTCCGCCGCGGCGCCGACCGTCCCGTGCTCCGTATCGTCCGCATCCGGCCGCCCGGCCGCCCGCTGCGCCGGCACACCGCCGTCCTCCTGTCCGGCCGCTCCCTGATCGCCCCGTCCGGAGGCGGGGGTGTCGTACCAGGGGGCGTCGAGCCGTACGGCTCCGGCCGGGCGGCCGTCGTGCTTCTCCACCGGGCATCTCCTTGTTCCGCGGCCTGTCTGGCCGTGCGCCCAAGGATGGACAGACGCGGTGGTTCCCGGACATCCATTGCGAATCCTTCACCCCATCAGGTGACGGACCAACCGGGAGGTTTCCCGGCCTTGCCGTGCGCTGACAGGGGCGGTGCCACCCACCCGGGTCAACCCGGGGGCTGAGCGATCCCGTGCCGGTACGCGTAGTGAATGGCCTGCGCCTGGTCGCGGAGCCCGGCATTGGCGAAGAGGTTGTCGACGTGGGTTTTCCCCGTCGCGGTGGAGACGCCGCACCTGCGGCGAGAGCCCCGCCCGGCCGGACATGGCGTCCTCGACGGCCCGTACGATCTCGTCGCCGTCGGCGTCCTTCGTGAGGGACCCACGGGCGCCCGCCTGGAGGGCCGTCCACCCAGGGGTGGACGGCCCTCGTACGGCAGCGCGGATCAGGTGTCGATGCGCGAGCGGTCCAGGGACGCGGCGGAGTCGGTGATGAACCCCTTGCGCGGCGCGACCTCATTGCCCATGAGCAGGTCGAACGCCTTCTCGGCGGCCTCGAGGTCGCTGATGTTGATCCGGCGCAGGGTGCGGTGGCGCGGGTCCATCGTGGTCTCGGCGAGCTGGTCGGCGTCCATCTCGCCCAGGCCCTTGTAGCGCTGGATGCTGTCCTTGAAACGGACGTTCTTGCGCTGGAGTTCCAGCAGGGTCTGCCGCAGCTCGTTGTCCGAGTACGTGTAGATGTACTTGTCCTGGCCCTTCTTGGGGTTGATCAGCTCCACACGGTGCAGCGGCGGCACGGCGGAGAAGACCCGGCCCTGTTCGATCATCGG
This sequence comes from Streptomyces ochraceiscleroticus, assembly GCF_000720485.1. GTDB lineage: Bacteria > Actinomycetota > Actinomycetes > Streptomycetales > Streptomycetaceae > Streptomyces > Streptomyces ochraceiscleroticus. Next base: position 128,920 of record NZ_JOAX01000012.1, on the reverse strand, counting down.
GCGCATGTACCGCTGGAAGAGCGTGAGCAGCAGCGTACGGATGTGCGCGCCGTCGACATCGGCGTCGGCGAGGAAGATGACCTTGCCGTAACGGGCCGCGTCGATGTCGAAGGTGCGGCCCGAACCGGCCCCTATGACCTGGATGATCGCGCCGCATTCGGCGTTCTTCAGCATGTCCGAGACGGAGGACTTCTGAACGTTCAGGATCTTTCCGCGGATCGGCAGCAGCGCCTGGAACTCGGAATTGCGCGCCAGCTTGGCCGTACCGAGCGCCGAGTCGCCCTCGACGATGAACAGTTCGCTGCGGTCCACGTTGTCGCTGCGGCAGTCCGCGAGCTTCGCGGGCAGCGAGGAGGACTCCAGCGCGGTCTTCCTGCGCTGCGCCTCCTTGTGCTGCCGGGCGGCGATGCGCGTACGGGCGGCCGCGACGGCCTTGTCCAGTACGGCGCGGGCCTGCGCCTTCGCGTCGCGCTTGGTGGAGGTCAGGAACGCCTTGAGCTCCTTGGCCACCACGTTGGCGACGATGCGGTTGGCCGCCGACGTGCCGAGTACTTCCTTGGTCTGGCCCTCGAACTGGGGCTCGGCCAGTCTTACGGTGACGACCGCCGTGAGCCCTTCGAGGGCGTCGTCCTTGACGATGTCGTCCTCGGCGACGCGCAGCAGCTTGGACGAGCGCAGCACTTCATTGACCGTCTTGGTCACGGAACGTTCGAAGCCGCTGACGTGGGTGCCGCCCTTCGGGGTGGCGATGATGTTCACGAACGACTTGACGGTCGTGTCGTACCCGGTGCCCCAGCGCAGCGCGATGTCCACGCCCAGCTCGCGGGTGACCTCGGTGGGCGTCATGTGCCCGCGGTCGTCCAGGACCGGCACCGTCTCCTTGAAGGTGCCCTGCCCCGAGAGGCGCAGCACGTCACAGACGGCCTTGTCCTGGGCGAGGTACTCGCAGAACTCGCTGATGCCGCCGTCGTAGTGGAAGGTCTCCTCGCTCGGCCCCTCGCTCTCGATGCCGCGCTCGTCCCGTACGACCAGCGTGAGGCCGGGCACGAGGAAGGCGGTCTGGCGGGCGCGGGCGTGCAGCGTCTCCAGGGAGAGCCTGGCGTCCTTCAGGAAGATCTGGCGGTCCGCCCAGTAGCGCACCCGGGTGCCCGTGCGGGTCTTCGGGATGCGCTTGCCCTTGACGAGACCGCCGGTGGGGTCGAAGGGGGCCTCGGGGCCCGACTCGGTGAAGATTCCGGGGACGCCGCGCCGGAAGCTGATGGAGTGGGTCTTGGAGTTGCGGTCGACCTCGACGTCCAGGCGGGCGGAGAGGGCGTTGACCACGGAGGCACCGACACCGTGCAGGCCGCCGGAGGCCGCGTAGGAGCCGCCGCCGAACTTGCCGCCGGCGTGCAGCTTGGTCATGACGACCTCGACGCCGCTGAGGCCGGTTTTGGGCTCGACGTCGACGGGAATGCCGCGGCCGTTGTCCCGGACCTCCACGGAGCCGTCCTCGTGCAGGACGACCTCGATGCGGTCGCAGTAGCCGCCCAGCGCCTCGTCGACGGAGTTGTCGATGATTTCCCACAGGCAGTGCATCAGGCCGCGGCTGTCGGTGGACCCGATGTACATGCCGGGGCGCTTGCGGACGGCCTCCAGGCCCTCCAGGACGAGCAGATGCCGCGCGGTGTAGTTGGATCCGTCCCGGTCTGCCCCGGTCAGCACGGCGGTGGACGGCACGGACATCTCGGCGGTCACGCGGTTCGCTCCTCGCTGAATTTCTGGTGGTCCGCATTCCGCGGACCCTGTATGTGGCGGTGTCGCCGGTCAGAGGGTACCGAGGCCAGGTAGAGCCGATGTGACGCCACCCGTAAGCGGGCCCATGCTAGTAGAGTTTCGTTCGTACGTTCTATTCCTCGTGTGGGTGACGTGAACATCACGTTCCCTTCGAGGCATGAACCATTTAGGCTCCGGGCACGTCCTCATCAACGACCGGCAACCCAGCCGGGAGGACAGGCCCGACCGACACTTGAATCAGACCACCACGCACTACGGCTCATTCGCCGCCACCCGGCAGCACCCGGCCACCTCGGAAAAAAATTTCGAGGAAAAGCCACGAGCGGGAACGTTTTCGGCCTGGTTGGATGTTGACCCTGGTACGACAGCTCGTCGAGCTAGAGAAGAGGCGACGTGACTACTGTTCTGACCCCCGCGAGCCCGCTGACGGCCGCTGACCGCTGCGACCGCTGCGGCGCACAGGCATACCTGCGCGTCGTCCTGATGTCCGGCGGCGAACTGCTCTTCTGCGCCCACCACGGGCGCAAGTTCGAGCCAGAACTCAAGAAGATCGCCGCGGAGATACAGGACGAGACGGAGCGGCTGACCGCCTCTCCGGCGTCTGCGTCCGATGAGGAACGCTGACACATCGCACCGACGACGAGCGAGTAGCGGCTACGAGCCGTGCGCGGGCGGTTTCACCCGGTACCCACCCGGGGAGACCGCCCACACTCGTACTCGCACCGGTGTCCTTCGGCGTCCGGCCTTCGTGATCCGTCACGAGGACCGGTACGCCCCGTCCGACACTTCCCCCTGATCCGACACTGCCCCCGCAGAGGGTCTCCCTGGGCGCTGTGCCGCTCTCGAGCCGCTTCCCCGCCCAAGGACCCCAGTCGCCCGGCGCGGCCGCTCTCAGCCGCCCTGGGCCATCACCGCCTGCGTGGCGGCCGAGACGCGCGTGTAGACGCCCGGCTTTCCCGGCTCCCCGCAGCCGGTGCCCCAGGAGACCAGCCCCACGAGCTGCCCGTTCGCCACGAGCGGTCCACCGCTGTCCCCCTGGCAGGCGTCGTGCCCGCCCTGCTGGGTGCCCGCGCAGAGCATCGAGGCGCCGTCGTACGTGCCGTCCACGCTCTTCGGGTACGCGCGCTTGCAGGCCGAGTCCTGCATGACCTGCACCCGTGCCGCGCGCAGTACCGACGAATACGTACCGTTGCCGGTCGTATCGCCCCAGCCGTAGACCGAGGCGCCCGTGCCCGGCTGGTACGAGCGGTCGCCCAGGCCGGCCATCGGCAGCGCGTAATTGCTCGGCACCATGCCGCGCAGCTTCACGATGGCGAAGTCCCCCGCGTTCGTCGTGGCGTCGTACGCGGGATTGATCCAGACCTTGCTCGTCGCCATCTCCCTGCCCGCACGGCTGCGCAGGTCGGTGCGGCCGACGATCACCCGTAGGTCCTTGACCTGGTCCGGGGACGCGCCCAGCACGTCCTTGCCCATGCAGTGCGCCGCCGTGAGCACCGTCGAGGGCCCCACGAGTACGCCCCCGCAGAACTGCCCGGAGCGTTCGTTCCCGAAGCGCTCGCGGCTCGCCAGCGCGACGACCCAGGGGCTGGAGGAGCTCTGCACCTGCCGTCCCCCGACGATGACGCTGTCGGCGGCAGCCGGCCCCGGCACTCCGAGTGCGGCGACGGCCGGCGCGATGGCGGCGAGGACCGTGGTGACAGCGCGGGTGCGGATGCCCATACCGACTCCTGACTCTGGGGGAGCATTCGTACACCCACAGTGAGCCAGTCCGCCGAGTGCCGCACCCCGGACACGCCGGAGCCCGGCCACTCCCCGAAGGGAGTGACCGGGCCCACATGCCCGTTGACCTGGGACGTCAGTCCAGGTAGTCGCGCAGCACCTGAGAACGCGAGGGGTGCCGCAGCTTGGACATCGTCTTGGACTCGATCTGGCGGATACGCTCGCGCGTGACGCCGTAGACCTTGCCGATCTCGTCCAGCGTCTTGGGCTGGCCGTCCGTGAGGCCGAAGCGCATCGAGACGACGCCCGCCTCGCGCTCGGAGAGCGTGTCAAGGACCGAGTGGAGCTGTTCCTGCAGAAGAGTGAAGCTGACCGCGTCGGCCGGCACGACGGCCTCGGAGTCCTCGATGAGGTCACCGAACTCGCTGTCACCGTCCTCGCCGAGCGGGGTGTGCAGCGAGATGGGCTCGCGGCCGTACTTCTGGACCTCGATGACCTTCTCGGGGGTCATGTCGAGCTCCTTGGCCAGCTCCTCCGGAGTGGGCTCGCGGCCCAGGTCCTGGAGCATCTGGCGCTGCACACGGGCGAGCTTGTTGATGACCTCGACCATGTGGACAGGGATACGGATCGTACGGGCCTGGTCGGCCATGGCGCGGGTGATCGCCTGACGGATCCACCACGTCGCGTACGTGGAGAACTTGTACCCCTTGGTGTAGTCGAACTTCTCGACCGCACGGATCAGACCGAGGTTGCCCTCCTGGATCAGGTCCAGGAAGAGCATGCCGCGGCCGGTGTAGCGCTTGGCCAGCGAGACCACGAGACGGAGGTTGGCCTCCAGCAGGTGGTTCTTGGCGCGGCGGCCGTCCTCGGCGATGATCTCCAGCTCACGCTTGAGCTTCGGCGCGAGCTTGTCGGAGTTCGCCAGCTTGTCCTCGGCGAACAGGCCGGCCTCGATGCGCTTCGCGAGCTCGACCTCCTGCTCGGCGTTGAGCAGCGGGACCTTGCCGATCTGCTTGAGGTAGTCCTTGACCGGGTCGGCGGTGGCGCCGGCCGCGGCGACCTGCTGCGCGGGGGCGTCGTCCTCGTCCTCGTCCGACAGTACGAAGCCCGCGGCCTCGGTGCCCTCGGCCGCCTCGGGTGCATCGCCCTTGCCCGGCACCGCCGGGGTCTCCTCGACGGTGTCCTCTTCGAGGATCTCGTCGACGGCGTCCTTCTTGGTCTTCTTGGCCGTGGTCTTCTTGGCGGCCGTCTTCTTGGCCGTGGCCTTCTTCGCGGTGACCTTCTTGGCCGCCGCCTTCTTCGCCGGCGAGGGCTCCGCCTCGGCACCCGGGCCGTCCGACGCCGGGGAGACGGACGCGGCCGCTGCCGCGGTGGGCTTCTTCACCGCGGCAGCCTTGGCCGCGACGGTCTTGGTGGCGGTGCGCTTCGCCGGACTCTTCGCTGCGACGCTCTTGCGGGTGCGCTTGGGCGCCTCTGCGGCACTGACCATCAGCGTCACACCCTCCTCGTCGAGGATCTGGTTGAGGCTGCGCAGAACGTTCTTCCACTGGGTTGGCGGAATCTGGTCAGCCTCGAAGGCCCGACGCACGTCATCGCCGGCGATCTGCCCATCAGCCTTTCCCCGCTCGATGAGCGCCATCACAGACTCGGACTCGGCGATCTCCGGCGGGAGCGTACGGGATGTGCTGGCCGACACGAACAACCTCTCGGAACGATGGAAACGGCTTCCGGCCCCGTCCACTGTGGACCGGAGCCGACGACCGTCGACGGGGGTGGGCCGACGGCGCAAGGGCAACCAGGGAGTTGGGACAGCGCCGCAAGCGGCCGCCGTATTCCCTCCTCGGCTATCACCTCTTAAGTCATCGCGCTTCCCCGCAGAGCGTTACGCCCAATCCGCGTGGCCCGAGTCACACCCCATAACGACACATTTTGATCGATGTGGGGGCGTACTGGAGAGAAGAAGGCGAGAAAGGAGCCTCGGCGGCCACGAGGGACCGGGCCGGGCAGGCGGCCGCCCCCGCACGGAGACGTGCGGCTCGGCGACCGCCCCACTGGCTCGTACGGCCCGCCGGCACGTACGGGGTCCTCTTCCTTGCGTTCGCTGCGTTGCTTCCTCTTGCTCGCGTTCGCCGCACTGCCTCGTCGCGGTCATCGCCGCGCCTGCCGCGTCGGCCGCATGCGCTGCCTCGATCGCGTCGACTGCGTGGGTCGCGTTCCTCGGTGTGCGCGTACGGGTGCATTGGTGTGCGCGTACGCGTGCGTACGGTGTCTGCGCCGCCTCGCCATCCTCTTCGCGGGGGCGGGTGCGCCTCGCCGGGAGGCGGCCGGTCGCGCAGGGGTACGGCGTACGGTTTCTTCAGGTCGGGGCGCCTGGGAGCAATCCGGGTTTCGGGGGTGTCAGTGCTCGCGGGGCGCGGGCACGACGCGGTCCGCCGCGCCGCTTCCGCCGGGCCCGCCTGCCTCACCATCGGTCGCGAGGAGCTGACGCATCGCGACCTCGGCGCCTGCCGCGTCGCCCGCGCCGATCGCGTCGACGATCTTCATGTGCTGGCCGACCGAGGTCTCGACGGGGTGCTCGCAGCCGAGGGACGAGCCGCCGGAGACCTGGAGCGCCGCGGAGACGATGCCGGAGAGGTGCTCCAGCATGCGGTTGCCCGTGAGCTGGAGGAGCAGCGAGTGGAACTCGGCGTCGGCGCGGGCGAAGGTCAGCGAGTCGCCCTGGGCCGCGGAGTGGCCCATGATCTCGGCCATGTCGGCGAGGCGCTGCTGGACGTCCTCGCGGCCGTGCCCCGCGGCGAGGCGCGCGGCGAGGGGCTCGATGGTCCAGCGCAGCTCGCACAGCTCGCGGCGCTGGTCGTCGCGCTGGGGGCCGTACGCCCGCCACTCGATGATGTCGGGGTCGAGGAGGTTCCAGTCGCTGACCGGGCGGACCCGGGTGCCGACGTTCGGGCGCGCGCTGACCAGGCCCTTGGCCTCCAGGACGCGCAGCGATTCACGGACGACGGTGCGGGAGACCTCGAAGCGCTGGCCGATCTCCTCGGGGACGAGCGGACGGTCGGCCCCGAGGTCACCGGAGACGATCATTTGGCCGAGCTGCTGGACGAGTTGGCCGTGCAGGCCACGGCCCCGGCTGCCGGCGGCGCGGCGGCCGACCCGGCCCAGCTCGCTTTCGTGGCCGTCCCACACGGGAGCCACACGGTCGGTGCGCTCGCCGCCGACGGCGTCGGCGTAGGGGTAGCGGTCGAGCTCGCCCGGGCCGGTCAGGCCGGTGTCGGCGGGGCGAGTCGCGGTCATCATGGTGTGCGCAAGGGTACTCACGCATCCTTTGTCGGCGACGTGCCGGAGCGCCTTGAGGTCTTTGGTGAAAAGCACACGAAAGGGTGATCGCCCATCACCCTACAATTGACGCTTTATCGGAAGGAAGCAGACGCATCGCGCGAAGTTCTGGACAGTTCGCGCTGCGCGGGATACGGGAAGCGCTGCGCCCTCATGAGTACCGCTGACTACCGCGCTGCTCCTGCCCCTCTGCTCATCTCGTCTTTCGCTGCTCCCTCACCTGCACCATGAGCCTTCCCTCCCTTCTGTCTCCCCTTCCTGCCGTCTTCCTACTGAAGTGCTCGTGCGCTCAACGTGCCCTTCGGCGCAGGGCGGTCAGCGTGTACGCGCACAGCAGAGCCGCGAGCGACAGCGTCAGCGCCCCGGCCACCGGGTGCGCCGCCAGCCGCCAGGCGGCATCGGTCAGCCGGTCGACGCCGGCGGGCCAGTCGACCGCGGCCGTCGTCCGTACCCGCGCCGGGAAGCCGACCATCGAACGCGCGGCCGGATCGCTCAACAATCCCTGGATCAGCGGGGCCACGGCGACAGGTACCGCCAGTACCGTCGCCAGCCCCATCGCCGTCGAGCGGAAGATCCCCGCCGCCAGGAGGCCGGCCCATGCGGACCCGGTGAGCAGCGCACCCCAACCGAGCGACAGCAGCGGCCAGTCGGCGACCGCGGGCAACGCCCGCACGCCGAAGACATAGCCCACGAGCACGCCGTCGAGGACGAGCGAAGCCAGCGCCAGCATGACCGCGCTCGCCCCGCCGACCAGCAACTTGGCGCCCAACAGCCGCAACCGGCGGGGCACGGAGCCCTGCTCGGGCGCGAGCGCCGGGTACCGGAACTCCTGTCCGAAGGCGAGCGCGCCGATCAGTCCCGCTCCCACCGCGGCGGGCGGGAAGGGCAGCCGGTCCGGCCAGCCCATCAGTGCGCGGGCCGACGGTGTGCCACCGGTGCGCGCCAGCACTCCTGCCAGCACGAGCGAGATCGCCAGTACCAGAACGCCTACGACGATTCCCGTGCGGTCACTGGCCGCTCGCCGCAGCTCGTAACGGACCGGCCAGGCGGGCCCCGGTGCGGACAGTCGCGGCAGCATCAGCCGAGCCGCCGGCACCTTGCCGCGCGGGGACGGGGAGGTGCGCGGCGTACGAGGGGCCGCGAGGGGGACCGCCGTGCCATGGGGCGGGGTGCCGGTCGGGCCGACCACAGCCGCGCCGCTGCCCCTGTGGGCGGCGGGCACGGGCGTGAGTTCGAGGGTGGACGCGAGTTCGCCGTCGGGGTCCTTCGTGAGCGAATCGGGGTCCTTCGTGAGCGGAAGTGACCGGGGAGACGAGGACACGGTGGCCGTCCGGGCTGACGCCGGGAGACCGTCGGCCCCGTCCGTGCTCCCCGTGGCGACGGGGCCGGAGATCACGGCGCAGTGCCCTCCGGCGTCCTTGCGCACCGGTTCACCGGCGTGCGCGCGCTCTTCGCCCGCGTCCCGTGCGTCGGCGTGTGCTTCGACTCGCCCTTCCTCCCGGGCCGCGGCGTGCGGCTCGTGCGGTTCTCCGCGCGCCGCTACGGCGTACCGGGCGTCGTCCTTCTCGGTGTCCGCCTCGGCCTTGGCCGGCTCCGCTGCCACCACCGCACCATGACCGGCCGTCAGCCTGCCCGCCGGCCGGGCGTCGGCCCGGTTGAGCGGCACGCCCGGCCGGGTGTCCCCCGTCTCGTCCGCGAGCTGGTGCACCAGGATCCCGTGCCGGAACGCCGTATCGCCCACCAGGGCACAGCTGCTCCCGTACACGGCGAGGCGGTTGCCGCTCTCCCGTACGACCTCCAGCGGCTGTTCCGCGCGCGGGTCCACCGCGGGGTCGGCGCGCTGCCACTCGTCGACCAGGAGCGCCGCCAGCCGGTCGGCGTGCGGCGACCGCACGCTGACCCGGGGCCGCAGCCGGGTGTGCGTGAACTCCCCGGCCTCCTGGTCGGCGAGCAGCCTGCCGTCCTCGATCGTGACGATCCGGTCGCCCAGCCGGGCGGCCGCCTTGGGGTCGCAGGCCGTGACGAGCACGCTGCCGCCGCGCTCGGCGAATCCCCGCAGCAGCCCGTACAGCCAGGCCGTCTCGCGCGGCGAGAGGCCGTCGTCCGGCTCGTCGAGGAGCAGCGCGTACGGGTCGCCGAGCATGGCGGCCGCCATGCCCAGCCGGCGGTCCATGCCGCGCGAGAACTCACCCAGGCGCTGTTCCGCCAGGCCGCTGAGGCCGACGGCCTCCAGGACGTCCTCGGCGCGGTCCGGGGAGACTCCGGCCGCGGCGGTGAGCATCCGCAGGTGCGAGCGGGCCGTACGGGCGGGGTGGCCGGGTACGTCGCCGAGCAGCACGCCCAGTTCCCGTGCCGGGTTCGGCAGGCGGTGCAGGGGGCGGCCGCGGAAGAGGGTGATGCCCCGGCCGCGCTCCAGCCGCAGCATCAGGCGCAGGGCCGTCGTCTTGCCCGCGCCCCGGGCGCCGAGGAGGACGGTGACCGCGCCGGGCGGCGCCTCGAAGGTCAGGTCGTCCACGGCCGGCGGCAGGCCGCGCCGGGCTTCGCTGGTCAGTCCGACGGCCTGGATCATCGCGCGCCTCGCCGGGTACGCGACCCCTCCGTGTCGGCCCCGGGAACGGCGACGCGACCGCGGGGGGCGGCAGCGCGGGGGATGCCGAGCGCGCGGCAGGGCGTGGCGGCGCGGGAGGGCGCGGGGGCGACGGCAGTTGCGAGTGCTGCGGGGACTGAAGGACTCACCTCGCCAAGGTAACCCGTAATGTCCTATTTGCCCGTAATGCCGAGCCCTCCGCGCTGCTCGTGTCCTCGCCGTGCGGGAACGCCTCCCACCGGGAACGGGCGGGAGCCCGGAGTCACACCTCGGGGCGGAGCATCGGCGGGTTCAGAAGGGTCGCGCCGCCTGCCCTGAACAACTGGGCCGGGCGGCCGCCCTGACGGGTCGTCGTGCCGCCGGTCGGGACGAGGAAACCGGGCGTGCCGGTCACCTTGCGGTGGAAGTTCCGCGGGTCCAGGGCCACGCCCCAGACCGCCTCGTACACCCGGCGCAGCTCCCCCACCGTGAACTCCGGCGGGCAGAACGCGGTGGCGAGCGAGGAGTACTCGATCTTGGAGCGGGCCCGCTCCACGCCGTCCCCGAGAATGCGCGCGTGGTCGAAGGCCAGGGAAGCGGTCGGCTCGCCGTCGCGGGCGAGGCCGTTCTCCTGCCCGAGAAGCGTCTCGACCGGGGCCCACCGCGCGCTGTGCGCGTCGCCGCCCGCGCGCGGCGCCGGCAGGTCGGGGGCAAGCACCAGGTGGGCCACGCTGACCACCCGCATCCGCGGGTCACGCTTGGGGTCTCCGTACGTCGCGAGCTGTTCGAGATGGGCACCGGGGAACAACTGCGGGCCCGCCGGACCGTGGGCGTGCAGGCCGGTCTCCTCGGCGAGCTCCCTGGCCGCCGCGGTCTCCAGATCCTCGTCGGCCCGCACGAATCCGCCGGGCAGGGCCCACCGCCCCGGGAACGGTGGCTCACCGCGACGAACGGCCAACGCGCACAACGCGTGCCTGCGCACGGTGAGCACGACCAGGTCGACGGTGACGGCGAACGGAGGGAAGGCCGACGGGTCGTAGGGAGGCATGCCGCGATCATAGTCGTCCGCCTGACGATAAACAGGCAGTCCGCCGCTTCACGCCCCCAGTTGCAGACCGTCCGCCGCCTCCTCCACCATTCCCAGGCCACGGCCGCTGACATGTACGGCGAAAGGCCGCTCCGCGACGGTCAGGCCGGTGAGATGCAGGGCGCCCAGGGGCGTGCCGGTGACGGGCCGCACGGAGAGCGTGCCGCCGGGGACATCGGGGCGGATACCGGCGAGCGCGACCAGGGCGTGCACCGCGCCGGCCGCCGCCACCGCCGCCGGACGGCAGGCCGTGGGATGCGCCACGGGAGCGCCGTCGCCTGTGCGCTGCTGTCCCGAATACATCTCGGGGAGGCGGTACCCGAAGGTCTCCGCGGCGTCCAGCAGTCCTCGGATCAAGGAGGCCGCCGCCGCTTCGTGGCCGGCGGCGGCCAAAGCCGAGGCGGCGACTGCGGTCTCCTGCACGCGGACCGCGCCGCTGCGGTGGCCGAAGGGGTTGTAGCCGTCCTCCTTGCCGCCGAGGCCGCGCAGGCCCCAGCCGGTGTCCAGGGCAGGGCTGTTCAGCAGTCTCGCCACCTGATCCGCGCGGGTGCCGTCGAGCAGGCCGGGCGCGAAGGTGCCGGCACCGAGCAGGCCGGTGTCGAGGAGGTGCGCCGCACCGGCGACGAGGCGCGTGAGCGGCCGGCCGTCGGGGGCGCACAGGGCCGCGGGGCGGCCGCCGCCCGCGTCGTCGATCCAGAACCCGTCGCGGAAGCGCCGGCGCAGTGCGGCCGCCCATTCGCGGAGCGCGTCACCCCCGGGGCGGTTGCAGCCATCGAGGAGATCGGCGCCCAGCAGCGCGGCGCGGTGGGCGTGGGCCTGCGTTTCGCAGCGGTACGGGCCGGTCGGGGCCGGGTCCGGTACGCAACCGCCGGGGGCCGGGGACCCGGCGGCCGGCTCCGTCGCACGGCACAGCCAGGTGAGGCACCGTTCGGCGGCGGGCAGCAGGCGTTCCACTTCGGGCGCCGGCAGCCCCCACCGGCGGGCTTCGGCGAGGACGGTGGGGAACAGCAGAGTCGCCTCGATGCCGGTGCAGCTGGGTGGCGAATGGGGGCCCGCGTCGCGCAGCGGGCCGGGAATTCGTCCGAATTCCGGTCCTGGGTCGGCGTGCTGGGTGCGGGCGAGGACGCGGAGGGTGCTCGCCGCGAGTCCGGTGCCCAGCGGGAGGAGCATGCGGGCGGCGGACAGGGACTCGGCCGGCGCCAGGGTGCAGCGCCAGGGGACGCCGGCGGCGAGGCAGGCGTCGGCGGGCACCGCGGGGTCCCGGATCAGGAGGCCGCTGAGGTCGTCGAGAGCGGTGGCGAGCAACGTACCGGCTCGTGAGTCCTCGCACTGGAGCCGGGCGGCGGACCAAGGGCGCGGCGGGCGGCCGGCGTTCGCTTTGGCGGAGGCGGGGACGGCGCTGCCGCGGGCGGCGGATGGCGCCGGTGCGGTGGTGCCGCTGCGGATGCGGAGTTCGATGGTGCGGTGCGCGCCCGGTGGCACGTGCAGTCCCCAGCGCAGCAGCCCGGCCGCCGCGAGCGCGTCGTCGGGCGGCGGGTCCGCGGTCACGGTGGCGTGGGCCGTGTCGGTGGCCCAGCGGAGGCCGGCGTCGTGGACGGAGGCGGGCAGATCGGGCCCGGGGAGTCCGCCGGCGACGGCGCCCAGCTCGGCGAGGTCGGTCGCGAAGGTGATTTCGAGGGGGAGCCGCAGCGCCCGGCGGGTGTGGTTGTGCAGGGTGATGCGTTCGGTGCCGTCGGCGGTCCGGAGGCGCTCGACCAGGAGGCCGGGATCGGGTCCGGGGTCGTGCGGCGTGCGGAGCGTGCCCGTGAAGCGGGCGCGGTCCGCGGCGAGCGGCCTGGCCTGCACGGTCAGCGGCTGAGCGCCGGCCACCCGCAGGGCGCAGCGGGCGAGCACGCGTCTGCCGGAGCGGTAGAAGCCCTCCATGCCCCGGCCGGTGAGCTGGCCGTCGGCGGTGGAGGAGATCGCGAGCGCGGGCAGTGCGACGCAGATCAGGGCCGCGTGGACCGGCTGCGGCTCGGGTGACCGGGGAGAGGGCGCGGCGCGCTGCCGTGCGGGGGCCGGGTGGGCTTGCGGGGTGGTGGGGAACATGCCTGCCATGGGGAGTGCTCCCTGACGTGATGGGGATTCCGTACGGTCTGCGCCACATAGGGGAACGCCGCGCACGATGCGCAGGTAACGCCGGAATGTCAGCAGGGGTGGGCTCATCGGGGGCTCCGGTCGTCCCGGCGGCCGCCCGTGGGGCCCGTACGCGGGTGGGGCCGCCCCGTGCGCTGACGCGCTGTCGGGCGGGTGCGTGCCCGGGGGCCTGCGGGCCGGTCGGCACGGGGGCGGCGGCTCGGCACCCGGTCGGCGCGGGAGGCGTTCGCGGCGGTCTCGGCCCGGACTTCGGCCGGGAGCGGGGGCACTTCGGCAGGGAGCGGCGATGCTTCGGCGGGGAGCGGGGACGCTTCGGCCGGGGTGGCCGGGACGCAGGCCGCCGGCTGCTCCGGGACGGATGCGGTGTCCGGCGGGCGGGTGTCTTCGGAGGTTGCAGAGCTCGCGGCGGGGCTGGGTGTGGAGCGGAGACAGTCGCGGAGCTTTTCCGGGTCGAGTCCCTCGTTGAGGCCGCGGTGGAGGAGCTGCGCGAAGAGGTAGTCGGGATCGAGGGTGAGGGCCCGGCACAGGGCCACGCGGGCGGATGCGGCGTCACCGCTCGCCCAGGAGACCCAGCCGGCCAGCGTGAGCGGTGCGGCGGCGTGACTCTCGTACTCCCCTGGGCAGCGGCGGGCCAGTGCGCGCCACAGCCGCAGCGCCGGTGCCGCGTCGGGGCCTTCCAGCCACGCGGCGGCGCGGTCGCGGGTGAGCCGGTCCTGGAGACCGAGGATCAGCTCGGCGGCCTCGCCGTTGCCGAGGAGCGCGTCGTCGCAGGCGTCCTTGGCGCGGGGGCTGCCGGAGGGCGGGTCGCCCCGGAAGGTGTGGAGCGTGCGGGTCAGAAGGGCGCAGGTCTCCTCGCGGACCGCACCGGGGTCCTGACCGGACAGCATCCGCGGGACGAGGGCGGCCGCCGCCGCGTCGAGGGCCTTGATCTGGTCGTCGGCGCGGGACCCGGTGAGCGGGGCCAGCCGGGCCTCCATCTCCTTCAGCGATCCGCGGACCTGAACGCCGGCGTAGGCGGCGGCCGCCGCCATGACCGACGTGCCGGGCAGCACGAGCGGGGTGCCCTCGGCCGGGCAGCAGCGCTCGTCCGGGCAGACATAGGACCAGTAGCGCCCGTTGGAGAGGCAGAGGGCCTCCATGACGGGGACGTCCCGGCTGCCGCAGGCCGTGCGCAGCCGCTGGGCGAGCGGCCTGAGACGGTCCCTCACCTCCCGGCCGGTTTCGGCGGCCGAGGGGTCCTGGCAGAGGAAGGCGATGATGCCGCGGGGCGGCGTGCCGCGCTCCCGGCCCGAGGTGATCAGGCAGTCCGCGAGCTGGTCGGCGACGGCGGGCCACTGGGCGGTGTCGGCGGGGATGCCGAGCCGGACGCGGCCGCCGAAGCGTCCCCGCTCGCCGTGGAGGGTGACGAGGACGATGCTGTCGTCGGGGTAGAAGCCGAGCAAGTACGGCAGGGCGTCCGCCAGTTCGGCGGGGCTGCGCAGCGTGACCTGGGCTTCGGGGTTCTTCGGGGACATGGCGGACGGGTGCTCTGCCGGGTTTGCCGGCTCGATGTGCGGGTTCATGGCTCGAAGATCCCGCGGCCCGGCCGGCCGCCGCGACCCCTGTGGATATCTCCCGGGTGACGAAGGTTTTACACAATCCGCGGCGGGCGGCCGGGCCGCGGCAGGCAGGAGCGGCGTACGCATTCCGCGCCGGTGTCCGGCCTGCAGGTCGCGAGCGGTTTCCGCCGGTCGCGAGGCATCGGGCCCGCTCCCGGGAAGCGGCGTCGGAGCGCTTCGCCAAATGCCGTGACACCAGGGCGAATTGGACGGCGACGAACTGCGCGCCAGCCTGTTCACGAGGTATACGGGTGATTAGATTGCCTGCGTGAATCGATCGACAAATACTTCCGGAACCGACCGTAGTGCACTCATTGCGGCATCGGTCACCGTCGTCCTCTGGGCTTCGGCGTTCGTCTCCATTCGCGCCTCGGCCGACTACTTCAGCCCTGGGGCGCTCGCGCTCGGCCGGCTCGTGACCGGTTCGATCGCTTTGGTCTGTGTATTGCTGGTCAAACGGGGCGGTTTACCGCCACGGAAGGCATGGCCGGGCATTGTGGTATCCGGAGTGCTGTGGTTCGGGGTCTACATGGTGGTCCTGAACTGGGGAGAGCAGAAAGTCGACGCCGGCACCGCGTCCATGGTGGTCAACGTCGGACCGATGGTGATCGCACTGCTGGGCGGCTGGCTGCTGAAGGAGGGCTTCCCGCCCCTGCTGCTGCTCGGCATGGCGGTGTCGTTCGTGGGCGCGGTCGTGGTGGGCTTCTCCACATCCGGCGAGGGCTCGTCCTCCGTACTGGGTGTACTGCTCTGCCTGCTGGCTGCGGTGGCCTACGGGGCCGGGGTGGTGTCGCAGAAGCCCGCCCTGCGGTATGCGACCCCGATGCAGACCACGACGTTCGGCTGCCTGATCGGTACGGTCGCCTGCCTCCCGTTCAGCGGACAGCTCGTCTCTCAGCTCTCCGAGGCGCCGCTCTCGGCGACCCTCAACGTCGTCTACCTGGGGCTCTTCCCGACCGCACTGGCCTTCAGCACCTGGGCCTACGCGCTGTCCCGGACGACCGCGGGCAAGATGGGGGCGACGACCTACGCGGTGCCCGCCGTGGTGGTCCTCATTTCCTGGATCTTCCTGCGGGAGGTGCCGGGCTGGCTCACGCTCCTCGGCGGCGTCATCTGCCTCGGCGGAGTCGCGGTCTCCCGGAGGCGCGGCGTCCGCGCGCCACAGGCGTCGCCGGCCCCCGCGGCCGAGCCGTCGGCCACGGCCGATTCCGGCTCCGCGGCCGATGCCGCTCCCCCGGCCGATTCGGGAACCCCCGCGGCCGAGACGAGGCACTGACCAGGAGCACCGCGCTCCATGCGGAGGGGCCGGAGGGAGTACGTACTCCCTCCGGCCCCTCCGCCCATGTGGCGGCCGCACAACGGCCCTTCGTGGTGCATGGGGCTCACAGCACGAACGTGGTCTCGTTCCTGGCCAGGAGATAGCCGAGCTGCACCCGGGTGTGCGCCCCGAGTTCCTGCTTCATGGCAGCGATGTGCCCCTGCAGCGACCTTTCACTGATGCCGAGCCGCCGCGCGATCCGCTTGTCCGAGTACCCCCCGATGAGCAGCCTGCTGATGGATTCGCGGAGTGACGGAATGACTTCGCCGGCCGCCTTCGCCGCATGCAGCGGAACGAACGGGAATTCTTTTGCGCGGTCCCAGGAACGCTCGAAAGTGTCCTTGAGGAAACGCACGACCGCCGGCTCCCTGATCGCTATGGCGTGCGTGCGGCTCTCATTCGCGGAGATGAAAGCTACGGTGTCGTCGACGACGATAAGGCGGTCGAAGAATTCGGCCAGTGTGCGGACTCGCACACCATAACCAGAGACCGCTCGCACATACTTCTTGGTCGCTTCGTCGAAACGCGTGGTGTGCTGATACAGCGTGCGCATCGCCACCCCCGCCTCGATATGGCGGCGTACGGCTTCCAGCGCCTTTTCCAGAACTGGGCCCGGTCGTGGCCCGTCCGGCTGTGCGGTGAGGATTTCCCTGCGCGCCCCGGCCAGCGCCTCGTTGATCGCGGCCTCTATGGCATCCAGGCCGTCGAGGTGGCAAATACCGGATTCAGCGGGAGCCGCCGGCACCTCTTGGGCGGCGCCGATGCCGTCGATCGACCGGCCGACGGTGAGCCTGGACAGCTCGTCCAACTGTTCGGCCATGCGCCGGAGCGTGCTCTCGGCCCCTTCAGGAAAGGGCTCTAATCGCGCAAAATTCTGTCCGTTTTGCTCTACTTGGGCACCTTTTGCATCATTCATACACTATCCCCCCATGCCAGGACATACGCCCTTTAGGTGCATGTAAGTCCCCTCAGTTTCCCGAAGTTCGGAAACCCGAACCATCTTAGATCTACAACTCCGGCCCGGGACAAGGAAGATTGAAAGCAGGCGACCACGGGGGGCGCCTTCACCGCCATCAGGGCACGTCCTCCCCCTTTGCTGCTCCATTCCCTGACCGGTTCATACACTCTTCACAGGAGAGGTTCCGAGAACATGCGGGAAAACTCTTTCTCAAAGATCCACGCAAGCCGTCGCTCGTTCCTCACTCTTCGTATCGGGTTCGTCGCAGTAGCGGGTTTTCTGGCGGTCATGCCCGGGGCCGGTCCGGCCGACACCTCGGTCTCCGCGCACTCCTCGGGTGACGTCCGGCTCGACGATGTCGGCTGGAATGCGGCCGGTTCCCGGTCGACCTCCTGAGAGCGCACTCCACCCCCCACCAGGTACGAGAGATCGGTTCCCCACTGTGACTTCTTCCCCATGGTTTCTGCGCGGTGAAGCCGGGCCCCGGCAGGCCGCCCGCGTCTACTGCTTCCCCCACGCCGGCGGCAATCCACGGGCCTTTCTCGGCTGGCAGAAGGACCTGGGGGACGACGCGGAAGTGGTCGCGGTCTGCCCGCCGGGCCGGGGACCCCGGTACCGCGAGGCCGCCCTGGCCACCGTCCCGGAACTCGCCGACGGAGCGGCGGCGGCGATCGCCGCGACCGCCGACCGGCCCTTCGTCCTCTTCGGGCACAGCTTCGGCGCGGTACTCGCCTTCGAGGTCGCGCGGCGCCTCGGCGGCCTGCCGGACTTCCGGCACCTGATCGCCTCCGGCTGCTCCGCTCCCGCGCTGCTGCCCACCCGGCGCGTCGTGGAGACCGCGCGGCTGGAGGGACGGGAATTCACCGAGGCCGTGGGCTTCTTCGGCGGCCTGCCACCGGAGATCGTGGCCGACGAGGCGCTCCAGGAACTGCTGCTGCCGCATCTGCGGTCGGACTTCCGCATGGTCGCGGAGTACGCCTACCGCCCGGCACCACCGCTGGACGTGCCCGTCACCCTGATCAATGGGAGCGACGACCCGCACGTCACGGAGGCCGGCCTCGCCCCCTGGGGGCGTGAGTGCGCCGGCGGACTCGCCCAACACTGGGCCGACGGCGGCCACTTCTACTTCGACGGCAGCCCGGGCGCCGTCACCGATCTGTTGCGATCGCTCGTTCGAGGGACACCGGCACCTGGCGCGAACGCGCCGGTTGATGAGCACGTTGAGCTTATCTGACAGTGCTTTACGTCCTTGTCCCGAGCGCCACAGAGGAGACACCGGAATGAACCGGTCCACCGCAGCACAGCACCGCCGCGCCGTCGTGTTCCAGCAGCTTCACGAGGGGCCGGAGCCCTTCGTCGTGCCCAATCCGTGGGACGCCGGGACCGCCCGCATCCTGACCGGGCTCGGGTTCGCCGCGCTCGCCACCACCGGCGCCGGCCTGGCGCACGCCATGGGCCTGCCCGACGGCGCCGGCCCCATCGGCCGGACGGAGATCCTGGACAACGCGGCGGCGATCGTCGCCGCGACTCCGCTGCCGGTCACCGCCGACCTGGAGAGCGGCTTCGGCGACAGCCCGGAGGAGGTCGCCGAGACCATCCGGCGCGCCGCCGCGGTGGGGCTGGTCGGCGGGTCGGTCGAGGACTCCACGGGCCGGGCCGAGGACCCCGTACGCCCGCTGGAGGAGGCCGTGGAGCGTGTGGCGGCGGCCGTCGCCGCGGCCAAGGAGCTCGACTTCCCCTTCATGGTGACCGCACGCGCGGAGAACTTCTTCCAGGGCCGGCCCGATCTGGACGACACCATTCGCCGCCTGCAGGCGTACGAGGCCGCGGGCGCCGATGTGCTCTACGCGCCGGCCCTGCCGGACGCGGACGCCATCCGCGCGGTGTGCTCCGCCGTCTCGACGCCCGTCAACGTCCTGATGGGCTCGCCCGCGCTGCGGCTGTCCGTCAGCGAGCTGGGCGCCCTGGGCGTACGGCGGATCAGCGTCGGCTCGGCGCTCTCCCGGGCCTCGCTCGGCGCCGTCGTCCGCGCGGCCCAGGAAATCCGTGACCACGGCACCTTCGGCTTCGGGGCGGACGCCGTCCCGTATGCCGAGGCCAACGCGATGATGGCGCCGGACCAAGCCGGCCCGGAGAGTGATACCGCACCGTGAACACCGCACCGGCATACCTGTCCGCTCCCCGCTACGTCCTGGGAGAGACCGAGGCCGACCACACGACGATCACCAACCTCGCCACGCGCGCCCGGGACTTCGGCATGCCTCCGAAGGCCGCGCTGTGGGGCTGGGGAACGGTCCGGCGCACGGCGAAGAGCCTGGAGACCCTGGCCGTGGAGAGCGGCGCCGCGGCGCTGGCCGCCGCCGGGGTCGAGCCCGGGTCCGTCGACGGCCTCATCATGTGCTCGACCAGGTTCCCCGGCGGGCCCCGCACCCACGGCAGGTTCGTGGAGGCGGTGATGTCCGGAATCGGGCTGGCCGACGCCGCCTTCACCGGCATCACACTGAACCGCTGTACCAATCTGCTGGTCGGCCTGCGCATGGCGCAGGCGTTCGTGGCCGCGGGCCACCACCGCAGGGTGCTGGTCCTCTCCACCGACCGGATCACCGACGAATCCGTACGGATGGAGAACTTCGCCCTCTTCAGCGACGGCGCGGCGGCCTGCGTGGTCGGCGCGGAACCGCACGGCACGGACGCCTACGAGATGGTCGCCGGCGCCTCGGCGCAGGACCCGGCGGCGCTGGACTGGTCGAACGAGATCAGCTCGGACCTCGCCCGCACGGTCAACGAGCGGGTGCTCACGGCGGCCGGCATGAAGGCCGGTGACCTCGACGGCGTACTGCACCTCAATCTGTACAAGCCGCTCGTCGTCATGAAGGAACGCCAAGCGGGCTTCGCCGCCGAGCAGTTGTTCCTCGACAACATCGCCCGGGTCGGCCACTGCTTCGCCGCCGATCCGCTGATCAACCTGGTGGACCGGGGCGCGGCCGGAGGGCTGCGGGACGGCGGCCACTACCTGCTCGCGGCGAGCGTGCCCGGCGTCCGCGTCGGCGTCCTGCTGCGCAAGCTGTCCGCCCGCCCCGCACCGGCAGCCACCACCTCCAGGGAGCTCTGATGAACGCGCACACCGGATTCCCGCTTCCGGACCTGACCACGTCCCTGCCCCGCGCCCCCTTCCTCTTCGGCCCCAAGGCCGTCGAGGAGGCCACCGCCGTCCTCGACGGCGCGCCGGCCGGCGTCTTCCAGCAGTTGCTCGGCGACCAGGAGAGCGAGACCACGCTGCTCGTCGCCCGGCGCGTCCTCGAAGCGTTCCTCGGCCGCGCCGCCGCCACCGCGGACCCCGCGGCGCCGCAGGGCACCGATGCCGACGCGATCGCCGCGTACGTACAGGAGGCGCGCGCCGCCCTCGTACCGTCCCTCACCGCGCTGCGCGGGGCCGGCCCCGAGACGCACCGGCTCGTCCTGCGTCAGCGGGCTCCCTTGGCGCTGCTCAGCGGCTGCTGGCTGGACACGGTCTCGCAGGCCGCCACCCAGCCCTCCGTCATCGTCAACTGCCTGTTCGGACAGTACTTCCTGCTGCGGGGCTCAGGCACGCCGCAGCGCGGCCTGCTCGCGCGGCGCCGGCGGACCCTGGACGACCTGGGTGTGCATCTGCCCGGCATCGAGGCGGCGGACTTCCTCCACCAGGCCGGCGCCCGCCCGCTGACCGCCCTGCACGCCGCGTTCTTTCTCGCGCTCTCCCGGCTCCCCGCGTCCTTCCTGCCCGAAGTCGTGGGCGTGCACTACGCGATGTGCGCGCTGGGCGTCGACGACGTACTGCTGGGGACTCAGGCGCTGCTCCCGGAGGCGGCGGCCCGTACGGTCCTCGCCGAGTACCTCGCGCTCACCGAACAGTCGCCGACCGGCGCCGAGGACCGGCGGCGGACGCTGACCGCGATCGAGCTGGTGCTGCGGCTGGAGCGGGAGCAGACGGCGCTGCTCACCGAGCTGGCCGACTGGCACGACGGGCTGTCGCTGGACGCCAGGGTGGCGCAGATCGTGGCCCGGCACGCGCCGTTCGCGGGCAAGCAGCACCGCGGCGTACGGATGGGCGGCCGGCGGCTCTCGGAGTGGCTCGGCGACGAGCAGCTCGACCTCGCCGAGTTCGTGGCGGTCTTCCGGGAGGCCCGGCAGACGCGGACCAGCGCCGCCGGGGTCTGCCGGTTCCTGCAGTCGATCAAGTTCGGCGGGCCGATGTTCGGGATCTTCGACGAGGAGGAGGCGGCCACGTTCGCGGCGTGGACGGAGTCCATCGCCGCGGGTGAGCAGGCGGACCTCGACTTCCGGCCGAACACCGCAGGTGACGAGCGGGCAGCCGAGTGGGCCGGGGCGCTGCGGAGCGCCGCGCCGGCCGATGTGGTGGCGGCCGAGCCGGAGCGCGGCCTGGACGACCGGGAGCTGTTCCACCGCATCGTCAACGTCGAGCAGTACCCGCACATCCTGCCGGTGGCCCGGGACCGTGCCGAGGCCGGTCTCGCCGACGCGGAGCTGCTCTTCACCCACGGGGGCGGCGGAAAGCTCACCAACGCCGAGTACTTCGACTACACCCCGGAAGCGCTCATGGAGCGCGTCGAGCGGATCTACTGGGACAAGCTGGTCAATCCGTACCGTCCGCTGACGGAGATACCCGACCGCGACGAGGTGGTGTTCGGGCAGTCCACGTTCGCGCTGGGCAGCCTGATCGACGGGAGCTGGGCCCACCGCATCGGCAATCTCGGCCGCGACCACCGGCAGAGCGACCACATGCTGTTCGCCATCTACGCCGACGAGATGGGCCGCGGAGACCTCGCCAAGAACCACATCACGCTGATCCACCAGGTGCTGGCGAGCATGGACATCCACCTGCCGCACATCCGGCAGCAGGAGTTCCTGGACCAGGGCGATCTGCCGGACGGGCTCTACGGGTTCTCCATCCACCAGGTGTGCCTGTCGCTCTTCCCCGACACGCTCTACAACGAGATCCTCGGCTACAACCTGGGAATCGAGATGTTCGGGCTGGGCGAGATGCGCCTGCACGAAATACAGAAGCTGCGCCGGCACAACTTCGACGTGTCCTACGAAGAGGCGCATCTGTCGATCGACAACTTCTCCGCGGGGCACGCCCGGCAGTCGGCCGACATCATCGTCTCCTACCTCGACGACGTCCGGCGCGCCTCCGGCGAGGAGGCCGTCCAGCGGGAGTGGCGCCGCATCTGGCGCGGTTACGCCTCCTTCGCGTACTTCGTCGAACACCAACTGGTCAAGCAGGTCACCGACCGGCAGGCAGCAGCGGCGGCGCCCGCCGCCCGGCCCGACGACGCCGACCTGGTCATCTGACGCCTCCCGCGCGCCCAGCGCCCCTCCCCGCACGGAGACCTCGCCTTGCAGCAGATCACGAGCTTCGACCCGGAAATACTCGAACTCCCCTTCTACGAAGACCGGCACCGCCGGCTTGCCGAGGCCCTCGGCACCTGGTGCGACGCCCGTACCGACCTGTGGGACGAAGTACGGCAGGAGGACCCGGAGAAGGCCGGGCTGCGCCTCGTCCGGCAGCTGGGCGAGGACGGCTGGCTCGCCTTTCTGGACCCGGAGTCGGGTGCGGAGGGACTGCCCGGCGACCACCGTGCCCTCTGCCTGACGCGCGAGGCGCTCGCCTACGCCGAGGACCTGGCGGACTTCGCGTTCTCCATCCAGGCGCTGTCGGCCACACCGGTCATCCGCTTCGGCAGCGACGCGCAGAAACGGCACTATCTGCCGCGGATGGCCACGGGCTCGCTCGTGGGGGCCTTCGCGGTCTCCGAGGAGGAGGCGGGCTCGGACGTCGCCGCCGTGGCCCTGCGGGCCGACCGCGCCCCGGACGGCGGCTATGTGCTCAACGGCCGCAAGGCGTGGATCGCCAACGGCAGCATCGCCGATGTGTACGTCGTCATCGCGCGCACCGGCGGCGCGCCGGGAGCACTGGGCCTGACGGCGTTCCTCGTCCCCGCCGACACCCCCGGCGTACGGGTCGGCCGGCGCCTGGACGCGCTCGCGCCCCGCTCCTTCGCGCACCTCGACTTCGAGGACTGCCGGGTCCCGGAGGACGCCGTACTGGGCAAGCCCGGCAAGGGTTTCGTCATCGCGATGGACCTGCTGGAACGCTTCCGGATGACGGTCGGCGCGGCCGCGCTCGGCTTCGCCCGGCGGGCCGCCGACACCGCCCTGGCCCGCGCCCGTACGCGGTCCATGGGCGGCGCAAAACTCATCGACCTGCAGCTCACGCAGGCGTCGCTGGCGGACATGGACGTCCAGCTCAACGCGGCGGCGCTGCTGGTGGCGCGGGCCGCCTGGGAGGCCGACCGCGGCAGCCGCCGCTTCGCCCGGCACTCCAGCATCGCCAAGCTGCACGCCACCGAAGAGGCGCAGCGCATCGTCGACACCGCCGTCCAGTTGCTGGGCGCGTCGGGAGTGGTCAAGGACAGCGTCACCGAGCGCCTGTACCGGCAGATCCGCGCCCTGCGGATCTACGAGGGCACGTCGGAGGTCATGCGGCTGACCATCGCCGGCACGCTCGACACCCGCCGCGCGGCCCGGGCGGCGCGCGACATCTGACCGGCCGGCCCCCACCGTTCCACCGAGCAAGGAGTGCCACGGGTGACCACCCCCATCGAAGCGGTCCGGCTGCCGGATCCCTACGCCTACTACGCGACGCTGACGGCCGAGCGGCCCTTCGCCTTCGACCCGGCCGTGGGTGCCTGGGTGGCCGGCGACGCCGCGGCCGTGCGCGCCGTGCTGAGCGCCGGCGCGCTGCGCGTCCGGCCCGCCGCCGAGCCGGTCCCGGCCGGCATCGCCGGCACGCCCGCCGGTGACGTCTTCGGGTCCCTGGTGCGGATGACCGACGGCGCCCTCCAGCGGCGGCTGAAGGAGGTGGTCACCGGCGCGCTGGGCCGGGTCGACACCGCGCACGCCGCCGACTTGGCCGGTGAGCGCACCCGCGCGTACCTGAAGGACGGCCGGCCGCCCTTCGAAGAGCTGATGTTCGCCGTGCCCGCGCAGGTCGTGGCGGCGCTGTGCGGGCTGGACGGGGGCGCGGACGCCGAAGCGGCCCGGCTCATCGGGGACTTCGTCCAGTGCATCCCCGCCTCGGCCACCCCCGAGCAGCAGCGCGCCGCCGCCCTGGCGGCCGGCCGGCTCCAGGAGCTGCTGGGCCCCGGTATCGAGCGCGGCGCCGACGGCACGGGGCTCCTCGCCGAGCTGGTCCGGGCCGCGCGGCGCGCCGACTGGTCCGCAACGGCGCCGCTGCTGGCCAACGCGGTCGGCTTCCTCTCCCAAACGTACGACGCCACGGCCGGGCTGATCGGCAACACCCTGCTGGCGCTGACCCGTGAGGGGCAGCGGCCGACCGCTCCGGACGCGTTCGTCCGGGAGGTCGTGCGGCACGACGCGCCGGTCCAGAACACCCGCCGGTTCGCCGCCGAGCCGTTCCGGTACGCCGACGCCGAGGTCGCGCCCGGCGAGCAGGTACTGGTGGTACTGGCCGCCGCCAACCGCGACCCGGCGGCCAACCCCGACCCGCACGCCTTCCTGCCCGGCCGCGCGGACCCCGTGGTCTTCACCTTCGGCGCGGCCGCCCACCGCTGTCCCGGAGAGGCGCTGGCGGTTGCCATGACCTGCGGGGTCGTCGGCGAGCTGCTCGCCGCCGGCTTCGACCCGGCCGAGCTGCCGACGGAGGTGGCGTACCGGCCGCTGGCCAACGCCCGTATTCCCGTCCTGTAGACGCGGACCGGCCCTCCGCTGCCCGCTGCCCGCCGATCCCTCAAGAGGAAGTATCCGCCTGATGCCGGACATGCCACGCCTGTGGATGCGTCACGAATCCCGCGCCAGTGAGCGCCGGGCGCCGCTCGTGCCCGAGGACGCCGCGAAACTGGTGGACCAGGGTGTCGAGATCACCGTCGAGGAGTCGCCGCGGCGCGCCTTCCCGCTCGCCGACTACACGGCCGCCGGCTGCCGCACGGCGCCCGCGGGAAGCTGGCCCGAGGCGCCGGCGGACCACTACGTCCTCGGGCTGAAGGAGCTCCCCGTACAGCCACACGCGCTGCGGCACCGCCATATCTACTTCGGCCACGCCTACAAGGGGCAGGCGGGCGCCGGGGAACTGCTCGGCCGGTTCACGGCGGGCGGCGGCGCGCTGCTGGACCTGGAGTACCTCACGGACGACGCCGGGCGCCGGCTCGCGGCGTTCGGGTACTGGGCCGGTTACGTCGGCGCCGCGCTGGCCGTACTGCACCACCGGGGCCGGCTGGAGACGCCGCTGCGCCCGACGGACCGCCCCGGGCTGGACGCCCTGCTGGGGGCCGGTTCCGGCGGGACGGCTCTGGTGATCGGTGCGCTGGGGCGCAGCGGCCGGGGCGCCTGCGACGCGCTGGAGGCGGCGGGCATCGCCCCGACCCGGTGGGACGTGGCGGAGACCCGCGCACTGGACCGTGCGGCCCTGCTCGGCCACGACATCGTGGTCAACACCGTGCTGACCACGCGGCCCGTGCCGCCCTTCGTCACCCCGGCGGACCTCGACGACCCCGGCCGCCGCACGGCGGTGATCTCGGACGTCACCTGCGACGTGACCTCGGAGTGCAACGTCCTGCCCATCTACGACGAGGTCACCGACTGGGAGCGGCCGGTCCGGCGGCTGCGGGACGGCGACCGGCCCACCGACCTGATCGCCATCGACAACCTCCCCTCCCTGCTGCCCGCCGAGTCCAGCCGGGCCTTCTCGGCGGAGCTCGCTCCGCAGTTGGCGCAGCTTTCCGACACCGACCCGGCCTGGGCGCGCACGCTGCGCATCTTCGAGGCCGCGGCCCGCCCCGACCACAAGGAGAGCTCCCATGACCGCTAGCCGGCCGACCACCGGCCGTACCGAGGCCGTCCCCGCGAGCGGCACCGTCCACTGGATCGGCACCGGCCTGTCCACCGGCAGCAGCGGCCTCGGCGCGCTGTGCGACCGGGCCGCGCGGGTGGTGCTCTGGGACCGTACCGCCGACCGCGCCGCCGCCCGGCTGGCCGCCCTGGGTCTGACCGGCCGGGCCGAGGTGGGCGCGCTGGACCCCGGGGTCCTGGAGGCCGCGGTGGGCACGGGCGACGTGGTCGTCTCGATGCTGCCCGCCACCGAGCACCCGCGGCTGCTGCGGCTGGCGCGGGACCGCCGGGCGCACTTCGCCTGTACCAGCTATGTCTCCGAGGCCGTGGCCGAGCAGGCAGCCGAGGCGGCCGAGGCGGGCATCGTCGTCCTGACCGAGGCCGGACTGGACCCGGGCATCGACCACTTGATGGCCCACCGGCTGGTCGGGCGCGCCCGGGAGGCGGTCGGCGACACGGCCGAGTCGGTGGACTTCACCTCGTACTGCGGCGGCATACCGGCCGTCCCCAACGACTTCCGCTACCGCTTCAGCTGGGCGCCCTACGGAGTGCTGGCCGCGCTCGGCTCGCCCGCCCGCTACGTGTCCGAGGGCGCGGAGCGCACTGCCGCGCGCCCCTGGGAGGCGACCCGTGTCCACCGCCTGGACGGCGCGGAGTTCGAGGTCTACCCGAACCGCGACAGCCTGCCCTTCATCACCCAGTACGGCATCCCGGACGGCTGGCGGCTGCGCACGTTCGTCCGCGGCACGCTGCGCAACGCGGGCTGGCGCGACGCCTGGGAAGAGGTCTTCCGCACCGTCAGCGCCGGTGACGAGTCCCGGACCAGGGCGCTGGCCAAGGAGCTGGCCGACCGCTACCCCACCACCGAGACCGACCGCGACCGCGTCGTGCTCTCGGTCGCGCTCGACGTCCGCACGGCGGACGGCGCGGGCTGGCAGGGCTCCTGCCTGATGGACCTGACCGGCGACGAGACCGAGAGCGCCATGGCCCGGTGCGTGTCCCTGCCGCTCGCCTTCGGCATCACCCGGCTGCTGGCCGGTGCGCTGCCGGCCGGCCTGAACCGGGCCACCGAGTCCGCCGAAGAAGCCGGCCGCTGGCTGGACTTCCTCGGCGACAACGGACTGCGCATCACGTACGACGAGACGACGACACAACAACGGGGAGACCGAGCATGACCGACACGAGACCGGGCGGGAGAGCCCCCGAAGCCTTCGTCCTCACCGGCGCCTTCTGGGTGGTGTGCCGCAACCCGCGCTACCTCCAGGAGCTGTCGGCGCGGGGCCTGAAGGTGCTGCTCATCACGCCCGAGAGCTACCGCGAGGTGGCGCGGACCTGCATGAAGGACCCGGACCACCCGGCCTCCCTCATCGACGACATCGCCTTCGTGGACGGCTCGCTCGACCAGGAGGGCTCGTTCATACCGGGCTTCATCGCCCGGGCCCGGGACTGGCGGCGGCAGTACACCGTCGTCGGCGCGTACGCGGTCGGCGAGACGCTGGTGGAGCCGACCGGCCTGCTCGGTGACGCGCTCGGCCTGCCGGGGCCGGGGCTGCGCGCGACGCGGGCCTGCCGCAGCAAGTACCTCCAGCGCTGGTACCTCGACGAATTCGGCCCGGCCTCGCTGGTCGTGCCGCCCGGCGAGCGCGAGGAGACCGCCCTCGACGGCCTGGCGTACCCGGTGGTGGCCAAGCCCGCGACCCGCCACTCCAGTTCGGGGGTGGTCACCGTCGCGGACGCCGCCGAGCTGCGGGACCGGCTCGCGGACTATCCCGCGTACGAGACCGTGCTGGTCGAGGAGCAGGTCCAGGGGCAGGAGTACTCGGTGGAGAGCCTGGTGCAGGGCGGCGAGGTGATCTTCGCGTCCGTCACCAGGAAGGAGACCACCGAGTCGCACGCCCGCTCCTTCGTGGAGCTCTCGCACTCCGTGCCCAACGCCCGTACGGAGGAGGACGAGGCGCTGCTGAGCGCCAGCCGGCGGCTGCTGACGACCCTGGACTTCCGCGACGGCATCGCGCACGCGGAGTGGCGCCTCGGCGCCGACGGCCGCCCGTACCTGATGGAGATCGCGGCCCGCACCCCGGGCGACGGCCTGCTCGCCCTCTATCAACTGGCCACCGGGCGGCCGCTGGAGCCGGAGATCGTCCGGATCGCCCTCGGCGAGCATGCCTCCTACCCCGCGCCGCGCCGCTGGGCCCGCCAGGTCTACCTGGACCACGAGCCCGGCACGCTGGAGGACGTCACGGTCGACTGGCCGGGCGTCTCGCCGGTGTGGGTGGGCGACGGCGGGATGTGGCCGGAGCTCGCGCCGGGCGGCCCGGACGCGCCCCCGACGCTGCGCGCGGTCCTGGTGCTCAAGGACAAGGGCGCCCCGCTGTCCCCGCTGACCAGCTCCGACGACCGGGCGGTGACCTTCCTCATCGACGCCCCGACCCCCGGTGAACTGGACGAGCTGGAGCGCCGGGTGCGCGCCGCGGTGACCCTGACGGTGGGGACGGCGGCCGGTCATGGCTCCTGAGACCCGGGCCGGGGAGCGGGCCACGGTGTGGGGCACGTTCCGCGAGGCGCCACTCGCGGTGAAGACCGTGCTCGCCGGGGTGCTGGTCAACCGCCTCAGCGGCTTCCTCAACATCTTCCTGGTGCTGTTCCTGACGGCGAAGGGGTACTCCGACGGCCACACCGTCATCGCCCTCGGCGTCTACGGGGCCGGCGCCGTCGTCGGCTCGCTGATCGGCGGCACCCTGGCGGACCGGATGGGCGTGCGCAACGCCACCGTGGTCTCCATGGGCAGCACCAGCGTGCTGACGGCCGCCCTGCTCTACCTGCCCGACTTCACCGCCCTGCTGGCGGCGATCGCGCTCGTCAGCCTCGGCGCGCAGCTCTTCCGGCCGGCGTCGGCGACGCTGCTGGCGGAGCTGACGTCCGAGCACCGGCAGGTCATGATCTTCGCGATGTACCGGTTCGGGCTCAACGTGGGAGCGACGGCCGCGCCGCTGGTCGGCTACGGCCTCTACAACGCCGGCGGCCACGAGTACGACCTGCTCTTCTGGGGCGAGGCCGCGATCGCCCTGCTGTACGCGGCTTTCGCCTGGGCGACGCTGCCTGCACGGGCCACGCGTGTGCCTTCGGCGGCCGGCCCGAAGGACGGCGGGCCTCCGGGCGGCTATCTGGCGGTGGTCCGCGACCGGCGGTACCTGCTGTACCTCGTCGCGGCCTTCTGCCACTCCGCCGTCTACATGCAGTACCTCTCGACGCTGCCGCTCTACATGAAGGACGCGGGGCTCGCGCTCTTCTGGTACACCTTCGCGGTCTCGCTCAACGGATTCATCGTCATCGCCTTCGAGCTGCTGATCACCAAGCTCTCCCAGGAGTGGCCGCTGAAGCTGACGGTCGGGCTGGGCTTCGCCCTCGTGGGCGCCGGGGTGGCCTTCTACGGGCTGCCGATCGGACCGGCCGCCGTCGTCGTCGGCACGCTCATCTGGTCGCTCGGCGAGATCATCGGCGGCCCCGCGGTCTTCGCCTACCCCGCGAAGGCGGGCCCGGAGCACCTGCGGTCCCGGTACATCGGCAGCTTCCAGTTCATGTTCGGCCTGGGCACCGCCGTGGGCCCGATGCTCGGGAGCTGGCTCTTCCTGCAGCTCGGCGGGCTGGTCTGGCCGGCGGTCGCCGTCGGCTCGCTCCTCGCCACGGTCTTCGGCCTGATCGCCGTGCGCCGGCAGCCGGCGGCCGCGCCGGCCGATGCGGTCACGGCGGCCGATGAGGTGACACCGGAGCCGGTGGCCACGGCACCCGTGAAGGCCGATGTGAAGGCCGACGCACCAGTCTGACCCGTAACCCCCTGTGACACGGACGTACGACCGTCCGTCCGGTCACGCACGACCCCCCACCTGCCCGATATCACGCCACATCACACCTCATATCCGGCACGACACGGCCGGCAGACCGCCGGCATCCGCCTGAAGGAGAGACCTCATGGGGCACGCGAAAAACCGGGCCGATTCCGCGCAGTACCACTGCGTTGGAGTGGGCGTGGGACCTGCCAACCTGAGCCTGGCGTCACTGCTGCACGGCCGCCCGGAGGTGCGCAACCTCTTCCTCGACCGGAAGGCGTCCTTCGGCTGGCACGACGACCAGCAGATACCCGGCACCACCCTGCAGGTGTCGATGTTCAAGGACCTCGTCAGCCTCTCCGACCCGAAGAGCCCGTTCTCCTTCCTGTCCTATCTGCACGACCAGGGACGGGTGTACCACTTCCTCAACGCCCAGTTCGACGACGTGCCGCGGCTGGAGTTCCGCAACTACCTGGCCTGGGCCAGCCGGCGCAACGAGAACGTCGTCTTCGGCGAGACGGTGCAGGAGGTCGACTTCGACGGCGTCTTCACCGTCCGCACCGACCGCCGCACCGTGACCGCCGAGAACATCGTCGTCGGCGTGGGCAGCCGGCCGTGGGTCCCGCCGCAGGGCCGCGACCTGCTGGGCGCCACGCAGTTCCACGTCAACGACTACATGAACGCCGCCAAGGGCCTGAAGGACAAGCGGGTCGTGGTGGTGGGCGGCGGCCAGTCCGGCGCCGAGGCGTTCCTGGACCTGATCTCGCGCGCGGAGGGCGAACTGCCGCGCCGCGTCTCGTGGATCTCCCGGCGCCGCAACTACTTCCCGATCGACGACTCGCCCTTCACCAACGACTACTACATGCCGTCCCACTCCGACTACTTCTACGGCCTGCCGCCGGAGGCCCGGCAGGCGTTCAACGCGCAGCACATCCTCTCCAGCGACGGCATCTCCGAGTCGACGCTGCGCGACATCTACCAGCGGATCTACGTCCACCGCTTCGTCCAGGGCAACCCCGACCTGGTCGGGCTGCACCCCAACCGCGAGGTCGTCGACGTGAGCGCGGCGGACGCGGGCGGCTGGGACATCGCCGTCCGGCACAACGACGAGCCGGGCGCCACCGAGCACTTCGAGGCGGACGTCGTCGTCTGGGCCACCGGCTTCCGCCCGGCACGCATGGACTTCCTCGAACCGATCGCCGGCCGGCTGGAGCGCCACGGCGACGAGCTGAGCATCGACGAGGACTTCGCCGTGCGCTGGGACGGCCCGGCCGACCGCAACATCTTCGTGCAGAACGCCGCCCGCGGTCAGCGCGGCCTCGCCGACCCCAACCTCAGCCTGAACGCCTGGCGCAGCCAGCGCATCGCCGACCGGCTGAGCGGGGTGCGCAGCGACGAGCAGCTGGCGTCGTTCATCGAGTGGTCGTCCAAGGCCGGCGCCAAGGTCCTGTGGGGCGCGTGATGGCGCGGACCGATACCGACTTCGCCGTGGTCGGCGGCGGCGTACTCGGCTGCATGATCACCCGGGAGATCCTGGCCCGCACTCCGGACGCCTCCGTAGTGCTGCTGGAGCGGGACGCGGTCGGCAGCGGCGCCAGCCGCCGCTCGGCCGGCCTGCACTTCCCCCGCGGCTCCTCGGAGCGGGTCCGCGCGATGGCCGCGTACAGCCAGGACCACTACGCCGCGCTCAAGGCCGCCCGTCCCGAACTGCCGATTCACCGGCTGGACATGACGGTCCTCGCCGACGTGTCGCAGGAGGCGCGGCTGCGCGAGACCTATCTGCCCGAGGCGAAGCTCCGGCCCGTCGCGGAGGTGGCCGGGGGAATCGCCCGGGTGCCCGCGGGCAAGGCCGCGTGGGAGGGCGACGGCTGCCAGTACGCGGACGTGCACGCGCTCACCCAGTTGCTGGCCCGCGACCTGCGGCCGACCGCGGAGTTCCGCGAGGGCGTCGCGGTCACCGGCCTGAGCGCGGGGCCCGACGCGGTGGAGCTGACCCTGGGCACCGGCGACACCCTGACCGCCGGACATGTCGTCCTGGCCCCCGGCCCCTGGCTCGCGGCCCCCGCCTGGCGGGACCTCGTCGCGCCGCTGGGCGCCCGGGTGAAGAAGATCGTGGCCCTGCACATCGAGGTGCCCCCGGACCCCGGCGACTGGGCGGTCGTCTTCCAGGACGAGGACGCCTTCCTGCTCCCCTACCACCAGCGCGGGCACTGGCTGTTCAGCTACACCTGCCAGGAGTGGGACGTCGACCCGGACACCCTGCCCGCCGGCATCTCCGCCGCGGACAGGCGCGAGGCGCTGGACGTACTCGCCCGGTACGCCCCCCAGTTGGCGGACCGCTGTGTGTCGGGCCGCGTCTTCTGCGACGCCTACGGCCCCGGCATGCAGCCCCTGGTACGCCCGCTCACCGACGACGGCCGGGTGGTCTTCGCGGGCGCCGCCAACGGTTCCGGGTACCGGCTCGCCCCCGCCATCGCGGCGGAAACCGCCGGCCTTCTTCCCCTTCCCTCCCAGCGAAAGGACGCGGCGTGATCATCAATACGTACGACGACACGGCCCTCCACGAGGCGTTCGGCATCGACATGAGCGACATCGAGGGCCTGGGTGTGGGCGCGGGCTGGGGGCGGGTCGCACCCGGCCGCAGCTCGGACAGCCACCAGCACGACGAGACCGAGTTCTTCGTGATCGTCGCGGGGCGCGGCGAGTTCGTCGTCGACGGGCGGCGCCACCCGGCCGCGCCCGGCACGGTGGCCCTCTTCGAGCCCTTCGAGTCCCACGTCCTGGAAAACACCGGCGACACCGACGTGGTCTTCCTGACGCAGTACTGGCGCGACCCGTCCCGCGCGCTGGCCTCGGCCGGTAACGCGGAGCGCACCACCTTCGGCGAACGGCCGGTCTTCGTCTTCTCCACCCCGCCCACCCCCAACGGCGACCTGCACCTCGGGCACCTCTCGGGCCCGTACCTGGGCGCCGACGCCTACGTCCGCCACCAGCGGATGAACGGCACCAAGGCGTGGCACCTGACGGGCAGCGACGACTACCAGAGCTATGTGGTGGGCGCGGCGCGCGCCGAGGACCGCGAGCCGGCCGAGACCGCGGCCCACTACAGCGCCGAGATCGCCCGGACGCTGGCCCTGATGGACATCGTCCCCGACCAGTTCACGGTCACCGACGACGACCCGTCCTACCGCCCCGGCCTGCAGGACTTCTTCTCCCGCGTGGTCTCCTCGGGCACGGTGCGGGTCACCGAGTCCGAGGCGCTCTTCGACGCGGAGAGCGGGCAGTACCTCTACGAGGTGGACGTCAAGGGCGGCTGCCCGGCGTGCGGTTCCGGCACCAGCGGCAACATCTGTGAGGAGTGCGGCGAGCCCAACACCGTCACCGACCTGGTCGACCCGGCCTCCGCCCGGTCGGCCGCGACCCCGCGCAGCGCCCCGGTCGCCCGCTGGTCGCTGCCGCTGCACACCTTCCGCGAGCAGATCGCCGAGCACCACCGCCTGGGCCGCGTCCCGGCCCGGCTGCGCGAGCTGAGCGACCGGCTCTTCCGCCGCGCGAGCCTGGACATCCCCGTCAGCCACCCCTCCGACTGGGGCGTCCCGCCGGCCGAGCAGGACGTGACCGGGCAGGTCATCTGGGTCTGGCCGGAGATGTCGTACGGCTTCCTGCACGGCATCCAGTCCCTCGGCGCGCGCCTGGGCGAGAAGTGGAAGGCCGCCGAGCCGCAGCAGGACTGGAAGGTCGTCCACTTCTTCGGCTACGACAACAGCTTCTACCACTCGGTGCTCTACCCGGCCCTCTACCGGCTGGCCCACCCCGGCTGGCAGCCCGACATCGACTACCACGTCAATGAGTTCTACCTGCTGGAGGGCAGCAAGTTCTCCACCAGCCGGCGCCACGCCATCTGGGGCAAGGAGATCCTCGGGCCGGACTCCGTCGACGCCGTCCGCTACTTCCTCGCGGCCACCCGCCCCGAGGGCCGGCGCACCAACTTCCAGCGCGCGGCGTACGAGACGACGCTCGACGAGACCCTGATCGGCACCTGGCAGGGCTGGCTGAACGACCTCGGGGCGCGGATCGGCAAGCGGTACGGCGGACAGGCGCCGGACGCCGGTACCTGGACGCCGGAGCACTCCGCCTTCCTCGCCCGGCTCGGCGCCCGGCTCGCCGCGGTCACCGGCAGCCTCGGCTCCGAGGGCTTCTCGCTCAACCAGGCGGCCGCCGAACTGGACGGCATCGTCACGGACACCCTGCGCTTCTCCCGCCAGGAGGCCGTCCTCGCGGAGACCGCGGGCTGGGAGAGCGAGGCCCGTACGGCCATCGCCCTCGAACTGGCCGCGGCCCGCCTCCTCGCGCACGCCGCAGCACCCGTCATGCCCCGCTTCGCCGCGCGGCTCGCCGAGGCGCTCGGCCTGCCCGAGCCGGCCGTGTGGCCGCGCACCGTGGAGCTGGTCCCCCCGGAGAGCGAGATCCGCCTCGCCGACGCCGTCTTCTTCCGGCCGACCGCCGCCGCGCCCCGCCCCGCGCACGCCGGCCCGCGGCTCGTGCCGTGGCTGACCGCGCTGGTCGGCGCGGCGCTGCAACTGCCCGAGGAGGCGGTGGCGAGCGACAGCAACCTGAGCCAGCTCGGCACCAGTTCGCTGCAGGCCGTGACGCTGCAGTACCAGATCCTGGAGGCGCTGGACGTGGACGTCACCGTCGAGGAACTGCTCGGCAGCCACGACGTCAACGGCCTCGCCGCGCTGATCGAGGAGCGTGCCGACGAGGCCGCCGTCACCGCGCTGACCGAGGAGGGCGCCCGATGAACTACCGCGACGTCCTGCGCGAGATCGACAGCCGGGGCCTGTCCGTCTCCCTCTCCGGCAACGACCTGCGGCTCCAAGGCGGCCGCGAGCGGATGGACCCCGACTTCATCGCGCTCGTCAAGAGCATGAAGGAGGAGCTGGTCGCGCACCTGGCGGAAGAGGAGCGGCACGGTCCGGGCTTCCCTCTGACCCCTCTGCAGCGGGCCTATCTGCTGGGCCGCAGCGGCATCTTCGAGATCGGCGACATCTCCAGCCACGTCTACCACGAGTTCGAGGGCGTGTGGGACGTGGACCGGCTGGAGTCGGCCCTCGAAGCGGTCGTGGACGCGCACAGCGCGCTGCGCTCCCGCTTCGTCTCGGACGACCGGCAGGTCACCGAATTCCGCCAGCACCGGCCGCGGATCAGCCGCCTCGACCTGCGCGGCGAGAGCCCCGGGGAGCAGGAGCGGATCCGTGCCGCGCTGCGCGAGGAACGCTCCCACCGCGTGCTCGCCGCCGACCAGGTACCGCTGATCGCCGCGGACGTGACGGTCCTCGCCGACGACCGCATGGTGCTGCACGTCAGCCACGACGGGCTGGTCATGGACGGGATCAGCATGTTCCTGTTCTTCCGCGCCTGGTGGCGGGAGTACCGGGACGGCACCGACGACGGCGCGCCGGCCGAGCTTCCGTACGAGGAGTACGTGGCGGCCCTGCAGGCCGGGCGGGAGCGGGCACCGGCCCGCCGCTCGCGCGAGTACTGGCTGGCGCGCGTCGACGACCTCGCGCCCCACCCGGACCTGCCGCTCGCCACCAGCCCGTCGGCACTGACCACCACCCGCTTCTCGCAGCGCCAGGTGCGCCTGGACGAGCGGGCCTGGACGGCGCTGAAGGAGCGGGCCGCATTCGCCGGGCTGACGCCGTCGGCCCTGCTGCTCGCGGCGTACGCCGAAACGCTCTCCGTCTGGGGTGCGGGGCCCCGCTTCACCCTCACCACCACCGTGGCCAACCGGCCGCCCATCCACCCGCGCGTCTTCGAGGCCATCGGGAACTTCTCGGACACGATCCTGGTCGAGGCGGAGGTCGACCGCTCCCGCACCTTCGAGGAGCGGGCCCGCGCGCTGCAGGCCCGGCTCCGCAGCGACCTGGACCACCGGCACTTCTCCGGCAGCGAGGTCATGCAGGAACTGGCGCGCCGGCGCGGCGGAGTGACGGGCGCCCGGATGCCCTTCACGTTCAACAGCGCCATCGGCCACGTCAACGGCGAGGTCGACGGCTCGGCGCTGGAGCTGTTCGGGCCGGAGGTCTTCAGCGTCAGCCAGACCCCGCAGGTGTGGCTGAACGCCTTCGCCATGGAGCAGCACGGCGGCCTGGTCGTCCAGCTCGACGGGATCGACGAGCTGTTCCCCGAGGGCCTGCTGGACGACGTCGCCCAGGGGTACGGCACGCTGCTGGACACGCTGGCGGACGAGGCCGCCTGGCAGCGTCACACCTTCGACCTGCTGCCCGCCGCCCAGCGCGAGCGGCGCCGCGCGGCCAACGACACCGCCGTACCGCTGCCGGAGGAGCTGCTGGGCGACGCCTTCGCCGCCCAGGCCGAGCGCACGCCGGACGCCCCCGCGATCCTCACCTCGGACACGGAGATCAGCTACGGCGAACTCCTGCGCCGCGCGGCCGCGGCGGCACAGTGGCTGCGGGAGCGGGGCGTCGGCAGGGACGAGCTGGTCGGGCTGGTGATGTGCCGCGGCCCCGAGCAGATCATCGGCATCCTCGCCACCGTCCTCGCCGGGGCCGCCTACCTGCCCGTCGACGGCGCCCTGCCCGCCGAGCGGCAGAGTTACATGCTGCGCGACGGCAAGGTCCGCCAGGTACTCACCAACCTCGACTGGCAGGACCCGAGCGGTGAACGGGACGTACTGCGCCTCGATGTGACGGGTCCTCAGACAACGGCGACAGAACTGCCCGCCCGGCTGCCCGGCTCCTCCCCCGACGACCTCGCGTACGTGCTCTACACCTCCGGCACGACCGGCGCGCCCAAGGGCGTCATGGTCAGCCACCGCAACGTCGCGAACGTCGTCGCCGACTGCCACAAGCGCTTCGCCATCACCCCCGACGACCGGTTCTTCGCGATCAGCGCGTTCAACTTCGACCTGTCGGTGTGGGACGTCTTCGGCGCGCTGTCCGCCGGGGCCGCGCTGGTGATGCCCGACCGGGACCGGGCAGTTGACCCCGCGCACTGGCTCGACCTGTGCCGGAGCGCCGGGGTGACCGTGTGGAACTCCGTGCCCGCCATCGTGTCGATGCTGCACGACCAGGCGGTCGCCGACGAGGTGGTACCGCCCGCGCTGCGCCTGGTGATGATGAGCGGCGACCGCGTCCCGCCGGCGCTGCCGGCCGCGCTGCGCAAGCTCGAGCCCGGCCTGGACGTCGTCTCGCTCGGCGGCCCGACCGAGACCACGATCTGGAACATCCTGCACCGGGTCGGCCCCGAGGAGGACGGCAGCCGGTCCATCCCGTACGGCCGGCCCAACGCCAACAACCGCGCCTACGTCCTGGACCGGGACGGGCTGGACGCCCCCGACTGGGTGACCGGCGAGATCTGCGCGGCGGGTACGGGGCTGGCGCGTGGCTACTGGGGCGACGAGGAGCGCACCGCCGAGCGGTTCGGATACGACCCGCGACGCAACGAACGCCTCTACCGCACCGGTGACCTGGGCCGGTATCTGCCCGACGGCACTATCGCGATCCTCGGGCGCAGCGACTTCCAGATCAAGGTCAACGGCTACCGCATCGAGGCCGGCGAAGTCGAGACGCGGCTGGTCGCCCTGGACTCCGTGGCCAAGGCCGTGGTCGCCAGCCGGCCCGGCGCGCGGGGCGACCGCCTGGTGGCCCATCTCGTACCGAGCGGGGACGCCCGGCCCACCGAGGCCGAGCTGCGCGAAGCGCTCCGCCGCGACCTGCCCGACTACATGGTCCCGACGGCCATCATGTGGCACACCGACCTGCCGCTCACCAGGAACGGCAAGGTGGACCGGAACAAGCTCGCCGAGACCGCCACCGAGGAGACGGCGCCCGCGGCACAGGCCCCGCGCGGCGGCGGCGAGCCCACGACGGACACCGAGAAGGCCCTGGTCGAGATCTGGTCCACGGTGCTGCGCGGGGCCCGGGTCGGCGTCCACGACAGCCTGCGGGCGCTCGGTGGCGACTCCATCGCGGCAGCCCGCATTCTCACCGCCGTACGCAAGCGGTTCGGGGTCACCATCCCGCTCGACGTGATGGCCGACCTGGACACCGTCGCCGCGATGGCCGCGGCCCTGGCACCGGAAGAGGAGCAGGCACGGTGACCGGCCACTCGTTCCTCCAGCACATCGTCTCCACCCCGCCGCTCGGCGGCCGGATCTCCGTCTCCCGCCTGGACGGTACGGAGAGCCTCGGCCTGCCGGAGCTGTACGAGCGGGCCCGCCGGCTGGCGCGCCGGCTGCGGGCGCGGGGCATCGGTCCGGGCGACCGGATCGGCATCCTGGCCGCCAACAGCCTGGAATGGGTACTGCTGGACCTCGCGGCGCTGCTCCTGAAGGCGGAGACCGCCGGACTGGAGCCCGGCAAGTTCGCGCCCTCGGCGGAGCTGATGGCCCGGTACGGCATCACGCTGCTCTTCACCGACCAGCCCACGGACGCCCCGGGTGCCGTGCCGATCGGCGAGGTCCGGGCGCTCGCGGAGGACCCCGAGGGCCCGGAGGAGGACACCGCGCTGCCGGCGGTCCACTGGGCACCGCGGGACGTGACCACGATCAAGTTCACCTCCGGCAGCACCGGCACTCCCAAGGGGCTCGGCGCGACCGTCGGCAGCATCGACAGCTCGCTGGCCGCAGTGCAGGAGATCTTCGAACACAAGCCGGGGGACGACCTGTTCGTCTTCCTGCCGCTCTCGCTGCTCCAGCAGCGCTACTGGGTCTACTCGGCGCTGGTGCACGGCCACGACGTCACCATCAGCACCTACGAGGCGGCCTTCGCGGCGCTGCGCCGCGTCAAACCGACCGTCGTCATGGGCGTGCCGGCCTTCTACGAGACGGCCAAGCGCCAGGTCGAGGCCCGGCTGCGGCGCTCCGGCGGCACCGCGACGGTCCAGGAAGCGGCCCGCCACCTCTTCGGGGACCGGATCCGCTACCTGTGGACCGGATCCGCGCCGGCCGACGCGGCGATGCTGCGCTTCTTCCACGACGCCGGGCTGCCCATCTATGAGGGCTACGGGCTCAACGAAACCTGCATCGTGACCAAGAACCACCCCGGCGCCCACCGCGCCGGCAGCGTCGGCAAGGTACTGCGCGGCAAGGAAGTCCTGGTGGACGCGGACGGGACCATCCGCGTGCGCAGCGACCACCCGGTCAACTACCGTTACGCGTATGCCGAACCGGGCGCTTCCGAGCGGATGTTCGCCCCGGACGGCACCGTACGGACCGGCGACCTCGGCCATCTCGACGAGGACGGCTTCCTCTTCATCCGCGGCCGCGCCGACGACGTCATCGTCCTGGACAACGGGAAGAAGATCGTCGTCCGGCCGATCGAGGAGCACATGAGGACCAGCCCGGCGATCGCCGAGTGCGTCCTGTTCTGCCCCGCGCAGACCGACCTGGTCGCCGTCGTCTCCCCGGCCGCCGTGCCCGCCGACCCGGACGCCATCGCGGCCCAGCTCGCCCTGACCAACGCCGCCCGCACCGCCGACGAGCGGATCAGCCGTGTCGTGATCGCCGACGCGCCCTTCAGCATCGACAACGGCCTGCTCACGTCCCAGTACAAGCCCAAGCGCAAGCAGATCCTCGCCACTTACCACGACGCTGTTCACGACAGTAAGGAAGGCATTCATGCGGCCTGACATCGAGAGCGCGGCCAGGGAATCCCTCTCCGCGGTACTGGACCCCGAAGTCGCCCCCGACGCCCTCGACCTCGACGCGGACATGGCCGGCACCTACGGCCTGACCTCGCTCAACAAGGTCCTCTTCCTGACCGAGGTGTGCGAGGCGACCGACGTCGACCTCGCGAACTTCACCGAGCACGACCTCGCCGAGATGCGCACCCTGCGCAGCGTCGCCGAATCCCTGTCCCGACTCACGAAGAAGGTGGCCTGACCATGGCCTGGAACGAGAACGCCGCGGTGGTCCTGGAGAACGAGCACGTCCTGCTGCGACCGGTCACCGAAGCCGACCGCGAGCCCGTGCGGGCTGTCGCGATGGACCCCGACATCTGGAAGTACTTCGTCTCCGCCGTCGAGACCGACGCGGACTTCGAGAAGTTCTTCGACACCTGCCTCGCCGACCAGAGCGCCGGCCGCCGCGTCGTCCAGATCATCACCGACAAGTCCACCGGCCGGGTCGCCGGCAGCATGAGCTACGGCAACATGGCCGAGGCCGACCTGCGGCTGGAGATCGGCTGGTCCTGGCTGGGCCGCGACTTCCGGGGCCAGGGCATCAACCGCTGGGCGAAGTACCTGCTCCTGGAGCACGCTTTCGAGCAACTGGGCGCGGAGCGCGTGGAGTTCAAGACCGACATCCTCAACACCCAGGCCCGCCGCGGACTGCGCAACATCGGCGCCGTGGAGGAAGGCACCCTGCGCAGCTACAACTTCATGCCCGGCGGGCGCCGCCGCGACGCGATCTTCTACAGCGTCCTGCGCGCCGAATGGCCCCGTGTGAAGGACGAGCTGGCCACCAAGCCGAAGGTCGCCCAGCTGGACGCCGTCGGATGACGCCGGGCGCGGGCATTCCTTTCATTCGCGCGTCGGGCGGCCCGTTCGCCGCCGGGCGGGCCCATGGTGAGGCCCTCGCCGGTCCGTTGCGTGCCTTCCTCGACGACTCGCTCGCCCGGCTGAACAAGGTCATGCCGGAGCCGGTCTCCCTGGACGGGCTGCTGCCGTCGATCGCCGCCTATCAGGCGGCGGTCGCGGCGGCCACGCCCGAACTGGCCGAGGAGGTCGCGGGGCTCGCGGCCGGCGCCGGGATCACACCGGACGAGGCATGGCTGCTGCAACTGCGCCGGGAGATCATGGGCTACCGCAAGGTGCCCACGGCGGGCGACTGCACGACCTACGCCCGCACCGGCGCGGCCGGCCCCGTCCTCGCGCAGACCGTCGACCTCAACGGCAACCTGGACGACTACCTCGGCGTGCTGGAGGTCGCCCGCACCGGGTCGCCGCGCCGCTCGCTCGTCCTCAGCTTCGGCGGCCTGCTCGGCTACCTGGGGCTGAACAGCGACGGCCTCGCGGTCGGGCTCAACCTGGTACTGGGCGGCGACTGGCACCCCGGAGTACCGCCCTACCTCGCCATCCGGCACCTGCTGGACACGGCACGGGACGTCCCCCAGGCCCTGGAGATCCTGCGCGGCCTGCCCCTGGCGAGCTCCCGGACGCTGGTCCTGTGCGACCGGGAACGGGTCGCCGTGGTGGAGATCCTCGGTGACGAACTCAGGGTCACGGAGGGGGCGGAGACGGCGCACACCAACCACTTCCTGCACCCGGACTTCGTACCGTTCGACGAGATCAACGTCTTCGCCCGCAACTCGTCCGTGCGCCGCCTGAAGGCGGCCACCGCGGGGCTCGCCGAGCTGCCCCCGGGGTGCGGCGCCGAGGACCACTTCAGGCTGTTGTCGCAGCCGCCGATCTGCGTACCGGACCGGGGTGACATCCGCGGCGAACGCACCGTCGCCGCGGTGGTGATGCTGCCGTCCCGGGGGGAGCTGCATGTACGGCCGGGCGATCCGTCGCTGTCTTCCACGCAGGTCTTCCGGCTGTAGCGGTGGACGTGTGGCTTGTGGACCTGGACGGTGGGGGCGGCTTGGAGGCGCGCCCCACGGAGGCGGAGAGGCGGCGGGCCACGGCCTTTACGGACGTGGCCTCGGCCCGCCGCTTCCTCCGCTCCCGGCTGGCGGTGCGCGACCTGCTGGGCCGGCGGCTGGGAGTCTCCCCGGCGCGCCTGCGCGTCGCGTACACGGCGTCCGGCAAGCCGTATCTGCCGGACCATCCGGAGCAGCACATCAGCTGGTCGCGGTCCGGCCGGCTGCTGCTGGCCGGCGCGGACGACGGCGGGCCCGTGGGCGTGGACATCGAGCGGCTGCGGCCCGTCCCGGCGGCGCTGGACGTGCTCGCGGCGGTGTACCCGGCCCTGCCGGCCACCGCCGACCCCGCGGCGTTCCTTCCCGCGTGGACGCTGCTGGAGGCGGCCGTGAAGGCGACCGGGCGCGGCCTGGCCCGGGGCGCGGCGGAGGTCGGCCTCGCGCTCGGCCCCGGGAGCACGGTCACCTTGCGCGGCATCTCCGGGCACGGTCCGGGCGCCTGGCACGGCCGTACGGAACTGCTGCCGGCGCGCGACGGGCTCCCTGCGGCCGTGACGGCGGTCGTCAGCCGGCTCAGGAAGGACGAGCGGCTCAGAAAGGAGGAGAAATGACCGTGGAATCCGGGAGTGCCCGCTCCGGACGGCTCAGCCTGCATGTCCTCGCGCTGAACGTCGGCGCCGCCGGCCTGGCCGCCGCCGTTTCTCGGGTACTGACCGGCCGGGCCATGCGGCACGCGGGCGTCAGCGCCGAGGTGACCGATGCCTGGGACGGGCCGGAACTGCGGCTGTCCTGCGAGGACGCGCGGGCGGTCGCTCCGGGGGCCGGGCGGCTCTTGCGGGAGATCGCTGCGGCGGCGGGCGCGGGTCCGGAGGGCGGTGCGGAGGCCGGTCCGGAGGCCGCTCCGGAGGCCGCTCCGGAAGCCGCTCCGGAAGCCGCCCTCATCCCGTACCGCGCGTGGCAGGCCCTCATGGCCCACTGGCAGGTCGCCGACGGCGCACGCGCGGAGATCACCGCGCCGGGTCTCCTCACCTCCCCGGGCGGTGGCGCCCCCGAAGAGCCGGTGTTCGTCTTCGACCACGTGGGGCCTCCGGCGCCACCACCCGGCTGGCGGCTGCTCTCCTGGTACGCGCCGGACGCCGGCGTCTACCACTGCTCGGTACGGCACGCGCCGACCGGCCACCACCTGAAGGTCGGCTCACCGCGCCCCGGGGAGCGGAAACGGGCCGCCGAGCTGCTCCGCACCTGGCAGGCCGTGACCACCGAACTGACCGCCTCCCCCGGCCTGCCCCTCTGCGCACTGCACGTTCCCGCGCGCAGGCTCGTCCTCGGGGACTGAGCTGCCGGTTCGCCGGTTGTCAGTGGGATGCGCTTGCATGGGTGCATGGACGACACGAACGACGGAACCCTGCGGCAGGCGGCCGACGCGGTGCTGGCCCGCCTCGTCGGCGCCCCGGCGGGCACGGCCCGGCTGCGCGAGGACCAGTGGCGGGCGATCGAGGCGCTGGTCGCCGAGCACCGCCGGGCGCTGGTGGTGCAGCGCACGGGCTGGGGCAAGTCGGCCGTGTACTTCGTCGCGACCGCCCTGTTGCGGCAGCGCGGCAGCGGCCCGACGGTGATCGTCTCGCCGCTGCTGGCGCTGATGCGGAACCAGGTCGAGGCGGCCGCCCGGGCGGGCATCCGCGCCCGCACGATCAACTCCTCGAACACCGAGGAGTGGGACACCGTCCAGGCCGAGGTGGCG
This sequence comes from Streptomyces ochraceiscleroticus, assembly GCF_000720485.1. GTDB lineage: Bacteria > Actinomycetota > Actinomycetes > Streptomycetales > Streptomycetaceae > Streptomyces > Streptomyces ochraceiscleroticus. The sequence goes on along the minus strand of NZ_JOAX01000012.1, from coordinate 86,345 downwards.
GCCGGCGAGGTGGACGTGCTGCTGGTCAGCCCGGAGCGGCTGAACAACCCGGACTTCCGCGACCAGGTGCTGCCCAAGCTCGCCGCGGCGACCGGCCTGCTGGTGGTGGACGAGGCGCACTGCATCTCGGACTGGGGCCACGACTTCCGGCCCGACTACCGCCGGCTGCGCACGATGCTCGCCGACCTGCCGCCGGGCGTGCCCGTACTGGCCACGACGGCGACGGCCAACGCCCGGGTGACGGCCGACGTGGCCGAGCAGCTCGGCACGGGCGGCGGCACGGACGCGCTGGTCCTGCGCGGCCCGCTGGACCGGGAGAGCCTGAGCCTCGGCGTGCTCCGGCTGCCCGACGCCGCCCACCGCATGGCCTGGCTCGCCGAGCATCTGAACGACCTCCCGGGCTCCGGGATCATCTACACCCTCACGGTGGCCGCCGCCGAGGAGGTCACGGCCTTCCTGCGGCAGTGCGGGCACACGGTCGCCTCGTACACGGGCAAGACCGAGAACGCCGACCGCCAGCAGGCCGAGGAGGACCTCCTCGGCAACCGCGTCAAGGCGCTGGTCGCCACCTCCGCGCTCGGCATGGGCTTCGACAAGCCCGACCTCGGCTTCGTCGTCCACCTCGGCTCGCCCTCCTCCCCCATCGCCTACTACCAGCAGGTCGGCCGCGCCGGCCGCGGTGTGGAGCACGCCGAGGTCCTGCTGCTGCCCGGCCGCGAGGACGAGGCGATCTGGGCGTACTTCGCCTCCATCGCCTTCCCGCCCGAGGAGCTCGTGCGCCGGACGATCGACGTGCTCGCCGGTTCCGAGCGACCGCTGTCGCTGCCCGCGCTGGAGCCGCTCGTGGAGCTGCGCCGCTCCCGCCTGGAGACGATGCTCAAGGTCCTGGACGTGGACGGCGCGGTCCGGCGGGTGAAGGGCGGCTGGACCGCCACGGGACAGCCCTGGACGTACGACGCGGAGCGGTACGCCTGGGTGGCGAAGCAGCGCGAGGCCGAGCAGCAGGCGATGCGCGAGTACGCCACGACGGGCGGCTGCCGGATGGAGTTCCTCCAGCGGCAGCTCGACGACGAGGGCGCGGCGCCGTGCGGCCGCTGCGACAACTGCGCGGGGCCGCGCTTCACCGCCGAGGTCTCCCCCGCCGCGCTGGACGCGGCGCGCGGCGAGCTGGGCCGCGCGGGCGTCGTCGTGGAGCCGCGCCGGATGTGGCCGACGGGGCTCCCGGCGATCGGCGTCGATCTGAAGGGCCGCATTCCGGCAGGTGAACAGGCGTCGGCGGGGCGGGCGCTCGGCCGGCTCTCGGACATCGGCTGGGGCAATCGGCTGCGCCCGCTCCTGACGCCGCAGGCCCCGGACGGTCCGGTGCCCGCCGATGTGCTCGACGCCGTGGTCGGCGTGCTGGCCGACTGGGCGAAGGGGCCGGGCGGCTGGGCGAGCGGCGATCCGGAGGCGCCCGCCCGCCCGGTGGGCGTCGTCACCATGGCGTCCCGCACCCGCCCCCAGCTCGTCCAGTCCCTCGGTGCCCGGGTCGCCGAGATCGGCAGGATGCCGCTGCTGGGATCGATCGCGTACGCGGCGGGCGCCGACGAGACGCATCTGCCGCGGTCCAACAGCGCGCAGCGGCTGCGCGCCCTCGACGGGGCGCTGACGGTGCCGCCGCCGCTGGCCGAGGCGTTGCGCGCCGCGGACGGCCCGGTGCTCCTGGTGGACGACGCGACCGAGACCGGCTGGACGCTCGCGGTCGCCGCGCGACTGCTCCGCCGGGCGGGCGCTGGGGGTGTACTGCCGCTGGTGCTGGCGGTACAGAGCTGATCGCGGGGCCGGGGGCGGCCCTCAGCCGTCCCTCTGGCCTCCTTCGGGGGCGGCCGGCGGGCTCATGCCGAGCGGGCGCGCGCCGTGGGGCGCTCAACGGGCCGCGCGGCGCCCGGAGTCGGGCGCGCGCCGGGCGGGGCGAAGCGGGAGGGTGTTTTCGCTGGTCCGCACCGTGCGGAGCGGACCCGTGCGGCGGGACACGCTTCGACGGGCAGTTGAGCGGGAAGGAAAAAGGACGACGCACCCATCGATTCCGGAACGCCGCGGCGAATTGCTCATTGCCGCAAGCGTGTACGACCGCGAGAATCGTGGTGCTTCCCCCATTCCAGCCGTCCGCGGCTCAGCAGGGGTGTGTCGTGGTGCGACGTTGCGCCCGGCCGTCCCGGCTTCCGTCGCGTCGACGAAGGGAGGACCGTGACCTTCGGCATCACTCCGCCCCTGACCGCGTCCCAGCCCTCCGCCACCACGTCGGCCGCCAGGCTGAGCCGGATGCTGGAGCCCGCCGAGTGGGCCTCGGCGGGAATTCCCCTGCTGCGCAATCCCCGTGAGGTCGTCACCGGCCTCCACGACCGCCATCTGCCCGGCCCGTCCACCGCTGTCGTCGCGGTGCTCGATCCGGAGGAGCGGGTGACGGCCAGCGCGTCCTTCGTGCTGCGTACGGACGCGCCCGACGGCTGGGACTTCCGCAACGCACTGCTGGCGCAGTTGCGCCGGGTGACCCCGCACGATCTGCGGCTGCGCGCACCGGTACGGACGGCCGTGCTGCTGTACTGCCGCGACGGTGGGCCGCTGTGGACGGAGGCGGACGGCGCGTGGATGTGGGGGCTGCGCGACGCCTGCACCTTGCACGGGCTGCGCTGCGGCGCGTACATCACGCTGACGCGCGACGGCTGGCAGGTGCTCGGGGAAGGCCGCGGCGGGCGCCGGCCGTACACCGGCGCGCGGCCGGAGCGTCCGCAGCTCTCGGACACGCCCCGCGAGCGGCACAACGGCGGCATGGCCGCGGGACCACCGCGCCGTACGGGCGGCGGAGCGCCGGAAGCACACCGGCGCACTGCGGCCCGCTGAGGCCACTGACCGGCACGGCGGTACGGCGGTACGGCGGTACGGCCGTACGCAGGAACGGATCAGCGGTACGCCGTCACCGGGTGCCGGAGCGGTCGGCCGGGCGGGCGGTACGGAGCGAGCCCGGCGGCCGTGATGGCCGGGCCGGGCCCCTCCGAGCCGGCTCGCTTACGCCGACGCCCCGATGAGGGCGTTGATCCGCGCCGGATCGCCACAGACGATCAGCAGGGCGCCGGCCCGGGCCATGGCGGCGGGCAGAGCCTTGGCGACGGCTTCGTCCGAGCCGCCGTTGACCGCGACGACCACCACGGGACGGCCCTTGGCACGCTCGGCGTCGGCGTCCGCGTAGAAGACGTCGTCCGCGGCGTCGTGCTGCGCCCAGTAGGACGCCTCACCGAAGGACAGCTCGTGCGCGGCCCAGGGGTGCCGGTCGCCGGTGGTGAGGACCAGCACCTCGCTCGGCGCGCGGCCGGAGTCCAGGAGCAGGTCGACGGCCTCGTCGGCGGCGTCCACGGCGCCGTCGGCGGGCGCGGGGATCAGCTGAAGCTGCGCTTCGGAGGCTGCGGTGCCGGCACCGGCCGCCGCGGACGGCTTGGGAGCCGTGCGCTGCGCGGGCGGGGTGGGAGCCGGTCCGCGGGACGGACCGGGCTTGCCGGGTCGGGCGCTGGACGCGGGGGCGCCGCGCGGAGGCGCGGGGCGGGGACCGGGACCAGGTACGGGTCGAGGGGTCGGCGCGGTACGGCCGGCGGCCGGAGTTGCGCGGGGACCCGGGACACTCTCGTGAATCTGAGGCTCCTCGGGGATGAGAGGCATGAAGTGATGTCTATCAAACGTAGGTACGGGACATGTCAGCGGGTACCGGATTCACATCCGTACCGCTCAGAAGTCGAAGCCGAGTTGGCCACCGGCCTCCAGAGCGGCTGATTCTGGGGTGAGGCGCACCTTCTTCAGGTGCTGCCAGCGGGGCAGCGCGTCCATGTAGGACCACGACACCCGGTGGTACGGGGTCGGGCCCCACTCCTCGAGGGCCGCGCGGTGCACCGGCGAGGGGTAGCCGGCGTTGTCCGCGAAGCCGAAGTGCTCGTGTTCCAGGCCCAGTTCGGCCATCATCGCGTCGCGCCGCACCTTCGCTATCACCGAGGCGGCGGCGACGGCGACACAGGACTGGTCGCCCTTGATGACCGTACGGACCCTCCAAGGGGCACCGAGGTAGTCGTGCTTGCCGTCGAGGATGACCGCGTCGGGCCGGACCGGAAGGGCTTCCAGCGCACGGACGGCGGCCAGCCGGAGGGCTGCGGTCATGCCCAGTTCGTCGATCTCCTCGGGGCTGGCGTGACCGAGGGCGTGACAGGTGACCCAGTCGCCGAGCACGGCGGCGAGTTCGTCGCGGCGCTTGGGGGTCAGCAGCTTGGAGTCGGTGAGTCCGGTGGGCGGGCGGCGCAGTCCGGTCACGGCGGCGCAGACGCTCACCGGGCCGGCCCAGGCTCCGCGCCCGACCTCGTCCACTCCTGCGATGATCTTGGCGCCCGTCGTGGCGCGCAGTGATCGCTCGACGGTATGAGTAGGGGGCTCGTAGGGCATGGCGCCAGACAGAGTACGCCCCCGCCCCCCACCACCTCGCACCGCGGGTCCCCCACGCTCGATTCGTCCCACCCGACCGGTGTTGTCACCCCCCGAAACGGGACTGGGAACACGGCCCGGCTCACCATCGGGAGCACGGCCCGGCTCGCCATCGGAAGCACGGTCCGGCTCGCCATCCGGAGCATGGTCCGACTCGCCATCCGATGTGCGGTCCCGCTCGCCATCCGGAGCGCGGCCCGGCTCACCATCCGGAACACGGTCCCGCTCGCCATCGGGTACACCGTCCGGAGCGCCGCACGGCCCACTCTCCGGAACGTGACGCGCGTCGTCCCCTCCGAGCCTCGCCCCCTGAGACCTGGTGCTACGCATGCTCCCGACCTTCACCGAGCGACCGAGCTTCAAGCCCCGGCAACACCCCGCAGGGCCCACCACCAAGGCTACGCCGCACACAGCCCAGGCCAAGGCCGCCCAAGCAAGGTCACGCGTCCCGGACGACGAGCCTCACGCGCCCCGCACCTATCGGAGACAGGGCGTACCGGACGACGAGTCTCACGCACCCCGCACGCACCCGAAGCCACGCGCCTCAAGCGGTGCGCTTCAGGCCGGGCTCACGGGCCTCAGCCCGACGCGCCCACACACCCACACGCTCCCGTACGCGTCTCAGGCCTCGCCGCTCGGCATCCAGGACGGGAGGTCCTCCGTCCCCGCCAGCCATCCCTCCGGCGGCGCGCCCTCCGGGCCGGCCGCGACGATGCCGCCGACGATCGCGCACGTGGTGTCCACGTCGCCACCCGCCCGCGCGGTGGTCCAGAACGCCTGCTCGTAGCTGCCCAGGTTGCGGGCGGCGGCCCACAGCGTGAACGGCACGGTGTCGTGAGCGGTGGTCCGCCGCCCACAGCCGAGCACCGCGGCGACCGTGCTCGCGTCGGCGTAGTCGAGCATGTCGCGGGCGCGCCGAAGCCCCGCCTGGACCGCGCTGCGCGGGATCAGCTCCATGACGGCGTCCAGCAGCGCCTCCGGGCCGGTGACACGGTCCGGCGCGGCGACCAGCGCGGCCGCGGCCGCCACCGCCATCGCCCCGACGACCGCCTCACGGTGCTGGTGCGTGACGTACGCAGAGATCTCCGCCTGGTGCGTGGCCTGCTCGGGATCGTCGGCGTACCAGGCACCCAGCGGGGCGATGCGCATGGCGGCACCGTTGCCCCACGAGCCCTGCCCCTTGAACAGCGCCGAGGCCAGCTCGCGCCAGTCCCGCCCCTCCCGCACCTGGCGGAGCAGGCGGTCCACGGCGGGACCGTAGGCCCGGTCGACGTCGTGATGCTCCGCGAAGGAGCGGGCGAGCGCGTCCTGGTCGATACGGCCGTGCGCGGTCAGTACGGCCAGTACGGAAGCGGCCATCTCGGTGTCGTCGGTCCACCGCCAGGGCGCCGGCGGCAGGGCGCGGCTCTTGAGCGCGGGGTAATGGGCGGGCACGAAGAACTGGGATCCCAGGGCGTCGCCCACGGCAAGCCCCCGCAGGCTCTCCAGGGCCCGCGCGAAGCGCTGTGCGTCACTGTCACGGTGATCGGCGGTCATCGGTTGCACTCTAACCGGTGCTCCCGTAGGACTGCGGTGTACACCAGCTCTCGAACGGCCGGTCAAGGCGGTACCGCCCGTCCGGACCGAGCAGCAGAGTGCGGTGGTCGGCGTTGTGGGGATTGGACAGCGATTCAAATTCGGCGACGGTCCAGTGGAACCACCTCATACAGAACAACCGCATGGTCAGCCCGTGCGTGACGATCAGAACGTTCGGCGGATGGTCGGGGGCCTCGAAGCTGCGCCACAGGCTCTCCAGGAACGCGCCCACCCGGTCGTAGACGTCCGCCCCCGACTCCCCCTGGGCGAAGCGGTAGAAGAAGTGACCGTAGGCGTCGCGGTACGCCTTCTGGAGCCGTACGTCGTCCCGGTCCTGCCAGTTCCCCCAGTCCTGCTCGCGCAGCCGCGGCTCCTCGCGCACCCGGACCCGCTCCTTGTCCAGACCGAGCGCCTGGAACGTCTGGTGCGTGCGGCGGTACGGAGAGACGTACGCGGATATCCGCTCGTCCCCGAACATTGCCCGAAGCTGCGCACCGGCCTCCTCGGCCTGCTTGACGCCGCGCTCCGTCAGGCTCAGGGCGTGGTCCGGCTCCCGCTCGTACACCGTGTCATCGATATTTCCGTCGGACTCTCCATGCCTGATGAGGACGATGCGTCGGGGGCGTGCCATGCCGCCAGCCTAAAACGAGGCGCTGCCCCCTGCCCGGGGCGCTCCCGGACGCCGGCCCCGGAGACCTGGAAGCCATGAAAGACCTGAGTGAACACTGGTACCTCCCCCGCGGCCGCTCCAGCAGCCGACCGAACCAGTAACGCGACGGGTGTTGCGTTACGCTGACGAGGATGACACGATCCCCCACCTAACGCAAGTGGAGTTGCATTTGCCTGTGGACAACGAGCAGACCGCGCAGGTCGCGGGCGGCACCGGCACCGCCCGCCCGGGCACCCGCCGGCCCGGCGGCCGTACCGCGCGTACGCGCGCGGCCGTCCGCGACGCCGTAGTGGCCGGCCTCACCGAGCACGGCTACTCCGGCCTGACCGTCGAGTACGTCGCCGAGCACTCCGGCGTGCACAAGACGACGCTCTACCGCCGCTGGGGCGGCGTCGACGGACTGGTCGCCGACACCCTCGACCTGGCCGGCGAGGACGGCTGGGCACCGCCCGACACCGGTTCGCTCGACGGCGACCTGCGCGCGCTCGCGCTGGAGGTCGTGCACTCCTTCGCCGACCCGGCGGCCGCCGCGCCCAGCTCGGCGGTCATCGCCGCCGCCTTCCAGTCCGAGCCGGCCGCACAGGCGCTGCGCGCGTACTACGCCGAACGGTTCGCGCGCTGCGAGGTGATCGTGGACCGCGCCGTCGCCCGCGGCGAGCTGCCCGGCCCGCGCTCGGCCGTCGACGGCGGAGCACTGGTACGCGCGGTAGCGGCCCCGCTGTTCTTCCGCCTGTTCATCACCCGCGAGGGCCTGGACGAGCCGGACGCCGACCATGCCGTCGCCGTCGCCCTGGCGGCAGCACACGCAGGAACGTTCACGAAGGAGACCTGACCGCGAGCGGTGCCCCCTTGCGCCGTTGGGCCATCACGCGCACACCGTTACGCCGTCACACCGTCCACGAAGGCTCCAGATCGACCACGTCGCCCGTGACGCCCATGATGTCCGCCGCCGTCTGCGCCCGTAGGGCCAGCCGTTCAAGACGTTCCGGACGGTACTTGCCGCGTTCAGCCGCCGACTGCCACATCGAGAGGACCAGGAACTCCTCCCCCGGGGCGCGTCCCAGCAGGCCGCGCAGCATCCCGGGGGAGCCCGCCATCGCGGGGTTCCAGACCTTCTGCTGCATCAGCTTGTAGTGGTCGACACGGTCCGGCCTGACCTGGCAGTACGCCAGCCGCAGCACATCCGCGTCCTCGAAGACGGGGCGGAAGCCGACCTTCACGTCCAGCTCGTGTTCGAAGAGGCGGGTCTGGCCGTTCTTGTACGTGCCGGCCTGAGAGGCGGCCAGGCGGTCGTGCGATCTCGCCATGAACGAGTCGTAGAACGCCCTGCTCTCCCAGAAGGCCACGAGATGCGCGACGCCGGGGCGGGTGCGGCTCCAGCCGCCGCCCTGCCCCCGGAAGCCCGGCTCCCCGGGCAGCCCCGCCCATTTGCGCTGCCCCCGTTCGAACCCCCCGCGGTCCACAACAGTGCAGCGAATCCATTTGACCAGCACCGCGCCATCGTACGGCCCCTGGCGTCCCTTGCGTCACTGCACGTCACAGTACGCACACTTCAACTCATGCGCTGTATACGGCGGATGAGGGCGGGTCCACACCGCATGTCACACCCTCGTGGCAGCATGGGTGATTCACGGGAAGCGCCCGGCCACGGTGCTCCGGGGCCGAAGAAGGGAAGTCTGGTGAGCAGTCTCAACAAGGGGATCGACAAGGCCGAGGTCACGCTGAAATGGGACCCGAGCCCCTATGGCGAGCCCGCCAACGACCTCGACATCATCGCCGCGACGTACACCACGGACGCGCTGTACGGCGAGCCCGCGTACCTCGTGCACTTCGACAGCCGCTCCCCCGACGGCACGATCACCCTGAAACGGGACAGCAAGACCGGCCAGGGGCTCGGCGACGACGAGGCGATGACGCTGGAGTTCTCGCGGCTGGCGGAGAGGTACGGCCGGGTGGTGGTGGGCGTCACCATCCAGCAGCGGCACGGGCGTCGGACCTTCGGCGACATACCGCGCACTCTTGTGCGCATCCTCGAGGGCTACGACGAACTGTCGAGGGACGACTTCGCCCGTATCCCCGACGCCACGGCCGCGGTGGTCGCGGAGTTCGTCCGGGACGGCGATGGCGAGTGGCAGTTCGTGAGCGGGATCCGCGGGTTCGACGGCGACGCCGACGACTTCGCCTCGTGGATGGGGCGACGGCCCGCCGCCGGCTGACAGCCACGACACGGACGCGACGGGACCGGCAGCCCACCGGGGGGGCACGAGGCCGGCAGTCAACACCGAGGGCGGTGGAGGCGGGGTCCCGCCTCCACCGCCCTCAGCGGTTCATTCACGCCCCGAGGGGCGCACTGTCAGCTGCAGCCGCTCGTGGAGCCGCAGCCCTCGCAGAGGTAGCAGCTGCCGGCGCGCTGCATCTTCGTACCGCAGGAGAAGCACAGCGGGGCGTCGGCGTTGATGCCGAGCTGCATCTCGACCAGCTCCGCGTTGGTGTGCGCCTGCTTCGGGGCCGGCGCCGCGGTCTCCTCGACGACCTCTTCGGTGGAGGTCGGCGACTGCTGGGTCGCCGGGGTCAGCGGGGCCGACTGGGCCAGACCCTGGATGTCGACCTCGTCCTCGGCCGGCTCGTACGAACCGGTCTCCAGGTGGCGCTGGCGCTCCTCGACAGAGTGGATGCCAAGGGCCGAACGGGTCTCGAAGGGCAGGAAGTCCAGCGCCAGGCGGCGGAAGATGTAGTCGACGATCGACTGCGCCATCCGCACGTCCGGGTCGTCCGTCATGCCGGCCGGCTCGAAGCGCATGTTGGTGAACTTCGAGACGTAGGTCTCCAGCGGCACGCCGTACTGGAGGCCGACCGAGACCGCGATGGAGAAGGCGTCCATCATGCCCGCGAGGGTCGAGCCCTGCTTGGACATCTTCAGGAAGACCTCGCCCAGGCCGTCGTCCGGGTAGGAGTTGGCCGTCATGTAACCCTCGGCGCCGCCGACGGTGAAGGAGGTGGTGATGCCGGGACGGCCCTTCGGGAGACGCTTGCGGACCGGGCGGTACTCGACGACCTTCTTCTCGGCGACCGGCTCGGCCTTCTTCTCCTCCTCCTTCTTCTTGGCGGAGAGCGGCTGGCCGACCTTGCAGTTGTCGCGGTAGATCGCGAGCGCCTTCAGGCCGAGCTTCCAGCCCTGGAAGTAGACGTCCTCGATCTCCTCGACCGTGGCGGTCTCCGGGACGTTGACCGTCTTGGAGATCGCGCCGGAGAGGAACGGCTGGGCGGCGGCCATCATGCGGACGTGGCCCATCGGGGAGATGGCACGCTCGCCCATGGCGCAGTCGAAGACCTCGTAGTGCTCGGCCTTCAGGGCCGGGGCGTCGATCACATTGCCGTGCTCGGCGATGTGGGCGACGATCGCCTCGACCTGCTCGGGCTGGTAGCCCAGGCGCTTCAGCGCCTTCGGGACCGTGTTGTTCACGATCTGCATCGAGCCGCCGCCGACGAGCTTCTTGAACTTGACCAGGGCCAGGTCCGGCTCGACGCCCGTGGTGTCGCAGTCCATCATCAGGCCGATGGTGCCGGTGGGGGCCAGCACCGAAGCCTGCGCGTTGCGGAAGCCGTTCTTCTCGCCGAGGCGGACGACGTCCTGCCACGCCTCGGTGGCCGCGGCCCACACCGGGGTGTCCAGGTCGTCCATGCGCGTGGCGGCACCGTTGGCGTCCGCGTGCTGCTTCATGACGCGCTTGTGGGCGTCGGCGTTGCGGGCGTAACCGTCGTACGGGCCGACGACCGAGGCCAGCTCGGCGGAGCGCTTGTACGAGGTACCGGTCATCAGGGAGGTGATGGCGCCGGCGAGCGCGCGGCCGCCGTCGGAGTCGTACGCGTGGCCCGTGGCCATGAGCAGGGCGCCGAGGTTGGCGTAGCCGATGCCCAGCTGACGGAAGGCGCGGGTGGTCTCACCGATCTTCTCGGTCGGGAAGTCCGCGAAGCAGATGGAGATGTCCATCGCGGTGATGACCAGCTCGACGACCTTGGCGAAGCGCTCGGCGTCGAACGACTGGTTGCCCTTGTCGTCGTCGCGCAGGAACTTCATGAGGTTCAGCGAGGCGAGGTTGCACGAGGAGTTGTCCAGGTGCATGTACTCGCTGCACGGGTTCGAGGCGGTGATCCGGCCCGACTCCGGCGAGGTGTGCCAGTGGTTGATGGTGTCGTCGTACTGGATGCCGGGGTCGGCGCAGGCCCAGGCGGCCTCGGCCATCTTGCGGAACAGGCCCTTGGCGTCGACCTCCTCGATGACCTCGCCGTTCAGCCGACCGCGCAGGCCGAACTTCGAGCCGGACTCCACGGCCTTCATGAACTCGTCGTTCACGCGGACCGAGTTGTTGGCGTTCTGGTACTGGACGGAGGCGATGTCGTCGCCGCCCAGGTCCATGTCGAAGCCCGCGTCGCGCAGCGCGCGGATCTTCTCCTCCTCGGAGACCTTGGTCTCGATGAACGCCTCGACGTCCGGGTGGTCCACGTCCAGGACGACCATCTTGGCGGCGCGGCGGGTGGCGCCGCCCGACTTGATGGTGCCGGCGGACGCGTCGGCGCCGCGCATGAAGGAGACCGGGCCGGAAGCGTTGCCGCCGGAGGAGAGCAGCTCCTTGGAGGAGCGGATGCGGGAGAGGTTCAGGCCGGCGCCGGAGCCGCCCTTGAAGATCATCCCCTCTTCCTTGTACCAGTCCAGGATCGACTCCATGGAGTCGTCGACGGAGAGGATGAAGCAGGCGCTGACCTGCTGCGGCTGCTTGGTGCCGACGTTGAACCAGACCGGCGAGTTGAAGCTGAAGACCTGGTGGAGCAGCGCGTACGCCAGCTCGTGCTCAAAGATCTCCGCGTCGGCCGGGGAGGCGAAGTAACCGTTCTCCTCACCGGACTTCCGGTACGTCTTCACCACGCGGTCGATGAGCTGCTTGAGGCTCTTCTCCCGCTCCGGGGAGCCGACCGCGCCACGGAAGTACTTGCTTGTGACGATGTTGACCGCGTTCACCGACCAGAAGTCGGGGAACTCGACGCCACGCTGCTCGAAATTGACCGAGCCGTCGCGCCAATTGGTCATGACGACGTCTCGGCTCTCCCACGCCACCTCGTCGTACGGATGCACGCCGGGGGTGGTGTGGATGCGCTCGATACGCAGACCCTTGCTCGCCTTGCTGCCCTTTCGGGAGCCTCGCGCCGGGCCGCTCGTCGTCTCTGTCATGCCGCCTCCCTGTACGGGCGTAAACGCCCTGATGTGCGCACTTCTTCCCGTGGCACGGTGTATGTCTTGCTGCGCCGGAGCTCCTGCTCAGCTCCGGCGAGGTCTGGGTCGCGCGCCGAGCTCAGTCGGCGGCGGGGGCGGGCACGGGGATCGCCGAATCCTCGGCCTCCCCGCAGTTCCCGCAGTGATGCGAGGGCGGCCGCTGCTCACGCAGCTCCGCGATGGCCGCCTCAAAATCTTCGAGCGAGTCGAACGCCCGGTACACGCTCGCGAAGCGCAGGTACGCCACGAGGTCCAGCTCCTGGAGCGGGCCCAGTATGGCGAGCCCGACGTCATGGGTGGACAGCTCGGCGCTGCCGGTCGCGCGGACCGCCTCCTCGACCCGCTGGCCGAGCTTGGCGAGCGCGTCCTCGGTGACCGGCCGGCCCTGGCACGCCTTGCGCACTCCGGCGATGACCTTGTCACGGCTGAAGGGCTCGGTGACCCCACTCCGCTTGATCACCGTGAGTGACGCCGTCTCGATCGTGGTGAACCGCCGGGAGCAGTCGGGGCACTGCCGGCGGCGGCGGATCGAGGTGCCGTCGTCGGTGGTGCGGCTGTCCACCACCCGGCTGTCGGGGTGCCTGCAGAAGGGGCAGTGCATGACGTGCCCTCCTCACCCTCGAAAACGGACGTACGCCAACCGATCCGGCGTACGGCTGATAGCCCGGACAGGGCCCGAACGGGGGCCTCCGGAGCGACCACAAGCATAGGCGATCCACGGGCCGAAGAAGACCATGGACCACAACGTCTGGTGGCCGTCGCCCATCCAAGCACTACATGTGGTGCCGGGCGAGAAAATGCACCCACCGCGTGTCGCGGCGGCGCAGCAGCCACGAGACTACGTGAGACCCCCCGGTGACCGCTGCGGAGGGGCGGCAATGACAGACTTGGGCAGGTCACGACGGACCCGCCATGATCGTCGCGGAACCATGGCGGAACGCGGACCCGCCGCCGGGGATTGCCGGCGGGAACGGTACCGTAATGCCCGTTATCGCCTTTCGGTCGCTCGCGGCCATACACCCAATGCCCTGATCAGGTCAGCTAATCTGCGGTTTTTCACTCGAACGTGTGTTTGGCGCAACCTTTCGAAAGCAACTACCGTTGGCTAACTAGGGAGATACATTCCGAGAGGGGCCGACGTGACCACCACCGCAGACAGCGCGATCATCGCCGCACAAAGCCACTCCCAGGGCCGCTTCGAGCCGACCCAGAAACCGCCGATGGACGACGCCACGGTGAGCCCGGAGGGCCAGAAGCCGGCACGCTCGCTGCCCGGGCGCCCTCCAGGAATCCGTGCGGACAGCTCGGGCCTCACCGACCGGCAGCGACGGGTCATCGAGGTCATCCGGGACTCCGTCCAGCGGCGCGGATACCCGCCGTCCATGCGCGAGATCGGCCAGGCGGTGGGGCTGTCGAGCACGTCGTCGGTGGCACACCAGCTCATGGCCCTGGAGCGCAAGGGCTTCCTGCGCCGCGACCCGCACCGCCCGCGGGCGTACGAGGTCCGCGGCTCCGACCAGCCCGCCTCGGCCCCGGCGGACACCACGGGCAAGCCCGCGGCGTCGTACGTCCCGCTGGTGGGCCGGATCGCCGCCGGTGGTCCGATCCTCGCGGAGGAGTCCGTCGAGGACGTCTTCCCCCTCCCCCGGCAGCTCGTGGGTGACGGCGAGCTCTTCGTGCTGAAGGTCGTCGGTGACTCCATGGTCGAGGCCGCGATCTGCGACGGCGACTGGGTCACGGTCCGCCGCCAGCCGGTCGCGGAGAACGGCGACATCGTCGCCGCGATGCTCGACGGCGAGGCCACGGTGAAGCGCTTCAAGCGCGAGGACGGCCACGTCTGGCTGCTCCCGCACAACGCCGCGTACCAGCCCATCCCCGGCGACGAGGCGACCATCCTCGGCAAGGTGGTGGCGGTGCTCCGCCGGGTCTGAGTGCCACGGCCGGCCCGGCGGCGCCCCGCACGGAGCCACCGCTCCCGAGGAGCCGACCGCGGTCAACGCTACGGGCCTCGTATGCCGATCGGTATACGAGGCCCGCGCACGTGTGCGCCCGCAGCGGCCCGCCACGGGAGCTGGGGCGGTGCTACTGCACGTCCGCTGTCTCCGGCTCCTCAGCGGCCTGCTCGCCCGCCTCAGCAGCCTTCTCGGCCGCCTGAGCGGCCGCGTCGATGGCGGCCAGGGAGCGGCGGACCTGGTTGCGGTCGGTGGTGTACCAGAAGCCGGGCATCGAGGCCCGCAGGAACGAGCCGTACCGCGCCCGCTCGACCCGGGGGTCCAGGCAGGCGACCACGCCGCGGTCCCCGGAGGCGCGGATCAGCCGGCCGGCGCCCTGGGCCATCAGCAGCGCCGCGTGCGTCGCCGCGACCGCCATGAATCCATTGCCCCCGGCCTCCTCCACGGCCTTCTGGCGGGCGCTCATCAGCGGGTCGTCGGGGCGCGGGAACGGCACCCGGTCCATGACCACGAGCTGGCAGCTCGCCCCCGGCACGTCCACGCCCTGCCACAGCGACAGCGTCCCGAACAGGCACGTACGGGGATCCGCCGCGAAGGCACGGATCAGCTCGCCGAGCGTCTCCTCGCCCTGCAGCAGAATCGGCACGTCCAGCCGGCCGCGCAGCTCCTCGGCGGCCGCCTGCGCGGCCCGCATCGAGGAGAACAGCCCCAGCGTGCGCCCGCCGGCCGCCTCCACCAGCTCCGCCAGCTCGTCCAGCATGTCCGTGCGGGTGCCCTCGCGCCCCGGCTGGTTCAGATGCTTGGCGACGTACAGAATGCCCTGCTTCGCGTAATCGAACGGCGAGCCGACGTCCAGGCCCTTCCACGGGGGCACGTCCTCGCCCTGCGTGCCCTCGGGGGCCAGTCCCAGCGACGCCGCGACACCGTTGAAGTCGCCGCCGAGCTTGAGGGTCGCGGAGGTCAGCACGACCGAGCGGTCCTCGAAGAGCTTCTCGCGCAGCAGCCCGGACACCGACAGCGGGGCGACGCGCAGCGAGGCGCCGAAGCGGTCGTGGCGCTCGTACCAGACCACGTCGTACTCGGAGCCGTTCGCGATCCGCTCGGCGACCGCGTGCACGTTCTCCACGGAGGCCAGCGCCTGCTTGCGTACGGCGTCCTCGTCCTGGACGGACTTGTCGCGGGTCGAGCCGAGCGCGGAGATCACCGTACGGGCGGCGTCGCGCAGCGCCATCAGGCAGTACCCCAGGTCCTCCGGGATCTCCTCCAGGCGCCCCGGCAGCGCCAGCTCCATCAGCCGCTCGAAGGTCTCGGAGGCGGTCTGGAGCTGATCGGCGGCCTTCTCGTTGACCAGCTTCGCGGCCCGCCGCACAGCGCGGTTGACCTGGCCCGGAGTGAGCTCTCCCGTGGCCACGCCGGTGACCCGGGAGACCAGCTCATGGGCCTCGTCGATGATCAGCACCTCGTGCTGCGGCAGGACCGGCGCGCCCTCGATGGCGTCGATCGCGAGCAGCGCGTGGTTCGTGACCACCACGTCGGCGAGCTTGGCCCGCTCCCGGGCGGCTTCCGCGAAGCACTCCGCGCCGTACGCGCACTTCGATGCGCCCAGGCATTCCCGGGAGGTCACCGAGACCTGGCCCCACGCCCGGTCGGAGACGCCGGGCGTCAACGCGTCCCGGTCGCCCGTCTCCGTCTCGTCCGCCCAGTCCCGGAGCCGCAGCAGGTCCTTGCCGAGCTTGCTCGTCGCCGTGGCCTGCTCGAAGGGGTCGAACAGGCCCTCCTCCTCTTCCTGCGGCACGCCCTCATGGAGACGGTGCAGGCAGAGATAGTTCGACCGGCCCTTGAGCATGGCGAACTGCGGCCGGCGGCGGAGCAGCGGATGCAGCGACTCGACCGTACGCGGCAGATCGCGCTCGACCAGCTGGCGCTGGAGCGCCAGGGTGGCCGTCGCGATCACCACCCGCTCGCCGTGCGCCAGCGCCGGGACCAGATAGCCGAGGGACTTTCCGGTGCCGGTGCCGGCCTGGGCGAGCAGGTGGGTGCCGTCGTCGACGGCCTCGGCGACCGCCTCGGCCATGGCGACCTGGCCGGGGCGCTCGGTGCCGCCGACGGCGGTGACGGCGGCATGGAGCAGTTCGGGGAGGGAGGGCTTCGTCATAGCGTTGCCACCCTACGCGGGCCCACTGACACTACGCCGCGTCCAGGCCGGTCCGTGGCCGTCGCACGGACGCGTCAGGGGGCGTGCAGCGGGTTCGGGATCATGCCGTGCACGGCGGCGTGCGGGCGGTCCGGGCGATCACGGTAACCGTCCATGTGGAGTCGGTTGCGGTTGAGGCAGAGGCGCTCGATCTCCGGGGTGAGCAGGTCGAACATCGCGTGGCGCTCCTTGAGGTGCGGGAAGCGCTCGTGGTGGCGCAGGATCTCGGCCCGTACGAGTGACCAGAAGTCGCGTTCGGGGACGCCCAGTTGCTCCTCGCACAGCGGCGCCAGGTAGCGGAACACACCGACGAACAGCCCGGAATGGATGAACTGGGTCAGGAACGCGGGCGGCTCGGTGAGCAGGACCTCGCGCACGTCCTCGGGCATGGCGGCCAGTTCGGGCAGCGGGCCGTCCGTGGTGTTGACGTCGTCCACGAAGTCCTTGACCGCGAGGCGGGTGGGGACGTCGTGCGCGTCGAAGCAGACGATGGCGTTCTCGCCGTGCGGGGAGAAGACGGTGCCGTACTGGTAGAGGAAGTGCAGCAGCGGCGGCAGCAGGGCGGCGAAGAGGTGGCGCAGCCAGATGCGCGGCGCGAGCCCGGAGCGGTGGACCAGCTCGGCGGTCAGCGCGCGGCCGTGCGGGTCGGTCTGCAGGAGCGAGGCGAGGGTGCGGGCGCGCTCTCCGGGGTCGAGCAGCGGGGCGATCGGCTCGCGCCAGATGCAGCCGAGCAGCTCCTTGTACTGGTACGGGACGCCGGGGAGGCGGTCGTACAGGGGGTGTTCGACGGTGACGGACGCGGTCTCGCCGAGGAGGATCACGCGGGTCGCGTCGCGGAGGTACGGGTCGGCGTCGCGCAGGCCCTGGACCCAAGCGGTGACGGCGGGGGCCGCGAGGGTGCGCTCGGTGGGCAGGCCGCGCCAGACGAGCGTGTTCAGCACGGACAGCGGGAGCTTGACCGTGCGGGCGTGTGGGCGGCTGGTGTTGAGGAAGGTCCGGATCGACTGCTGCGGCAGCCGGAGGTCGTTGTCAGTGGTGAGTGGGACGATGAATTTGTCGGCGATTTGGGGGGCGTAGAGCGGGGCGATGGTCTCGTCCCACTGCCAGGGGTGGACGGGGAGGTACAGGTAGTCGGCGGGGTCGAGGTCCTGGTCGGCGAGGGTGCGGGCGAAGGTGTCGCGGAGTTCGGGGGTGAGTTCTTCGGAGTAGAGGCGGTCGGGGGTGGCCAGGGGGCCGGTGCCGCGGTAGCGGGCGAGGTCGCGGTGGGCGGCGACCCAGGGCAGCCGGCAGGGGGTGCGGGTTTCGGGGGCCCAGCGCTCGGCGTCGGCGGCGGAGAAGCCGAGCCGCCCTTTGTTGGCGATCAGCCAGGGGTGGCCGGTCTGGTGGCCTTCGAGGGCGGGGTAGTCGAGGTCGGCCAGCTCGGCGGCGGTGAGGGCGGTGGCGTCCAGCCGGGTGTCGGCGGCGAGCGTGGCGGTCAGCTCGCGGATGAGGTGGCCGGTGGTGTCGCCGCTCAGGCCCAGGACGGTGTCGTGGGCGTGGAAGAGGAAGTGCAGGGGGTCGCCGGTGGGCGTGATGGAGTCCGGATCGACGCGCCAGTGGCCATATGCGCCGCGGCGGGCGTGGAAGCGGTAGGTGACGTCGGGCGTGAGGGAAAGGCGGTAGCGCGGGGTGCCACAGGGGGCGGTGCCGTCCGGCTCGGGGGTGATGACCTCCTCGTACGCCAGCTCCGCGAGGGTCTTGGCGAGGAGGCGGCGCGCGGCGCGGCGCCAGTCCGCGCCGGCCGGGCCGCCGGGGGACGTGGGGCCCGGACCGACCGGAGCGGCGCCGTCGGCAGGGCCGCTCGGGTCGGTGGGGCCGTTGGTATGGGCGGGCTGAGGGGAGGCGGAAGGCGGCAAGGCTGGCTCCTCGGTGCTCGGGATGCGCGGCATAAGGGAATGAGCAGCGGATTGTCGAGGGGAAGGCAGTGGGGGGAAGGACGGGATACGGGGAGGGCGTGACCGGGGCGGGCCGGGGGCCGGGGCCGGTGGCGGATCACAGGACGGTGCGCAGGGCGCGATCGCGGATCATCAGCGCGGCGCGCTTGTCGGGCAGATCGGTCTCAGCGGCGAAGCGGAAGCCGGCGCTGAGGAAGGCGGCGACGGAGGGGGTGTTGCGCAGGTCGGGCTCGGCGATGACCCGGCCGCACTGGGGGCGGTGGTCCAGGACGAGGTCGGCGGTGGCCCGCAGGAGGGTGCTGCCCAGGCCGCGGCCGCGGTCGGCGACGCCGCCGATGAGGAGGTGGACGCCGGTGTCGTGCGGACGGGCCGGGTAGTAGCGGGCGAGCGGGTCGAGGTCGGCGCGGTAGATCTCCCAGTAGCTCATGGGGACACCGGCCAGCACGCCGAGGCAGGGCACGCTGCGGCCGTCGCCGTCGAGCTGGGTCCGCAGATGCGCTTCGGTGGTCCCCGGCGGCCCGGACAGCTCCCAGAAGGCGGCCACGGCCGGGTCGTTCATCCAGCCGGCGATCAGCGAGAGGTCGCGCTCCAGCCGGACCGGTACGAGCTGGAACGGCCCGGCCGGCGTCTCGGCGGGCCCCCATCCGGCGAGCGCGTCGAGGAGCGGGCCGGCCGCCGGGTCACCGGGGCGCAGCTGCGGCACGGTGTCCTCGGCCCCGAGGACGGTCAGTTCGGCCGGCAGCCGGAGGTCGAGCGTGTCACGGAGAGCGTCGACGGAGGCGGGGGCGGAGGCGCTCTCCTGGCAAGCGGCGGTCGGGACGCTCCCCTCGGGGGCGAGGTCCTGAACGCTCCCGTCGGACGCGGCAGTCGGGGCCGGGGCCGGCTCGGTGGCCAGGGAGGCCGGTGGTTCGGTGGGGGGCACGGCGGGGTGCTCCTCTCGTGGGCTCAAGGGGGCACGGGTCGGTGACCTCATGGCTCACGGGTTGAGGGGGTTGGGGAGGGTGACGTAGACGGACTGGGTGTCGACCGGGCCGACGAGCTCGTCCAGGCCGTGCAGCCGGGTGAGGAGGTTGGCCTTGCACCGCAGGGTCCGGGCGCTGAGGAGGCGTTCGGGGAGCGGCGAGCGGTGGGCGGCGGGCTCGGCGGCGGCCCCGGTCAGGAACCGCCGGAAGGCCGCGAGGAGTACGCCCTCGTCCGCGAGCCCCTGCGCGCCGAACGCCCCGATCAGCCCGAGGACGTTGTTGATGCCGAGGTAGTAGGCGAAGCGCTCGTCGGTGACGTCGTCGGGCACGAACGTGTCGCTCTCGACGCCGATGCCGGGCAGTCGCCGGTCCAGCTCCGCGCGCCGGGACTCACGGAAGTAGTAGCCCTGGTTGTCGCGGTACCGGCCGCCGCTCGGCCAGCCGTCCGGGTCGATCAGGACGAGGGTGTTCTGCTGGTGGGCCTCCAGCGCGACGCCCGCGGTGCCGTCGAGCCACAGGACGGGGCGTACGACGGCGTGGAGGTACCGCAGGAACCACTCCGCGGCGACCGCTCCGGCGGGCCGGCCGGTACGCGCTGTCAGCGTGCCGATGAGGTCGGCGAGGCGGGAGCGCAGGCCCTCGTGGCCCGGCCACGGCCGCGGCGAGGTGAGGCCGGCGACGCACACGGCGTCGTCGTCCGGCCCGAAGGGGTTGTGCCGGAAGACGACGTCGAGACCGCGGACCGGCTCGCCGTCGGTGCCCGTGACGGCGAGCCAGGCCGGGTCGCGGACGATATCGAAGCCCGGGTGGGCGGCGCGCCACTGTGCGGCGAGGCCGCTGCGGAGGAGGCGGTGCACCTCGACGCCGCGCTGCAGCTCCTTGCGGAGGTTCTCCCGGCGCGAGTTGGTGATCCGAAGCCCGAGGGAGAGCTTGAGCATGGCGTTCGCGCCGGGGCAGTGGACCGTCCGTACGGAGGAGGTGGGGTGCCAGTGCGGGCCGTGCGGGCCGAGGTCGTGCAGCAGACCGGCGTCCAGGAGCGCGGCCACATCGGGGCGGTGCCGTACCTCGCGGGCCTGCCACGGGTGCAGCGGCAACGGCACGGTGTCGGCGGGGCATTCGAGGCCGCCGCCGGCGAGATCGGCGGCGAGCCGGCCGGACGGCACGGTGCGGCCGCGCGCGGTCCACGCCGAGTCCGCGGCCAGTACGGAGCGGTGCACGGCCAGCCAGTGCAGGGGGAAGGAGCCGCACAGCTCCGGGGAGTACGCGCGCAGTTCCCCCTCGGACAAGCCCTCGCGGCTCTTCGGGGTGGGGTGCAGCGGGTGCCCCAGGATCAGGGACTGCTCGCCTTCGAGGAAGCGGTCGCCGTGCGGGCCGGCGGGACGGGCCCGCCGGTCGGCGAGGATGGCGGCGGTGCAGCGTACGGAGTTGGCCACGCGGCCGATCAGCTCGGCGGCGCCCTCGGGGGACCCTTCGGCGCCCCCCTCCGCAGCCCCTCCCACGGCTCCCTCCGTGGCCCCCTTCGTGGCTCGTGCCTCCTCGGCGAACGCCCCCTCGGTGAACACCGCCTCGCGGCGCAGCAGGGCGGCCAGGGTGACGGCGTCCACAGGGGGTGCGTCCGCCGGAGCCTGCCCCAGTACGGGCAGGCCGAAGCGGTGGCAGCCGGTGGCCGACCAGTAGCGGACGGGGACGCGCAGGGCGGTGCCGGTGGCATCGAGCGGAAGCCGGAGGTGGGCGCCGGTCGGGCGCGGCGTGCCGCTCTCCCGGACCCAGCAGCGCAGCAGGTTCTCGACACCCGCCGCGTCCGCGGCCGCCGCCGGATCGGGGTGCTCCAGCGGGTCGGGGCACTTCGCCGGATCGGGGTCGGCGTCCGGCTCCGTGCCGAGCGGTTCCCGCCTGTCCCGCATCGCTGCCCCGACACCGAAGGCGATTCCGATGGCCACCCGGGAACCGAGCGTTCCCGGCTCGCACACGCGGCCGATACGACGCGCCTGGCGCGGGACGCTGGGCTCGTCGGCCGGCTCGGACGGTTCGCATGACCCGGACGGCTCTTCCGACGACTCCAATGACTCCGACTTTTCAGGCAGTTCGGGTGCCCACGCACCCGCCGCGTCGCCCGCTGCGCCGCCCCCCGACGGCGCAGCCGGCGCCCCGTGCTCCGGAGAGCCGCCCCCGCCGGACGTCTCCATCGGCGACGGGCCGGCGCACGGTCCGTCGGCCGGGTGCTCCGCCGCGGGTGAGGCGTCCGGGGCGGGGCCGGCCGGCCCGTTCGTCGCAGGGCCAAGGCGTTCGGTCATGGGGTGGTGCCTCGCATGGTGGGGAGGGGCGAACCCGTCGGTCCGGGGGTGGGACGGACCGCCGCCGCGATGGCGTCGGCGAGGCGGTCGAGTACGGCGTCGGCCTGTTCGTCGGTGAGCGTGAGCGGTGGGAGCAGGCGTACGACGGCGGAGCCGCGGCCGCCGAGCTCCACGATCAGCCCGCGGTCCAGGCACTGCTGCTGGACCTCGGCGGCCAGCCGGGAGCCGGGCGGCGGGGCGCCGTCCGGCCCCACGGGCCCTTCCGGGTCGACCAGTTCGACGCCGAGCATCAGGCCGCGGCCACGG
Organism: Streptomyces ochraceiscleroticus; assembly: GCF_000720485.1. GTDB lineage: Bacteria > Actinomycetota > Actinomycetes > Streptomycetales > Streptomycetaceae > Streptomyces > Streptomyces ochraceiscleroticus. Next base: position 64,692 of record NZ_JOAX01000012.1, on the reverse strand, counting down.
ACGTCGCCGATGCAGTCGTGGTGCGCGGCCAGGCCGCGCAACCGGGCGAGCATCCGTGCGCCCAGCTCGGCGGCGCGGGCGGCGAGGTCGTTCTCGCGTACGTACGCGAGCGTCGCGGCGCCGGCCGCCATCGCGAGCTGGTTGCCGCGGAAGGTGCCGGCGTGCGCGCCGGGGCGCCAGGTGTCCAGCTCCTCGCGGTACACGATCACCGCGAGCGGCAGGCTGCCGCCGATGGCCTTGGAGAGGACGAGGACGTCCGGGACGATGCCGCTGTGGTCGATCGCCCAGAAGGCGCCGGTGCGGCCGACGCCGGTCTGCACCTCGTCGACGACGAGCGGGACGTCGTGCGCGGCGGTGAGCTCGCGCATCCGGCGCAGCCAGCCGTCGGGCGCCGGGATCACGCCGCCCTCGCCCTGGACGGGCTCCAGGATCATGCCGGCCGGGCGCGGCACCCCGCTCTTGGGGTCGGTGAGGACGTTCTCCGCCCAGCGCGCGGCCAGTTCCGCGCCGTGCTCGGCGGCGTGCACGCCCGCACTCCCGGCCTGCTGCCCGACGCCGCCTCCGCCTTCGCCCTCGCCGCCGGTCCCGAACGGGCAGCGATAGGCGTACGGATACGGCAGCCGGGTCACGGAGGTGTCCCGCGCGCCCCCGGACGCGGCGAGCGCCCCCGCCGTCATGCCGTGGTACGCGCCGGTGAACGCCATCAGGCCGTCGCGTCCGGTCGCTGTCCGTACGAGCGTCAGCGCGGCCTCGACGGCGTCCGTGCCGGCCGGGCCGCAGAACTGCACCTTCCCGTGCTCGGCCAGCTCCCGCGGCAGGGTGGCGAACAGCTCGGTGGTGAAGGCGTCCTTGACGGGCGTGGCGAGATCCAGGACGTGCAGGGGCGCACCGGAGTCCAGGACGGCGCGAATCGCTTCGAGCACCACGGGGTGGTTGTGCCCGAGCGCGAGTGTGCCGGCGCCGGAGAGGCAGTCGAGGTACCGGCGACCGTCCGCGCCCTCGATCGTCAGCCCGCGGGCGCGGACCGGGACGATGGGCAACGAGCGCGCGTACGTGCGGGCACCGGATTCGCGGAGCGACTGCCTCCGCAGGATCTGTTCACGGTCCAGCGGCGGTGCCATCGGCGGAGGCTGGGTCAGGGCCACGGCGGTGTTGTCCTCCTGCTGCTCCACGGGCTCCCGGCGCGCTCATCGGCGCCGGTCACCGGCTCTGTGGGCCGCCCCGTGAACACGGACCGGCCGTCCCCCGTACGTACCAACGACGTCACGAGCACCGGATCACGGCCTCGGCAAAGATCCTTGACGACCGGAACCGCGGACCCGCCCGGTGCCGTCCCCCACGGCACCGGCATAGTGGGGCTCTGCATTCCGGACCGGCCACCAGAACCGGTGGAACGGTCCGAACAAGTCCATACCGATCGCCAACGGCCGCCGGACGGTCGCGGACAGCGCTCGCCGGACGATCGTTGCAGCGGTCGCTGAACACACCCAGGGGGAATCCAGTCATGCGATCCATCCGCCCGTCCGCCGCCCGGCCGCGTGCCGGACGCCGAACCACGCGTGGCGTCGCCGCGGCCGCGCTGGTCGGCGCGCTGGCGCTGACCGCCACCGCCTGCGGCCCCTCGGACGACAGCGCCGGCTCGCAGCCGGACCAGACGGCCGTGGACCAGCCGGACGGCGGCAAGCTGAAGATCCCCAAGGAGCTGCAGGACAAGCTCAAGGATCTCGGCGTGAACCTGGACGACTGGAAGCACGGCGAGTGGAAGAACTGGGACAAGAAGAAGTGGCTGCGTGAGGCCGGCCAGTTCGTGAACCCCTACATCAAGGGGCTGTGGGACCCGGACCGGATGAAGGACGCCGAGCAGCCCACCGAGCCGGTGGAGCCGGAGGACATCTCCGGTGACCAGGGCGTCACCGACCCCGAGCCGGCGCCCGTGAGGGCGCAGCCGGTGAGCGCGCCCTACAGCGCCAACGCGCCCGGCGTCGGCAAGGTGTTCTTCGACAGCCCCGAGGGCTCGATGGTCTGCTCGGGCGCGGTGGTCGAGGACCCGGCGCACCCGGGCAAGTCGAACCTGGTGTGGACGGCGGGGCACTGCGTGCACGCCGGCAAGAGCGGCGGCTGGTACCGCAACATCGCCTTCGTGCCCTCGTACAACGACAGCGGCAAGTCCGCCGCCGAGCTGCAGGGCGCGACGAAGGAGCAGCTCGCCCCGAAGGGCGTGTTCTGGGCCGACGCGGCGCAGACCTCGCAGCAGTGGATCGACGGGGGCGCGAAGACCGGCGGCGAGGGCGCGCCGTACGACTTCGCCGTGCTGCACGTGAAGCCGGAGGCGGGCAACACCAAGTCGCTGGAGGAGACGGTCGGGACGGCCTACCCGGTGCAGTTCAACGCGCCGGCCGTGCCGAAGATCGCCTCGATGACCGCGCAGGGCTACCCGGCCGCCAGGCCGTTCGACGGCCAGACGCTGCAGGAGTGCCCGGCGAAGCCCGGCCGGCTCTCGCTGGACACCGCGCAGCCCACGATGTACCGCATCGGCTGCACGATGACGGCCGGTTCGTCCGGCGGTCCGTGGTTCACCAAGGACCAGCAGGGCCGGACGGCGCTGGTGTCCAACACCTCGATCGGGCCGGTGACCGCCGACTGGCTGGCCGGGCCGCACCTGGGCGCGGAGGCCAAGGGCGTGTACGAGGGCGTCAGCGAGAAGTTCGCGAACCAGTAGCCGGCACGGCGCATCCGTAGCGAATATGCGTGAGGGCCCGCTCCCCGGGATGGGGAGCGGGCCCTCGTACGTCGATGGCGCGGCTCAGTTGCCCGCGGCCGCCGGTACGTACGGCTGCAGCTCCGCCGCCAGCTCTTCATGGACGCGGGCCTTGAGGACCGTGCCCTCCGCGGTGTGCTCCTCGGAGATCACCTCGCCCTCGGCGTGCGTCCGCGAGACGAGCTGGCCGTGGGTGTACGGGACCAGCGCCTCGATCTCGACGCTGGGCCGCGGCAGCTCCTCGTCGATCAGGGCGAGCAGCTCCTCGATGCCCTGGCCCGTACGGGCCGACACCAGCATGGCGTGCTTCTCCTGGCGCAGCAGGCGCTGCAGCACCAGCGGGTCGGCCGCGTCCGCCTTGTTGACGACCACGATCTCCGGCACGTCGGTCGCGCCGACGTCGCGGATCACCTCGCGGACGGCTGCGAGCTGCTCCTCGGGCACCGGGTGCGAGCCGTCGACCACGTGCAGGATGAGGTCGGAGTCGCCGACCTCCTCCATCGTGGAGCGGAACGCCTCGACGAGGTGGTGCGGGAGGTGCCGGACGAAGCCGACCGTGTCGGCCAGGGTGTAGAGCCGCCCGCTGGGCGTCTCGGCGCGCCGGACGGTCGGGTCCAGGGTGGCGAACAGGGCGTTCTCCACCAGGACACCGGCGCCGGTGAGGCGGTTGAGCAGCGAGGACTTGCCCGCGTTCGTGTACCCCGCGATGGCTACCGAGGGGACCTTGTTGCGCCGGCGTTCCTGGCGCTTGATGTCGCGCCCGGTCTTCATCTCCGCGATCTCCCGGCGCATCTTCGCCATCTTCTCGCGAATCCGCCGCCGGTCCGTCTCGATCTTGGTCTCACCGGGACCACGGGTGGCCATGCCGCCGCCCGCCGAACCGGAGCCACCGCCACCCATCTGCCGGGACAGCGACTGACCCCAGCCGCGCAGCCGGGGGAGCATGTACTGCATCTGTGCCAGCGCGACCTGCGCCTTGCCCTCTCGGGACTTGGCGTGCTGGGCGAAGATGTCGAGGATCAGGGCTGTCCGGTCGACCACCTTGACCTTGACGACGTCCTCCAGGTGGATCAGCTGGCCGGGGCTCAGCTCACCGTCGCAGACGACGGTGTCCGCGCCGGACTCCAGCACGATGTCACGCAGCTCCTGGGCCTTGCCCGAGCCGATGTACGTCGCCGGGTCCGGCTTGTCACGGCGCTGGATCACACCGTCCAGCACCAGCGCACCCGCGGTCTCGGCCAGCGCCGCCAGCTCCGCGAGGGAATTCTCCGCGTCGAGGACCGTCCCCGAGGTCCATACGCCCACCAGCACCACGCGCTCCAGGCGCAGCTGCCGGTACTCGACCTCGGTGACGTCCTCGAGCTCGGTGGAGAGGCCCGCCACACGGCGCAGGGCCGCACGCTCGGAACGGTCGTACTGGTCGCCGTCACGCGCCCCGTCGATCTCGTGGCTCCAGGCGACGTCCTCTTCCATCAGGGCGTCGGCCCGAAGGCTCTCGTGGAGGCGCTGTCGGTCCTGCTGAGGAAGGGAAGAAGAGGAGGTCATTTGATCCTTTGTGTCGTTGGGACGTCCCTCGAAGGGCCGCTCACCGGCCCGGGGACTCTCGATCGTGACAACGTCCGGACGCCCCGGGAGATTCCCGGCGGTCCCGGCGTCGGTCCGTCGATGGTCGCACGGCCGGTGACGCCCGTCACGTGAGTTTTCCTGCCTGGCCATTGTCCCTGGTGAGGGCTGCGGGGGTGGGCCCGGGGTCAGGATGAGTGGCCTTTCGGGCCGGGCTTGGCCTGCTCCTTCTTGACGTGCCAGTCCGGGTGGCCGGGCATCGGCGGCGTACGGGTGTCGTACAGCCAGGCGCGCAGGAAGCCGGAGAGGTCCTGGCCGTGGATGCGGGAGGCCAGCGCCACGAAGTCGGCGGTGCTCGCGACGCCGTCGCGGTGCTGCTCGTACCAGGCGCGCTCCAGGCGGTCGAAGTCGGCGGCGCCGATCCGCTCGCGCAGCGCATACAGGACGAGCGCGCTGCCGTCGTAGACCACCGGCCGGAAGATGCCGATCTTCTGGCCCTTCTCGGGGGGCTTGGGGGCCGCCGGCGGCCCGCCGTCCGCGCGCCAGCCGTCGGACTCCTGGTAGGCGCGCTTCATGCGCTCCTTCATGGACGCCTTGCCCTTGCTCGCGTGGTCCGCGTAGAGCGCTTCGTACCAGGTGGCGTGCGACTCGTTCAGCCACAGGTCGGACCAGGTGCGCGGGCTGACGCTGTCGCCGAACCACTGGTGTGCCAGCTCGTGCACCATCAGTGACTCCACGTACCAGGACGGGATTCGGTCGAGGGTGAAGAGGTGCTTCTCGAACAGGGAGAGCGTCTGCGTCTCCAGCTCGAAGCCGGTCGTGGCGTCGGCCAGCAGCACCCCGTAGGTCTCGAAGGGGTACTGGCCCACCTGGCGCTCCAGCCAGGCGATCTGTCCGGGCGTCTTGGCGAGCCAGGGCTCCAGCTTCCTGCGGTCGGCGGCCGGTACGACGTCCCGTACGGGCAGCCCGTGCGGGCCCGGGCGCCGGACGACGGCGGACTTCCCCAGGGACACCTGCACCAGCTCGGTGGCCATCAGGTGCAGCGAACGGTACGTCCAGGTGGTGGCCGGACCGCGGGCGCTGCGCCCGAGGGGCAGGCCGTTCGCGACGGCGGTGATGCCGCGGGGCGCGGTGATGCGGAAGGTGAAGTCGGCCTTGTCGGAGGGGTGGTCGTTGCCGGGGAAGACGCGGTGTGCGGCGTCCGCCTGGTTGGCCATGGCCAGCCCGTCGCCCGTACGGACCCAGCCGCCGTCCTTGCCGCCCTTGGGGTTGCTGGTGTGGTGGACGACGATCCGCATGGTCCGGCCCGGCTCGACGGGGTGGGCCGGGGTGACCACGAGGTCCTCGTCGTGCGTGGCGTAACGCGCGGGGACGCCGTTGACCTGCACGGACCGTACGGAGCCGCGGGCGAAGTCGAGGTTGACGCGGTCCAGGTGGCCGGTGGCCCGGGCGGTGATCGTGGTGACGGCGTCGAGCGGGGCGTCGTTGCGGCCGGAGTACTTCATGGCGATGTCGTACGCGCCGACGTCGTAGCCGGGGTTGCCGAGGTGCGGGTAGAGGCGGTCGCCGAGCCCCTGGGGGCCGGGCTCCGGCGCGCCCGCCGCCAGGAGGGCGCCGACGGCCAGCACCGCCGGGACGGCGCGGTGGTGGGCCTTGAGGCGACGCGGTACGGAGGGGCGCGGCAGGTCCGGCGCCTGGCGGTCGGTGGACGCGGTACGGCGGGACGTAAAGGGCATGCGCTACCGCTACCAGCACGGCCGCTCCCGTGAACGGCGGCACGGCAGGGCGGCACCCGAATGAGCGGTTCCGGTCGCTTCCCGGGCGCGTCGCCGTACACCGCGTCCGGGGCCGCCCTTGGAGACGCGCGCCTCAGAGGCGGATGGTCGCGGCCGGATGGCTGCGGCCCGCGCGCAGCACATCGAAGACGCCCGGTACCTGGCGCATCGCCCGCATCAGGGACGGCAGTTCGGCGGCGTCCGTGAGGCGCAGCGTGTACGTGTGCCGTACGCGCTGCTCGCGCGGCGGCTCCACGTCGGCGGAGACGACGGCGGCGCCCTGCGCGGCGATGGCCTCGGTGAGATCGGCCAGCAGCCGGGGCCTGCTGAACGCCTCGGCGAGCAGCGTGACGCGGCAGCCCTGGTCCGGCGCGGCCGAGCGACGCCAGTGCACCCCTACGGGCGCCCGTCCGGCCGCCGCCATCCGGGCCACGGCCGGACACAGGGCTCGGTGCACGGTCACGATGCCGCCCCGTACGGCGAAGCCGGTGACCTTGTCGGGCGGTACGGGGGTGCAGCAGCCGGCCAGCCGGACCGTCGCGTCGGGGAGGTCGGCGACGGCGGGGACGGGCGGGCGGGGGCGGCGCACCTCGGGGGCCTCATCGGCGTCCACGGGGGCGGCGTTGCCCGCCTCGAGGGCGGGGCTCCGCTCGGTGACCTCGTCAGTGGGGTCCTCGGTGTCGTGCGTCGCCTCGCTCGCGGTGCCGCTCTCCGGGGCCTCCGCGCTCGCGGCGGTCTCGGTGGTCGCGGCGTCCGCGTCCCGTTCCGCGCGTTCCGCCCCCGGATGGGCGGTGAGCCAGCGGGAGATGGCGAGGCGGGCCGCGGGGGTGCGCGCGTACTCCAGCCACTGCGGGGAGGGGCCCGCCGCGGAGTCCGGGGCCATGAGGAGGTGCAGGCTGTCGCCGTCGCGGAGGATCGTCGAGAGGGTCGCCAGGCGGCCGTTCACGCGTGCGCCGATGCAACAGTGCGCCCCGGCTCCATGGAGTGCGTACGCGGCGTCCACGCAGCTCGCGCCCGCCGGCAGCCGGATCGCGCCGCGGTCGCCCGAGGAATCCGCCGCCGTCTCGCGCGCCGTGTCCGCTCCCCCGCCGAAGCCGCCGTCCGCGCGGAAGACCGTGATCTCCCGGTCCTCGGCCAGGTCGTCCCGGAGCGAGGTCCAGAAGGTGTCCGGGTCGGGGGCGACCCGCTGCCACTCCAGAAGCCGTGAGAGCCAGCCGGGGCGGGTCGGGTCCACCCGCTCCCCGTCGGGCGCCTCAGCGGCCTCCTGCGGGCCGTACGGGCCGCCTTCGGCGGGGACGTGCGGGTCGCCCAGCGCGATCACCCCGGCCTCGGCCACCCGGTGCATCCGGTGGGTGCGGATAAGCGTTTCGGCAATCTCGCCGTGCTCGCTCGTCACGGCGGTGTGCAGGGACTGGTACAGGTTGAACTTGGGCGCCGCGATGAAGTCCTTGAACTCCGAGACGACCGGCGTGAAGCAGGTGTGCAGCTCGCCCAGTACGGCGTAACAGTCCGCGTCCTCGGTGACCAGCACCAGCAGCCGCCCCAGGTCCGCGCCGGTCAGCTCGCCGCGCCCTATCCGCACCCGGTGCACCGAGACGAAGTGCCGCGGCCGGACGAGGACTTCGGCGTCGATGCCCGCGTCGTGCAGGACCGCGCGCATCCGCTCGGCGACGGCCGCGAGCGGGTCGGGGCGCTCGGCGTGCTGCCGCACGAGGGTGCGGGTGGCGGCGTACTCCTCCGGATGCAGGATCGCGAAGACCAGGTCCTCCAGCTCGGTCTTGAGCGCCTGGACACCGAGGCGTTCGGCGAGCGGGATCAGCACGTCGCGGGTGACCTTGGCGATCCTGGCCTGCTTCTCGGGGCGCATCACACCGAGGGTGCGCATGTTGTGCAGCCGGTCGGCGAGCTTGATCGTCATCACCCGGACGTCGTTGCCCGTGGCCAGCAGCATCTTGCGGAAGGTCTCCGGCTCGGCCGCCGCGCCGTAGTCGACCTTCTCCAGCTTGGTGACGCCGTCGACCAGGAAGCGCACCTCCTCGCCGAACTCCGCGCCCACCTGATCGAGCGTCACCTCCGTGTCCTCGACCGTGTCGTGGAGCAGGGAGGCGGTCAACGACGTGGTCTCCGCGCCCAGTTCGGCGAGGATCAGCGTCACGGCGAGGGGGTGCGTGATGTACGGCTCGCCGCTCTTGCGCATCTGCCCCCGGTGCGAGGACTCGGCGAGCGCGTACGCCTTGCTGAGGACCGTCAGGTCGGCGTCCGGGTGGTGGGCGCGGTGGACCTTGGCGACGTGCTCCAGGGCATCGGGCAGGCCGTCGCGCGGCATGGGGCCCAGCAGCGCCGCGCGGCTGAACCGGCGCAGACCTCTCAGCTCCAGACGGGGGCGGCCGCGTTTGCGGGCCGGAGCCCCTGCCGGGTGAAGCTCTGCGGGCGCACCGCTGGGTTCAGTGGCCTCTGCGCTCATGGGGCACCTCCGGCAGCATCGACCGGCGGCCGGACGCGATCAGGCGGTGACGGCGGTGTCCGGGCCGGTGCTTGATGCTACCGAGCCCATCACGCACCGCTCACCGCCTCTCGCCCAGAGTGAAACGGATCACCCATTCGAGCGAAACTTCGGCGGTACCCCGTTACCGTACGAGGGCCGCCCCCGGACGGCCCCGGAACCGGTCTCAGGCGGTGGCCGCGGCCAGCCAGGCGGGGTCGATCGTGCCCTCGGCGACGATCACCGCGGGGCCGGTCATCTCGACCGTGCCGTCCGGCAGCTCGGTGATCACGAGCCGGCCGCCGGGGACGTCGACGGTGTACGAGACGGGGCTGCCCGTGATCGCGGGGTCGTCGCCGTCCCGGCGGGCGGCGGCGACGGCGACCGCACAGGCACCCGTGCCGCAGGAGCGGGTCTCGCCGGAGCCGCGCTCGTGGACCCGCATCGCGACATGGCGCGGGCCGCGGTCGACGACGAACTCGACGTTGACTCCGTCCGGGTACACGGCGGCGGGGCTGAACGGCGGAGCGCTGAGCAGGTCACCGGCGTGGTCGAGGTCCTCGACGAAGGCGACGGCGTGCGGATTGCCCATGTTCACGTTGCGCGCGGGCCAGCTTCGGCCGCCGACCGTGACCGTGACCTGCTCCTCGGGGAGCTCGGCGCGGCCCATGGTGACGGTGACCTCGCCCGTCCCGGGGCCCGCGGCGTCCTTGGCGAGGTGCACGCGGCGCACGCCCGCCCGGGTGGCGATCGCCAGATCGCCGGCCTCCACCAGCCCGGCGTGCTCGAGGTAGCGCGCGAACACCCGGACGCCGTTGCCGCACATCTCGGCGACCGAGCCGTCGCCGTTGCGGTAGTCCATGAACCACTCGGCCTCGTCGGCCATGGCACGCGCCTCGGGGTGCGCCGCGGACCGTACGACGTGCAGCACGCCGTCGCCGCCGATGCCGGCCCGGCGGTCGCAGAGCCGCGCGACCAGGGACGCGGGCAGCTCCAGCCGCCCGTCCGGGTCGGGGACGATCACGAAGTCGTTCTCGGTGCCGTGGCCCTTGAGGAAGGCAATGCGCTCGTTGCTCACCCTTGAATCGTACGGGGCACCACCGACAGCGGCCGCATGCGGGCACGCCGCCGACGGAGGCGGGGCGGGCCGCATACGGAAGCAGGCACGCCGCGTACGGAGGCGGCGCCGGCCGGTCAGCGCAGCCGGGCCACGCGCCAGATCGCGAGGGCCGCGAGTACCAGGACGACCGCGACGTACACGGCCACCACACGCCAGTCCGTGCGCCGACCCGAACCGCGGGCGGCCAGGCCCGGCCAGGTGTGGCCGACCCGGCGGGCGGCCATCATGCCCCAGCCGGCCGCGCAGCAGCACAGCAGCAGCCCGAGCATCGCGAAGACGGCGCCGCCGTCCCCGCCGAATTCGAACGCCAGCGGAAAGGCGAACATCAGGGAGCCGACGGCGGCCAGCCCCACGATGGGGGCGAGCTGCCACAGGCGGAGGCGGCGCGGCGGCCGCAGCTCCCGGAAGGACGCGACGTCCTCGGCCGGCCGGTCGTCCTCCGGCTGCGCGTCGGGTCCGTCGGAACCGTCCAGCGCGGTCGCGTCCTCCAGGCCCGCGTCGCCCGCCGGCCCGTCGTCGGCCGTCAGCCGGTCGTCGTCCCCCGGCCGCTCCGCACCGGCGAGCAGGCCGTCGTCCGGGAACAGGTCCTCGTCCGGGAGCGGGGCGTCCTCGGCGGCGGCCCTGTCGCCCCGCGGCAGTCCGGTGCCGGCGGCCGGTCCGGCGTCGTCGAGCGCCGGCACCCGGCCCGGCCCGTGACCGGTCATCGGTTCCCCTCCGCCGCGCTGTTCGCGCGGTGCTTCCGGCTGCTGCGCTCTGCTCCGAGGGCGGGCCTCCATCGCCAATGCCCTCCCAGTTCCAGACGCCACGGCTCGGTCGATGGTCGATAATGACACGCCCTCAGGGGGCCCGATGACGGCCGGAGCGTCCCGATGCCAGGACGTGATCAGGCTGTGACCGGTCGTTCGAGCAACGCCAGCGCGCGCTCCGGAAGTTCCTCCCGGACCTCGGCGGCACCGCTGAGCCAGTGGACCCTCGGGTCCCGCCGGAACCACGAGTCCTGGCGGCGCGCGAAGCGTTTGGTGGCGCGTACGGTCTCGGCCCGCGCCTCGTCCTCGGTGCACTCCCCCGCGAGGTACGCCAGCACCTGCTGGTACCCGAGCGCGCGGGAGGCCGTACGCCCTTCGCGCAGGCCCTGCGCCTCCAGCGCGCGTACCTCGGCCACGAGCCCCGCCTCCCACATGCGGTCCACTCGTACGGTGATCCGCTCGTCCAGTTCGGGGCGGGCCACGTCGACGCCGATCTGCACGGTGCCGGCATAGACCTCGCGCTGGTCACCGGGGCCGGGCAGGTTCGCCGTGAAGGGGCGCCCGGTGATCTCGATGACCTCCAGGGCGCGGACGATGCGGCGCCCGTTGCTCGGCAGGATCGCGCGCGCCGCCTCGGGGTCGGCGGCCGCCAGCCGGGCGTGCAGTACGCCGCTGCCCTCCTGGTCCAGCTCGGCCTCCAGCCGGGCGCGCACCTCGGGGTCGGTCCCGGGGAACTCCAGGTTGTCCAGCGCACCGCGCACGTAGAGGCCGGAGCCGCCCACCAGGACGGCGGTGCGCCCCTGGGCGAGCAGCCGGTCGATCTCGGCGCGGGCCAGCCGCTGGTACTCCGCGACGCTCGCCGCCTGGGTGACGTCCCAGATGTCCAGGAGGTGGTGCGGCACGCCGTCCCGCTCCTCCTGGGTGAGCTTGGCGGTGCCGATGTCCATGCCACGGTAGAGCTGCATGGAGTCGGCGTTGACGACCTCGCCGCCGAAGCGCCGGGCGAGGGCGACGCCCAGATCGGACTTGCCGGCCGCGGTGGGGCCGACGACGGCGATGACCCGCGGTGCGGGAACTGCGTTGTTCACCGCGCCAGTCTGTCAAACCGCGCGGGCGGTTTCGAACGAGGCACCGTACGGCCCGCTCCCCGAAGGGCCCCTCGCCGCGCGAGCAGAAGCGGGGTTTAGGCCACAAGAGTAGGGTAAAGCCCAGGTATGGGCGTTATGAACCATGCGTCCTCCGACCAAGGAAGGTGGCTCATGGGCCTGCTGGACAATCTCAAGGCCAAGGCCGGCCTCCTCAAGGACAAGGCCGGTGACTTCGCGCACCAGCACGAGGACAAGATCGATCAGAGTCTGGACAAGGCCAGCAGGGCGGCCGATGCCAGGACGAAGGGCAAGTACAGCGGCCAGATCGGCACCGGCACGACCAAGGCGAAGGAAGCCCTGCGCCGGATGTCCGAGAGCCAGGGCAAGCACACCCGCGGCACGGACGGCGGGACCGCCGGGGGCCCGGGCACGGAGCGGCGGCCGGGCGACCCGATGTGAGGCGGGCGGAGCCCACGGACCGGTGGCCGGGGATCCGAGTGGTCCCCGGCCATCGTCGTCCGCCGGTATCCCGCTTGTGGGGCCCGCGGCGGGCCGGTCAGGACCAGGCGGCCACGAAGTACCCGACCCCGTACGGCGCCTCCTCGCGGAGCAGCTCGCCGCCCAGCCCGGCACCTTCCGCGGCCCCCGCGAGGACCTGCCAGCAGGCGCGGCCGGAGACCTTGAGCGACTGCGCGGGCTCCTCGTCCAGCGCCCCCAGTGCGGCGGCGTCCGCGCCGCCCAGCATGCGGGCCAGCTCCGCGTCGAACGCCTCGGCGCGCTCGTCGTAGTAACCGGGCGCCTTGACCGTACGGCAGGCGCTGCCGTCGCCCATCACCAGCAGGGCCACGCGCTCGGCCGACGCCGCGAGCTGGCGTCCGGCGCCCAGGCACTTCTCCGGTTCGAGCGGTTCGCCCACCCCGAGGGCGGTCACGGGAACGCCGCCCCAGTCCGCGCTCTCCAGGAGCCACGCTCCGATGGCCAGGGAGGGCGGCAGCCGCCTGCCCTCCGCGGCGCCTTCGCCGTCCGGTGCGCCGAGTCGTACGGAGCGGTCCACGCCGAATCCGGCGAGGGACCCCGGGGCCCCCTCCTTGAACGCCCCGCGGCCTTCGGGCCCGGCGGGGCCGACGACGACCAGCCGGTCGGCCCGCGCGGCCGCGAGCACGCCGACCGCGTCCGTACAGGCGGCCCGCAGGCCGTCCAGTTCGGCCGCGGCGCCGCCGGCGACCTCGGGGACGAGCAGCGGCGGACAGGGACACAGAGCAGCAGCTACGAGCATGGTCCGCAGCGTATCCCCGCCACCGTGGGGCGTCCGTCCGCGGCCCCGTGTCCGGCACGCGTGGGCGGTGCGGGAACGGGGCCGGAGCGGGTGCTCAGGAGGTCGGGCAGCAGCCGCCCGCCGGCTCCGCCGGAGCGGGCTCCGGGGCGCCGACCGTCGGCAGGCCGAGCATGACCCCGGCGGGCTGCGCCGGCGCGGCGTTGCGGCGCTCCCAGGCGTCGCCCGAGCGGGTCCGGCGGACCGCAACGGCCTCGCCCTCGGCGAGCAGGTGGTGCGGCGCCGCGTAGGTGATCTCGACCGTCACCATGTCGCCGGGGCGCACCTCGGTGGCCGGCTTGGTGAAGTGCACGAGGCGGTTGTCGGGCGCGCGCCCCGAGAGGCGGTGCGTGGCGCCGTCCTTGCGGCCCTCGCCCTCGGCGACCATGACCTCGACGGTGCGGCCGACCTGCTTCTTGTTCTCCTCCCAGGAGATCTCCTCCTGGAGGGCGACCAGCCGCTCGTAGCGGGCCTGGACGACCTCCTTGGGGATCTGCCCCCCCATGGTCGCGGCCGGAGTTCCGGGGCGCTTGGAGTACTGGAACGTGAACGCCTGCGCGAAGCGGGACTCGCGCACGGTGTGCAGCGTCTGTTCGAAGTCCTCCTCGGTCTCGCCGGGGAAGCCCACGATGATGTCGGTGGAGATGGCCGCGTCCGGCATGGCCGCGCGGACCTTCTCGATGATCCCGAGGAAGCGCTCCTGGCGGTAGGAGCGGCGCATGGCCTTCAGGACGGTGTCCGAGCCGGACTGCAGCGGCATGTGGAGCTGCGGCATGACGTTCGCCGTCTCGGCCATGGCGGCGATCACGTCGTCGGTGAAGTCGCGGGGGTGCGGGGAGGTGAAGCGGACCCGCTCCAGGCCCTCGATCTTCCCGCAGGCGCGCAGCAGCTTGGAGAACGCCTCGCGGTCGCCGATGTCGGAGCCGTAGGCGTTGACGTTCTGGCCGAGCAGGGTGATCTCGGAGACGCCCTCGGAGACCAGGGTCTCGATCTCGGCGAGGATGTCGCCGGGCCGGCGGTCCTTCTCCTTGCCGCGCAGCGCGGGGACGATGCAGAAGGTGCAGGTGTTGTTGCAGCCGACGGAGATGGAGACCCAGGCCGCGTACGCGCTCTCGCGGCGGGTGGGCAGCGTGGAGGGGAACGCCTCCAGCGACTCGGCGATCTCGACCTGTGCCTCTTCCTGGACGCGGGCGCGCTCCAGGAGGACCGGCAGCTTGCCGATGTTGTGCGTACCGAAGACGACGTCCACCCAGGGCGCCTTCTTCACGATGGTGTCGCGGTCCTTCTGTGCCAGACAGCCGCCGACGGCGATCTGCATGCCGGGCCGCGCGGCCTTCTTCGGGGCGAGCTGGCCGAGGTTGCCGTAGAGCTTGTTGTCGGCGTTCTCGCGTACCGCGCAGGTGTTGAAGACGACGACGTCCGCACCGTCGGCGCCCTCGGGCGCTGGCACGTACCCGGCGTCCTCCAGCAGGCCGGCCAGCCGCTCGGAGTCATGGACGTTCATCTGGCACCCGTGGGTGCGCACCTCGTATGTCTTCGCACTCATCTCAATCGACCAGGGTACGTGCTCCCGAAGGCCGTCCGCCCCCTCCGGGGGCATCCCGGAGGGGGCGGACGGACACGGGGCGGGCTCAGCGGGTCAGGGGCGCTGGGCGGGCTTCAGCTCGATGTCGTGGTGGACGTCGCCCCGGGAGGGGTCCACCGCCAGGAAGCGCGCCGTCGGGGCGTGCGCCGAGCCCGAGGCGATCACGGTGTAGCCGCCGGGCTCCAGGCCCGTGATGCGGTACCGGCCGCCGGTCGCCCGGACGCCCGCGCGGCGCTTGCCGCGGTCGCTGACGACCGTGATCCACGCCTCGCAGCCGCCGGGGTGGTCCGGGCAGTGCAGGGAGCCGCTGACGGTGCACGTGCGGGCCGAGGAGGCGGTACGGGCGGCGGAGGACGCCGTACGGCCGCGGGGCGCGGCAGCGGGCGACTGAGCGGCCGTGGCGGCCTGCTGCGGCACCGCGGCGCCCGCCGTGGCCACGGGGGCCACCGGGACCTGCTTCGCGCCCGGCCCGCCGTCGTGCCGGGTGTGCGCCAGCCAGGCGGCCAGGGCCGCCTGGGTGCGGCGGTCCAGCGTGGACATGCCGTCCTTCGGTGCCGCGCTGCGCTTCGGGGCCGGCGCGGGCGTGGTGGCCGGCTCCGGTTCCGCGGTGGCGGTCGTGACGGTCAGCCCGCGGTCCTCGGCGTAACCGGCCAGCGCCTCGTCCAGCGCGGCCAGCTCCCGCAGCGCCAGGTGGAGGCGGTCGGCGCGGGGCCCGGCCGGTGCGCGCAGCACGTCCTCGAGTTCCCGGATGAGCGGACTGACGCGTACCCAGGTGTCGCCGGGCTCCCCCGTGGCGAAGCGCCGGTCGAGGGCGTGCAGCGACTCCACGAAGGTGGCGGTGATCCGCTCGACGCGCCGGCCCAGCTCCGGGGCGAGATCGATGTCGATGTCGGCCGCGGCGGCGAGGGAGCGGGCGTGGCCGGTGGCGACGGTGAGCAGCGCGAGGCGGTTCTCGGCGCCGCGGCCGCGGACGCCGAGGGGCATCCGGACCAGCGGCCGGGCCACGCCGCGCACCTGGTACAGCGCCGCGTCCACACCACGGGCGGCGCCGCGCAGCCGTACCGGGGCCGCGGGGTCCTGCCAGCGCTCGGCGACCTGGGAGAGCAGGTGTTCCAGCGCCGAGACGTAGCCCCGCTCGGCCTCCTGGGCGATCTTCCGGGTGGAGACCGGGAAGATCAGCGCGGCACAGGCGGTGGCGATGACGATGCCGAGCCCGTTGTCGAGCAGCCGCTCGCTGAGCAGCTTCTCCATGCCCGTGTACGGGGTGGACAGGCCGTAGAGCTGGACCAGGGCGGTGACCAGCCCGGCGACCCAGTAGGCGTACTGGCGCTGCATGCCCCAGGCGCCGACGGTCAGTCCGGCCACGATGACGGCGAGCGTCCAGTAGATGTGCCCGGGGCCGATGAGGCGGAGCAGCACGACACCGACGACGGCGCCGACGATGGTGCCCGCCATACGGTGGCCGAGCTTGCGCAGCCTCTCGTGGGTGGTGTTGGTACCGAACAGCGTGATCATCACGCCGACCAGGCCCCAGTAGAAGCGCTGCGGATTGATGGCATCGGTGATGGGGCACACGATGGCGGCGGCGAGCCCGGCGTGCACGGGGGCGCGCAGGTACGGGACCACCCGCCGCCAGCCCTTCTCGCTCTGGGCGGCGATGACCCGGCGGGCGACCGCTCCGGTGCCGGCCGGGCGGTTCTGCTCCAGCGCGACGGTGGGCTGGAAGGGCACCTTGGCGCGGGCGGTCGGCGCGTTCCAGCCGAGGTCGAGCCAGTGGGCGAGGGAATCGGCGAGCGAGTCCAGGAGGTGGCCGACCCGGCGGGCCAGCGCAGCGGCCTCGGCCTCTTCGGAGCCCGCCTCGGCGGCCTCCAGTACGGCGGTGGCCTGCTGCTGGATGAGCTGCGCCGCCGGGCGCAGCGCGTCGGCCCGGCCGAGCGGGGTGTCCCGGGTGATGACCAGGCCGACGACCATGGCCTCCCGGAGGTGCGCCGGTGCCTGGAGGCGGGTGAGCTGCTGGACGCACTGGCCGATGCCCTTCAGGGCCAGCTCGGCGTCGAAGAGGTGGCGGTGGAGGAGCTCGGCGGTGTCGGGGTCGGCGGCGACCTCGGGCTGGGCGAGGCGGCCGTCGATGGTGACGGTGGTGACGTTCAGCCGGCGCAGGCTGCGCCGCATCCGCTTGACGGCGACCTCGTGGTCGGCGTCGGGGTCCAGCGCATCGGTGGCGGCGTCGGCGACCCGGCGGGCCTCGACGACGAAGGCACGC
This sequence comes from Streptomyces ochraceiscleroticus, assembly GCF_000720485.1. GTDB lineage: Bacteria > Actinomycetota > Actinomycetes > Streptomycetales > Streptomycetaceae > Streptomyces > Streptomyces ochraceiscleroticus. Next base: position 48,000 of record NZ_JOAX01000012.1, on the reverse strand, counting down.
TGCGTACGGAGCAGGTCCTCGCGCGGCATCGGGTAGCACAGCGCAAGCCGGGTGAGCAGGACGGCGACGGACGAGACCAGGGCGACGAGGAACATCTCGCCACAGAGGTTCAGCGGGACGTTCGCCATCATGCCGACCATGAAGGCGTTGAAGAGCAGCATGCCGCCCAGCAGCGCGAGGGTGCCGAACCGGGCGAGGAAGAACGTCACCGCGAGCGCGGCCACCATGATGGTGAGTTCGAGCACGCGGTACTGGTGCAGCCAGGCGGCGAGCGGCAGCGCCGCAGAGAACGGGAACGGCATCCACACGATGGCCTTGGTCAGCCGCTGCCAGGTGTTCTCGGCGACGGCGAACGCGCTCATCAGGCCCATCATGCCGCCGGCCATCATGCCCAGCATGGCGGGCAGGCCGAGCGCCACGGACATCCCGTAGCCGGTCGCGAGCCCGGTGACCATGGCGACCAGCGTCCGCCACCCGGCCTGCAGCTGGCCGAGTCCGGGGTCGGCGGCGAGCACCCAGTCCCACCAGCGTCTCGGCCCGCCGACGCGCCGGGGTGCCACGGCGCTGTCGCGGGCCGGATCGCGGCCGGTACGGCCGTCGGTGATGTCCGGGGTTTCGGTGGCTGGCGTGGTCAACTGACCTCCGGTTCGATGGCGTGCAGCATGGTCGTTACGGCATCCCGGGCGGCGCTCACGGCGCGCTCCGGTTCGTCGACGTTCGAGCGCAGCCCTTCGAGGAGCGCCGCGGCCATCCGCTGCCGCGCGCGCTCCAGCAGCTCCCGGCCGGCGGGCGTCAGCGAGGTCTCGATGCAGCGCCGGTCGTGCGCGCTGCGCTCGCGCTGGACGAGTCCGCGCTCCTCCAGCTCCTGCAGGACCACGGTGACCCGGGGCTGCGCGATGCCGGCGCGCGCGGCGAGTCCGGTGACCCGCAGAGGGCCGTCCGCCAGGGCGTCCAGGAGCGAGACATGCGTGCGCGGCAGGCCGAATTCACCGAGCCGGAAGAGTGCCTGGGAGAGCCTGCCGATGCCCCGGAGGAGCCCGCGAGCGGCGTTCTCGATGCGCTGTTCATCGGACGTCGACGATGAATGCATACAGCAATTATATAACAGGGGTATGCATCCGGCGTCACGGGGTGCTGCGCGCCGTATCAGGGGCGATCGCCGTCGGCCCCTCCCTTTCGGGGGCCGCGGCTGGCAGGATTCCGGCCATGGTCCACAGCATTCCCCTGCCCTGCGGCCGCCGGGCACTGCAGATGGCGGTCGCGGCGGCGGCCGTCGCCGGACTGCTGCTGTGGTTCCTGCTGCCGGGCGGGCCGCAGGCGCCGGGCGGGCGGGTGACGCTGGCCACGGGAGTGCCGACCGGGGTGTACGCGCGCTACGGGGAGCTGCTGAAGCAGGACCTCGGGCACGACCTCCCGGACCTCGACGTCACCCTGTCCCGCAGTGAGGGCTCCGTCGACAACATCCGCAAACTCGTCTCGGGGCGCGCCCAGTTCACCATCGCGGCGGCCGACGCGGTCGCCACGTACCAGGTGGCCGGCGGGCGCGACGCCACCGGGCTGCGCGCGTGCGCACGGCTCTACGACGACTACATGCAGCTCGTCGTCCCCAGAAACTCCAAGGTCCGCTCGACGCGCGACCTGAAGGGGCTGCGCGTCGGGGTCGGCGCCGACGGCTCCGGAGTACAGCTGATCACCCGCCGGCTGATGCGCGCGGCGAAGCTGGACTTCGACCGGGACATCCACGCGGAGCGCGTCGGCATCGACACGATGCCGCGGCTGCTGGAGAGCGGGAAGCTCGACGCGTTCTTCTGGTCCGGCGGGCTGCCCACCACCGCCGTGAAGCGGCTGGCCGACCGCTTCCCCGTACGACTGGTCCAACTCGGCGACCTGGTGAAACCGCTGCACGCGCAGGGCAGGGGCAGCCGCTACTACCGGGCCGCCGTGATGCCGGCGGACGCGTATCCGGAGGCGCAGGACGACCGGGCCGTGAAGACCGTCGCGGTGGCGAACCTCCTGGTGACCACCGACCGCCAGGACCCGGACCTGACCAGGGCCATGACGCGGACGGTGATCGACAGCCGCGACCGGATCGGCCGCGAGGTGCACGACGCCCAGAAGGTCGACCTGCGCACCGCCGTCTTCACCGACCCGCTGCCACTGCATGAGGGAGCACGGCGGTACTACGTCTCGGCCAAGCCGTAGCGGCCCGTGAAGGCCCCTCACGGGGCCGTCAGGGGGCCGCCGGCGCGTCCTGGTGCGGGCGGTCGCGCGGGACCGTGACAGTGACGCACAGGCCGCGTGGCGCGTTCGGGGCGTAGGAGATGTCCGCGCCGCCCGCGGCGAGCATGACGCGGGTGATGGACAGGCCCAGGCCGGACCCGGAGACGTTCTGGTGGCGGCCGCTGCGCCAGAAGCGGTCACCGATCCGCTCCAGTTCCTCGTCCGTGAGGCCGGGGCCGTGGTCGGCGACGGTGATCCGGACGCGCTCGCCCTCGGGGGCCGCGGCGACCGTGACCTCCTCGCCGGCCGGGGTGAACTTCAGGGCGTTGTCGACGACCGCGTCCAGGGCGCTGGACAGCGCCACCGGGTCCGCCCAGCCCGTGACCGCGCCGTGCCCGTCGTACCGCAGCGTGACGCCCTTGTCGTCGGCCAGCGGGCGCCAGGCGTCGGCCCGTTCGGCAGCCAGCGCTGCGACATCGGTGAGCTGCAGGTCGGCGGGGACGTGCTCGGCCAGCGCCAGGTCCAGCAGGCCGTCCAGGACCCGGGCCAGGCGCTTGCCCTCCGTACGCACGGAGGCGATCTCCTCGTTCCCCTCGGGGAGTTCGAGCGCGAGCAGTTCGATGCGGAGCAGGAGGGCGGAGAGCGGATTGCGGAGCTGGTGGGAGGCGTCGGCGACGAAGGCGCGCTGCTGCTCCAGCACGTCCTCGACGTTGTCCGCCATCTCGTTGAACGACCGGGCCAGCCTGCGGAGTTCCGGCGGCCCCGAACCGGCGACCACCCGGGACTTCATCCGCCCGGTGGCGATGTCGTGGGTGGCCGCGTCCAGTGTCCGTACGGGCAGCAGCACCCACCCCGTGAGCCGGAACGCGGCGCCGACCGCGACCAGCATGGCCAGCGCCTCCCCCGCCACCAGCCACAGCCAGCCGTGCAGGATCCTCGAACGGAGCTGCTTCGTGGGCGAGTCGGTGAAGACCACCGCGACGACGTCGCCGTCCCGGATGACCGGCGAGGCGACCGGCAGCCGGCGCTCGTCCCAGGGCCACGCCTGATGCGGGTCGTGGCTGCGCCGCCCGGCGAGCGCCTCGTCGAAAGCCTGCCGCCCCTCCCCCGTACTCGGTACCCGCCAGCGCGCGGGCGCGGCGGCCATGGGGGTGCGATCGCGGTAGAAGACACCGGCACGGATGCCGTAGAGATCGTGGTACCGCTGGAGCTCCGTGCGGAGCGTGCTCAGCCGTTCGTCCTCGGCGGGGGCCCGGCCGTCGGCGCCGGGCCGGGCGGTGACGAACTGCGCCAGTGAGGCGAAGCGCGCCGCGTCGTCGATCCGGTCCACCACCACCCGCTGCTGCTCGCCCGCCGCCTGGCTGCCGGCCAGCGGGAAGCCGAGCGCGAGCAGCACACCGGCCATCAGCACGATGAGGAGCGGGAGGAGGCGGGTGCGCACGGTGCCGGACGGCCCTCAGGAGGCCGGGGGCGCGGGAGCGGGCGCCACGAGCCGGTAACCGACGCCGCGCACCGTCTCGATCAGCGCGGGCATCCGCAGCTTGGAACGGAGCGAGGCGATGTGCACCTCCAGAGTCCGCCCGGTGCCCTCCCAGCTCGTCCGCCACACCTCGCTGATGATCTGCTCCCGGCGGAAGACCACCCCGGGGCGCTGCGCAAGAAGGGCCAGCAGGTCGAACTCCTTACGGGTCAGCGGGACCGCGCCCCCATTGACCGAGACCTGGCGGGTGGCCAGTTCGATGGTGACGGCACCGATGCGCAGCAGGTGCTCGCCGCCCCCGTCCTCGGCCGCCTGCTCCCCGGGGCCGTGCACGGTGCGTCGGCTCACCGCGTGGATACGGGCCAGCAGCTCCCCGGTGTCGTACGGCTTGACCACGTAGTCGTCCGCGCCGAGGTTCAGGCCGTGGATGCGCGAGCGGACGTCGGAGCGCGCGGTAACCATGATCACCGGGGTGCTCGTGAGCTTCCGTATCCGGCCGCAGACCTCGAATCCGTCCTGGTCGGGCAGGCCCAGATCGAGCAGTACCACCGCGAAGGGCTCCGCCGCGTCCGGTACGAGCGCGTGCAGCGCCTCCTCACCGCTGCGGGCGTGCACCACCTCGAAGCCGTGCCTGGCGAGCACCGCGGAGAGCGCCGCGGCGACATGGTTGTCGTCCTCCACCAGCAGCAGCCGCATCGGCCCTCCCCCTCTCATCGGCTCGCGTCGCAGGCCATCAGGGCATCTACCGCGATCGACGGCGGACCCGTCAAGGGGCAGCAGGCCCGGTACGGACATCTGTTACCCAGCCGGTACCGGCCCGTACGGAGCGGACCATTGCCCTCCGCAAACCGGCCGCCGGGCGCGTCCACGCACCCTGCGCCCCGTTCACCCAGAGTGTCGCTTTGCAGCCGGATCGTTATGCTCAATTTCCGCTCAGATGTACTGACGCTGATCGCGGTGCGTCACTACTGTCCTCTCAACCGAGGAGGACGGAGCTACCCGCCGATGAGCGAAGTATCGGTGACCAAGGACCCCGGGGGCCCCGCCCCGGCGGTGGACGATCTGGTCGTGCTGACAGGGGTCAACAAGCATTTCGGCGCGCTGCACGTGCTCCAGGACATCGATCTGACGATCAAGCGCGGCGAGGTCGTCGTCGTGATCGGTCCGTCCGGGTCCGGCAAGTCCACGCTGTGCCGCACGATCAACCGCCTGGAGACCGTCGACTCCGGAAGCATCACCATCGACGGCAAGCCGCTGCCCCAGGAGGGCCGGGAGCTGGCGCGGCTGCGGGCCGACGTCGGCATGGTCTTCCAGTCCTTCAACCTCTTCGCGCACAAGACGGTCCTGGAGAACGTGACGCTGGGCCAGCTGAAGGTCCGCAAGGCGGACAAGAAGGCGGCCGAGCAGAAGGCCCGTGCGCTGCTGGACCGGGTCGGCGTGGGCACCCAGGCGGACAAGTACCCCGCGCAGCTCTCCGGCGGCCAGCAGCAGCGTGTGGCGATCGCCCGAGCGCTGGCGATGGACCCGAAGGTGATGCTCTTCGACGAGCCCACCTCGGCGCTGGACCCGGAGATGATCAACGAGGTGCTGGAGGTCATGCAGCAGCTCGCCCGGGACGGCATGACCATGGTCGTCGTCACGCACGAGATGGGTTTCGCGCGTTCGGCGGCGAACCGCGTCGTCTTCATGGCGGACGGCAGGATCGTCGAAGAGGCCGAGCCGACGCAGTTCTTCAACAACCCGCGCAGCGACCGTGCCAAGGACTTCCTTTCCAAGATCCTGCACCACTGAGCCCGCAGTGGCCCACGATGCCTGCCCACACCTGCTGAACCGAAGGAACTTCACCATGAGGATGCGTAAGACGGCCGCTGCGGCCACGGTGGTGCTCGCGCTGACCGCGACCGCGACGGCGTGCGGTGGCCAGTCCGGCACGGCCGGCGACAAGCCCAAGGGCGAGAAGGTCTTCAGCGGGACGTACAAGGCCGCCGAGAACGTCAAGATCGACTCCCCGACGCTGAAGAAGGCCCAGCAGCGCGGCAAGATCATCGTGGGCGCCAAGGCGGACCAGCCGTTCCTGGGCTTCCAGGACTCCGACGGCAAGCGCACCGGCTTCGACATCGAGATCGCCAAGATGATCGCCGCCGACCTCGGCTTCTCCGCCAAGCAGATCGAGTTCAAGACGGTCGACTCCAACGTCCGCGAGACCTCGATCTCCAAGGGCCAGGTCGACTACTACGTCGGCACCTACACGATCAACGACGAGCGCAAGAAGCAGGTCGGCTTCGCGGGCCCGTACTACGTGGCCGGCGCCGACCTCCTGGTCCGCAAGGACGAGAAGTCGATCACCGGGCCGGACTCGGTCAAGGGCAAGAAGGTCTGCTCGATCGTCGGCTCGACTCCGCTGCAGGAGATCAAGAAGGCCAAGTACGGGGCCGAGACCACCGAGCTCTCCAAGTACTCCCTCTGCGTCAAGCAGCTGCTGGACGGCCAGGTCGACGCCGTCACCACCGATGACGCGATCCTCAAGGGGTACGCCGCGGAGCGTCCCACCAAGCTGAAGCTCGTGGGCAAGCCGTTCACCGACGAGCCCTACGGCGTCGGCATGAACAAGAGCGACAAGGCGCTGCGCGACGCGATCAGCGACTCCCTCGAGGCGCACATCAAGAACGGCGACTACAAGAAGGCGTACGAAGGCACGCTGGGCAAGTCGGGCTCGCCCTACGAGGCCCCGAAGACGCCGCTCCCCCGCTACTGACCGCACGCTCGAGACCGGCCTGAGCCGTCGCGCCCCGTACGCCCGCCGCGGCGGGCGTACGGGGCGCGATGCCTCGTGACGTCCACGAACGAGGCCGGCGTCCCGCGCCCGTCCGCCGCCACCTTCTCACCGCCACCGCGGAGACCCCATGAACGTACTCCTCGATCATCTCCCGCAGTTCCGCGACGGCTTCCTGGGGACCCTCGCGCTCACCGCGGCCAGCGGGGCACTCGCTCTTGTCCTGGGCATCCTCATAGCCGGCTTCCGCGTCTCCCCCGTACCGCCGCTGCGCGCCTTCGGTACCGCCTGGGTCACGCTGCTCCGGAACACACCGCTCACCCTGCTGTTCCTCATCGCGTTCTTCATCGTCCCGCAGATCTTCTTCCCCGGGACGAGCCCCTTCGTACTGGCCACGCTCGCGCTCGGCTTCTACACCTCCTCGTTCGTCTGTGAGGCCGTGCGGTCCGGGTTCAACACCGTTCCGCTCGGTCAGGCCGAGGCCGCCCGCAGCATCGGGATGACCTTCTTCCAGACCCTGCGCATGATCGTCCTTCCGCAGGCCACCCGCACCGTGATTCCACCGCTGAGCAGCATCTTCATCGCGCTCACCAAGAATTCCGCGATCGCGGGCGCCTTCAGCAACACCGAACTGTTCAACGTCTCCAAGCTGCTGAGCGACAAGGGCTTCGCCATCGGCTGGATCTTCTTGTGGATCGCTCTGGCCTACCTGATCATCACCTTCACCATCAGCGGCCTCTTCCGGCTGCTGGAGCGCCGCCTGGAGGTGGCCCGATGAACGCGCACAGCCAGAACTCCCCCACGAAGTGCCCGTCGCCCGGGCGCACGGCCCAGCGAAACAAGGCGGAAGCATGAGCAGCAGTGTCCTGTACGACGCGCCTGGACCGAAGGCCCGCGTACGCAACCGGGTCTACTCGGTCGTCGGTGCGCTCGCCGTGCTCGCCCTCATCGTCTTCGCCGTCATGCGGCTGGCCGCCAAAGGCCAGTTCGCGCCGGAGATGTGGGACATCTTCAACTATGCCGGGGTGCGTACCTCGATCCGCGACGGCGTCCTGACGACGCTCCAGGTCTTCGCGGTGGCCGCGGTGCTGTCGCTGGTCCTCGGGGTGCTGCTGGCCGTGGGCCGGCTCTCGGACCACAAGCCGGTGCGCTGGCTGACCACGGGATTCATCGAGCTCTTCCGTGCCGTACCGCTTCTGATCACGATTTACGTCCTGTGGGTGCTCTTCCTCAGCTACAAGTCCGAACTGGGCTTCACGGGTGAGGGAACGCAGTTCTGGGCCCTGGTCATCGGTCTGACCGTCTACAACGGGTCGGTCCAGGCGGAGGTGCTCCGCGCGGGCATCAACTCCGTGCCCAAGGGCCAGCGTGAGGCCGCGTACGCGATCGGGATGAGCAAGACGCAGGTCATGACGTCGGTTCTGATCCCGCAGGCGATCCGCGCGATGCTCCCGACGATCATCAGCCAGCTCGTGGTGACCCTGAAGGACACCTCACTCGGTTACGTCATCACCTACCAGGAGCTGCTCTACGCGATCCAGCAACTGGCCGGCAACACCGTCGTCAACGACGACAACCCGTACGTACCGATGATCATCGTGGGCGGCGCGATCTACGTCGCGATGTGCCTGCTGCTCTCCTCGCTCGCCAACTGGATCGAGCGCCGCGGCCGCCGCGCCAAGACCGGGATCGCGGTCGCGGAGGCGGGCCAGGCGCTGACGGCGGGCGACGCGATGGGCGCCATCGACGGGGCGACCACGCCGGGGCCGGTGGACAAGAAGGCGGAATAGACGGAATAGAACGACAGCGAACGCCCGGTTCGTCTACTGCCTTTCGGCAGCCGGGACCTGACGGGCCGACATGTAGACAGAGGCAGCGGCACTGCGCCGCTGCCTCTGTCACTTGACGCGGCACACCCGCACTAGGTTGCATACGCTGTGTGATCGCGCACCGGGCCCCAACTGTCAGTTCCTGTACGTCTCGTAAGAACCTCCAGGTCCGGGGAGCGGCTTCGTGGACCCGGTGATCGTGGCCGGGGCCGGCCCGGTCGGCCTCTCCCTCGCCGTCGCCCTCGCACGGCTCGGCGTCCCTTCCGTCGTACTGGACGAGACCGACGGCCGCGAGGAGGTCCGGCTCGCCCGTACCGCCGTACTGCGGCCCGACACCGCCGCCTTCCTCACCCGGCTGGGCTGCGGCGAGACGCTGGGCGCCGAGGGCACCCGCTGGGCGGCCTGGCGCACGATGCAGCGCCGGCGACTGCTGGACCGGGTCGAATTCGCGGGTGCGGGAACGGGGATGTTCCCGGCACAGCGGGACGAACAGGCCGGTGAGGGCGCCCGGGCCGGCGGGCGCGACTGGGTCGATGACGACGACTGGGGCCACGGGGGCGGGGGACGCGGCACATATGGGGGCAGTGCGGAGAGTGGCAGTGACGTGCCCGGCGCGGGTGCGGCGGCCGCGCGCGGAAAGGCGATCACGGCGCATGCGCTGGACGGCGCGGCGCACGACAACGGCACGCACGCCTTCCTGTCGCCCATACACGTGCCCCAACACGCCCTCGCCCGCGCCCTCCGCACCGTCCTCGATCACGAACCGCTCGTACAGGTCGTCACCGAGAGCCGCGTCGACGAGCTGACCCAGGACCGTGACGGCGTCGGCGTCCACACCCGCGGCCCCAATGGCACATGGTGGCGCGGGAGTTACGTCATCGGCTGCGACGGACCGCGGTCGACCGTACGCAAGCTGCTGGACATCCGCTTCCCCGGCCGTACCGCCGTCGAACGGCATGCCGTCGCCGCCCTGCGTACCGAACTCCCCTGGCCCGGCGAAGCCCTGCTGCACCGCGCGCCCCCGCGCCGCGGCGCCGCCGGAACGGGCCGGTCCGGCATCATCGGCGGCCCGGCCGGCGAGGTGACGGCCCGCCCCCTGCCCGACGGCGTCTGGCGGCTGGACTGGCTGCTGCCACCGGGCCGCGACCTGGTCACCCCGGACGCACTGGTGACACGCATCCGGGACACGCTGGCGTGCTGGGCTTCCACCGGTGCGGATACGGGCCGGAGCGGCAGGAGCGGGGCCGGTGCGGGCGGGATCGGTGCGGGCGAGGCGGCCGGTGCGGGCGAGGGGGCCGGCTCGCTCGTGCCGCCCTACGAGCTGCTCAACACCGGAGTCCACACCGTCCACCATCGGCTCGCGCGGCGCTGGCGTTCCGGGCGGGCGTTCCTCGCCGGGGACGCCGCGCACCTGCTCGGCGCACTGGGCACGCAGGGCCTGGACGAGGGGCTGCGGGACGTCGAGAACCTCGCCTGGAAGCTGTCGCTCGCCTGGCACCACGGCGCCTCCGACACGCTGCTGGACAGCTATCAGGCGGAGCGCAGGAGCGCCGTCGCCGCCCGTCTGCGCGCCGCGGACCAGGCATTGCCGTTGGTGCGCGACGGCGGTGCCCGGGGGCGGCTGCGGGGTGTGGTCACGGCGGCCGGGCGCGGGCGGACGTCGCTGCTGACGGACGGGCATCTGGGGCGCGGGCCGCTGGGCGCGCCTTCGGTGTACGACCGGTCGCCGCTGGCGCCCGTCACTCCGCCGGCCGGGGCGGTCCGGGTGGGTACTGAGCCGGGCGGGCCGGTCGCGGACGTCGCGGTGACGGCGCCCGACGGCTCGGCCGTACGGCTGCGGGACCGGCTGGGGCACGGCCTGCTGGTTGTCCTGGTCGCGCCGGGCACGGGGGTGTGGGACCGCCGGCACTGGATGTCGGCGGGCTTGATGCCGCAGCTCGCCGACGCGGTGGCGGCGCTGCCGCTGACCGCGGAGATCCTGGTCGCGGAGTACTACCCGGGCGCCGCCGCCCACAACGTCCTCCTCATCCGCCCCGACGGCCACCTCATCACCGCTCTCGCCGGCGTCCGCCCCGCCGAGCTCCAGGCATGCGCACGGGCGCTGTGCGGGGGCGAGGGGGAGACTCCGGACACTTCGGCATCCGAGTCCGGGGCCGGGGCCGGGAGTGGGTCCGGGTCCGGGTTCGGGAGCGCGTCCGGGTTCGGTTTCCGGTCCGGCGAGCGGTGATCGTCGCGGATCGGCTGATCATTGGCCGTGATCAGCCACTGCGTCCATTTCTCGATTGACCGTCGCCCGAATCCCGTGCTTCACTCCGGAGCGTGACTGACACCGACTCGCACTTCTGGCGGAGGGTCCATCTGGACCTGGTCCGCTACGCGGGCTGCGTGTGTCGCCCGTCCTGCTGACCGGACCCTGATCCCTGAACCCTCCGGATTTCCGGACTTCTGGATCACTGTTCCCGGTCCCGGCTCACAGTTGCCCTTCGCGCGGCGCACCGGCATACCGGCGTACATCCGCTTTCAAGGCACGCGCTCCACGGCGTCAGGACACGAATCACAACGTCAGCACACGTCCCATGACGTCGGTACGCGTCCAGGCGCATGCATGTCGCCCGCCCGCCGGTTCGCACCGCCCGCCGCGCGCTCCCTCGCGACCTCCAGGACGGTCCTCGTGCCCGACGTACGTACCTCACCCTTCCCGCACACTGCCGCGGTCCCCCACCCACAGCGCACCTCGTACCAGCCCTCCGCCGATGGCCGAGGCTCCATCGACGACCGGGGCCCCAGCGCCTCCGACCTGCTCGCCTTCGTCCGCCGTACTGCCGCCGACGCCGGCCTGATCGCCTCGCTCCCCCTCGACCCCGAGGGCCGTACCTGGATCCGGCTGGACGGGCCGGGCGGCAGCGAGGCATGGCTCATCGGCTGGCCGCCCGGAACGGGCACCGGCTGGCATGATCACGGCGGTTCGCGGGGTGCCTTCGCCGCCGCGGCGGGCGAGCTGACCGAACAGTCCCTCGCCGTCCGGCTGCCCACCGAAGGCTGGAAGACGCTCGAGCTCGCGGAGGACGTGGACCGCGAACGGCGGCTCAGCGACGGCCGCGGCCGGGCCTTCGGCCCCCACCACGTGCACGAGGTGTTCAACGCCTCGCCGTCCGCCCACGCCGTGTCCGTACACGCCTACTACCCGCCGCTCCCCCTGATGCGGCGCTACAGCCGCAGCGGCGCCGTACTGCGGCTCGAGGAGATCGAGCGTCCGGAGGAGTGGGCATGAGCGCGATCGACGACCTCCTGGCGCAGGCCCGCGCGGAGCTGGACCGGGTGGAACCCCACGAGGCGGCGGCCATACAGCGGGACGGCGGACTGCTGGTGGACATCCGTTACGCGGCGCTGCGCGAGCGGGACGGCACGATCCCCGGCGCGCTGATCGTGGAACGCAACGAGCTGGAATGGCGGCTCGACCCGACCGGCGACCACCGCGCGCCCGAGGCCACGAGCCACGACCTCCGCGCCGTCGTGATCTGCAACGAGGGATACGCCTCCAGCCTCGCCGCCGTCTCCCTCCGCCGCCTCGGCCTGCGCCACGCCACCGACCTCACCGGCGGCTTCCAGTCCTGGCGCGCCGCCGGCCTCCCGGTGAATCCCCCTCGCTGACCGAGAGCCTCCTCGAACCGGCCCGGGCCGCGGGCGCTGGCCCCTCCCCGGGCTGGGGCCCTTCCTCAGCCCCTTCCCCTCAACGTCTCAGCCCCCCGGCATGTACTCGTCGAGGAAATCCGGGGCGCCCGTGTCCGCGTCCGCGTCCTCCGCCGCTTCGGCTTCGAGGGCCGTGCGGACGACGCGGAGGGACAGGCCCTCCGGGTAGCCCTTGCGGGCGAGCATGCCCGCGAGGCGGCGCAGGCGCTTGTCGCGGTCCAGCCCCCGCGTGGACCGAAGCTTGCGGTCGACCAGTTCTCGGGCGGTCTGTTCCTCCTGTTCCGGGTCGAGCTGTCCTACGGCCTCGTCGATCAGCGACGACTCCACGCCCTTCGTGCGCAGCTCCCGGGCGAGCGCGCGGCGGGCCAGGCCGCGGCTGTGGTGCCGGGACTCCACCCACGCCCCGGCGAACGCCGCGTCGTCGATCAGCCCGACGTCCTCGAAGCGGGAGAGCACATCCTCGGCCACCTCGTCGGGGATGCCCCGCTTGTGCAGTGCGTCCGCGAGCTGTTTCCGGGTGCGTGGGTTTCCGGTGAGCAGGCGCAGGCATATCGCCCGCGCCTGCTCCTCGGGTGTGCGCGGCGGCCCGTCCCCGGCCCTCGACGAGGCCGGGCCACCGCTGTCCGGGCTGCCGCCATCGGCGACGGGCGCGGCGTCGTGCTCGCCGCTGTCGGGCCAGTGCGTTCGGCGGGTCACGGCGGGGGACTAGCTCTTGGCCGCTGCGGCCTTGGCTGCCTTGGCGCCCTTGGCCGCGGGGGCCGGGACGGCCTTGGCGGGCTCCGCCGGCGTGCCGGCCGCGTCCGCGCCGGGCTCGGCCGGCAGGTCTTCGGGCTTCACACCGATGCCCAGCTTCTCCTTGATCTTCTTCTCGACCTCGTTGGCCAGGTCGGGGTTGTCCTTGAGGAAGTTGCGGGCGTTCTCCTTGCCCTGGCCGAGCTGGTCGCCCTCGTACGTGTACCAGGCGCCGGACTTGCGGATGAAGCCGTGCTCCACGCCCATGTCGATCAGGCCGCCCTCGCGGCTGATGCCCTGGCCGTAGAGGATGTCGAACTCCGCCTGCTTGAAGGGCGGGGCGACCTTGTTCTTCACGACCTTGCAGCGGGTGCGGTTGCCGACCGCGTCCGTGCCGTCCTTGAGGGTCTCGATACGGCGGATGTCGATGCGCACCGAGGCGTAGAACTTCAGGGCGCGGCCACCGGTCGTAGTCTCCGGCGAGCCGAACATCACGCCGATCTTCTCGCGGAGCTGGTTGATGAAGATCGCGGTGGTCTTCGACTGGTTGAGCGCGCTGGTGATCTTCCGCAGCGCCTGGCTCATCAGCCGGGCCTGGAGGCCGACGTGCGAGTCGCCCATCTCGCCCTCGATCTCGGCCCGCGGCACCAGTGCGGCGACGGAGTCGATCACGATGAGGTCCAGCGCGCCGGAGCGCACCAGCATGTCGACGATCTCCAGGGCCTGCTCGCCGTTGTCCGGCTGGGAGAGGATCAGGGCGTCGGTGTCGACACCGAGCTTCTTGGCGTACTCGGGGTCGAGGGCGTGCTCGGCGTCCACGAAGGCCACCTGGCCGCCGGCCTTCTGCGCGTTGGCCACGGCGTGCAGGGTCAGGGTCGTCTTACCGGAGGACTCCGGGCCGTAGACCTCGACCACGCGGCCGCGCGGGATGCCGCCGACGCCGAGGGCCACGTCGAGCGCGGTCGACCCCGTCGGGATGACCTCGATGGGCTCGTTCGGCCGGTCCCCCATGCGCATCACTGCGCCCTTGCCGAATTGCCGTTCAATCTGTGCGAGTGCGGCGTCCAGCGCCTTCTCGCGGTCAGTGCCTGCCATGGGTTCCACCCGGTTCGCTTGAGTCGATCGCTTCACGTCCATGACGCTAACGCCTGCCACTGACAATGCGCCCGGACCCGGCCTCGACCTGTGGATAACTTCCAGGGAACCCCCAGAAAATAGGGGCCGTAGCCCTCATAAGAATGGATGTTCGATTTTGGTGTCAAGCGCACCACGCCGCGTCCGAGCCCCGGGACGGGCCCCGGAACCGCTCAGTCGTCGGCGGGCCCGTCGTCCTCCCGGCGCCGGTCGGTGCCGGGCTCCCCGTCCGTTCCCCGGCCCTGCTCTCCCGGCCGGTCCTCGCCACCGGACCGCCGGCGTTCGTCCAGCGGCGCCTTCGGCTGCTCCGCGTGGACGATGTGCCGCACCGTGGCCAGGAGGGAGGCGCCCCGTCTGCGGCGGCCGCGGCCCAGCACCCGCGGGTCGTCCGTGACCTCGTACCGCTTGACGTACGCGCCGAGGAAGCCCTGCAGCGTCGCCGTCGCGGGGATGGCGATCAGCGCGCCGACCGCGCCCAGCAGTGCCGTGCCGGCGACGACCGACCCGAAGGCGACCGCCGGGTGGATGTCCACGGTCCGCGCGGTGATCCGCGGCTGCAGGAGGTAGTTCTCCAGTTGCTGGTAGACAACCACGAAGCCGAGCACCCAGACCGCGTACCAGGGGTTCACCGTGAAGGCGATCAGCATCGGCAGCGCGCCCGCGAGGTACGTGCCGATCGTCGGGATGAACTGCGAGACCAGGCCGACCCACATGGCCAGCGCGGGCGCGTACGGCACGCCGAGGATCTCCAGCAGGACGTAGTGCGCGATGCCGGAGATCAGCGCCATCAGGCCGCGGGAGTACAGATAGCCGCCGGTCTTGGCGACCGCGAGCTCCCAGGCGCGCAGCACCTCGGCCTGCCGGGTGGGCGGCAGTACGGAGCACAGCGCGCGGCGCAGCCGGGGGCCGTCGGCCGCGAAGTAGAACGAGAACAGCGCCACGGTGAGGAGGTTGAACAGCGAGCCCAGGACGGTCGCGGAGACGGCGAGGACGTTGTTGGCGCTGTCCTGGACGTACCGCTGCAGCCAGTCGGACTTCAGCAGGTTGTTCTGCACCTCCACGCGCGAGAGGTGGGTGTGGAAGGTCTCGTTCGTCCAGCTGATCACGGAGTCGAGATACTGCGGGAACTCACCGACCATGGTGGTGATCTGCCCCGCCAGCATGGAGCCGAGCAGGGTCATGAAGCCCACCCCGGCGACCAGGATGGCGAGGAAGACCAGCCCGGTGGCCACCCCGCGCCGCACGCCGCGCGCCGCCATCCAGTCGACCGCCGGCTCGACGGCCAGCGCCAGGAAGAACGCGATGAGGATGTTCAGCAGCAGCGAGATGAGCTGGTGGAACGCCCAGCTCGCGAGCTGGAAACAGGCCAGCAGGGCGAGTGCCAGCACCATCGCGCGCGGCAGCCAGCGCGGCATCCGCGCAGCGGAGCGCGGATCGTTCGGTCGTCGGTCGTCGGGGCCGGTGGGCTTCGGAGTCGCGGACACGGCTCAAGTCTCGCGTACGGGTCGGACAACGCGGGCCCTGACCCACGTCACGTCGGATCGACGTGGACGCGGATCCGGGTGGTGCGGTGCGGTCAGCGCCTCTCGTACGGCACGTCCATGACGGCGCAGACCACGCGCCAGACCTCCTTGGCGCTCCAGCCCGCGTCGAGCGCCTCGTGGACGGTCCGGCCGCCCAGCTCGGACATCACGTAGTCGCGCGCGAAGGAGTCGGCGTACGCCGCGCCGAAGTGATCCGCCATCCGCTGCCAGAAGTCCGTCAACCGCATGACCCCAGTATCCCGCCCTGAGAGTGCAGCCGTGCGCGAGCCGCTGACCGGCCGCGGGTTCCGTCCTACCGTCGGGCCATGGCCGAAACCGCAAGTCCACCGACGACCCCTCTGGCGCGCGCCGAGCGCTTCATCTGGCTCACCGCGCGGGTCCTGGAACAGCGCCGCTTCGAACATCACTTCCTGGGCGGCAGCGCGGACGCCGTCGAGACCGCGCTCGACGCGTACCGCAACGACGACAACGGGTACGGGCACGCCCTGGAGCCGGACCTGCGCGGCCCGGTGAGCCAGCCGCTGCACACCGCGCACGCACTCTCGGTACTGGACGCCATCGGGCGCTGCGAGGGCCGCCGGGTGGAACAGGTCTGCCGCTACCTGACGCAGATCTCCACCCCCGAAGGTGCCCTGCCCGCCCTGCATCCTTCGTTGCGCGGCTATCCCGCGGCGCCCTGGATCCCGGTGGTGGACGATCCGCCGAGCGATCTGCTGGCGACCGGCCCGGTGGTCGGGCTGCTGCACCGGAACAAGGTGTGGCACGCCTGGCTGTTCCGGGCCACGGACTACTGCTGGCAGGCGGTGGAGTCCCTGGAGAAGACGCACCCGTACGGCGCGGAGGCCGCGCTGGGCTTCCTGGAAGGCGTGCCGGACCGGGCACGCGCCGCTGCCGCCGCCGGGCGCCTGGGCCGGCTCGTACGGGAGCAGGGGCTGGTGGTCGTGGAGCCCGAGCGGGCGCACGAGATCCCGGTGGCGGAGGGGTACGCGCCCGGTGAGCACCACTTCGCGTACGACTACGCGCCCACCCCGGCGTCCCCGGCGCGCGGCTGGTTCACGGACGCGGAGATGGACCGGGCACTGGACCACCTCGCCGCCCTTCAGGAGGAGGACGGCGGCTGGCCGGTGAACTGGCGGGCGTGGGCGCCGGGCACGACGCTGGAGTGCCGCCCGATGGTGACCCTCAAGGCGCTGCGGACGCTGCGCGCCTACGGGCGCGACATCGGATGACCCGCCCCCGAGGGCGAGCGGCCGGGGCGCGCCCTCTCTGAAGGCGGTTCCGGAGCGCTGTCGTGAGCGCTGTCTCTGAGGAGCAGCGCGCACAGGGCCAGGGTGGTGCCTCGTGGGGAGGCCAGGTCGATGCCGGTGAGTTCGGCGATCCGGGCGAGTCGGTTGTCGACGGTGTTCGGGTGCAGCCCGAGTGCCCGTGCGGTCGCGCGGCGGTCCTGGCGCGTCTCCAGGTGGGCGCGCAGGGTGTCGGTCAGTTCGGGACGGCCGTCGAGCGGGTCCAGGAGGGCCGCGATCATCGGGCTGCTCTCGTCGCGGCGCGAGAGGTGGTACTCGAGCAGCACGTCGGCGAGCCGGTGGAGCTCCGGGGGCCGTCCGGAGGCGTGCGCGATGCGGATCACCTCGGAGGCGGTACGGGCGGCGTGCGGGACGCCTCCGGGGCTCTCGGACCGTGCGGCGGCACAGCGCACCGGGCCGCCGCACGCACGGGCCAGGCGCCCGGCGAGGCCGTCGGCGGGTTCCGGTGCGCCCGGTACGAGCGCGTGGCCGCCCACGGCGTCCAGGCTGAGGAGTACGTCGGTGCCGAATTCGCGTTCCAGGGCGGTCTGCAGGCGCCGCAGGCCGCGGCGGACCGCGATCGGTGCGGGGGCGGGGCCGTCGGCCGGCGGGAGGCGCAGCGCGAGGACCGTGACGGGACCGTCCAGGCCCAGTTCCTCCAGCGCATCCCGGTCGGCGGCGGGCGCGCCGTCGATCAGGGCACGCGCGAGGGTCCGCCGTTCCTCGCGCCGTTCGGCGTCCAGCGCGGCGCGCTCGTCGAGGTAGGTCTCGGCAACCGCCCCGATGACGCTGTCCTGGTTGCGGAGGAGGAAGTCGGTCAGCTCGGTGAGGGCGGCCTCCTCACCGGGGCGGGCCTCGTCGCGCAGCGTCCGCCAGAGGGCGTAGGTGCCCAGCGCGTGGGTGCGCAGCAACAGGTGAAGCGGCAGCCCCTCCTCCGCGCGCTGCGCTGCGCGCTGCCTGAAGAGCGCGTGGTCGCCGCGGCGGCCGCCCCCGCCGCGTACCCGCCGCATGAAGAGGCGCAGCCCGTGCCGAACGGTGGCGGCGATCTCGACGTCCTTCATGTCGTCGGGCAGCTCGGCGTATCCGGGGATGTGCGCGAACACGTCGCCGGACATCTCGCGGGCCAGTTCGTTGACCCGTGTCTCGCAGCGCAGGGCAAGGTCACGGGCTGCCTCGGACAGCGGCACGCGTGCCTCCTTCCTCCGGGTGCGGTCCCGCGCCGCATCCGAAGGGGCAGCACGAGATTGTGACGCGTCACAGTACCGACGCCGGGGCGATGTGACGGCACCGGATGTCGTCCGGTACGTACGCGGCTCAGACTCGGTGGCCCGGCCGCGAAAGGCCCCCGTCGTACCGGCCGGCATCCGACTCTCGTAAGGAGCCGTTTCTATGACGCAGCACAGCCCCGACGACTATCTCGCCTACGTGGACCGTGTCTGGCAGGGGCAGGACACTCTGCTCGCCCACCTCTCCGGGGCGTACACGGGGGACTCTCTGGTGCGCATCGGCGAGCGGACCGGGTTCCTGCCCGCGTTCGCCAACGTGGCGGTGTTCGACACCGGGTCGGACGGGCTGGTGCTGGTGGACTCCGGGGACGTCCGCACAGCCGGGCACCTCCACACGGCGGTGACGGCGTTCGGCGCGGCAACGGACAGTGCGCCGCGCAAAGAAGTGCGCAGCATCGTCTACACGCACGGGCACGTGGACCACGTCTTCGGAGTCGGCCCGTTCGACGAGGACGCGCGGGCGCGGGGCGTGGCCGCTCCCGAGGTGGTCGCCCATGAGGCGGTGGCCGCGCGCTTCGACCGCTACACGGAGACGGCCGGCTACAACTCCTGGATCAACCGGCGGCAGTTCGGGGTGCCGGCGCTCAACTGGCCGACCCGCTACCGCTACCCGGACACCACCTACCGGGACCGGCTCACGCTGCGCTACGGGGACCTGACGTTCGAGCTCTTCCATGCGCGCGGTGAGACGGACGACGCCACGTACGTCTGGATTCCGGAGCTGAAGACGCTGTGCACGGGTGACCTGTTCATCTGGAACTCGCCGAACGCCGGCAACCCCCAGAAGGTACAGCGCTACCCGGAGGACTGGGCGCGTGCGCTGCGCGCGATGGCGGAGCTGGGTGCCGAGGTGCTGCTCCCCGGGCACGGCGTGCCGATCGTCGGCGCGCCCCGGGTCGCGCAGGCCCTCGGGGACAGTGCCGAGTTGCTGGAGTCGCTGTGCACCCAGACGCGGGAGCTGATGAACGCCGGACTGCGCCTGGACGAGGTGCTGCAGGGCGTCAAGGTCCCGGCCGAACTGCTGGCGAAGCCGTATCTCCACCCCGCGTACGGCGAGCCGGAGTTCGTGGTGCGCAACCTGTGGCGGCTGTGGGGCGGCTGGTACGACCAGAACCCAGCGCACCTCAAGCCCGCGCCCGAAGCGGAGCTGGCCGCCGAGCTGGCGGAGGCGGCGGGCGGCGCCGTCGTACTGGCGCGCCGGGCGGCGGACCTGCTGGGCCGCGGGGAGCTGCGGCTGGCCGCCCATCTCGCCGAGACCGCGGCACTGGCGGCGCCGAAGGACCGCGAAGTGGCGCGGGTCCGCGCGGAGGTGTACGCGAAGCGGGCCGCCGCCGAGTCCTCCACGATGGCCCAGGGCGTCTTCCGGTGGGCCGCTGCGGAGTCGGCGGCCGTGGTCGAGGGGTCCGACCTCACCACCGAGCTGACGCGCAGCGAGGGGGGCCGTCGGCGGGCGGCCGGCGCCATCTCGGTCGGCGTCGTGGCGGACGAGGACGGCTGCGCGTGCGGATCGGCGGCGGACAGCGGGACGGCGCCGGAGGCCCTTCGGTGACATCCGCCGCCGAGTCCGCGCCGGCCGTCGTACGGGGCGCGGCCGCCGCCGTACGGGGGCCGGCCTGGCGCACGACGTGGCTGCTGCTGGCCTTCATGCTGGTGAACTTCGCCGACAAGACGGTCATGGGCCTGGCCGCGAACCCGGTGATGCACGACCTCGGGCTCACCCGGGAGCAGTTCGGCACGGCGTCCTCGGCGTTCTTCGCGCTCTTCAGCCTGGCGGCGCTGGCCGGGTCGTTCCTCACCCGCACCGTGCGCACATCCGTACTGCTGCTGGGCATGGCGCTCCTGTGGTCGGCCGCGCAGTTGCCGATGCTGATCGGCGCGGCCGGCTTCGGGGTGCTGGTGGTCACGCGCGTCCTGTTGGGCGCGGCGGAGGGCCCGGCGTCCCCGGTGGCGCTGCACCACCTGTACGGCTGGTTCGAGCAGAAGGACCGCACGCTGCCGACCGCGGTGCTGCTGGCCGGCGCGGCGGCCGGGGTGGCCATCGCGGCGCCCACCCTGGGCGTGGTGATCGACCACTGGGGCTGGCGCTGGGCCTTCGGGGTCGTCGGTCTCGTCGGACTCCTCTGGGCGGCGGTGTGGCTGCGCTACGGGAAGGAGGGGCCGCTGGCGCCTCCGGTGGGCAGGCGGCGCGCACGGGAGCCCGCTTCGGCGGGCGCCGCCTTGGGGGCCGCGGCCGGCATCCCGTACCGGAAGCTGCTGCTGTCGGGGACCTGGCTGGCGGCGGCGCTGGGCTCGTTCGCCGCGTACTGGACGCTGTCGGCCGGGCTGACCTGGTCGGCGGACTACTTCCAGGAGGTGGGCGGGCTCTCGTTGCGCGGCGCGAGCCTTCTGATCATGCTGTCCGCGCTGTCCAAGGGAGCCGCGATGCTGGCCCACGGGGCGCTCGTCCAGTGGTCGGTCAAGCGGGCGGCGGCCGGGCTGCCGCCGCGCCTCACCTGGTCCTCCGGCGTGAAGACCGGCCTGGTGATGATCCTGGCCGGCGTGGCCATGGTGGGGTTCGCCGCGACGGACGTGCTGTGGCTGAAGATCGTCCTGCTGCTCGGGCCGATGGCCGTCACGGACATCGTCCTCACGGTCGCGGCGACCGCGGTCTCCCGGATCTCCCCCGCCGACCGGCGCGGCGTCACCCTCGGCGCGCTGACGTGTGTGTTCGCCCTGGCGGGCGTGCTGGCGCCGCTCGTCATGGGGCGCATCGTGGACGCGGGCACGACCGTCGCCTCCGGATACTTCGGCGCGTACGTGCTGATGGCCGGACTGGTGACGGCGGCCGGAGTGGCGGTCACGCTCTTCCTGCGCCCCGAACGGGACGCGCGCCGGCTGGGCACGGTGTAGAGACCCGGTGAGGGCGGGCGTACGGGGGTGCGCCCGCCCTCACCGTTTCAGCCGCCGAGCGCCCGTACCCCCGCCGTGACCACCACGGCAGCCGCGACCACCAGCAGGAACGGCGCGCGGAGTACGAGGGCGAGGGCCGCCGCGCCGACACCGGCCACCCTGGCGTCCAGAAGGAGGTGAGGACCCTCACTGAGGGTCTGCTGCGCGGTCAGGGCGGCCAGCAGGGCCACCGGAAGCAGCGCGGCGAGCCGCTTCACAAGGGGGCGCTCCAGAAGGCCGGCGGGCACCAGCAGGCCCGCGTACTTGAGCAGGTAGCAGCCGACGGCGGTGGCGCCGATCGCGATCCAGGTGTTCACCGGCTCTCCTCCTGTGCGCGTGCTGTCCTGCGGGAGCGGGCGCCCTGGGCCAGCAGCACGGCAGGGGCGGCCAGCGCGGAGACCAGGACCGGCACGCCGGCGGGCAGTACCGGCAGGGTGACCAGCATCAGGACGACGGCCAGGCCCGCCACGGCGCGCTCCACGGCGGTCTTCAGCATGGGGGCGAGCAGCGCCAGGAAGACGGCGGGCCCGGCCGCGTCCAGGCCCCAGGCGGCGGTGTCGCCGAGCGCTTCGGCGCCCAGCGCGCCGGCCAGTGTGGTGAGGTTCCACAGGACGTAGAGCGACAGTCCCGTGACGGTGAAGCCGAGGCGGGCGCTGCGCCGGTCGGGCTGCGCGAGCGTGACGGCGGACGTCTCGTCGATGACCCAGTGGGCGGCGAGCGGCTTCACCAGGGCCCGGTAGCCGAGCAGCCCGGAGAGCCGCAGCCCGTAGAAGGCGTTGCGGGCGCCCAGGAAGAAGGCGCCGGCCGCGGCGGCGAACGGGTTGCCGCCCGCGCCCAGCGCGCCGACCAGTGCGAACTGGGAGGCGCCGGTGAACACGAGGAGGCTGAGCAGGCAGCTCTGCAGGACGCTGAGGCCCGCGCCCGCCGAGGTGACTCCGAAGGCGAAGCCGGAGAGTCCGACGGCGACACCGACGCCGAGCGCGTCCCTGATGACGGCGGCGTCGGGCTTGCGCGGCGGGCCCTCCAGGGGCGCACCCGCCACGGCGCCCGGTATCCCGGGCGGTACGGTCTGTTCGATCTGTTCTGCCACGTGCTCCACGCTAGGCAGACGCCGCCCCGCGGTCTTGTACGTTCTTGCGCGCCACTGGTCGTCCGCGCTCCGCCCCGGGGCGGCCGTCACGAGCTCTCGCGCTCGCGCCGGTACGCGCCGGGCGGTACGCCGACGATCCTCGTGAAGTGCCGGTTCAGATGCGGCTGATCGGTGAAGCCGACGGCCACCGCCGCCTCGGCGGGCGTGGTGCCGCGGTCCAGGAGGCGCCGGGCACGGCGCACCCGCGCGTCGGTGAGCCAGGCGTGCGGCGGCATGCCGTACGCCCTCTTGAAGGCGCGCAGCAGCGCGAAGGGGCTGGTGCCCAACTGCGCGGCGAGCTGGTCCAAGGACGGCGGGTCCGTCAGCCGCTCCTCCAGGATCTCCCGTGCCCGCGCTGCCCCGGCCGCGCCCGCCGCGCGGGGTGTACGGGCCGGAAGGGGCCCTCCGTACCGGCGCAGCAGCCGGGAAACGGCGATCCGCAGCATGCTGTCGGCGGCCAGCGCGTTGCCCGCCTCCGCCGCCCGGTGCACCTCCTGGATGAGCCGGGAGGTGTACGGATCCTCGACGGCCGACTCGGTGAAGCCGGGTGTGCCGCGGAGGGCGCTGGTCTCCGCGGCGATCTCGGCGATGAGGCCCGCGGACGGGTAGAGCGTGGAGTACGTCCAGCCGTCGTCGGTGCCCGCCCGCGCGGTGTGCGGCACCTCCGGGTTGATCATGACGACGCTGCCGTGGCCGGCCCGTAGGGTCCCGTCCGGCAGCCCGACCTCCTCGATCCCGCCCGACACCGCGGCCAGCACGAAGCCCTCGTGGCTGTGGCGCGGGAAGGCGTGGCGCACGTACCGGGCGCGCAGCAGGTCCAGGCCGGGCAGCTCCGCGTACCGCCAGTGCCGCGCCCACTCGCCGGACGCCCGCCCGCGACCGCCGGCGCGCCCGCTCCCCCGGCCCTCCGCCGGGCCGCCCCCGCTGCTGCCCATGCACCCATTCTGCGCCCAGCACCCCGTCGCTGACCTGCGCGTCCACGGTCCGGACGGGCCGCCCGCCGACCGTTGTCAGTGGTCCGAGGCAGGATGGGGTCATGGCGAGGACCGCGCTCGATTCGTTCTCCCCCGCGACCAGAGGCTGGTTCACGGGGGCCTTCCACGCGCCCACCGCCGCGCAGGACGGCGCCTGGCGGGCCATCGGCGAGGGCTCAGACGTCCTGGTCGTCGCGCCGACCGGCTCCGGCAAGACCCTCGCGGCCTTCCTCGCCTCCCTGGACTCCCTCGCGAGCACGCCGCCGCCCGCCGAGCCCAAGAAGCGCTGCCGGGTGCTGTACGTCTCCCCCCTCAAGGCCCTCGCGGTCGACGTCGAACGCAATCTGCGCTCCCCGCTGACCGGTATCCGCCAGGAGTCCGTCCGGCTCGGCCTGCCGGAGCCCGACATCCGGGTGGGCATCCGTTCCGGTGACACCCCCGCCGCCGAGCGCCGCTCGCTCGCGAACCGTCCGCCGGACATCCTGATCACCACCCCCGAGTCGCTGTTCCTGATGCTGACCTCCCAGGCGCGTGACGCCCTGGCGGGCGTGGAGACGGTGATCCTGGACGAGGTGCACGCCGTCGCGGGGACGAAGCGCGGCGCGCATCTGGCGCTGTCCCTGGAGCGCCTGGACGAGCTGCTGCCCCGCCCGGCCCGCCGCATCGGCCTGTCGGCGACGGTCCGGCCCGTGGAGGAGGTCGCGCGCTATCTGTCGCCGCGCCGCCGGGTGGAGATCGTGCAGCCGCCCTCGGGCAAGGAGTTCGACCTCTCCGTGGTGGTGCCCGTCGAGGACCTGGGAGAGCTGGGCGGCTCGCCCGTACGGGAGACCGGGCCGGACGGCGGCGATGCGGGCGGCGACAAGCCGTCCATCTGGCCGCACGTCGAGGAGCGCATCGCCGACCTTGTACAGGCGCATCGTTCAACGATCGTCTTCGCGAACTCCCGGCGCCTGGCCGAGCGCCTGTGCAACCGCCTGAACGAGATCGCGTACGAGCGCGCCACGGGCGAGCCGATGCCCGAGGACCACTCCCCCGCCGAACTGATGGCCCAGTCCGGCGGCGCCAAGGGCGCTCCTCCGGTGCTGGCCAGGGCGCACCACGGCTCGGTGTCCAAGGAGCAGCGCGCCCAGGTCGAGGAGGACCTGAAGGCGGGCCGGCTGCCGGCCGTGGTGGCCACCTCCAGCCTGGAGCTGGGCATCGACATGGGCGCGGTGGACCTGGTGGTCCAGGTGGAGTCGCCGCCGTCGGTCGCCTCCGGGCTGCAGCGGGTGGGCCGCGCGGGCCACCAGGTGGGCGCGGTGTCCACAGGCGTGGTCTTCCCGAAGTACCGCGGCGACCTGGTGCAGGCCGCGGTGGTCACGGAGCGGATGCGCGAGGGCGCCATCGAGGCGCTGCGCGTCCCGGCCAATCCCCTGGACGTGCTGGCCCAGCAGCTCGTCGCGATGGTCTCGATGGACGCCTGGGACGTCGAGGAGCTGCTGGCCGTGGTGCGACGGGCCGCGCCGTTCGCTGCGCTCCCGGAGTCGGCGTACAGCGGCGTGCTGGACATGCTGGCGGGCCGGTATCCCTCCGACGCGTTCGCCGAGCTGCGGCCGCGCATCGTGTGGGACCGGGTCGCGAACACCGTCACGGGCCGGCCCGGTGCCCAGCGTCTCGCCGTCACCTCGGGCGGCACGATCCCCGACCGCGGCCTCTTCGGGGTCTTCCTGGCCGGCGCCGACCCCAAGAAGGGCGGCGGCCGCGTCGGGGAGCTGGACGAGGAGATGGTGTACGAGTCGCGGGTCGGCGACGTCTTCACGCTCGGCACGACCTCCTGGCGCATCGAGGACATCACCCGGGACCGGGTGCTGGTCTCGCCCGCCCCCGGGGTGCCCGGCCGGCTGCCCTTCTGGAAGGGCGACCAGCTCGGCCGTCCCCTGGAGCTGGGCCGGGCGCTGGGCGCGTACCTCCGGGAGATCGGCGCGCTGGAGCCGGAGGCGGCCCGGGCCCGGCTGTCGGCCGCCGGACTGGACGACTGGGCCGCGGGCAACGTCCTGAGTTACCTCGCCGAGCAGCGCGAGGCGTGCGGCCACGTCCCCGACGACCGCACGATCGTCGTCGAGCGCTTCCGGGACGAGCTGGGCGACTGGCGGGTGGTGGTGCACTCGCCGTTCGGCGCGCAGGTGCACGCCCCCTGGGCGCTGGCGCTGGGCGCCCGGCTGACCGAGCGGTACGGCATGGACGCGCAGGTGATGCACGCCGACGACGGCATCGTCCTGCGACTGCCGGACGCCGACCTGATGGGCCTGGACCTGCTGGACACCGACCCGGACGCGGCGGGCGCGGAGTTCGACCCCGATCAGTCGCCGGTGGGCGCGGCCGATGTCGTGTTCGACAAGGGCGAGGTCGACCAGGTCGTGACCGACCAGGTGGGCGGCTCTGCGCTGTTCGCCGCACGCTTCCGGGAGTGTGCGGCGCGCGCCCTGCTGCTGCCGCGGCGCAATCCGGGCAAGCGCACGCCCCTGTGGCAGCAGCGCCAGCGCGCCGCGCAACTGCTCCAGGTGGCGAGCGAGTTCGGGTCCTTCCCGATCGTCCTCGAAGCCATCCGCGAGTGCCTGCAGGACGTGTTCGACGTCCCCGGTCTGACCGAGCTGATGGGGGACATCGAGTCGCGCCGCGTCCGGCTCGTGGAGGTGACCACCCAGGAGCCCTCGCCGTTCGCCCGGTCGCTGCTCTTCGGGTACGTGGCGCAGTTCCTGTACGAAGGCGACTCCCCCCTGGCAGAGCGCCGCGCCGCCGCCCTCTCGCTCGACTCCCGGCTGCTCGCCGAGCTGCTGGGCCAGGCCGACCTGCGCGAGCTGCTGGACCCGGAGGTCCTCGCCGACCTGGAGCGCGAGCTGCAGTGGCTGACCGACGACCGCAAGGTCAAGGACGCCGAAGGCGTCGCCGACCTGCTGCGACTGCTCGGGCCGCTGACCGACGCCGAGCTGGCCGAGCGCGGCGCGGATCCTGCGTGGGCGGCGGAGCTGGGCGCTGCCCGGCGCGCCATCCGGGTGCGAGTGGCGGGCGCCGAGCACTGGGCCGCGGTCGAGGACGCCGGGCGGCTGCGGGACGCCCTCGGTACGGCGCTGCCCGTGGGCGTCCCGGAGTCCTTCATGGAGCCGGTCAAGGACCCGCTGGGCGACCTGCTGTCCCGGTATGCGCGCACGCACGGCCCGTTCACCTCGGAGCAGGCCGCCGCCCGCTTCGGCCTCGGCACGGCCGTCACCGACGGGGCGCTGCACCGCCTCGCGGGTGCGGGCCGGGTCGTCCAGGGCGAGTTCGCGCCGTCCGGTGTGCACCAGGAGTGGTGCGACGCGCAGGTGCTGCGGCGGCTGCGGCGGCGGTCGCTGGCCGCGCTGCGGCACGAGCTGGAGCCGGTGCCGCCGCCCGCGCTGGCCGCCTTCCTGCCGCAGTGGCAGAGCGTCGGCGGCCACGGGCTGCGCGGCATCGACGGACTGATGCGCGCCGTCGAGCAGTTGCAGGGCGCGCCCGTGCCCGCCTCGGCCCTGGAGCGGCTCGTCCTGCCCTCCCGGGTGTCGGGCTACTCCCCCGCCCTGCTGGACGAGCTGACCTCCATGGGCGAGGTCCTGTGGGCGGGCGCCGGCGCGCTGCCCGGCAAGGACGGCTGGATCGCCCTGTATCCGGCCGACACCGCGCCGCTCCTGTTGCCGCAGCCGCACCCCTTCGAGGTGACGCCGCTCCACCAGTCCGTACTGGACGCCCTCGCGCCCGGGTACGGCCTGTTCTTCCGTCAGCTCGCCGACCAGGTGCGGGCCACGACGCACCCGGACGCCACCGATCCTCAACTGGCCGACGCCGTCTGGGACCTGGCCTGGTCCGGGCGGCTGACCAACGACACCCTGGCGCCGCTCCGCTCGCTGCTCGGCTCGGGCCGGACGGCCGGTGCCACCGCGCACCGCGCCCGCCGGGCCACCCCGCGCGGCCGGTACGGCGGCCTCACCGCCGCCACCGGCCGGACGGGCCGCCCCACCGCGTCCCGCTCCGGGCCGCCCACGGTGGCCGGACGCTGGTCGCTGCTGCCCGTACTGGAGCCGGACCCCACCCACCGGGCGCACGCGCTGGCCCACACGCTCCTGGACCGGCACGGCATCGTCACCCGGGGCGCGGTGGCGGCCGAGGGAGTCGAGGGCGGCTTCTCCGCGGCGTACCGAGTGCTGTCCGCCTTCGAGGAGACCGGCCAGGCCCGCCGCGGATACGTCGTCGAGGGACTGGGCGCGGCGCAGTTCGCGATGGACGGCGCGGTGGACCGGCTGCGCGCGGTCAGTACGAGCCGGGACCGTACGGCCGAGGAGACCGCGCCCGGCGGCTCCTGGCAGCCGGCCGGACCGGCCCGCGGCGGCGGCACTCCGCGCGCCGTCGTACTGGCCGCGGCGGACCCGGCCAACGCGTACGGCGCCGCGCTGCCCTGGCCGGAGCCGCCGGAGGGCTCGTCGCACAAGCCTGGCCGCAAGGCGGGCTCGCTGGTCGTCGTGGTCGACGGCGAGCTGGCGGTCTACATGGAGCGCGGCGGCAAGACGCTGCTGGCCTGGCAGGCCGGGGAGGACGGCGGAGGGGCCCGGGTGCGGCTCGCCCTGGAAGCGCTCGCGGCCGCGGTGCGGAACGGCTTCGTGGGCGCGCTCACCATCGAGCGGATCAACGGCTCGTCGGCCCTCACCTCGCCACTGGCCGCCGAGCTGGAGTCCGCGGGCTTCCACGCGACACCGAGGGGCCTGCGGCTGCGGATATGAACGCGCCACCGCCGGCCCACGCTCCCCGGGCCGCCGCGCACGGCATGATGGAGCCATGCCCGAAGGCGACACCGTCTGGCGGGTCGCCGCGGAGCTGCACGAGGCACTGGCCGGGCGGCGGCTGACCCGTACCGACCTGCGCGTACCGAAGCTGGCCACGACCGACCTGGCCGGTCGCTCCGTACGGGAGGTACTGCCGCGCGGCAAGCACCTCCTCACCCGCGTCGAGGGCGGCCTCACGCTCCACTCGCACCTGCGGATGGACGGTGCCTGGCGGGTGTACGGCGCGGGCGAGCGCTGGCGCGGCGGTCCCGACCACCAGATCCGCGCCGTGCTGGCCACGGCGGAGCGCACCGCTGTCGGCTACCGCCTCCCCGTACTGGAGCTGCTGCGCACCGCCGACGAGGACAGCGTCGTCGGCCATCTCGGCCCGGACCTGCTCGGCCCGGACTGGGACCCGGACGAGGCGCTGCGCCGGCTGCTGGCCGACCCGGACCGGGCGCTCGGCGAGGCGCTGCTGGATCAGCGCAATCTGGCCGGGATCGGGAACGTCTTCAAGTGCGAGCTGTGCTTCCTGCTGCGCGCTTCGCCCTGGCTGCCGGTGGGCGCGCTGCCGCGCCCCGACCGGGCGGTCTCGCTGGCGAAGCGGCTGCTGGAGGCGAACAAGCGGCGGCTCGCCCGTACGACCACGCCCAGCGCGCGCCCGGACCGCCGCCTGTGGGTGTACGGCCGTGCCGGCCGCCCCTGTCTGCGCTGCGAGACGCCGATCCGCGTCGCGGACCAGGACCCCGGGCCACAGGCCCGCGTCACCTACTGGTGCCCGCGCTGCCAGCCCGATCCCCCTGCAAGCGCGGCGTCGTAACGCAGGCGAGAGGCGCCCGGCCGCCTCTCGGGCCGAACACCTCTCAGGACCGACCCGCACCACGGACCGGACCGGGGACGCCTCAGGACCGCCCCGGCCCTCCACCCCACCGCCCGTGCCGCCATGCCTTGCTGAACCGCGCCGTGAGAGCGGAGTCGCTCGGGGCACCCACGCAGCCGCCGCGCGTGTGCCAGCCCGCCGCGCCGACGCGCCCCCCACCTCGGCGCGCCCGACGCGGTACGCAGTGCACCGGCAGCAGGCTCAGACCCCAGCCGCCCGCGGCCATCGCACCTTCCACGACCCCCGCTCCCTCGGGCCAGAAGAGCAGTCGCAGCACGGCCCACCACCACAGCGCTCCAAGGAGCACCGCGACGGCCCAGCGACCCGGCACCTGACGGAGCAGTACCACCGCACCGCCCGCCGGGCCGCGGCCCGGCGCCCCCACCCTGCCGCGGCCCGGTGTCCCGGGCGGCCCGGCGCCCGCGTCCCGGACCGGGTGCCGGGAGAAGAAGCCGCGCCATGCCATGACTGCCTCCTCCGGTCGACGGTAGTCGGCCATGGCCCTCCGGCGGGAGGGCGCACCGGGGCACGAACGGCGCGTTCCGCAACGCACGACACGCGCTCGGACGGAACCGTTCCCGATCGGTCCAGCCCGGCTCCGGAGTCTGTCACCGGCTGTCGGACCGCAGTCAGCCACCGGCAGTACGGGTCGGAAGCGATCGGGCCACCGGAGAGTGCCTTACCGGGCCGCCATCAGGCAGCCCTCAGGCCGCCTCGGCCTGGAACATCCAGTGGTGCTTCTCCAGATCGGCGGTGAGCCCGATCAGGAGGTCCTGGGTGACGGGGTCGGGCTCGTCGGTGGCGATGATGCGCTCCCGCATCCGCTCGATGACGGCGCCGAGCGCCCGTACGAGGGTGGCCACCGCGTCGTTGTCCTTGATCCAGCCGGCGTCGACGGCGTCGATCCCGCTCGTCTTGGCCACCGTCTCCGCGCGGCCGTCGGGGGTCACACCGATCGCGGAGGCCCGCTCGGCCACCGTGTCGGCGTGGCCGCGTGCGCTGGCGACGACATCGTCGAGCTGGAGGTGGACGGACCGGAAGCGCGGGCCGACGACGTTCCAGTGAACCTGCTTGGCGAGGAGCGACAGGTCGACCAGGTCCACCAGCGCGCCCTGGAGCGCGTCACCGACCGTCTTGCGGTCGCTCTCGGACAGCGTGCTGTTGACGACAGGCATGCATTACTCCCGTTTCAAAGCGAATGGTCCGTTTTGGCCATCGTACAAACGATGCCCCATGACGAGAAAAGCCGCAGTTCGGACGGGAGTCTCCGTGGTGCCCTCCGGCAACACGAAAACCCCGGCGGGCGAGTGCCCACCAGGGTTTTCTTCATGCCTGCAAGCGGTCTGCGGGACCGCGGCGGTCAGGCCGCTACGACATCCACGGCCTCCGCCGGCGCCTTGATCGTCACGCGCTCTTCGGGAACGCCCGTCAGGGAAGTGACGGAAACGGCGTTGAACGTGGGGCGTACCGGCGTCGGCACCGGCTCGCTCGCGGCCGCGGACCGGGCCAGCTCCGCGAGCGCCAGCTCGTCGCTGACCTCCCGCATGAGCTCGGACATCCGTACGTCCAGCGCATCGCAGATCGCAGAGAGCAGCTCGGAGGAAGCCTCCTTCTGCCCCCTCTCCACCTCGGACAAATAGCCGAGAGACACCCGGGCGGAGGAGGAGACCTCGCGCAGGGTGCGGCCTTGACGCTGACGCTGTCGGCGCAGCACGTCACCCAGCAGGCGACGGAGCAGAATCATCGCTGGCTCCCTCCTCGGACCTCGGATCCGGATCCTTCTCGCCCCACCGTACCGCCTCGGGCCTCAGCCGTGCCGGGAGCGAGTTCGTGTTCACTCAGGGCTGTAAACATCAGATACCCCCGTGATGTTCCGTATCCTTTGCCCGCGCATTTTCTGTCAGTTCGCTCAACAGGAGATCCACTACTGCGGTGACGCTGTCCCTGCGGATCCGGTCGCGATCCCCGTGCAACGTCAGCCGGCGCACTTTTCCCTCACCGCCGGGCCCGGTGACCGCGACGTAGACCGTGCCGACCGGCTGCCCGTCCTGCGGGTCGGGGCCGGCGACCCCTGTTGTGGCAATACCCCAGTCGGCGCCGAGCACGCGTCGTACACCCCGTGCCATTTGCCGGGCGACGTCGGCGTCCACCGCACCACGGGTGGCCAGAAGCGCGCCGTCCACACCCAGTACGAGGCTCTTCAGTTCGGTCGCGTACGCCGTGACCGAGCCCCGGAAGCACCGGGAGGCACCGGGAACCGCGGTGAACACGCCCGCGACCAGACCGCCGGTCAGCGATTCGGCCACGGCCAGCGTCTGTCCACGCTCCGTCAACGCCGCCAGCGCCCGACCGGCGCCCTCCTCGGCGCCGGAGGCAGCAGAAGGCGCGACGGGTGCCGTAAGGCCGTCAGCGCGCGCCTCAGAGCTTCCCTGGGACCCTTGCGCAGCCTCTGTACCGCCACTCACCGCGTCGGCCCCTGACCGGAGGGCTCCTCACCGGACCGTGCCCGGAGGGCCTCCCGCGACTTGGCAAGCCCGGCCCGGCGCAGTACGACGGCCTGCTTCACGTAGTCCAGGCCCGTGACGACGGTCAGCAGCACGGCCACCGCCATCACCCACCAGCGCAGCGTGGCCAGCGGACCGGTGAGCACGAGGACGTACATCCCGACCGCGGTCCCCTGGGCGAGCGTCTTCATCTTGCCGCCGCGGCTGGCCGGGATGACCCCGTGCCTGATCACCCAGAAGCGCAGCACCGTGATGCCGAGCTCCCGGAAGAGGATCACTCCGGTGACCCACCAGGGCAGGTCGCCCAGGATCGACAGGCAGAGCAGCGCGGCGCCCATGATCGCCTTGTCCGCTATCGGATCGGCGATCTTCCCGAAGTCGGTGACCAGGTCGTAAGCGCGCGCCAGATGCCCGTCGAAGAGATCGGTGATCATGGCGACGGCGAAGGAGGCCCAGGCGAACGAGCGCCAGGCCGGGTCGTACCCGCCGCCGTGCATCAGGAGCAGCACGAAGACCGGTACCAGGACCAGCCGCAGCATCGTGAGGATGTTGGCGATGTTCCACAGCCCGGCCTGCCGCCGGACGGTCTTCGGCCGTCCGGCCCCGCCGGCGGCGGAAGCACCTGCGGCGGAAGCCGGGACTCCGGTCATCTGCCCGCCTCCTCGGGACACCCGGCGCCGTGCTCGGCGCCGAGCGGCAGCGGCTCCGCCACGAGGTCCACGCCCTCGGTCGCCACCACCTTTGCTTCGACCATACGACCTGGAGCCAGGTCCTGGCCGGTCGTGAGGAGGGTGACGCCGTCGGTCTCCGGGGCCTGGTGCGCCGCGCGGCCGACCACGCCGTCCTCGTCGTCGACCCGGTCGACCAGCACGGACAAGGTCTCGCCCAGGCGCTCCTCGGCGCGCTGCGCGGTCAGCTCCTCGGCCAGCCGGGAGAGGTGCGCCAGGCGCTCGGCCACCACCTCGGGGTCGAGCTTGTTCTCGTAGCCGGCCGCCTCGGTGCCGTCCTCGTCGGAGTACCCGAAGACGCCGATGGCGTCGAGTCTCGCCTCGCTGATGAAGCGTTCCAGCTCGGCGAAGTCCTCCTCGGTCTCCCCGGGGAAGCCGACGATGAAGTTGGAGCGGGCACCGGCCTGCGGCGCCTTCGTACGGATCTGCGCGAGCAGGTCCAGGAAGCGGTCGGTGTCCCCGAAGCGGCGCATGGCGCGCAGCACACCGGGGGCCGAGTGCTGGAAGGACAGGTCGAAGTACGGGGCGACCTTGTCGGTGCCGGTCAGGACGTCGATCAGCCCGGGGCGCATCTCGGCGGGCTGGAGGTAGCTGACCCGGATGCGCTCGATGCCGTCGACCGCGGCCAGCTCCGGCAGCAGCGTCTCCAGGAGACGGATGTCACCGAGGTCCTTGCCGTACGAGGTGTTGTTCTCGGAGACCAGCATGACCTCCTTCACACCCTGCTCGGCCAGCCAGCGGGTCTCCCCCAGCACGTCCGAGGGGCGGCGCGAGATGAAGGAGCCGCGGAAGGACGGGATGGCGCAGAAGGAGCAGCGGCGGTCGCAGCCGGAGGCGAGCTTCACCGAGGCCACGGGGTTGTTCCCCAGACGGCGGCGGAGCGGGGCGCGCGGCCCGGAGGCGGGCGCCACGCCCTCGGGAAGGTCCGTGGGGGCCGAGGCGAGTGCGTCGCCGTGGCCGGGGAGTGCGACCCCGGCGCCCTGGCGCTCGGCAGGGCTGATCGGCAGCAGCTTGCGCCGGTCGCGCGGGGCGTGCGCCTCGACGTTGCCGCCGCTCAGGATGGTCTGGAGGCGGCCGGAGATGTCGGTGTAGTCGTCGAATCCGAGCACGCCGTCGGCCTCGGGCAGCGCCTCGGCCAGCTCCTTGCCGTACCGCTCGGCCATGCAGCCCACGGCCACCACGGCCTGGGTGCGGCCGTGGTCCTTCAGATCATTGGCTTCCAGGAGGGCGTCGACGGAGTCCTTCTTGGCGGCCTCGACGAAACCACAGGTGTTGACGACGGCGACATCGGCTTCGGCGGCTTCCTCGACGAGCTCCCAGCCGTCCGCTGCCAGGCGGCCTGCGAGCTCCTCCGAGTCCACCTCGTTACGGGCGCAGCCAAGAGTGACAAGGGCGACGGTACGGCGTTCGGGCATGGCGCCCAGCCTACTTCGTCCCGGACGTCCCCATGCCTGGGAGGGTTCCCCGCACCGCCCCGCGCCCCGGCATACGGCCGCCCGCCGCCTCTCCTGGAGGGGCGGCGGGCGTTTCCCCGGCGTTTCCCCGGAAGCCGGCGGGCGTGCGCTCAGCCGGCCTGCGGGTCACCTGGGGTGTAGCTCAGGCGCTCCACGGAGCCCTTGTCGCCGATCTCCTTGACCTCCTTGCCGTTGACGTACAGCTGTACGGCTCCGGCGTTACCGAGGACGAGGTCGATCCGCTTCTTGTCGGTGAAGGTCTTGGACTCGCCCTTGCGGAGCAGGCCGTCCTCCAGGAGCTTGCCGTTGGCGTCCTTGGCGGAGATCCAGCTCTGCCCGTCACGTCCGGTGATCTTGATGGTCACCTTGTCCTTCGGCAGGCCGGCGATGGCGCTGTCGGAGGGGTCGGGCTTGGGGTCGGCGGGCTTGGTCTTGGTCGGGGACGGCTTGACGGTCGGGCTCTCGCCGACGTGACCGTCGGCGACGGATGCCTCCTGGCCCTTGCCGCCGTCGCTGAACAGCGTGAATCCGACGAAACCGATCACGGCGACGATCGCGGCGACCATCGCGGCCGTCCAGTTCGGACGCCGCCGCTCGGGACGCATGCGTTCCGCTTCGAAGAGCGGCGCCGCCGGGGTCGGCGCGGGCCGGCCGCCGTGCTCGGCATCGAACTGGGCGATCAACGGGGCCGGATCCAGTCCCACGGCACGTGCGAGTGTTCGAATGTGACCACGGGCGTACACGTCCCCGCCGCAGCGCGAGAAATCTTCCTGCTCGATCGCGTGCACGATGGGGATGCGCACCCGCGTGGTCGTACTGATCTCGTCGACGGTCAGTCCGGCGTCGACGCGGGCCTGCTGGAGGACACGACCGACGGAAGGCCGGTCGTCTTCAGGGGAGTTGCCGATGGACACGGGGGCGCCTTTCGAGCGTGTAGCCACCTGCTGGATGTTCAGTCTAGGGGTGTACCGAAAGGGTCGGGCAAGCGGGAGGGCGGACTTTGTACGCCATCGGAAGGCCCTCCGGTGCGCACCGAGAGCCCGACGGTCGCGCGTCGTTCCGTCTCTTCCTTCAACTTGACGTATCGGCAGAAGAAACGGTTGCTTGCGATCTCTTTCGAGCGACTTGTCAGTGAGCCTCCCCCCGAATCACGGCAAGCACTCCTTCCAGATCCTCCGGCTTCACCAGAACATCGCGCGCCTTGGAACCCTCGCTGGGCCCCACGATGTCCCTCGACTCCATCAGGTCCATCAGCCGCCCGGCCTTCGCGAACCCCACCCGCAGCTTGCGCTGCAGCATCGACGTGGACCCGAACTGCGTGGAGACGACCAGCTCGGCGGCCTGGCACAGCAGGTCCAGGTCGTCGCCGATGTCCTCGTCGATCTCCTTCTTCTTGCTCTGCCCGACCGTGACGTCGTCGCGGAAGACCGGGGCCATCTGCTCCTTGCAGTGCTGCACCACCGCCGCGACCTCCGCCTCCTGCACGAAGGCGCCCTGCATACGGGTCGGCTTGCTCGCCCCCATCGGCAGGAACAGGCTGTCACCCTTTCCGATGAGCTTCTCCGCGCCCGGCTGGTCCAGGATGACCCGGCTGTCGGCCAGCGAGGACGTCGCGAAGGCGAGCCGCGAGGGCACGTTCGCCTTGATCAGGCCCGTGACCACATCGACCGACGGGCGCTGCGTCGCCAGCACCAGGTGGATGCCGGCCGCGCGCGCCAGCTGGGTGATGCGGACGATGGAGTCCTCCACGTCCCGCGGCGCGACCATCATCAGGTCCGCCAGCTCGTCCACGATCACCAACAGATACGGATACGGCGACAGCTCGCGCTCGCTGCCCTCGGGGGCCTGCGCCTTGCCGCTGCGCACCGCCTCATTGAAGTCGTCGATGTGCCGGTACCCGTAGGCCGCGAGGTCGTCGTACCGGAGGTCCATCTCGCGCACCACCCACTGCAGCGCCTCGGCGGCCCGCTTGGGGTTGGTGATGATCGGCGTGATCAGGTGCGGGATGCCTTCGTACGCGGTGAGCTCGACCCGCTTGGGGTCGATCAGCACCATCCGTACGTCCTCCGGCGTGGCCCTGGCCATGACCGAGGTGATCAGGCAGTTGATGCATGAGGACTTGCCGGAGCCGGTGGCGCCCGCGACCAGGACGTGCGGCATCTTCGCCAGGTTCGCCGAGACGTAGCCGCCCTCGACGTCCTTGCCGAGCCCGACCACCATCGGGTGGTCGTCGCCCACCGCGGCCGCCGAGCGCAGCACGTCCCCGAGGTTGACCATCTCGCGGTCGCTGTTGGGGATCTCGATGCCGACCGCGGACTTGCCCGGGATCGGGTTGATGATCCGCACGTCCGGGCTGGCCACCGCGTACGCGATGTTCTTCGCCAGCGCGGTGATCTTCTCGACCTTCACGCCCGGACCGAGCTCGATCTCGTACCGGGTGACCGTCGGCCCCCGGGTGAAGCCGGTGACCGCGGCGTCCACCTTGAACTCCTGGAACACCTTGGACAGCGACTCCACGACCGCGTCGTTGGCCGCGCTGCGGGTCTTGCCGGGCCCGCCGCGCTCCATCAGGTCCAGCGAGGGCAGCGCATACGTGATGTCGCCGGCGAGCTGGAGCTGCTCGGCGCGCGGCGGCAGGTCGGAGACGGGCTCCGGCGCGCGCTTGGTGAAGTCGGGGACCGAGGAGGAACGCTCCGCGACGGCCGTCGGCTCGGCATCGCGTGCGGGCGGTACAGAGCTCTGGAGGCCCGTGGCGGCGCCGCTGTCCTCGTGGTCGCCGCGCTCGCCCTTGATGCCGCTGCTGATGTCGGCCACCAGGGCCGAGGGCTGGATGCCGTGCAGCACCGCGCCGTCCAGATTGGCGGCGTACCCGGCGGCCACGTCCACCGCGTCCTTGGACCGCGCGGGCTCCCACTCGGCGGCCGGTTCGGCGACCGGCTCAGCGGCCGTACGGCGCGACTTGCGGCGCTTGGCGAGCGCGGCCTCCTCCGCGGCCTCCGGGGACGTCTCCAGCTCCTCCGAGCGGCTCCGGCGGCCCCTGCGGGCCGGCTGCTCGCGCGGCTCGTCGGCGAAGGCGTCGGCATCCGGCTCGTACGTCTCCAGGAGGCCCAGCCGCATGCCGAGCGCGCGGAACCGCCGCGGAATGGCCGTCACCGGGGTCGCGGTGACCACCAGCAGGCCGAAGACGGTCACCAGTACCAGCAGCGCCACCGACAGGGTCTGCCCGACCATGAAGAGCAGCGGCTTGGACACGGCCCAGCCGAGATAGCCGCCGGCGTCCCGCACCCCCGCCACATCGTCCTGGTCCGGCGAGCCGCAGGCGATCGCGACCTGTCCGAGCACGCCGACCACCAGCGCCGAGAGCCCGATGACGATCCGCCCGTTCGCCTCCGGCTGTTCGGGGCGGAAGAACACACGGGCGGCGATGCCGCCCACCAGTATCGGCACGAGCAGGTCCAGCCGGCCGAACGCGCCGGTCACCAGCAGCTCGACGACGTCACCGACCGGGCCGTTCAGATTGGCCCACGTGCCCGCCGCGATCACCAGGCCGAGGCCGAGCAGGGCCAGCGCCAGGCCGTCCTTGCGGTGGGCCGGGTCGAGGTTCTTCGCGCTGCGCCCCATGCCGCGGAAGAGCCAGCCGACGGTGTGCGCGAGGCCCAGCCAGAGGGCGCGCACCGCGCGGTAGACGCCCCCGGTCGGCGACGGCGCGGGCTTCTTCGCCACCGCCTTCTTCGTGGGGGCCTTCTTCGCGGCCGCGGCCTTCTTGGGCGGCGCCTTCTTCGCCGGTGCCTTCTTGGCGGCGGGCGGCTTCGCGGCGGTCTTCTTGGCGGCTCCCCCGGGGCGCCCGGCGCGCTGCTTCGAGGGGCCCGCCGTGCTCTGGGAACCCTTGCCGGACGTACGTGAGGCCATGGTGACGAGGTTACAGGCGACCGCCCGGGGTGACACGGGCGCTCGGGCCTTCACCCGTTCGTGTCGTAACCAACGCGCCATATGGGCGGTTGGCCCGCGCCGGGCCCAACACCCGGGGCAGCGCCGGGAGCTGCTGCCGGGTCAGCTCCCCTGCGGGGCGGCGCCGACGCCGTACACCCGGCGCCGCGCCGTCAGTTCTGCGAGGGCACGGACGGCGTGTCGCTGTTGCCCGTGCCCGGCTCCAGGGCGTCCAGAGCGCGGCGCAGTCCCGTCAGCTTCCGCTCCAGGTGCGCGGCCGTCGCCACGGCGGCGGCGTCCGCCGACTCGTCGAGCTGCTTGGACAGCGCCTCGGCCTGCTCCTCGACGGCCGCCAGCCGCGCGGAGAGCTCGGCGAGGAGCCCCGCCGCCTCCTTGGCGTCCTCGTCGTCGGCCGGCTGACCGCCCTCGAGCTGCAGCCGCAGCAGCGACGCCTGCTCCCGCAGCTTGACGTTCTTCATGTACAGCTCGACGAAGACCGAGACCTTGGCGCGCAGCACCCACGGGTCGAACGGCTTGGAGATGTAGTCGACAGCACCGGCCGCGTAGCCACGGAACGTGTGGTGCGGGCCGTGGTTGATCGCCGTGAGGAAGATGATCGGGATGTCCCGCGTCCGCTCGCGGCGCTTGATGTGCGCCGCGGTCTCGAACCCGTCCATCCCCGGCATCTGCACATCGAGCAGAATCACCGCGAAATCGTCGGTGAGCAGCGCCTTGAGCGCTTCCTCCCCGGACGATGCCCGCACCAGCGTCTGATCGAGCGCGGAGAGGATCGCCTCCAGCGCCAGCAGATTCTCCGGCCGGTCATCGACCAGGAGGATCTTGGCCTTCTGCACCATGGCCCGTCCTCCTCGCCCCGGCACTCCACCGGACGCCGCCCCAGGGGACGGCTCCGTCATGCCGCCCGTACTTGTGCCGGTCATGGTAGCCGCACCCCGCCTGTCGCCACACCCTGTCACCGCTATGTCACCGTGCACGTAGCAGAAACGCAGCGGGAGACCAGAAGGTTCCCCGAATACCGTGCTCCCACACGTGCACGACCACAGCGAGTCAGCATATGGGCCGGGGACCGGCCTCTCCGCGCACGCCCCGTCACTCCGCGCGCATCCATTGCTGCATCACCGAGAGCAGATGGTCGGTGTCCACCGGCTTCGTCACGTAGTCGGAAGCCCCGGACTCGATGCTCTTCTCCCGGTCGCCCTTCATGGCCTTGGCGGTCAGGGCGATGATCGGCAGGCCGGCGAACTGCGGCATCCGGCGGATCGCCGCGGTCGTGGCGTAACCGTCCATCTCCGGCATCATGATGTCCATCAGCACCACTGTCACATCATCGTGCTGCTCCAGCACCTCGATGCCCTCACGGCCGTTCTCCGCGTACAGCACCGACAGACCGTGCTGCTCCAGGACGCTGGTGAGCGCGAAGACGTTGCGGATGTCGTCGTCGACGATCAGCACCTTCTCGCCCTGGAAACCACCGCTCTCGGAGGACGGCGCCACCAGGTCCTGTCCGCTGCCCAGCCACGGCTCGTCCGCGGACTGCGGCGG
This sequence comes from Streptomyces ochraceiscleroticus, assembly GCF_000720485.1. GTDB lineage: Bacteria > Actinomycetota > Actinomycetes > Streptomycetales > Streptomycetaceae > Streptomyces > Streptomyces ochraceiscleroticus. Next base: position 9,131 of record NZ_JOAX01000012.1, on the reverse strand, counting down.
CTGCGCGACGGTCGGCCCGCCGGGCAGTGCGGGCCGCGGCGCCGCACCCGAAATGCCGCGCCTGCGGCGGCGGTTGAGGCCCGAGACCGCGGCATCCGGAGTGATCTGCTCCTCCTCCGCCGCGCGGTGCGCCGCCGCCTCCTGCTCGGCGATCTCCGCGTCGTGCGCCTCCGCGTCCATCGCGAAGCCGCCCGCGACGAGCTGCGGGTAGCCCTGCGGCGGCAGCCCGCCCGGGTTGTACGGGAGGTACAGCGTGAAGGTCGAGCCGCGGCCCGGCTCACTGGCCGCGTGGATCTCACCGCCCAGGAGCCGCGCGATCTCGCGGCTGATGGACAGGCCCAGGCCCGTACCGCCGTACTTTCGGCTCGTCGTGCCGTCCGCCTGCTTGAACGCCTCGAAGATCACCCGCATCTTGCTGGACGCGATGCCGATACCGGTGTCCGTCACCGAGAAGGCGATCATGTCGGCGTCCGCGTCGCGCAGCGCGCCGTGCTCCAGGAGCTGCTCCCGGATGGCGAGGGGGACGTCCGCGCCGGCCGGCCTGATGACCAGCTCCACCGCTCCGGAGTCGGTGAACTTCACCGCATTGGAGAGCAGGTTGCGCAGCACCTGAAGGAGGCGCTGTTCATCGGTGTGCAGCGTCGCGGGCAGCTCCGGGGAGACCCGTACCGAGAAGTCCAGGCCCTTCTCCGCGGTCAGCGGCCGGAACGTCGCCTCGACGTAGTCGACGAGCTGCACCAGCGCGATCCGGGTCGGGCTGACGTCCATCTTGCCCGCCTCGACCTTCGACAGGTCCAGGATGTCGTTGATGAGCTGGAGCAGGTCCGAACCCGCGCCGTGGATCGTTTCGGCGAACTCCACCTGCTTCGGCGAGAGATTGCCCTCGGCGTTGTCGGCCAGCAACTTGGCGAGAATGAGCAGGGAGTTGAGCGGTGTCCGCAGCTCGTGCGACATGTTCGCGAGGAACTCGCTCTTGTACCGCATCGAGACCGCGAGCTGCTCGGCGCGCTCCTCCAAGACCTGCCGCGCCTCCTCGATCTCGGTGTTCTTCACCTCGATGTCGCGGTTCTGCTTGCGCAGCTGCTCCGCCTTCTCCTCCAGCTCGGAGTTGGACAGCTCCAGCGCGCGCTGCCGGCTCTCCAGCTCCGCCGAGCGCTCCTTGAGCTGCTCGGTCAGCTCCTGGGACTGGCTCAGCAGGATCTCCGTCTTGGTGTTGACCGAGATCGTGTTGACGCTGGTCGCGATCATTTCCGCGATCTGGCTGAGGAAGTCCTTCTGGATCTGCGTGAACGGCTGGAACGACGCCAGCTCGATGACGCCCAGCACCTTGTCCTCGAAGAGCACGGGCAGCACGATCACGTTGGCCGGGGGCGCCTCGCCCAGTCCGGAGGAGATCTTCAGGTATCCCGCCGGCACGTTCTCCACCAGGATGGTGCGCTTCTCCTCCGCCGCGGTGCCGATGAGCGTCTCACCGGGCCGGAACGTGGAGGGCATTGCACCCATCGAATAGCCGTACGAGCCCGTCAGGCGCAGTTCGTACTCGCCCGCCTCGCCGCCGTCCGCGCCGATCTCCTGGTTGTCGTCGGCCGACGTCGCGAGGAAGAACGCACCGTGCTGCGCGGAGACCGCGGGCGACAGCTCACTCATGATCAGCTTCGCGACGTCCTTCAGGTCGCGGCGGCCCTGCATCAGGCCGGAGATCCGGGCGAGGTTGCCCTTCAGCCAGTCCTGCTCCTCGTTGGCGAGCGTGGTCTCGCGGAGCGTGGCGATCATCGTGTTGACGTTGTCCTGGAGCTCCAGGATCTCGCCGGCCGCGTCCACGTCGATGCGGACGTTGTGGTCGCCGAGGGTCACCGCCGCGGCGACGGCGGCGATCGCGCGCACCTGACGGGTGAGGTTCCCCGCCATTTCGTTCACCGATTCGGTCAGGTCCTTCCAGGTACCGGCCACGCCGCGCACCTGCGCCTGGCCGCCCAGCTGGCCTTCCGTACCCACCTCGCGGGCCACCCGGGTGACCTGCTCGGCGAAGGAGGAGAGCTGGTCGACCATCGTGTTGATCGTCGTCTTCAGCTCCAGGATCTCGCCCCGGGCGTCGATGTCGATCTTCTTGGTCAGATCACCCTTCGCGATGGCCGTCGTGACCATGGCGATGTTCCGCACCTGTCCGGTCAGGTTGGACGCCATGGAGTTCACCGACTCCGTGAGGTCCTTCCACGTACCGGCGACACCCGGCACCCGTGCCTGACCGCCCAGGATCCCGTCGGTGCCCACCTCGCGGGCGACTCGCGTCACCTCGTCGGCGAACGACGACAGGGTCGTCACCATCGTGTTCACCGTGTCGGCCAGCGTCGCGACCTCGCCGCGCGCCTCGACCGTGACCTTCTTGGTCAGGTCACCGTTGGCCACTGCCGCGGAGACCTGGGAGATGTTCCGCACCTGGATGGTCAGGTTGTTGGCCATCAGGTTCACGTTGTCGCTGAGGTCCTTCCAGATGCCGGTCACGCCCGGCACCCGGGCCTGGCCGCCCAGTTGGCCCTCCGTACCCACCTCACGGGCCACCCGCGTCACCTGCTCGGCGAACGAGGAGAGCTGGTCGACCATCGTGTTCACGGTCGTCACCAGTTCGAGGATCTCGCCCTTGGCGTCGACGGTGATCTTCTTGGACAGATCACCGCGGGCCACCGCGGTCGTCACCTCGGCGATGTTGCGCACCTGCGAAGTCAGGTTGTTCGCCATGAAGTTGACGGACTGCGTGAGGTCCTTCCAGGTACCGCTGACGCCCTGCACCTCGGCCTGGCCGCCCAGGATGCCCTCGGTACCCACCTCGCGGGCCACCCGGGTCACCTGCTCGGCGAAGGAGGAGAGCTGGTCCACCATCGTGTTCAGGGTGTTCTTGAGCTCCAGGATCTCGCCGCGGGCGTCCACGTCGATCTTCTGGGAGAGGTCACCGCGGGCCACCGCGGTCGCGACCTGGGCGATGTTACGGACCTGAGCGGTCAGGTTGCCCGCCATACCGTTCACCGAATCGGTCAGGTCGCGCCACACACCGGCCACGCCCGGCACCTGCGCCTGACCGCCCAGCCGGCCGTCCGTACCCACCTCGCGGGCGACTCTCGTCACCTGCTCCGCGAACGCCGAGAGCTGGTCGACCATCGTGTTGATGGTGTTCTTCAGCTCCAGGATCTCGCCGCGCGCATCGACGTCGATCTTCTGCGACAGATCACCCCGGGCGACCGCCGTCGTGACCTGCGCGATCTGCCGCACCTGGGACGTCAGGTTCCCCGCCATGAAGTTGACGGAGTCGGTCAGTTCCTTCCACGTACCGCTCACACCCGGAACCTGGGCCTGGCCGCCCAGCCGGCCCTCCGTACCCACGTCCCTGGCCATCCGCGTGACCTGGTCCGCGAACGAGGAGAGCTGATCCACCATGGTGTTCACGGTGTTCTTCAGCTGGAGCATCTCGCCGGAGACGTCGACCGTGACCTTCTGCGACAGATCACCGTTGGCCACCGCCGTCGTGACCTGCGCAATGTTCCTGACCTGGCCGGTGAGGTTCCGGAAGGCCGTGTTCACCGAGTCGGTGAGGTCCTTCCACGTACCGGCGGCACCCGGCACCTGCGCCTGACCGCCCAGCTCACCCTCGACACCGATTTCCCGGGCCACCCTCGTGACCTCGGCACCGAAGGAGGACAGCTGGTCCACCATCGTGTTCACGGTGTTCTTCAGCTCCAGCATCTCGCCGGAGACGTCGACCGTGACCTTCTGCGACAGATCACCGTTGGCCACCGCCGTCGTGACCTGCGCAATGTCCCGCACCTGACCGGTGAGGTTGCGGAACGCGTTGTTCACCGAGTCGGTGAGGTCCTTCCACGTACCGGCCGCGCCCGGCACCTGCGCCTGGCCGCCGAGCTGGCCCTCGGCGCCGACCTCGTTCGCCACCCGCGTCACTTCGTCCGCGAACGTGCGCAGCGTCTCGGTCATCGTGTTGATCGTGTCGGCCAGCTGCGCGACCTCGCCGCGCGCGCTCACCGTGACCTTCTGGGACAGATCGCCATTGGCGACCGCCGTCGTCACCTGCGCGATCCCGCGCACCTGGGCCGTGAGGTTGCCAGCCATCAAGTTGACCGAATCGGTCAGGTCCTTCCAGACGCCCGCGACGCCCGGCACCCCCGCCTGGCCGCCGAGCTCGCCCTCCGTACCGACCTCCCTGGCCACCCTCGTGACCTCGGAGGCGAAGGACGAGAGCTGGTCCACCATCGTATTGACGGTGTTCTTCAGCTCGAGCATCTCGCCCGCGACGTGGACGGTGACCTTCCGGGAGAGGTCACCCTTGGCCACCGCGGTCGTGACGAGAGCAATGTCACGTACCTGAGCGGTGAGCCGTGAGGCCATCGTGTTGACCGAATCCGTGAGGTCCTTCCACGAACCGGACATTCCGCGTACCCGGGCCTGACCGCCGAGCTTGCCCTCCGTGCCGACCTCACTGGCGACCCTGGTCACCTCGTCGGTGAACGCCGAGAGCTGGTCCACCAGGCCGTTGACCGTACGGCCGACCTTCAGGAACTCGCCCCGCAGCGGGTGCGCCGTCGTCGCGTCGTTGCTGCGTGTCCGCAGGTCCATGCGCTGTTCGAGGTCGCCCTCGGACACCGCGGACAGCACCCGGCCCACCTCGGAGACCGGCCGTACGAGGTCGTCCACGAGCGCGTTGGACGCGTCGATCGCGGCCGCCCAGGAGCCCTCGCAGGCCCCCACTTCCAGCCGCTCTGTGAGCTTTCCCTCACGCCCCACGACCCTCCGGACCCGCGCCAGCTCGCCCGTGAGGTGCAGATTGCGGTCGGCGACCTCGTTGAAGACGGCCGCCACCTCCGCCATGATCCCGTCGCCGGAGACGGTCAACCGCTTGCGGAAGTTCCCGTCCCTCATCGACACGAGAGCGGACAGCAGGCGGTTCAGCGCCGCCGTGTCCACCTCTGTCGTCCCGTTGTTGCGGGAGCGTCCGCCTTTCGCGCGCGTGCTTGCACCCCGCGCCGCTCCGCCAGACTCCACCGTGTCCCTCCCGCAGGGTCGACCGTTCTACCCGGGCCTTCTCTTGAAGCCTTCCCAGTGTTTCACCATGGCCCAACCAGGCCATAACAGTTCGGCAGCATCGCATACCGTCCGTGGCGAGCCCGGGGCGGGAAACACACGTGACCGGCATCCATGCGGGCGTCGAAGGTAAGTACCCTGGGCTCCGGCTGTCCACCCGCACGGCCGGTGCGGTGGCGCGAGCACGACGGGCATTCGGAGGGGCGCCGCGACTATGGGGGAGCAGATCACCGACACACGCATGAGGAGACCAGTGATCACCGCGCGGGCCGCTGCCACCTTCGAGCCGGTAGGACGCTCGGTCGCCACGGCCCGGGCTTTCGTGCGCGACACCCTCCAGGGCTGGGGCCACGGCGACATCATCGACGACGCCGTCGTCCTCACCAGCGAGCTCGTCACCAATGCCGTCGTGCACGCCGGCACCGCCGCCGATGTCCTCTGCCTCCGTACCGACACCGGCGTCCGCATCGAGGTCGGCGACCGCTATCCGGAGCGCGAGGTGCCCGTACAGAGCTCCGGACAGGCGCTCGCCCACCCCGACCGCGAGGGCGGCCGCGGCCTGCTGCTGTGCGGCGCCCTGGCCACCCGCTGGGGCGTGGAGTACACCCCGTCCCAGAAGCACGTCTGGTTCCAGCTCGACCTGCCCGAGCGCCCCGCCGGCACCCGGTCCGCCGGCCCCGCGCTCCCCGTGGACGCGCTCCCCGTCGCCGAGCACCGGGTCCGCGTCGCCGTCGTCCAGATCGACCGCGGCGGCTGCATCAGCTCCTGGAACGAGGACGCGCAAGAACTCTTCGCCTATGCGCCCGAACAGGTGATCGGCAAGCCCCTCACCGACTTCGCGGCCTGGCCGCACACCCCCGGTACGGGCACCGGCATCGCCGAGGCCCTCCAGCTCTCCCGCTGGGAGGGCAGCTACGGCATAAGGGGTGCCGACGGCCGCGTCGTCCCCGTGTACGCCTCGCACCTACGGGTGCGCGACGCCGATGGCGAGCCCTCCACGGTCTGCCTCCTCGTCCGCGACCACGAGCGCGCCGTCCTCGCGAGCCCGCCGCGTACCCCGTCGGACTCCTCCGCCCAGCAGTCCGAGGGCCACGGCCCCGCCGACCCGTTCGAAGTCTTCATCGGCTCCCCCGCCCCCGACGACCTCGACGGCCTCCTGCAGCGCACGGTCGAACGCGCCCGCGACATGCTCGACGGCGACGCCGCGTACCTCCTCCTGGCCACCGACGACGAGACCGAGCTGGAGGTCCGCGCCTCCACGGGGCTGCCCTCCGCCCGCCAGCGCTTCGCACGCGTCCCTGTGGAGGCCGGCAGCGGCCGCTACGGCTCGGCCCGCATGCCTGCCGTTCACGAGGACCTGACGGCCGTACAGGGCGCCGTCCCGCTGCTCTCCGGTACGGGCATGCGCTCGGTCGTCACGGTCCCGCTCAAGGTCGAGGGCCGCCTCACCGGCTCGCTCGGCGTCGCCGCCGAGACCCCCAGCCGCTATACGAACGAAGAAGCGCTGCGCCTCCAGTTCGCTGCCGACCGCATCGCACTCGCCGTCGAACGCGCCCGCCTCACCGAGCTCGAAAAGCTCCGCCGCGGCTCGCTCTCCTTCCTGGTCGAGGCGTCCGACCTGCTCGCCGGCACCCTGGACCGCAATCAGACGCTGGCTCTCATGGCCCAGATGACGGTCCCCACGCTCGCCACCTGGTGCGCCGTGTACACCGTCGCCGACCAGACGTCCGAGCCCGAACTCTCCTTCGTGCTGCACGAGGACGAGGACCGCATCGACGGCCTCAAGACCCTGCTGCAGAAGGTCCCGCCGCCGGAGCCGGTGCCCACCCCCGGGGCCCGCGTATGGAGCGCCCCGGGAGACGCGGCCCACGACGCCGCCCTGCGCACCTCGTTGCGCAGCCTCGGACTGGGCGCCTCCGCGCGGCCGTCCAGCGGCCCCGGCGCCACGCTGGCCACCGCCTCGGCCGTCGGCGGCGAGACCGTCGTGCTGCCGCTCGTCGCCCGTAACCGCGTCATCGGCATGCTCACCCTCGGCAAGCCCACCGAGGAGCACTTCCGCCAGGAGATCCTCGAACTCGCCGAGGACCTCTCCCGAAGGGCCGCGCTCGCCCTGGACAACGCGCGCCTGTACTCGGAGCGCACGGCCATCAGCCAGTCCCTCCAGCGCAGCCTGCTTCCCCCGGAGTTGCCCGACGTCCCCGGCGTCGAGGTCGAGGTCATCTACCGCGCGGCGGGCGAGGGCAACGAGGTCGGCGGCGACTTCTACGACCTCTTCCCCATCCGCGACGGCGCGTACGGCTTCGCCATCGGCGACGTCTGCGGTACGGGACCGGAGGCCGCGGCCGTCACGGGGCTCGCGCGGCACGCGCTGCGGCTGCTCGCCCGCGAGGGCTTCGGCGGCCCGGCCGTCCTCGAACGCCTCAACGCCGCGATCCTCGACGAGGGAGCCCGCAGCCGCTTCCTCACACTCCTCTACGGCGAACTGTGGCCCCAGCGCGACGGCAGTGCCGTACTGAAGGTCGTCTGCGCGGGCCATCCGCTGCCCCTGCGGCTGCGCCAGGACGGCACGGTCGAACCCGCCGCCGAACCGCAGCCGCTGCTGGGCGTCATGGAGGACCTGGAGCTGTACGCCCAGACCGTGACCCTCGACCCCGGCGACGTCCTGCTCTGCGTCACCGACGGCGTCACGGAGCGCCGCGAGGGCACCCGGATGCTCGGCGACGACGGCCTCGCCGACGTCCTGACGACCTGTACGGGCCTCACCGCCGGCGCGGTCGCCGCGCGCATCCTGCGTGCCGTGGAGCGCTTCGCCGCCGAGCCCGCCTCGGACGACATGGCCATCCTCGCCATGCGGGTGCCGGAGGCGGTGCACGAGAGCATGACGCCGTAAGACATCGGGGGCCTGGGGCATCGCTCCGGGCCCCGGCCCGGCCATTCGCCCGAATGGCACCCGAAAGCAAAAAGGCCCCCGCCATCAGGCGGGGGCCTTTTTCTTCAGAGCCCCAATACGGAATCGAACCGTAGACCTTCTCCTTACCATGGAGACGCTCTGCCGACTGAGCTATTGGGGCGCGTCGACGGGAATAACTATACCTGACTCCGAGCCGTGGTTCGAACCACCTGCCGACCAGGTCAGCCACGCACTCCCGGTAAATCGGAATTACCCGACAGCCGCCCCACCCGTATTACTCCGGTTACTCCGGCGCCGCTCAGAACGCCGGCTGGAGAAGCCCGCCGAGCGCATTGCACGCGCTCACGACGCGCTGCAATTCACGGCGGGTCAGCGACCCGGCGGCGGGCAGCGCCAGCGTCTCGTCGCACGCTCGCTCCGTCTGCGGCAGCAGCAGGTCCCGCCGGTGAGCGGGCATGCGGTACACCGGCACCGGCACGGGCACCCGGCAGGCCACGCCCTTGGCCCGCAGGGTGCGCGCGAAGGCGTCGCGGTCCGGCCGGCCGTTGCCCGGGACCCGGACCACGTACTGCTCGTACGTGTGCGGCGCCCGCTCCGTGGGCGTCATGACACCACGCAGGCGACCGTCGTAGTAGGTCGCGTACGCCCGTCGCTGCTCGGCGCCGCCGGGGGCCGCGCCGGGCTCCTCGGCGCCGTGCACCAGCAGCCCGTGCCGCGCTCCCAGCTCCTGCAGCCTGGCCATGTCGGCCTGCTGTCCGAAGCGGTGCACGGCGATGACGGCGGCGGTCCTGGAGGTCAGTACGTCGGCCACGGCGGCCGGGTCGATGCAGTAGGTGTCCGGGTCGATGTCGGCGAAGACCGGTGCGGCTCCGGCGCGCACGACGGCCTCGGTGACCTCGGCGTTGCCGAACGCCGGCACCACGACCTCGTCGCCGATGCCGATACCGGCCGACTCAAGCGTTCCACTTGTCCCCATGCCTCCGGATGCTGGCGGCCGAACGTGAACGGCAGGTGACACGCTGCACTGCAATCGTCGAACAAAAAAGCTCCGGTCCCTGAACCAGAAGGTTCAGGGACCGGAGCTGAAGAATTGTTCGGCGGCGTCCTACTCTCCCACAGGGTCCCCCCTGCAGTA